>NZ_SCMP01000002.1 GCF_005502935.1 Pseudomonas sp. 2FG
CACCCGCCCCGCTGGCTGACCGCCACGCAGCTGCATCCCGCGCCCGCGGCTGGGTTGCGTGCTTGGTTGTTCGATCAAGGCTCGCTGACCCGGCGGCTGATGGCCCTCTCCGCCGACGCGTTCAGCGTCAGCCCGCTGGCGGAAGGCTGGCAGACCCTACGCAACGACGAATGTGCCGCACTGCAGGTGCCGGCTGGCAGCCAGGGCTGGGTGCGCGAAGTGTATTTGCGCGGTCACGAGCAACCCTGGGTCTTCGCCCGCAGCGTGGCGGCGCGCAGCAGCCTGGAAGGCTCCGGGCTGGCGTTGCGGGAGCTGGGTAGCCGCTCTCTCGGCGAATTGCTGTTCAGCGACCGCGCCTTCGCCCGTGGCGCCATCGAGGTCAGCCGTTACCCCGCCGCCTGGCTGCCCGCGGCAGTCCGCACCGAGCGCCTGTGGGCTCGCCGCTCCAGCTTCAGCCGGGGCGGCTTGGCGGTGCTGGTGGCGGAAGTCTTTCTGCCGAGCTTGTGGCAACAGGCACAAATCCACACCGTATAATCCGCGCAACTCGCCCGGAGACGCGCTCGATGTACACCCGCCTGCTGCAATCGCTCAATCGCCTGCATCCCCGCGCCTGGGATTTCGTCCAACTGATGCGCCTGGAAAAACCCATCGGCATCTACCTGCTGCTGTGGCCAACCCTCTGGGCGCTCTGGGTGGCGGCCAAAGGCGTGCCGTCACTGAGCAATCTGCTGATCTTCGTGCTGGGTGTGATCCTGATGCGCGCCGCCGGTTGTGTGATCAACGACTACGCCGACCGCAACTTCGACGGTCACGTCAAACGGACCCGCGAACGCCCGCTGGCCAGCGGCAAGATCGCGCCCCGCGAAGCGCTGGTGCTATTCGCCGTGCTGCTGGTGCTGAGCTTCGCGCTGGTGCTCTGCACCAATGCCACGACGGTCTGGCTGTCCTTCGGCGGGCTGGCGCTGGCCGCCTGTTACCCCTTTATGAAACGCTACACCTTCTACCCGCAGGTGGTGCTCGGCGCGGCATTTTCCTGGGGGATGCCCATGGCCTTTACCGCCGAGACCGGCACGCTGCCGGCCGCCGCCTGGCTGCTGTATCTCGCCAACCTGCTGTGGACGGTGGCCTACGACACCTACTACGCGATGGCCGACCGCGACGACGACCTGAGGATCGGGGTGAAGTCCACCGCCATCCTGTTCGGTGACGCCGACCGCCCGATCATCGCCACATTGCAGGGGCTGGCCCTGCTCTGCCTGCTGCTGGCCGGGGCGCGTTTCGAGCTGGGCGGGTATTTCCACCTCGGGCTAGGCGTGGCGGCGCTGTGCTTCGCCTGGCAATTTTACCGCACCCGCACGCGTGAACCGCAGGTCTGCCTGGCGGCTTTTCTCCACAACCACTGGGCCGGGCTGGCGATCTTCCTCGGCATAGTCGCCGACTACGCCTGGCGCTAGGTATCACGCAACCTGCCGTGCTTGGGCGCGGCCGGCTGCGTGATCGATGTCATTCCGGCTTCGCCACGTGCCAGACACCCCCCTTGCCGTCACCGACCATCTCACCGGGCTTCTTGTCCTGAACAAAGGTGTACAGCGGTTTGCCGTAATAGGCCCATTGCAGCGTGCCATCGTCGCGCTTGACCACGCTCCAATCGTCATCGTCCTTCGCCCCAGCGGCCGCCATCAGCGGTGGCCAGTTCGTCGCGCATTGGTCGTAGCAGTTGGACTTGTTCGCGGTGTCTTTGTCATAGGTGTAAAGCGTCATGCCTTGGCTGTCGACCAACATGCCGTCCTTCTCCATCGCCGGCTCTGCCGCGTAGGCGAGTCCCGACAACGCCAATGCGGCGCCCGCGAGCAGCGCCATCGAGGTGGGGAAAGTTCTCATCAGGTATCTCCTCTAAGTGGGCTGAGGCGGCCATGCAGTCAGTTGCGGCCGCGGCCGGACACCTCCTTGAGCATAGCCGAGCCAGGCGCAGGCAAAGCCGCTAACATCGACCTGTCACACCGCTGCAATAATTCCGTTATCTAATGCGGCGCAAGACAGCTGAACGACCCGAGGCCTGACCCATGGTTGGCAAGAACATCCTGATCGTTGACGACGAAGCGCCGATCCGCGAAATGATCGCGGTCGCTCTGGAAATGGCCGGCTATGAATGCCTGGAGGCGGAAAACACCCAGCAGGCCCATGCCATCATCGTCGACCGCAAACCCGATCTGATCCTGCTCGACTGGATGCTGCCCGGCACCTCCGGCATCGAACTGGCGCGGCGGCTCAAGCGCGACGAGCTGACCGGTGGCATCCCGATCATCATGCTCACCGCCAAGGGCGAAGAGGACAACAAGATCCAGGGCCTGGAAGTCGGTGCCGACGACTACATCACCAAGCCGTTCTCGCCGCGCGAACTGGTCGCCCGCCTCAAGGCGGTGCTGCGCCGTGCCGGGCCCAGCGATGGCGAGGCGCCGATCGAAGTCGGCGGCCTGCTGCTCGACCCGATCAGCCACCGGGTGACCATCGACGGCAAACCGGCCGAGATGGGGCCCACCGAATATCGCCTGCTGCAGTTCTTTATGACCCATCAAGAAAGGGCGTATACCCGCGGCCAATTGCTCGACCAGGTCTGGGGCGGCAACGTGTATGTCGAGGAGCGCACCGTCGACGTGCATATCCGCCGCCTGCGCAAGGCGCTCGGTGAGGTGTATGAGAATTTGGTACAAACCGTACGCGGCACCGGCTATCGTTTCTCCACCAAAAGTTAGCGCCAGGACGGCTGCAACGTGAATCAAGACTGGCGTGGCGCCGTTATCCGCCGCCTGTTACTGCTCCTGGCCGGCTGCCTGCTGGTCGGCCTGCTCAGCGGCGAATATGCCTGGAGCCTGGTGGTCGGCCTCGCCGCCTATCTCGGCTGGACCCTGGCCCAGCTGCTGCGCCTGCACAGCTGGCTGAAGCAGCACCAGGCGGATGAGCCGCCGCCGGATGGCTACGGCCTGTGGGGCGAAGTCTTCGACAGCATCTACCACCTGCAACGTCGCGACCAACGGGTGCGCGGGCGCCTGCAAGCGGTGATCGATCGGGTGCAGGAATCCACCGCGGCGCTGACCGACGCGGTGATCATGCTCGATAGCGACGGCAACCTGGAGTGGTGGAACCGCGCCGCGGAGACCCTGCTCGGCCTGAAGACCCCGCAGGACAGCGGCCAGCCGGTGACCAACCTGGTGCGCCATCCGGCGTTCAAGGACTACTTCGAGCAGAACAACCACAGCGAACCGCTAGAGCTGCCCTCGCCGATCAACGACCGCCTGCGCCTGGAATTCCACATCACCCAGTACGGCAACCACGAGCATCTGATGCTGGTCCGCGATATCACCCGCCTGCACCAGCTGGAGCAGATGCGCAAAGACTTCGTCGCCAACGTCTCCCATGAGCTGCGCACCCCGCTGACGGTGATCTCCGGCTATCTGGAAACCCTGCTGGATAATGTCGACGACATCAATCCACGCTGGCTGCGCGCCCTGCAGCAGATGCAGCAGCAAGGCGGGCGGATGCAGAACCTGCTGAATGACCTGCTGCTGCTGGCCAAACTGGAAGCCACCGATTACCCCTCGGACAACCAACCGGTGGCAGTCGACTTGCTGCTGCTGTCGATCAAGGGCGACGCGCAAGCCCTGTCGAACGAGCGCCATCACCGCATCAGCCTGGAGGCCGACGCCGGCCTCAGGCTCAAAGGCAGCGAGGTGGAGCTGCGCAGCGCCTTCTCCAACCTGATCTTCAACGCGGTGAAATACACCCCGGATGAGGGCGAAATCCGCATCCGCTGGTGGGGCGACGAGCTGGGCGCGCACCTCAGCGTGCAGGACAACGGCCCGGGCATCGAAGCCAAACACCTGCCACGGCTGACCGAGCGTTTCTACCGGGTCGACTCCAGCCGCGCCTCGAATACCGGCGGCACCGGGCTCGGGCTGGCCATCGCCAAACACGTGCTGCTGCGTCACCGCGCCCGCCTGGATATCAGCAGCGTGCTGGGCAAGGGCAGCACCTTCACCTGCCACTTCCCGCCCATCCAAGCGGTCAAGCGCTGAGGCCGTTGAACAGCAGGGGACTGGGCAAGTCGTGCGCTAGCCGCTAGGCTGCTCGACTGGCGCCCGACTTCGCGACGCCATCACCTGATTACCCGGAATCCTTGAAACACCCTTATGGACCCTTCCCCTAGTTTCAACGCCGCCACCTATTTCGCCGACTTTGGTCTCATCCTCTTCGCCCTGCTGCTGGTGCTGCTCAACGGCTTCTTCGTCGCCGCCGAGTTCGCCATCGTCAAGCTGCGCGCCACCCGGGTCGAGGCCATCGCCAGAAAGAGCGGTTGGCGCGGGCAAATCCTGCGCACCGTACACAATCAGCTGGATGCCTACCTGTCGGCCTGCCAGTTGGGTATCACCCTGGCCTCGCTGGGCCTGGGCTGGGTCGGTGAGCCGGCCTTCGCCCACCTACTCCAGCCGCTGTTCGAAAGCCTCGGCGTAGGCTCGCCGAAGGTGGTGCATGGCTTCGCCTTCTTCACTGCCTTCTTCATCATTTCCTACCTGCACATAGTGGTCGGCGAGCTGGCCCCCAAGTCCTGGGCAATCCGCCAGCCCGAGGTGCTTTCGCTGTGGACGGCCGCGCCGCTGTACCTGTTCTACTGGGCCATGTACCCGGCGATCTGGATCCTCAACGCCAGCGCCAACACCGTGCTGCGCATCGCCGGTCAGGGCGAACCGGGGCCGCACCATGAGCACCACTACAGCCGCGACGAGCTCAAGCTGATCCTGCATTCCAGCCGCGCCAGCGACCCCAGCGATCAAGACATGCGCGTGCTGGCCTCGGCGGTGGAGTTGGGCGAACTGGAGGTGGTCGACTGGGCCAACTCCCGTGAAGACCTGGTCTACCTGGAGCTGAACGCGACACTGGATCAGGTCTTCAGCCTGTTCCGCCGGCACAAATACAGCCGCTACCCGGTGTACGACGAGGCCGCCGGCGACTTTGTCGGCGTCCTGCATATCAAGGATCTGCTGCTGCACCTGTCGCTGCTGGAAATGCTGCCCTCGGCACTCAAACTCGGCGAGCTGATGCACCCGCTGGAGCGAGTGAGCCGGCACATGCCGCTGTCCAGCCTGCTGGAGCAGTTCCGCAAGGGTGGCGCGCACTTCGCCCTGGTCGAGGAAGCCGACGGCAAGGTCATCGGTTACCTGACCATGGAAGACGTGCTGGAAGCACTGGTCGGCGACATTCAGGACGAACACCGTAAGGCCGAACGCGGCGTCCTCGCCTACCAGCCGGGCAAGCTGCTGGTGCGTGGTGACACGCCGCTGTTCAAGGTCGAGCGCCTGCTCGGCGTCGACCTCGACCATATCGACGCGGAAACCCTCGCCGGGCTGATCTACGAAACGCTCAAACGCGTGCCGGAAGAGGAAGAGGTGCTCGAGGTCGACGGCCTGCGGATCATCGTCAAGAAGATGAAAGGCCCGAAGATCATCCTGGCCAAGGTGCTCAAGCTGGATTGAGGTTGACCGCCCTGGCCGACGCGCTGCCCTGCTGCAAAAACAACGCGAACAGCTCGGCGTGACTGCCGACCCCAAGCTTGTGATACAGGTTGCGCCGGTGCACCTTCACGGTCTCCGGCGAAATGCCCAGCCGTTGGGCGATGGCCTTGCTGGAAAACCCCTGAAGGATCAGCCGCGCCGTTTCGCTCTCGCGTTCGGAGAGGCGCGCGGCGAACTGGCCAAAGGCCGCGGCGAAGTCGGTCGGCGCCGCCGCAGCCATCGGCGCCTCGATGCGAGCCAGCGCGAGGTGCTTGCGCATGGCCGCCAGCACCCAGTCGCGCACGCACAGCAAGGCGCCGACCTGCTCGTTGCGAAAGGCCGTATGGCTACCCAGCGACAATCCCAGCACCACACCCTCGCCGAGGTTGAGCATGAATTGCAACTCATCGCGGCCCACCACCTGCCGAAAATAGCTCAGGTAATACTCGCTCTGGCGGAACTGGTCGGGCGCCAGCGCCTCCAGCCGATACAGGCCGTCGCTGATGCCACTAGTGGCGGCCAGGTAGAAGGGGTCGAGCAGGTACATGCCGGAGCAGTAATCGGCAAACTGCTCGGCCTCGCCCAGGCGAGTGAATTCGAGGACCTCCAGCACCTGCGGTGCTCGTTCGCGCGGCATCAGCGCCAGCAGCGCGTTGTCCACCGGCACCAATAACCGCAGGGTCGCCACCAGGCTACGCCAGAAGCGCGGCGTGCCGAGCTGCTCGAACAACTCTGCGAGTCCCTGATGTATTGGCAGTTCTTTCAGTAAGGCATCCACAGCCTACCCCTTTCGAGTAACCCTTGATGGGAATTGGTGACGCGCCGACACCGCTCTAGTCTGTTCGCTACAAGAACAACATCCAACCCCGTGACAGGAGTGACCCCATGATGCTTTCCCGCACTTCGCGCCTCAACCTCGGCCTCGGCGCATGCCTCTCCTGCGGGCTGGCAATGGCAGCCGCCGACGCCCCCAGCGTGCATGTGTACAACTGGTACGACTATATCGGCCCCACAACCCTGAAAGACTTCAAGCGTGACACGGGCATCATGCCCATCTACGACACCTTCGACAGCGCCGAAGTCCTGGAGAGCAAGCTGCTCACCGGCGGCAGCGGTTACGACGTGGTGGTGGCCAGCAACTTCAGCCTGCCGACGCTGATCAAGGCCGGCGTCCTCGAGCCCCTGGACCCCGCCAAGCTGCCGAACCTCAAGCACATGGACCCCGCGCTGCTGGCCAAGCTGGCCAGCAACGACCCGGGCAACCGCTATGCCGTGCCGTACATGTGGGGCACCAACGGCATCGGCTACAACGTCGACAAGGTCCGCGCCGTGCTCGGCGAGCAGGCGCCGGTGGATTCCTGGGACCTGCTGTTCAAGGAGGAGAACCTGGCCAAACTCAGCCAGTGCGGCGTGGCCCTGCTCGACTCGCCGTCCGAGATACTGCCCATCGCCTTGCATTACCTGGGGCTGCCGCCCAACAGCAAAAACCCGGACGACTACCAGAAGGCCGAGGCGCTGCTGCTCAAGCTGCGGCCGCACATCGCCTACTTCAACTCGTCCAAGTTCATCACCGACCTGTCCAACGGCGACATCTGCGTGGCGGTGGGCTGGGCCGGCGGCATGCTGGACGCCAAGGCCAACGCCGAGCAGGCCGGCAACGGCGTGCGCATCGAGTACAGCCTGCCGAAGGAAGGCGCTCCGGTGTGGTTCGACACCCTGGTGCTGCTCAAGCAGGCGCCCCACCCGACCCAGGGCCTGGCTTTTATCGACTACCTGATGCGCCCGGAAGTCATCGCGCCGATCACCGACCACCTGCGCTACCCCAACGGCAACCGCAGCGCCACGCCGCTGGTCAGTGCCACGACGCGCAACAACCCGGCCGTCTACCCGCCGGCAGAGACCATGGCCAGGTTGTTCACCCTGGAGCCGCTGCCGAAGAAGACCGAGCGCATCCGCACCCGCGTCTGGAGCAAGGTGAAGAGCGGTCAGTGAGCCTAACCCCAATCCTTTCTGTATCCACCTGCCATGAGAAAAACCATGAAACCACGTGCCCGCGATCTGCACATCCAATTCGGCCAACTGCAACCCGGCCCGCTCAATGCCATCACCGATGTACCCGGCGTGCGCGTCGGTCACAGCAATATCCGGGGGCGTAGCGCCAACGGCCGCGACATCAACACCGGCGTCACCCTGATCGAGCCGCGTGCGGGTTCCACCACCCAGCAGCCCTGCTTCGCCGGCGTGCATATCCTCAACGGCAACGGCGACGCCACCGGCCTGGAGTGGATTCGCGAGGCCGGCCTGCTGACCAGCCCGATCGCCTTTACCAACACCCACAGCATTGGTGTGGTGCGCGACGCCCTGATCGCCCTGGACCGCCAGGATCAGCCCGCTGACGGGCGCCTGTACTGGAATATGCCGGTGGTGCTGGAGACCTTCGACGGTCTGCTGAATGACATCAACGGCTTCCATGTGCGCGCCGAGCATGTGGCCGAAGCCCTGGGCCGCGCCGTCGGTGGCCCGGTGGCCGAAGGCGCGGTCGGCGGCGGTAGCGGCATGATCTGCCACGAGTACAAGGGCGGCATCGGCACCGCCTCGCGGCGTCTGAGCGCGGCCCAGGGCGGCTGGACCGTGGGCGCCATCGTCCAGGCTAACCACGGCACGCGCCACGAGCTGCGCGTGGATGGTTACCCGGTGGGGCGCTATATGGAAAAGGCCACCTCGCCGTTCCTGCGCGCCGATCTGCCGCATCCGGGCATGGGCTCGATAGTGGTCTGCCTGGCCACCGATGCACCGCTGCTGCCGCACCAGTGCACGCGCCTGGCCCAGCGCGCCAGCATCGGCATCGCCCGCACCGGTGGCGGTACCGAGGACTGCAGCGGTGACATCTTCGTCGCCTTCTCCACCGGCAACCAGCAGCTGGAGGCAACCGCCTACGAGCGCAAGGGCGCCTTCACCTGCGACGGCCTGCGCATGGTCAACAACGACCATATCGGTGATCTGTTCCTCGCTGCCGCGGAGGCCGTGGAGGAAGCCATCATCAATGCGCTGCTGGCAGCCAATACCGTCGAGGGCAATGGCCATCGGGTCCAGGGACTGGACCGCGACACCCTGCTGGAAGCCCTGCGCAAGGCCGGCTGGCAGCCGCGCGGCCACGATTTGACCAAGGAGTAATGGAACATGCGTCACCTGCATATCGCCGCCCTGCAAACCGCGTCGGTCAGCCATGACGTCGACGCCAGCTGGGCACGTTTCGCCAGCCAGGCCCACCAGGTGCGGCAGCTGTTCCCCCAGGTCCAGCTGCTGATGCTGCCGGAACTGGTATTGAGCGGCAGCGCCCCGCTGCTGCAAGCTGAGGCGGGTTGGATGGAACACGTCGCCGAACCGCTGGATGGCCCGCAGGTCCAGCGCCTGTGCGGCCTGGCCCGTGAGCTGGGGTTGTGGCTGCAACCGGGCAGCCTGTTCGAGCGCGCGGACGATGGGCAGATCTACAACACCGCCCTGCTGATCTCGCCGGCCGGTGAGATTGCCGCGCGCTACCGCAAGATTTTCCCCTGGCAGCCGTACGAAACCAGCACCCCGGGCGACCAATTCGTGGTCTGCGACTTGCCCGGCATCGGCCGTGTCGGATTGGCCATCTGCTATGACAACAGCTTCCCCGAAGTGGCGCGGCAACTGGCCTGGCTCGGTGCCGAGGTGATCCTGGTGCCGACGCTGACCGGCACCCGTGACCGCGAGATGGAGTGCGTCTGCGCCCGCGCCAATGCCTTCTGCAATCAGCTGTATGTGGTCAACCTGAACGCCGCCAGCCCGCTGGGAGTCGGCGAAAGCCTGATCGTCGACCCAGAAGGCCTGGTGCGGCAGAAGGCCGGCGCCGGCGAGGAGATCCTCGTCGATTGCCTCGATCTTGAGCAGGTCGCGCGCGTCCGCCAGCATGGCAGCGCCGGGGTCAGCCGGCCCTGGCAGCAGCTGCAACGCTATGCCGGGCGACTGGCGTTGCCGATGTATGGCGGGCACCTGCAGGCCATGCCTGACGCTTGAGTGCGGCAGGCCGGCGAGCAACGCCCCCTGGCTCCCCCGCCTGCGCGGGGAGAACCAGGAAGGCGGCGAGCGCCCTGTCAGTGCGCCTCTTCCAGCTCGTCGTGCAGCAGGCCGAAGATCTCGCGCTTCATCTCGATGAACGAGCGCTCCATGACCATGTCCAGCGTGCGCGGCCGCTCGATCGGCACGTCGAGGATCTTCTTGATCCGCCCCGGACGGGCACCCATCACATAGACGCGGTCGCCGAGCAGGATCGCCTCGTCGATGTCGTGAGTGACGAACAGCACGGTCTTCTTGCTGTTACCCCAGACCCGCAACAATAGTTGCTGCATCTGCAGACGGGTCTGGCTATCCAGCGCGCCGAAGGGTTCGTCCATCAGCAGGATCTGCGGGTCGTTGGCCAGCGCGCGGGCGATCGCCACGCGCTGCATCATGCCGCCGGAGAGCTGCTTGGGGTAGTTGTCGGCGAACTGCGCGAGGCCGACTTCGTTGAGGTAGAAGTCGACTATCTCGGCGCGCTGCCTGGCCGGCATACCGCGGCGCTTGAGACCGAACTCGATGTTCTGCCGTACCGTCAGCCAGGGGAACAGGGTGTAGCCCTGGAACACCATGCCGCGGTCGACGCCCGGCCCCTCGACCTGCTGGCCGCCGACATGGATGCTGCCCGCAGTCGGTTCCGCCAGGCCGGCGGTGAGATACAGCAGGCTCGACTTGCCGCAACCGGAGGGGCCGACCAGCACCGCGAACTGCTGATCCGGCACCTCGAAGGAGACCTTGTCCAACGCGGTGAAGGTCGAGCCGCTGGGGGTCTGGTACTGCAGGCTGACCGCTTCGACGCGCAAGCATGCCGGCGCCACAGTTTGCGCGGCTAACGAAACCGCATTGTCACGTTGCACCGCTGCTACTGCGCCCATGAGGCCACCTTGAGTCGAAGGAATCGGAACAGTTGATCGGTCATCAGGCCCAGCAGGCCGATGATGGCGATGGCGAGGAAAATCACATCGACCTGGAAGCCACGCATGGCCTTCAAGCTGATGTAACCGAGGCCGCTGGACGCCGCGACCAGTTCGGCCACCACCAGGTAGGTCCAGGCCCAACCCATGGTCACCCGCAGGGTATCCAGCACGCCCGGCAGCGACGCCGGACCGAGCACGTGGAAGAGCACATCGCGGCGATTGGAGCCGAGGGTGTAGGAGGCATTGATCAGATCCTTGGACACGCCCTTGGAGACGTCGGCGATCATCACCAGTTGCTGGAAGAACACGCCGAAGATGATCACCGTCACCCGCTGCTCCAGACCGATGCCGATCCAGAGGATGAACAGCGGCACGAAGGAGGTCACCGGCAGGTAGCGGATGAAGTTCACCAGCGGTTCGAGGAACGCCTGGACGATGCGGAAGCTGCCCATCAGCAGCCCCAGCGGCACCGCCACCAGGGATGAGACGATGAAACCGATCATCACCACCTCGACGCTGGCCCAGACGTGCTGCGCCAGGGTGCCATCGCTACCCAGTCGCCCGGCCGCCTCCAGCACCGCGCCCGGGGTGGGCAGGAACATGGTCGGCACCACGCCGCCATAGGAGAGCCCGGCCCACAGGCCGATTACCAGCAGCCAACAAACCGTGCTGGCGCCGAGCAGCAGCTTGGCCGGCAAGTCGACCTTGGGCGTCAGGCAGCGATTAAGCCAGGATTTTGAATTGACCATGATTGCCTCCGCTTATGGGCTGACGAATGTCGGATCGACCAGCTCGTCGTAGCTGACGGCAAAGGGTTTACCTTGCAGTGAGCTCCAAGTCTGGTTGGCCAGTGTGATCAGCTCGGCGATGTCACTGGGCGTGCCGGGGGTGCCGAGCAGTTTTTCGCTCATGGCCTGGTCATAGAAGCGCACGCCCTTGGCGGCACTGGCCATTTCCACCGGGTCAGCCAGATAGCCGCCGACGCCCTTGGCCATGATGGCGTAGGCCTCCTGCGGATGCTCCTTGGTGTACTGCACCGCCTTGTACAGGCCGTTGACCAGCGCCTTGACGTCTTCCGGCTGCTTCTCGATGACGTCGCAGTTGAGCGCGACCACATCGACGATGATCCCGGGCGTCTGGGTGCTGTCGATCAGCACCTTGCCCTGGCCTTTCTGGCGCACCATCGACAGGTGCGGCTCCCAGGTCACCGCGGCCGGAATGCGCCCGGCGATAAAGGCGGTGGCGGCGTCGTCGGCGGTCATGTTCTGAACCTCCAGATCGCTCATGGACATGCCGTTTTGCTTGAGCAGATAGGCCAGCCAGAACTGCGAGACCGAACCCTCGTTGACCGCGACCGCCTTGCCCTTCAGTTCACTCAGGCTGTTGACCTCCTTGCCCACCAGCACGCCGTCGCCGCCGTAGCTGTCGTCCAGCGCGGCCACCGCTTTGAAGCAGAACTGTGGACGGTATTTGAGGATTTCATCGATGGTCGACGCCGAGCCGGAGAGTTTGCCGGAGGCCTGGGCGGCCATGTACATCGAGGACTCCTCCATGGTGGTCAGCTGCAGGTCGAGACCCTGCTCCTTGAAGTAGCCCAAGTCGCGGGCCAGGTAGAGGGTGCCGTAGCCGACCCAGGTGGTATGGCCGATGGACAGGGTGCCGGCCTGGGCGCCAGTGGCGACGCCTACGGCCAGTGCGGTGGAGGCAAGGGACAGCGAGGAACGCTTGAGCAAGGACTTGAACATGGAACACTCCCACAGCCTATTGGCTTAGTTGTTGGATTGCGGGGCAGCATTGGCCGAAGGCCAAAAGGGTTCCGTCGCGCCGGCCGCTACGGGCCGGCGTGATAGGTAGTACAGGGCATGGAATGCCGGGGTTGGCTTAGAACCTGTTTACGATCTGCTGCGCTCGGTCATGCTGCGTTAAAAATGGCTTCGGACTGCTCATTTACAACTCGTAAACTCCGCGTCCTCAGCCATTTTTTCCTTGCCTGACCTTCGCTCGCGACGATCGTAAACAGGCTCTTACAGCCGCCCCAGCTCCTGCGCGGTGCGGTCCACCGCGCGCTTGGTCTTCTCGATCAGTTCATCGAGTTCGCTGTGACTGGCCACCAGGGCCGGCGCCATGATCATCCGGCCGAGGGTGGCGCGGATGATCAGGCCTTCTTCGAAGCCATGGGTGCGGCAGCGCCAGGTGATGTCCGCCTCGTTGGCGAAGCGCTTGCGCGTGGCCTTGTCCTCGGCGAACTGCAGGGCGGCGACCATCCCGGCGCCCTGGATTTCGCCGACCAACGGGTGCTGGCCGAACACTTCACGCAGGCAGTTCTGCAGGTACGGACCGGTCTCCTGCTTGACCCGAGTGACCACGCCCTCGTCGCGCAGCGCCTTGAGGTTGGCGGTGGCCACTGCCGCGGCCACCGGGTGGCCGGAGTAGGTCAGGCCGTGGGCGAACACGCCGCCCTGCTCGACCAGCACCTCGGCCATGCGCTTGGACAGGATCAGCCCGCCCATCGGGATGTAACCGGAGGTCAGGCCCTTGGCGATCGACAGGGTGTCCGGCTCGAAGCCGAAATACTCGTGGGCGAACCATTCGCCGGTGCGGCCGAAACCGCCGATCACCTCATCGGCGCACAGCAGCACGTCGTACTGGCGGCAGATGCGCTGGATCTCCGGCCAGTAGCTTTCCGGCGGGAAGATCATGCCGCCGGCGCCCTGGAACGGCTCGGCGATGAAGCCGGCGACGTTCTCCGCGCCCAGTTCGAGGATCTTCTCTTCCAGCTGACGGGCCGCCCGCAGGCCGAATTCGGCCGGCGTCAGGTCGCCCTCGTGGCCGTACCAGTAGGGTTCGTCGATGTGCGCGACGTCGGGGATCAGGCCGCCCATCTCGTGCATGAACTTCATCCCGCCGAGCGCGGTCGCGGCCAGAGTCGAGCCGTGGTAACCGTTCCAGCGGCCGATCATGACCTTCTTCTGCGGCTGGCCGAGAATCTGCCAGTAGCGGCGCACGGTGCGGATCAGCGCCTCGTTGGCTTCGGAACCGGAGTTGGTGTAGATCGCGTGGCTGTAGTGACCGGGCAACAGACTGAACAACAGCTCGGACAGCTCGATCACCGCCGGGTGGGTGGTGTGGAAGAACATGTTGTAGTACGGCAGCTGTTCCAGCTGGCGAGTTGCCGCGGCAGTCAGGTCGCTACGGCCATAACCGAGGTTGGTGCACCAGAGGCCGGACATGCCGTCCAGATAACGCTGGCCGTCGTTGTCCCACAGGTGCAGGCGCTCACCTTTGACCATCACCCGCGGGCCTTCGGCGTTCAGCGCCTTCTGGTCGAGAAACGCGTGGATGTGGTGGGCGGCGTCCAATGCCTGGTAGTCACGGGTTTCGCGTTGGGTTTTGATTGGGGCAGTCATAGCCAAGTCTCCAATTTCTACGCTTAGCGCAGCTGAAACCAGGTGGTCTTCAGCTGGGTGTATTTATCAAATGAGTGCAGCGACAGATCGCGGCCGAAGCCGGACTGCTTGCCGCCACCGAAGGGCACAGTCACATCCAGAGCGTCCACCGTATTGACCGAAACCGTGCCGGCGTTCAGGCGCCTGGCCACGCGATGGGCGCGGTTGAGGTCGTCGCTCCACAGCGAGGCGGCCAGGCCGTAGACACTGTCGTTGGCCAGGCGCACGGCCTGGTCTTCGTCGTCGAAGGCGGTCACCGCCAGCACCGGGCCGAACACCTCTTCACGGGCCAGGGGCATCTCGGCCCGTACGCCAGTGAAGATGGTCGGCTCGATAAAGTTGTTTGAGCCGTTGAAGCTCAGGCGCCGGCCACCGCAGACCAAGGTCGCAGCACTGGCGCGGGCGCTGTCGATGAAGCCCATCACGCTATCGGCCTGCCGGGCGTCGACCATGGCACCGGCGCGGCTCTGTGGATTCAGGGGGTCACCCGGCTGCCAGTGGCGCGCCTTGACGATCAGGCGCTCGACGAACTCGTCGTGGATCGAGCGCTGCACCAGCAGCCGCGAGTTGGCCGAACAGACTTCGCCCTGATTGAAGAAAATCGCAAAGGCGGCCTTCTCCGCCGCCAGGTCGAGGTCCTGGCAATCGCCGAAGATCAGGCTCGGGCTCTTACCGCCGCACTCCAGCCAGACCTGTTTAAGGTTGGACTGCGCCGAGTACTGCATGAAGTATTTGCCCACCTGGGTCGAGCCGGTGAACACCAGGCAGTCGACATCCGGGTGCAGGCCGAGCGCCTTGCCGGCACTCTCGCCGAGGCCCGGCAGCACGCTCAGCACGCCCTCCGGCAGCCCCGCCTCCAGCGCCAGTTCGGCCAGGCGCAGGGCGGAAAACGGCGACTGCTCGGCTGGCTTGAGGACCACCGAGTTGCCGGCGGCCAAGGCCGGGGCGAGCTTCCAGGCCGCCATATCCAGCGGAAAATTCCACGGCACCACCGCCGCGACCACCCCGAGCGGCACGCGGGTGATGGTGGCCAGGACGTTTGGCGCGCTGGGGGCGACTTGGTCGTAGAGTTTGTCGAGGCTTTCCGCATACCAGCGAAACACCCCGGCGGCGCCCGGCACGTCGATGTTGTAAGCATCCATCACCGGCTTGCCCATGTTCAGCGAGTCGAGCAGGGCCAGCTCCTCGCGGTTGGCCAGGATCAACTCGGCCAGGCGCAGCAGCACGCGCTTGCGCTCCCCCGGCGCCATCCGCGCCCAGGGGCCGCTGTCGAAAGCCTGACGCGCGACCCGCACGGCGGAGTCGACCTCAACGGCGCCGCAGGCGGCGACATTCGCCAGCAGTTGGTTGGTGGCCGGGTTAATCGCCGCGAAGGTCGCACCAGACTCGGCGGCGACCTGCCGGCCGCCGATCAGGGCCCGGTCGATGAAGCGCTGGCTACGCGCACGTTGTTGCCAATCATTGAGTTCGAACACCCTTGAGCTCCCTAGCCTGCGACCGGTTATGGCCGGTCATGGTGGTTTTGGATGCGGTTGATGGTGGCCGAAGGCGCGCCTTAGGAAAATTATTAAATATGTGTTCGGGGTATACGAAAAAGCTCGTTAGCCCCGCCCCAACAAAGTGCGCCGTGCTGGGTTATTGTGCAGTGCGGTCCGGCACCCGCCGCCCCCCCAGAACAACGAGACGAGCATGGCCCCGCCCGAGGTCGATGCGCCGTCGGAGAGGTCTTGCTTGTGGCTTCCTATTCCCTACGGCAACTGAAGTATTTCGTCACCACAGTCGAGTGCGGCAGCGTGGCCGAGGCCTCGCGCAAGCTGTATATCGCCCAGCCGTCGATCTCCACCGCGATCAAGGGACTGGAAGAGAGTTTCGGCCTGCAGTTGCTCATCCGCCACCATGCCCAGGGCGTGTCGCTGACCCCGGGTGGCGCGCGCTTCTACCGCAAGGCCCAGGAACTGCTGCGCATGGCCAAGGAGTTCGAGCAGAACGCCCTGGCCGACCTCGATGTGGTCGCCGGACAGATCGACATCGGCTGCTTCGAGACCGTCGCGCCGCTCTACCTGCCACGGCTGATCGCCGGCTTCAACGCGCTCTATCCCGGAGTGGAAATCCGCCTGCGCGATGGGGAGCAGCAGGAGCTGGTACAGGGTCTGACCGCCGGGCGTTTCGACCTGGCAATCCTCTACCAGCACGACCTCGACTCGACCATCGAAACCGAACCGCTGATGCCGCCACAGCGCCCCTACGCGCTGCTGCCGGCTGGCCACCGTTTCAGCCTCCAGGCGCAGGTGTCGCTGCGCGACCTGGCGCTGGAACCGCTGATCCTGCTCGACGTGCAACCGAGCCGCACCTACTTCGTCAGCCTGTTCGAAGAGCTCGGCCTGAGCCCGCATATCGCCTTCAGCTCGCCCTCGATCGAGATGGTCCGCGGCATGGTCGGCCAAGGTTTCGGCTTCTCGGTGCTGGTCACCCGCCCGCACGCGGAATGCACCTACGACGGGCAGAAGGTGGTGATGCTGGAGATTGAAGAGCCGGTAACCACCTCCGGGCTGGTGGCCGCCTGGCTGAAACGCGCGCCGCTGACCAAGCCGGCGCAACTGTTCGTCGACTACTGCAAGGAGCAGTTGGCGCCGGCCAAGGAAGCCGAACCAACCGGCTGAAATCAGCCGGCTTGCTGCAACCAGTCCGCCAACCGCTCCAGCAGCGCGTCGCACTCGCGCAGCTGGGCGAGGCTGACAAACTCGTCCGGCTTGTGCCCCTGCTCCATGCTGCCAGGGCCGCAGACCACAGTTGGAATACCCGCCTGAGCGAACAGTCCACCTTCGGTTCCGAAGGCCACGGTGCCGAACTCGCGCGAACCGCTGAGCAGTGCAATCAACTCCGCAGCGAAGCTGTGCGGCTCGGTGGCCAAGCCAGGGTAGGCACTCAAGGGCTCAAAGCTGATGCGGGTATCGGCCTGCACTTCCTGCATCTGCGGCAGCAGTTCGGTCGTGGCGTAATCCTGCAGTTGCTCGGCGACCTGTTGCGCATCGAAGTCCGGCAGGGCACGCACCTCGAAGTCGAACTGGCATTCGGCGGGGACTATGTTCAGCGCCCGACCACCGCCGATCACGCCGGTCTGCACCGTCGAGTAGGGCGGATCGAAGCGCGGGTCGTGCAAGGCCGGCCGGGCCAGCTCGGCGCCGATCTGGCCGAGCCGGCCGATCAGCCGAGCGGCGTACTCGATGGCATTCACCCCCTGCGGCGCATAGGCCGAATGGCAGGCAGCGCCCTGCACACAGCAGCGCATGGCGAGCTTGCCCTTGTGCCCGAGCACCGGGCGCATCTCGGTCGGCTCGCCGATGATGCAGGCGATCGGCTGGTGCGCGCGCCGCTCCAGTGCCTCCAGCAGCGAACGCACGCCGAGGCAGCCGACCTCCTCGTCATAGGAGAACGCCAGATGCACCGGCAGGCGCAGCGGCCGCGCGAGCAAGCGCGGCACCGCCGCCAGCACGCAGGCCAGGTAGCCCTTCATATCCGCCGTGCCGCGACCATAGAGGCGGCCGTCCCGCTCGCTCAACTTGAACGGATCGACCGTCCAGGCCTGGCCATCCACCGGCACCACGTCGGTGTGCCCGGACAAGGCAATCCCGCCGCGATCCGTAGGTCCAATCGTGGCGTACAGATTGGCCTTGGTTTTTTCTGCGTTGAACAACAGTTCGCTGACCACACCCAGACCCGCGAGGTAGTCGCGGATAAATTCGATCAGCGCCAGATTGGATTCGCGGCTGACGGTGTTGAAGGCGATCAGCCGTTCCAGCAGTTCACGGCTGCGCGACTCACTCATCGCCAGGCACGCCGTAGCTCGGCGCCTGGGTCGGGTCCAGCGCACGGGTGACGTAATCCTGCATCTGCGGCCGGTAAGCCTCCCAAAGCTGCCCGAGCCGGCCTATCGGGTCTTCCTCGACCCAGTCCACCCGCAGGTCGACTATTGGCCAGAGCAGGTCGCCGACCACCGACAGCGCCGCCGAATGCACCGGCCCGGCTTCGCCACCGGCCGCCATCGCCGCCTGCATGGCAGCGAGCAGGCGATCCGCCAAGGCTTCGCCCGCGCCGCCCTCGAAGGCCGTCACCATCGCCGCGATCACCGCCTGATTGGCCAACAGGTTGCCGGCGGCCACGCACTGCTCGCCGGCCAGGGCGTTATGCACACCGAGCGCTTCGCTGCCGGTGAACAGCGCCGTGGCGCCGTGCCGATCGATCACCGCGACCTGCCGATACTGGCTGAAGCCGTGCCGCGTCAGCGCTTTGTCCAGCGCTGCGCCGGCGCTTTCGCCGGCCTCCAGCAGGTCGAGAATTTCCGGGCCGAGGGCCGGCAGGGTGATGTTCTGCGTCGCCACCGCGCCGACTCCGGCGCGCAGCCAAGGGCAGCGGGCGCCGACGGCAATGCTCGACGAGCTGATCGCGATGCCGAGCTGACCGGTCTCGGCGCAACGACCGACGATGGAAAAGGTCATGCGTCCTCCTCGGGGATCACCGCGATCACGTCGATCTCCATCAACCACTGCGGCTGGCCGAGGCCGCTGATCACCAGGCCGGTGGAGATGGGGAACACGCCCTTCAGCCACTTGCCGACTTCCTGGTAGACCGGCTCGCGGTAGCGCGGGTCGATCAGGTAGGTGGTGGTCTTGACGATGTGCGACAGGTCGCTGCCGGCCTCTTCCAGCAGTTGCTTGACGTTCTTCATGGCCTGCTCGGCCTGGGCACGCGGGTCGCCCAGGCCGACCAGGTTGCCCTCGAAATCGGTGCCGATCTGGCCGCGCACGTACACGGTGTTACCGGCACGCACGGCCTGGCACAGGTCGTTGTCGAGGCTCTGGTTCGGATAGGTGTCCTTGGTGTTGAACATGCGGATACGGGTATGAGTAGGCATCAACGTGCTTCCATTAATCTGACTGTTTGAGCTGGCACATCGGGGCATGTGCCAGCGGGACTCTTCTTGCGCTCAGTCTTCTGCCTGGCGTTGCGCGGCATCGCGATAGGCGAGGTAGGTGCGCTGCGTGGCGATATGGCCGGCAATGTGCTTGGCATCGTGCCAAACGCCCCAGATAAAGGTGGAGCCACGGCGCGACAGCCACGGCAGGCCCAGGAAATAGACTCCGGGCTCGCTCGACACGCCGCGCTGATGCTGCGGCTTGCCCTTGGCGTCGAAGGCGTCGACCTGCAGCCAGCTGAAATCGACCGCATAGCCGGTGGCCCAGACGATCGAGCTGATGCCGGCCTCGGCCAGATCCAGCTCGAGAACCGGCTGGGTCACGCAGTCCGGATCCGGGAAGCTATGGCGGGCTTCGGGCTCCTCCGGCAGGTCGAGACCATTGCGGGCGATATAGGCATCGGCCGCATCCAGCAGCGCCAGATAGTTCTCGTCACCGCGCGCCAGATTGTCGGCCAGGTCCGCCTGGAAGGTCACCACGCCGTCGTCGAAGGACTTGGTCAAGCCGACCAGCGTCATGCCCTGATGGGCCAGGCCGCGGAAGTCGACCGTATGGCCGCCACGGGCGCCGCTGACGGCGATGGTGACATGCTCCTTGCCCGGCTGGGCGGCTTCCGCATCCCATTCGCCGAGCACGCCCAGCCACCAGCAGAAGTCACGGTTGCGATAGGCGCGCGGCGGACGGTCGTGCGGCCCGACCGAGAGGTAGACCTTCCTGCCGGCACGCTGCAGCTCGTCGGCGATCTGCACCCCCGAGGACCCGGCGCCCACCACCAGCACGGCCCCCTCGGGCAGCTGCTGCGGATTGCGATACTGGGCCGAGTGGATCTGGGTGAGCTTGTCATCTTTCGGCGCGACCGGCGGGATGATCGGACGCTGGAACGGCCCGGTGGCGGAGACCACGCGGTTGGCCAGGATCACGCCCTCGGAGGTTTCGATGGTGAAGCCCGGCCGGTCGGCATTGCGCACCACCTTCTTCACTTCCACACCGGTGCGGATGGGCGCTTTGAATTTCTTGGCATAGGCCTCGAAATAAGCCGCAACCCGCTCTTTCGGGGCAAAGGCGTCGGGCTCGAGATCGTCGAACGCCAGACCCGGAAAACGATCGTGCCAGGCCGGGCCATTGGCCACCAGCGAATCCCAGCGTCCCGTGCGCCAGGCTTCGGCGATCCGATTGCGCTCCAGGACCAGGTGGGGCACCCCGAGTTTGCTCAGGTGTTCGCTGATGGCCACGCCGGCCTGACCGGCGCCAACCACAAGCGTGTCGATTTCTGTTGTTTCAACTGTCACGCCTGTGTACTTCTGCAAGGCGGTTTGATTCAGGTCGGTCATGGCTTGCCTCCTCTGACTCCGAACATTGTTGTGCTACTGCTGCGGCTATCTGTGGGTGTTGGCCGCATTCTGTTCGGAGCCAGGGATTCGCGAAATTATGATTTTTGTACTCGCTGGCTAGGAAAAAGCTGCCCGCACGGAAAGCGCGGAGCCCGCATGGCAGGAGGCTTTGGCTATAGGTTTTTTAGCTTCAGGCGCGACACATTAGATAATTTCGCGAAGACGGCAGCGCTCGCAGAATCGGCGTCACCGTCAGCGCGTTGTCGACGAAAGTGTTTATTCGCCGCCGACAGCGAAGTTCGGCAGGCTGTTGACCGGCTGCGCGAAGTCGAAGGGAATCGACTCCAGCGCCAGGCCGACGTTGCGCTGCACCACGAAGTGCAGGTGCGGGCCGCTGCTGTTGCCGGTATTGCCGGAGCGCGCCAGTGGTGTGCCGAGGTCGACGCGCTGACCTTCGCCGACCAGCACCGAGCCGCGCATCAGGTGCAGGTAGACGCCCATGGTGCCGTCGTCATGCAGGATGCGCACGTAGTTGCCGGAAGGGTTGTTGCCACGGCCGTGTTGAGCGTTCTCGGTTTTCACCACCACCCCCGCCCGCGCCGAGACTATGGGCGTGCCTTCCGGCATGGCGATGTCGATGGCGTAACGGCCCTTCGGGGTGAAGTGGCTGTACTTGCCATTCGCCCCTTGGGTCATACGAAACGGCCCACCTCGCCAGGGCAATGGATAGTCGTAGAGCAACGGTTGCAAACGCGGATCGCCAAGGGCTGTACGCAGTTTTGGCGTGTAGCGCAGTGGCTTGTTCGGATCGCGTGGGGCCAGCGTCGCCAGGCGAATCTTGCTACGCGCCGGTAGCACCCAACGGATTGGCTCGTCCGGGGCGCCCGCGGCGTTTTCCACACCCGACAACCTCAGCTCCACCTCAACTGGCGCATACAGGTCATTGCGCACCAGCAAGGTTTCGCCGGCCGCGTGCTTCTTGGTTTCCAGCTTCACCTGCAGATCCAGACGCTCGACCATCCGCTCGCGAAAGACGAACACTTGCGCGCCGGCCGCGGCCTTGTCGGTGTAGGTGACCACGCCATTGGCATCGGTGTATTTGTAGATGGTCAAGGCCGCAGCCGGATTGGCCGCGGCGAGCAGACCACAGAGAAGGAAGAGGCGCCCTAGCATAACTGCAGAGTTCTTATGATTATGGGTGCCAGCAAGACTAGCAGCGCGCCTGGCCGCAGGCGAGCTACCGGCGGTCGGGCTGTGACGAAGCGCGCAGAGGCTGGGTGCAACCCGTCAAGTGCTCAGGACAGCGCCGCCCGGCCCTGTGCCGGACGGCGTAACCGCGCCCAAGGCTGGAACGCGAGGACTCAGTGGCCTTCGGTTTTATCGGCGCTGCCCTGCACTTCTTCCTTCATCCGCGCCAGGCCCAGGTGGCGCACGTCGGTGCCGCGCACCAGGTAGATCACCAGTTCGGCGATATTGCGGGCGTGGTCACCGATGCGCTCCAGCGAACGCAGGGCCCAGATGATGTTAAGCACGCGGGAAATCGCCCGCGGGTCTTCCATCATGTAGGTCACCAACTCGCGCAGGGCGGTCTTGTACTCGCGGTCGACGGTCTTGTCGTACTGCGCCACCGACAGCGCCAGGTCGGCATCGAAGCGGGCGAAGGCATCCAGCGCTTCCTGAACCATCTTGCGCACCTGCTCGCCGATATGCCGCACCTCGACGTAGCCACGCGGCGCTTCGCCTTCCTCGCACAGGAGGATGGCGCGCTTGGCGATCTTGGTCGCTTCGTCGCCGATGCGCTCGAGGTCGATCACCGACTTGGAGATGCTGATGATCAGGCGCAGGTCGGATGCCGCCGGCTGACGGCGGGCGAGGATGCGGATGCATTCTTCGTCTATGTTGCGCTCCATCTGGTTGATCTGGTCATCGACCTCGCGCACCTGCTGGGCCAGCCCGGAGTCGGCGTCGATCAGCGCGGTCACCGCGTCGTTGACCTGCTTCTCCACCAGGCCGCCCATGGCCAGGAGGTGACTGCGCACTTCTTCCAGCTCGGCGTTGAACTGCTGGGAGATGTGATGAGTAAGGCTGTCTTTGCTGATCATTTTCCGCTCCGCGAAAGCTTCAAGTAGGGTGCGCCGTGCGCACCGATTCAATGGTGCGCACAGCGCACCCTACAGAATCGGCGCTACTAGCCGTAGCGACCTGTGATGTAGTCCTCGGTCTGCTTCTTCGCCGGGTTGGTGAACAGCGTATCGGTATCACCGAACTCGATCAGTTTGCCCATGTACATAAACGCCGTGTAATCGGAAACCCGCGCCGCCTGCTGCATGTTGTGGGTGACGATGACGATGGTGTACTTGGATTTCAGCTCGTAGATCAGCTCTTCGACTTTCAGCGTCGAGATCGGGTCGAGCGCCGAGCAGGGTTCGTCCAGCAGCAGCACTTCCGGCGAGACGGCGATGGTGCGGGCGATCACCAGACGTTGCTGCTGACCACCGGAGAGGCCGAGCGCCGACTCGTGCAGGCGGTCTTTGACCTCGTCCCACAGCGCCCCGCCTTTGAGGGCCCACTCGACCGCTTCATCGAGCACGCGCTTCTGGTTGATGCCCTGGATGCGCAGGCCGTAGGCGACGTTCTCGTAGATGCTCTTGGGGAACGGGTTGGGCTTCTGGAACACCATGCCGACGCGCCGACGCAGTTCGGCCACATCCTCGCCTTTGCGATAGATGTTGCTGCCATCCAGATTGATCGCGCCGTCCACCCGGCAGCCGTCGACCAGGTCGTTCATGCGGTTGAAGCAGCGCAGCAGGGTCGACTTGCCGCAACCGGACGGGCCGATAAAGGCGGTGACGCGCTGCTTGGGGATATTCATCTTGACGTCGTAGAGCGCCTGCTTGTCGCCGTAGAACAGGCTCAAGCCAGGCACTTCCAGGGTCACGGCTTCTTCGGCCAGTTGCAGATTCTGTTTGTCACGGCCGAGGGCAGAGATGTTGATGCCGTGGGGCTGGGCTTCATGCTGCATGGGAAACTCCATACGCTAACAATTCGTTCGTTGAGCCATCCCCTCTCGCCAGTGGCGAGAGGGGGCTTAAAGCAATCAGTGATCCAGCGCCTTGTACTTCTCGCGCAGGTGGTTACGGATGGCCACGGCCGACAGGTTCAGCCCGGCGATCACCAGCACCAGCAACAGCGCGGTGGCGTACACCAACGGCCGCGCGGCCTCGACGTTGGGGCTCTGGAAGCCGACGTCGTAGATATGGAAACCCAGGTGCATGATCTTCTGATCCAGGTGCAGGTACGGGTAGTTGCCATCCACCGGCAACGACGGCGCCAGCTTGACCACCCCGACCAGCATCAAGGGTGCGACTTCACCGGCGGCACGTGCCACGGCCAGGATCATGCCGGTCATCATCGCCGGGCTGGCCATCGGCAGCACCACCTTCCACAGGGTCTCGGCCTTGGTTGCACCGAGCGCCAGGGAGCCTTCGCGCACCGCCCGCGGAATCCGCGCCAGACCTTCTTCGGTGGCGACTATCACCACCGGTACGGCGAGAATCGCCAGGGTCAGCGAGGCCCACAGCAGCCCCGGAGTACCGAAGGTCGGCGCCGGCAAGGCTTCCGGGAAGAACAGCTGATCGATCGAGCCGCCCAGCACATAGACGAAGAAGCCCAGGCCGAACACGCCGTAGACGATCGCCGGCACCCCGGCGAGGTTGTTTACCGCGATGCGGATCACCCGGGTCAGCGGGCCCTGGCGCGCATATTCACGCAGGTAGACCGCCGCCAGCACGCCGAACGGGGTGACCATCACCGCCATGATCAGGGTCATCATCACGGTGCCGAAAATCGCCGGGAAGATGCCGCCTTCGGTGTTGGCTTCACGCGGGTCGTCGCTGAGGAACTCCCACAGCTTGCCGAAGTACATGCCGAGCTTGGTGAACACCCCCATGGCGTTCGGCTGGTAGGCGTGAACGATCTTGCCCAGGCTGATTTCCAGCTCTTTGCCATCGGCCTCTCGGACCACGATGCTGTCGCGATCGACCGCCTGGTGCAACTCGAGCAGCTTGCCTTCCAGCGCCTTGTATTGCGCATCGAATTCGGCGACCTCTGCGGCAATATCGGCCTGCGCAGCCGCATCCAACTTGCCATCGAGCTCCAGCTTGCGGCTCTTCAGCCGCAGGCGTTCGAGCTCATGGTTGATCGCGCCGATGTCTTTCTTCTCGAGCTGACTGAGTTCCTTGGCCAGACCGACGACGCGGGCAATGCGCTCCTGCAGCGTCGGCCAGCCGGCCTCGCCTTCGGCAATGACCTTGCCCTGTTCCTTGACGCTGACCAGGTAGCCGTAGAAGTTGCCCCACTCGCGGCGCTCCAGGGTCATCAGCTCGGCCGGCTGGGTCTGCCCCACCAGCCACTCGCCGACCACCCAGGTGAAGTCGCTGCCGTACAGATCGCGGTTGCCGACCTTGATCAGCTCGCGGGTCATGAACTCCGGGCCCTGCTCCGGCACCGGCAGGCCGGCCCCTTGCAGGCGGGCGCGCGGTACTTCTTCGGCCTGCACCAGCTCGCCGATCAGGCTATGCACCGCCTGCCCCGGCACTTCATAACGCGCCTGCAGCAGGTCCGCCGGCCAGAAATGGCCGAGGCCGCGCACGGCGATCACCAGCAACAAGCCCAGGGTCATGATCACCGCGATCGATACCGCACCACCGCTCAGCCAGACACCCGGTGAACCGCTCTTGATCCAGTTTTTTAGAGAATTCTGTTTCACGGAGTTCTACCTTCTTAGAGCGCTGCGTATTTCTTGCGCAGGCGCTGACGGATCAGTTCGGCCAGGGTGTTCATCACGAAGGTGAACATCAGCAACACCAGCGCGGAGAGGAACAGCACGCGGTAATGGCTGCCGCCTACTTCGGACTCGGGCATTTCCACCGCCACGTTCGCGGCCAGGGTGCGCATGCCTTCGAACAGGTTCATCTCCATGACCGGGGTGTTGCCGGTGGCCATCAGCACTATCATGGTCTCGCCGACGGCGCGGCCCATGCCGATCATCAAGGCCGAGAAGATCCCCGGGCTGGCGGTCAGGATCACCACTCGCGTCATGGTCTGCCACGGCGTCGCACCGAGCGCCAGGGAGCCCAGGGTCAGGCTGCGCGGCACACTGAACACGGCGTCTTCGGCAATCGAATAGATGTTCGGGATCACCGCAAAACCCATCGCCAGGCCGACGATCAGGGCGTTGCGCTGGTCATAGGTGATGCCCAGGTCATTGGAAATCCACAGGCGCATGTCGCCGGCGAAGAACCAGTTTTCCATGTGCGGGCTCATGCCCAGCGCCAGCGCGCCGACCAGCAGCACCACCGGAATCAGGGTCAAGGCTTCCCAACCTTCAGGGACTCGCAGGCGGATCGACTCCGGCAGCCGACTCCACAGCCAACCGGCCAGCAATATGCCGATGGGGGTCAGCAACAGCAGGCTGAAGATCCCCGGCAGATGGCCTTCGACATAGGGCGCCAGGAACAGGCCGGCGAAGAAGCCGAGAATCACCGTCGGCATCGCTTCCATCAGCTCGATCACCGGCTTGACCTTACGGCGCATGCGCGGCGCCATGAAATAGGCGGTGTAGATCGCCGCGGCAATCGCCAGCGGTGCGGCCAGGAGCATGGCGTAGAAGGCCGCTTTAAGCGTGCCGTAGGTCAGCGGCGCCAAGCTCAGCTTGGGCTCGAACTCGGTGTTGGCGGCCGTCGATTGCCAGATGTACTTGGGTTCGTCGTAACTCTCGTACCAGACCTTGCCCCACAGCGCACTGAAGGAGACTTCCGGGTGCGGGTTGCTCAAGGTCAGCGGGTGCAAGCTGTTGCCGGCCTCGACCAACACCCGGTTGGCCCGTGGCGACAGGGCCAACATGCCAGCGCCGTCGACGACCGGCTCGATCAACAAGGTGCGCTGGGCGGTGCTGTGGAACACCCCCAGCTTGCCGCTGGCGTCCAGCGCGACGAAGCCTTTGCGGCGTTCTTCGGCATTGATCTGGATGATCGGCGCAGTGCCCTGCTGGAAGTCGCGAATGTGCTTGAAACGCGGCTCGCCATCCGGATCACGGGCCATGAACCACTGGGCGATGCCGCCTTTGGAGTTACCGATGATCAACGAAATGCCACCGAGCAACTGAGTGCTGGCGGTGACTTCGGTGTCGGCATCGTCCAACAGCTTGTAGCGGCCGTTCAACGAACGCTGCTGCAGGCTGTAGACATCCGCCTGCGCCCGGCCATTGAGGACATACAGCCACTGCTGACGCGGGTCGATGTACAGCGCCTTGATCGGCTCGGCGATCTGCGGCAGGACGATGCGTTCTTCCGCCAGCGTGGTCTCGCCGGTGAGCATGTTCTCTTCCTGCACCAGCGACAGCAGGTGCAGTTCAGTACCGGTGGAGCCGACCAACAACAGGGTGTCGTCATTCACGCCGAGGCTGACATGCTCCAGCGCCCGGCCCTGCGGGTCCAGGCTCAGCGGCGCCTGGCCGTAGGGGTAATCGATCTGCGGACTGATGGTTTTCTGGTTGTCCGGGTAGGTCACTTTGTAAACGTGCTTGAACGCCAATGCCTGACCATTCGACAAGCCCAGCACGACCAAGTTAGTGCCTGGCTGGTCCTGGCCCAGCGAGACCACTTGGCTACCGGCCGGTAGCGGCAAGCTGACGCGTTTGAGTTCTGCACCGGTTTTCGCGGCAAAGAACAGCACCTCGCCCTTGGCGGACACCCGCATGGCGACCTGGTTTTGCTCTTCGATGGTGAGCAGCAGCGGCTTGCCGGCGTCCTGCAACCAGGCTGGGCTCTGCACTTTCTTGGCCGTCAGCTCGGCACCCTGGAACAGTGGCAGCACCACCAAAGCGAGGTAGAAGAAAATCAGCGTGATCGCGCCGAGCACGGCGAGGCCGCCGATCAGCACGTACCAACGGGTCAGGCGATCTTTAAGCGCACGCAGGCGGCGCTTGCGCTTGAGTTCGGGCGTATTGAAATCAATCCGCACCGGAGGGGGATTAGCAGTCATGGTGGAGTTGGCCAAATCGTTCATGCGCACACCCTAGCGGCTCTGTATGACAGAAACATGACAACGCAGTGACGCAAAAAACCCGCCGACCAGTAACACTAGTAGCGGGCCTGCGCAATGCGAGGCCAGGGGTCACCCAACCTCGCTTGAGATTCATGCCGAGGCAGCCGGTAAGCCGCCTCCGCACCTGGGCATATTACAGACCCAGTTCTTTCAGCGTCTTCTCAACCACTTTGGCCGGCACCGGGATGTAGCCGTCTTTGACCACGACTTGCTGACCGGCTTGCGACAGCACCAACTTCACGAACTCGGCTTCCAGCGGAGCCAGCGGCTTGTTCGGTGCCTTGTTGACGTAAACGAACAGGAAGCGCGACAACGGGTACTTGCCGTTCAGGGCGTTCTCTTCGGTGGCCTCATAGGCTTCGCCGCCTTTCTTCGACAGCGCGACGGCCTTGACGCTGGCGGTCTTGTAGCCGATGCCGGAGTAGCCGATGCCGTTCAACGACTGGCTGATCGACTGCACCACCGAGGCGGAACCCGGCTGCTCGTTGACGTTGCCCTTGAAGTCGCCTTTGCACAGGGCCTCTTCTTTGAAGTAGCCATAGGTGCCGGATACCGAGTTACGCCCGAACAGCTGAACCGGCTTCTTCGCCAGGTCGCCGGTCAGACCCAGGTCGCCCCAGGTCTTGACGTTGCCGCCGCCACACAGGCGGGTGGCGGAGAAGATGCCGTCCACCTGGGCCATGTCCAGGCTCTTGATCGGGTTGTCCTTGTGCACGAACACGGCCAGGGCGTCGACCGCAACCGGGACGGCAGTCGGCTTGTAGCCGTACTTCTCTTCGAACGCCTGCAACTCGACGTCCTTCATCTTGCGGCTCATCGGGCCCAGGTTGGCGGTGCCCTCGGTCAGCGCCGGCGGTGCGGTGGAGGAGCCAGCAGCCTGGATCTGGATGTTGACGTTCGGGTACAGACGCTTGTACTCCTCGGCCCACAGAGTCATCAGGTTAGCCAGGGTGTCGGAGCCGACGCTGGACAGGTTGCCGGAAACGCCGGTGGTCTTGGTGTAGGCCGGAATAGCCGGGTCAACAGCGGCAACCGCGCTTGCGGTGGCGACGCCAGCGGCGACAAAAGTCAGGGCCGCCATCAAACGCTTCAGTTTCATGCCTTACTCCTAGCAGGATAGGGGTGTGATGGATCGGGCCCAAGTATCTGTAGGCCGTATGAACACTCTATGAACCGAATGTGACAATTAGATTAAAGGCCGGCATAAAAATAAGACCCGCAATTGGCGGGCCTTTGGTCGGTAAATTCTGGGTTTGACAGCCTGTTCAGCGCACCTTGCGCACGAGATACAGGCCAATCAACAACCCCAGCCCGCACAGCGCGGCAACGTAATAGGCCGGGGCCAGGGGGTCGGCCTTGAGCAGCAGGGTCACCAGCACCGGCGTCAACCCACCGAAGAGGGCGTAAGCCAGGTTGTAGGAGAACGACAAGCCGGAAAAGCGCACCACCGCCGGGAAGGCGTTAACCATCACATAGGGCACCGCGCCGATCATGCCGACACACAAACCGGTCAGCCCATAGAGCGGGAGCAGCCAGTCCGGATGCGCGCCGAGGCGGGTATAGAAGGTCCAGGAACTCGCCAGCAGCAACAGGCTGCCGAGCATAAAGACCCGCCCGGCGCCGAAACGGTCGGCCAGGGCGCCCGCCGCGACGCAACCCACGCCGAGGCAGACGATGGCCAGGCTATTGGCCTGCAGTGCGGTGGCGGCGTCGAAGCCGTACAGGGTCTGCAACAGGGTCGGGGTCATCAGGATCACCACTATGATCCCGGCCGACAGCACCCAGGTCAGCAGCATCGACAACAGGATCGCGCCGCGGTGCTCGCGCACCACGGTCTTCAGCGGCACTTCCGCGGCCAGCGCCTTGCGCTGTTGCAACTCGGCGAACACCGGCGTCTCGTGCAGCCAGCGGCGCAGATAGACGGCGAACAGCCCGAACACGCCGCCGAGCAAGAATGGAATCCGCCAGCCATAGGCCAACACCTCCTCTGCGCTATAGAGGCTGTTGATCAGCGTCGCCACCAGCGAGCCCAGCAAGATACCGGCGGTCAGCCCCGAAGTCAGGGTGCCGCAGGCGTAGCCGACATGCCGCGCCGGCACGTGCTCGGCGACGAACACCCAGGCGCCGGGCACTTCACCGCCAATCGCCGCGCCCTGAATCACCCGCAGCAGCAACAGCATGAGCGGCGCCCAGATGCCGATCTGCCCGTAGGTTGGCAGCAGGCCCATCAGCAGCGTCGGCACCGCCATCATAAAGATGCTCAAGGTGAACATCTTCTTGCGCCCCAGCAGATCGCCGAAATGCGCCATCACAATGCCGCCGAGCGGGCGCGCCAGGTAACCGGCGGCAAAAATCCCGAAGGTCTGCAGCTGCCGCAGCCACTCAGGCATTTCGGCGGGGAAGAACAGTTTGCCGACGACGGCGGCGAAGAACACGAAGATGATGAAGTCGTAGAACTCCAGCGCGCCGCCCAAGGCGGACAACGACAGGGTCTTGTAGTCGCTGCGGGTCAGCGAAGATGGCGGCAGCACAGCGCTAGTGGACACAGATGACATGGCGGTAGGCTTCTCAAAGGCAGACAGCAGCCGGCGATGCGGCAGGCCCGCCCGGCAGGTGCGGAACGATAACAAATTGCCGCGAACCGACACAGCCTCTGACATCTGACCGGTCAATTCTAGAACCGGGCGGTCGTCGCCCGACGCAACGCCCGATATACTGCCCGTTATTAGCCGCTCGCCAGGCCACAAGCTCAACCAGAGCGGCCGGGTTGCGAAGTCGCCCGACCACCACGCGCCACTAAATAAGAGTTATGGGTCAGAGGCACCCTAGGCATGATCGAACTCGAACAAGAAGACCCCACCCCCCAGGGCGACCTGGCCCTGCAAATCACCGCGTTACCGCGCGAAACCAACGGCTTCGGCGACATTTATGGCGGCTGGCTGGTCTCGCAGATGGATCTCGCCGGGACGGCCATGGCCAGCAAGGTCGCCGGGGGCCGGGTCTCCACCGTCGCCATCGACCGCATGGCCTTTCTGGTACCCGTGGCTGTAGGCGCGCAATTGTCCTTCTATAGCCAGACCCTGGAGATCGGCCGCAGCTCGATCCAGATGCTGGTCGAGGTGTGGAGCGACGATCCACTGTCCAGCGAATGGCGCAAGGTCACCGAAGCGGTGTTCGTCTTCGTCGCCATCGACGGCAGCGGCCGCACCCGCCCGGTGCCACCGCGCCGCTGAAACCCCGCCCGGCGCCGATCAGCGCGCAATAAGAAGCACCGGCCACAGCGTCGGTGTTTTTGCTATTCCCCATCCACCGCGCGGCCTGCAGCTAGCCCGTCAGGCTTATTGGCCGGGCCGCTACTCACTGCGCAGAGCCGCCACCGGATGCAAGCGCGCTGCCCGGAGTGCCGGCGCCAGGCCGGCGAGAATGCCGATCGCCGCCGCCAGCAGCAGCGCCAGCAGCAGGAACTGCGGCTGCAGCGACAAGGGCAGGCTCGGCATGGCCAGGTGCAGCAGCCCGAGCAGCAGGCCCATCAACAACAAACCAAGCAGACCACCGGCCAGGGACAGCAGCGTCGCCTCGGCGAGAAACAACCCGAGTACCTGCCGCGGGCTGGCGCCGATCGCCCGCAACAGACCGATTTCCGCCGTGCGCTCGCCCACAGTGGTGGTCATGATGGTGAGAATGCCGACGGCGCCGACCAACAGGGAAATCCCCCCCAAGGCACCGATGGCCAGGGTCAGAGTGCCGAGGACACGGTTGAAGCTGCGCAGCATGTCGTCCTGGGTGCTCAGGCTGAAGTCCTCCTCGCCGTGCCGTTCGCCGAGCACCTGGCGAAGCTGCCGGCTCAACGCCCGCGACGTGGTGCCGGCGCCGAACACCAGATGGATCTTGACCACCCCGGTTCGGTTGAACAGGCTTTCGGCCCAATCCACCGGGATATAGGCGATATCGTCGAGGTTGAAGCCGAGCAGCTGGCCCTTCTCCTCCATCACGCCGATCACCCGGAAACGTACTCCACCGACGCGGATCAGCTCTCCCAGCGGGTTGCGTGAACCGAACAGCTCCACGCGCAGCTTGTGGCCGAGCACCACATAGGGCGGCGAACGACCGTCACGGGCCGCGGGCAGGAACTCGCCCAGGCTCAGCTGCATGCGCCAGGCCTGCGGCAGCTGATGACCGCCACCGAGAATGTCGCTGCGCCGGCTCAGTTGACCGAACTGGACATCGCCGCTGCCCTGAATGATCGGCACCGCCGCCTCGACATGCGGCAGGCGCCGCAGTGCGTCGGCATCACCGATGGTCAGCGGCCGCACGCTGCCGAGCAGGCCACCGAGGCCGCTGGTCTGCGTCTTGCCCGGGCGCACGGTGATGATCCGCGTACCGAACTGCGAGAAATTCTCCAGCACATAGCCGCGCACCCCTTCGCCGATGGCCGTGAGCAGCGCCACGGCAGCAATCCCGATCGCCACCCCAAGCAAGGTCAGCAGGCTGCGCAAAGGCCGGCTGGTCAGCGCCGTGCCGGTCAGCCGCAAACCATCTTGCCAACGCATCAGTGCGCTCCCGGCGGGCGTAGCGCCGCCACCGGCTCCAGCGCCGCGGCCCGCGCGGCCGGCAGCCAGGCGAACAGCAGTGCCGTGCCGAGCGCCAGCAACAGCGCGCTCGCCCGCGCCCACCAGGGTGCATACAGCGGCAGCTCGAATGCCAGGCGCCCGAGCCAGAGCACCGTTTCGGCCAGCAGCAGCCCCGCCAGCGCCCCCGTCAGGGCGAGCAGCGCCGCCTCGCCGAGAAACAGCAGGCGCAGCTGCGCCGCCGTGACGCCGATGGCCTTGAGCAGGCCGATCTCGGCGCTGCGCTGGCTCACCGCGATCCAGGTCACGTTCATGATCAGGATGCCCGCCACCAGCAGGCTGATCGCGGCAATCCCGGCCACCGCCAGGGTCAGCACCGCGAGGATCTCGTCGAAGGCGGCGAGCAGGCTGTCCTGGCTGATCAGGGTGATGTCCTCCTTACCCTCGTGGCGCTCCTTGAGCGCGGCGAGTATCAGCCGCTTGCTGCGGTCCAGAAAGCTCGGCCCATGGACCTCGACGAACACCCGCAACAACCCCTCGCGGTTGAACAAGGCCTGGGCGCTGGCCACCGGGATGATCAGCATTTCGGCGAAATCCATTCCCAGGGATTCACCCCGCTCACCGAGGATACCGACCACCCGGAAGCGCCGGTCGCCGGCACGCAACCATTCACCCAGGGCCGGTCGCGCACCGAATAGCTCGCGCCTGAGTTTGCCGCCGATCACGCAGACGGCCTCGGCCTGCTCCGGGTCCAGCACCGGCAGGGGCTGGCCCTGGACGACCCACAGTTGGCGAATGGCGAAGAACTCCCGGCTGGTGCCCAGGGTCAGCACCTCACGGTTGCGGTTGCCGACGACCACCTCCATCTGCCCGGCCTGCAGCGGCGCGACCCGGCGGATGCCCGGCAGCCGGGCGATGGCCTGAACGTCCTGCAGGGTCAACTCGTGCGGTGTCAGGCCGGTGAGCGGCGGCATGCGCCCAGTGGTTTCCTTGCGGCCCGGGAACACGATCAGGATGTCGCGCCCGAGCAGCGAGAACTCGTTGAGGACGAAGGCCCGCGCCCCCGCGCCAAGACCGGTAAGCAGATTGACCGCCACCACCCCGATAGCGATGGCCAGGAGCAGCATCAGGCTGCGCGAGCGGTGCCCACGCAAGGCGCCGAGCCAGAAGCCCAGGGTATCGGCGGCGCGCATCAGGCCGGCGCCCGCGGCGGCGAAGCACTGACGATCTGCCCATCGCGCATGTGCAACTGGCGCTGCGCACGGGCGCCCAGGCTGTCGTCGTGAGTCACCACGATCAGGGTCAGCCCTTCGGCATTGAGCTCTTCGAGCAGGCTGAAGACCTCGGCGCCGGCATGGCTGTCGAGATTGCCGGTAGGCTCGTCGGCCAGCAGCAGCGCCGGTCGCATGACCATCGCCCGGGCGATGGCGACTCGCTGGCGCTGGCCCCCGGACAGTTCGGCCGGGCGGTGGGCAATGCGCTCGCCCAGCCCCAGGCGCGCCACCAATTCGCCGCTGCGCTTGCGCCGCTGCGCCGCGTCGATGCCGGCGAGCACCATCGGCAGCTCGATGTTTTCCAGCACCGTCAGCCGCGCGATCAAATGGTAGGACTGGAACACGAAGCCGATCAGTCGGCTGCGCAACTGGGCGCGCCGCGCCTCGCTCAGCGTCGCCGTGGCCTCGTCCTGCAGCCAGTACTCGCCGGCACTCGGCGCATCGAGCAAACCGAGGATATTCAGCAGGGTCGACTTGCCCGAACCCGACGGCCCCATCACCGCCATATAGTCACCGGCGGCGACGTCCAGATCCAAGCCATCCAGCCCCATCACCTGCTGCTCGCCCAATTGGAAACTGCGACTGCCGCCGCGCAGGCGGATCATTGCTCGGGCTCCGCAGCATCCTCCGGGATCACTGCCACGGCATCCTTGAGCCCTTCCTGATCGAGGCTGGCAACGATCCGCGCGCCCTCGTCCAGCCCTGCGAGCACCTCGCTCCAGCGCCAGTTGCTCAGCCCGGTTTGCACTGCCACCTCGCGCAGCACCCGTGCGCTCGGGTCATAGCGCAGCACGCGCTGCCCCTCCAGCAGCGTCTCGGTGGGAATGCGCAGAGCATCTGCGCGCTGCTCCAGGAGGATCTCGACATCGGCGCTATAACCGGTGAGCAGGGCCAGGTCGGCCGGCGGCTGGTCGAAGCGCACCTCGACATCGACGGTGCGCGCCTGCTTCTCCAGGTCCCGCACATAGGGCGCGATGCGGCTGACACGACCGGCGAAATACTGGCCACGGAAGGCATCCAGGCTGATCCGTACGGCGGTTCCGGGGCGGACCCGCGCAGCGTCCACCTCATCGATCGGCGCCTCTACATACAGGCAGCTGTCATCGATCAGATCGACCGCCGGCGGCGTGGGAATACCCGGCGGCGAAGGGGTGACGAACTCGCCGAGTTCGCCGTTGATCTCTGCGACTATGCCGGCGAAGGGCGCCCGCAGGGTCGCCTGATCCAGCAGCGAGCGTTGCAACTGCAAGCTGGCGTCGGCCTCGCGGATCAGCACAGCGCTGGCGCTGCAGATCAACTTTGCCAAGTGAGCCCTGGTTTCGGCCTGATCGAGGCGATCGGCGGCAACCAGCTTGCGGTCAGCCAGGTGGCGCAGGCGATCGAGGTCGCGCTGGTCCAGACGCGCCTGCTGGCAGCGCTGTTCGCGGGCGTTGCCTTGGGCCTCCAGCCGCGCCTCGGCCTCCTGCAGCCGGGCCTGCTGTTCGTCCTGGCGCAAGCGCATCAGCACCTGACCGGGCTGGACCCGCTGGCCCTCGCCGATCAGCAACTCGGCAACCTGGCCGCCGACATTGAAGGACAGGTGCGAGCGTCGACAGGACTTCAGCGTACCCGCGCGGGTATTGGCCACCAGCGTTTCCACCGGCCCACGCTCTACCTCCAACAGCCTGACCGGCAAGGGTTGGGGACGAGTCAACCAGCCGCCCAACACCACCAGACAGGCCAGTATCGACGAGCCAATCAGTAATTTGCGCATGGACTGCACCTCCTCCCCACACGGCTTGAGCCTAGGTCAGCGGGGCAAAAGCTCAACGCAAAACGCCATTTATCTGACTATTTTCGGACGAGCGTCAGATTAATGACGAATGAGATTTATTTTCTCTCGCAACTGCTATCGCTCAGCGTTGCCAACTCAACAAAATTCCTTGTCGCGGCGGCGCTACGGCGTCGGAATATCTCCGGAAACTGTGTCACGCTTTCCCCATAGCCATCCTGCGGAGCCCTGCCATGAACAGTGAAACAACCACCCCACAAGTCGAGCGCGTGGAGCTGGACGAGCTGGTCTGCTGGCGGGTCCGCACCGCGCAGGCGGAGCTACTGGTGGCGCAGCAAGGCGCGCAGGTGCTGAGTTACCAACGGCATGGCGAGCCGCCACTGATCTGGCTCAGCGAACAAGCGGCCTACAAGAAGGGCCAATCGGTGCGCGGCGGAGTGCCGGTGTGCTGGCCCTGGTTTGGCGACCTGGCGCGCAACCCGCACAGCGTCCAGGCGATGCACCAAGGCGGCAGAATCGGCGTGCCGGCCCACGGTCCAGTGCGCGGGCTGGACTGGGAGTTGCTCGGCATCGACACCGAAGATTCCGCCGTGCGCCTGGACTTCACCTTTAGCCCTGCGCATCACAGCCTGCCGGGCTGGCCGCATGCGGTCGAACTGCAACTGAGCATCCGCCTCGACGACCGCCTGAGCCTAAGCCTGACCAGCCACAACCTGGGCGACACCCCGGTCGCCCTGTGCCAGGCGCTGCACACCTACTTCGCCGTCAGCGACATCCGCCAAGCCAGCGTCGAAGGCTTAGCCGGCAGCCACTACATCGAAACACTCGAAAGCTGGCTGCCCTGCCAGCAGAGCGGCGCCCTGCAGTTTCGCGGCGAGACGGATCGCATCTACCTGAATACCCCGACCCAACTCAGCATCCTCGACCCTGGCTGGCAGCGACGGATTCAACTGCACACCAGCGGCTCGCGCTCGGCCGTGCTGTGGAACCCATGGAGCGACAAAGCCCAGCGCCTCAGCCAATTCGCCGCTGACGCCTGGCAAGGCATGCTCTGCATCGAGACCGCGAATGTGCTGGACGATGTCCTGCTACTCGCCCCCGGCGAACAACAGAGCATGGCGGTGACGTTGTGGGCGGAGCCGTTGAGCCACTGATAATTACGGCCTTTACCCACTGCGCATAGACATACTCGATACGAATGGAATAGTTTCTGGGTCGAGTCTGCTGGCGCAATTGATCCAGCAATCTGGGCTTGCCGTCATCCATGTCGCGTTTCTCCCTGAGTGATGTCGCGCTTGCCGCGACCACCGCTAAGCTAGACAAGGACTTACAGGACGACAAGGAACGTTATACGACATGCCGTCGCGACAAAAAACGCGACATGGCATGTCGCCTAATAGTAGTTAGCCAACGATATGGAACATCGGCGTAAGGACACGTAAATGTCGCGGAATCAAGGTGACCAAAAAGCGAAAAATATGCTAGTTAGCGAAGCACAACTTCGTTGTCGCTTAACTGCGTTAAGGCGAACATCGCTGTTGCGCTTCGCCAGGGATAGCCATTTCTCGGTTTTTCTCCGCCTTGAGCGCTTTGAACATTTACCTGCCCGCTGCGCGGGCATGTGCAAATCGTCGGCTAACTACTCACTAGAGCGAACACTGCTGCTGCGCAGCACTGTCGCTCACCTCGAAGCTTGTTAGGTGCGACTCGCAAGTCTTCTGGATTTTTTGGAGAAAAAATGAAGTTCAAATCACTTACTATTGACTCATGGAAGCAGTTTGAAGAGGTAAGCATCCATTTTCATCCATCAGTTACAATTTTGACTGGAGCGAACGGCTCGGGCAAAACGACAGTTCTAAGTTTGCTTGGGCGTCACTTTGGTTGGGCAAAGGTTGAGTTGGCGACTCCGACCAAAAACAAGGAAACTGGAAAATTTCAATGGCTAAGTAGGCTATTTGGCAGGAAAGATGTAACCGATTTAAAGATTGGTGAAATCACGCACGACAAAGGAAAGTCTGACCTCCTAATCCCACAGCAAGACGGCCCCCAATATCATGTTCAGATCACAAACCAAATCAGTTTTCCCGGAATAAATATTCCTTCGCATCGCCCTATATATTCATACCAGCAGGTCCCTCATATATCAACTCAAAAGCGGACTAAGCATGATGCCTACAGCTTGGTGATGCAAAGCTCACTACAAAGGCACAACAATGGTCATTCTCAATCATCAAATTTCTTCATAAAAGAAACCTTGCTTAGCTGGGCTATTGGTGGGTCTGGAAACGAGTTTATTGCCGCAGACAAAGAACTACATGAACACTTCATTGGCTTCGAGTCTGTTTTAAAGAAAGTTCTTCCAGACACTATAGGCTTCAGAAAAATTGCAATTAGATCATATGAGGTAATTCTGGAAACAGACTCCGGCGATTTCATGCTGGATGCGGTGTCTGGCGGTGTTAGCGCAGTTATAGATCTGGCGTGGCAGATCTATAACTGTCAACGAGATGAGTCTGGCTCCTTGGTTGTGCTAATTGATGAAATTGAGAATCACCTGCACCCATCAATGCAGAGGCGGATTCTTCCAGATCTTGCAAGTGCGTTTCCAAATGTTCAATTTATTGTTTCTACACATAGCCCACTTGTTGTTGGCTCTGCTCGCGAGTCAAAGGTCTATGCATTTACATATGACGATAATAAGCGCGTTATTAGCCAAGAGCTTGATTTAATCAACAAAGCAAAGACTGCATCGCAAGTACTAAATGATGTACTTGGCGTTCCTGTGACAATGCCGATATGGGCTGAAGCTGAACTCGATAGGGTTCTTGTTAAACACAAGCACATCCAGAATCCTGAAACGCAATTTGCAAATATTCGGTCAGAGCTCTCTGCTTGCGGGCTAGGCGATTACTTTCCTGATGCCATTGTGAAACTTTCAAGGGACTGGAAATGATTAGATTATTTCGCCCCGCGTGCCCAAAGCCCAAAGAACTTGCAGCTGGGAACTATAAAGTTCCCGAGAACAAAAAGGCGCTCAAAGTGTCTGCGCACGAAAAGTGTATGTATTGCGAAAGCAAGATTTCGCATATTGATCATGCGCATGTCGAGCACATTAAGCCAAAGGCACACGGCAAGTATCCGCATTTAGAATACACGTGGACCAACCTCGGCTATTCGTGCGCCATATGCAATGGGAAGAAACATGACAAATATGATGAAAAGACCCCTTATATCGATCCGTATTCTGATGACCCCGAAGAGCATTTAACTTTTCATGGCTGGATTGTATTCCCTCGCAATGGTTCTGAGCGAGGGGAACTGACAATTACAGATGTCGCCTTAAACAGAGCTGAGCTTATTGAGCAACGGAAGGATCGTATAGAAGGACTTCTACGAGCGATTAACGCTTGCTTTAGGACTCAGAATCAGAGCTTAAAAGAAGCTGCTCTCAGGAGTCTCGCTCAAGAGGCTGCTTCGAACAAGGAGTATTCCTTAGCAGTTAAGTTCGCCTTACGTGCGCAAGAAGTGATTACGTGATCGAGATGGCCACACCTAACAAGCGGTTCAAGTCGTTCGCTCCGCTCTCTGGGACGGCGTGCCGCCGCCCCTTAATCTAAACGTTAGATGCTTTGGCCCACCGTCCGTCAACGCCCGCTTGCCCCTTCGAATACCATGTATTACATTGCATTCTACTGTATGGAGGGCACCCTAATGAGCGTCACAACCGTCCGGCTACAGCCCGAGCTCGAAGAAAATCTTGGAGCCATGGCCGAGAAGCTCCACCGAAGCAAGAGCTGGCTTATTAATCAAGCACTTAGAGAGTTTTTTGAACGCCAGGAGCTGGAGCAGAGCCGGTGGCAGGAAACGCTGCAGGCTATGGAGTCAGTTGCACAAGGCAGGGTCGTGTCCGGTGAAGCAGTAAATACCTGGCTTCAAAGCTGGGGCGGCTCCAATGAACTGTCGCCACCGAAGGCGGGCCAATGAGGTTGGTCTATTCAGAAGAAGCCGTGGCGGATTTGGTTCGCCTACGAGCATTCATTGCTGAGAAAGATCCGCTTGCTGCTGCACGTGTAGCAACAGAGCTCATTGCACGCATCGAAAATCTTCGCCTATTCCCAACAATGGGCTGCACTGTTGAATTAGCTCCAGACCCAAAAGCTATTCGTGACGCCATCTTCGGGAAATACGTAATCAGATATGCGGCCCATACCGAGGCTGTCGTTATTCTTCGTATATGGCACCACTACGAAGACCGAGTGCAAAGCACCTAACTAGTGTGCTGTCTCGCAATAATCATTGCTCAAGCGGCTGCGGCTGGCCTGTGTAGGGTGCGCCGTGCGCACCACTGACACCGGGTGCCTGGTGCGCACGGCGCACCCTACGAGCCGGTGTCATCGAAACAATAATTCTGAGACAGCACACTAGCGGTTCAAGCCGCTCGCTTCGCTCACTCGGAACGGGCTAAAGCCCGCCCCCTAACCTGAACGTTAGCGGCCAAAGCCGACCTTGCCGTAGCGTACGGAAAATAGTACGTTAACTACTCTACATCCGACACGGTTCTCCCATCATGCAAACCCTCACTGCCAGCGAGGCTCGCGCCAATCTCTATCGGCTTATCGATCAAACCACTGAATCGCACCAACCCATTGTTATTTCTGGGAAAAGGGGCAATGCGGTGCTGATTTCGTCTGAAGATTGGGATGCGATCCAAGAAACTCTCTATCTCCTCTCTGTTCCAGGCATGCGTGAATCAATCAAGCAAGGTATGGAAGAGCCTGCCGAGGCTTGCTCGAAGGAACTGGATTGGTGACTTGGCAAATTATCTACACCAAGCAGGCACAGAAGGATGCTCAGAAACTCGCATCCTCTGGCCTCAAAGAAAAAGCAAAAGAACTACTGAAACTCATAAAGACTAATCCTTTTCAAAATCCCCCACCTTACGAAAAACTCGTTGGCGATCTCGCGGGGGCATACTCTCGCCGGATCAACATTCAGCACCGCCTTGTATACCAGGTACTGGAGAAAGAGCATTTGGTAAAAGTCCTGCGCTTATGGACACACTATGAATAGTGTTGGCCGCTAACAATGTATATGGACTCTCCCTGCCGGCGCTGAGTAATACTCTTCCAACCCTGGCGTCAGTGCGGTTGCATTCGTATATCCGGCTTTGGCTGGGTAGTCTCAGACCGTCAGGCTTTTCATAAAAAAGCACTTATTCTTTCTATGCACTATACTTTTCACTGAACTTGCCACCAAGATTGGTGGTACTTGTTTGATCTGCTTTGGAGTCGGATTAATAGTTAATTTAACGCCGCGATTTAGCGGTGATGCTTTTGCATAGTCCGTTGGCAACAGGAACAGGATGAAGAGAAAATGGCAATAGCAATTATCTTAATTCTAATCGTTATTGCATCAGTGCTGTTCCACATACTAGCGCCTTGGCAGGTGACGCCGGCTGCTTCCAATTGGGGGTCAATAGACACCACCCTGTTCATCACCCTGATCATTACCGGAATATTTTTCATCGCCATCACGGTATTTATGGCGGTAGCCGTGATGCGTTACCGTCACAAGGAAGGCAGCCGGGCGCACTACCAGCCGGAAAATAAAAAGTTGGAATGGTGGTTAATGGTTATCACCTCGCTGGGTATTGCCGGCATGTTGGCGCCTGGCCTGGTTGTTTACAGTGATTTCGTCCGGGTTCCGAAAAATGCTTCTGAACTCGAAGTGATTGCCCAGCAGTGGCAGTGGGCCTTTCGTTTTCCCGGCCAGGATGGGAAGTTGGGCAGGTCGGATGTTAAATTTGTCGATTCCGCCAATCCCCTTGGCCTTGATCCCAGCGACCCCGCTGGGCAGGACGATGTGCTTATAAGGAACAATGAGGTTCGCCTGCCGCTCGATCAACCGGTGAAAGTTTTACTGCGTTCTAAAGATGTGTTGCACAACTTCTATGTACCGCAAATCCGCAGCAAGATGGATATGGTGCCAGGTATGGTGTCCCACTTTTGGTTTACGCCGACTAAGACCGGGAAGTTTGAAATCCTCTGCGCTGAGTATTGTGGCCTAGGGCATTACAGCATGCGCGGCCATATGATAGTTGCGGAGCAGGACGCTTTTGCTCAATGGCTGAACAGCCAACCGACTTTCGCGCAGACCTTAACCACAGCGGCCAAGCCCAGCCGGGAAAGTGTGCTGGAAAAAGGCCAGCAGTTGGCCGAAAACTACGGCTGCCGTGCCTGCCATAGCCTGGATGGCGGCGCCAGTCTCGGTCCGGGCTGGAAGGGGCTGTACGGCCGCATGGAACCGCTTGCCGATGGCAGCAGTGTCCTGGTCGATGAGGCCTACCTGAAAGAGTCGATCCTCGATCCCAAGGCCAGACAGGTCCGGGGTTATCCGCCGGTCATGGTGCCCTATACTCTCAATGAAGATGAACTGGGCGCTCTGGTCGCCCTGATTAAATCACTGAGTGCTGCGCCGCAAGAGAATGAACCTTCTGCCAGCGCAGCGACGGGTGGGAGCGAGGATTCGGTGGCACAGGGACAGCAATTGGCCGAGTCGCTCGGCTGTCTGGCCTGCCACAGTATCGATGGCAGTCAGGGAGTCGGCCCCGGTTGGCAGGGCCTGTATGGCAAGACAGAAACCCTCGCCGACGGTACGAGGGTAGAGGTCGATGAGGGCTATATAAAAGATTCCGTTCTTAATCCTAGCGCCTCAATAGTCAAAGGCTATGCCCCTACCATGCCGGCCTTTGCCCCGAGCGATGAGGAGTTGAATGCGCTGATCGCTTTTATCAAGTCCAAAGCGAATGCCAAAGTTGATGCGAATAGGGTGGGGCCAGGAGAGTTGCCGTAAGGAGCCAGAAATACACCGAAACTTCACCAGGAGGATGACGTGATGGCCTATGCGGAGCAAGCCGAAACAGAATTACTGCACGAACCGAAAAGTTTCCTGACCAAATATATCTGGAGTCAGGACCACAAGGTCATAGCCATTCAATATTCCTTGACGGCTATATTTGTGGGTCTTATCGCCCTGGTGTTGTCCGGCCTGATGCGCATGCAGATAGGCTTCCCCGGCAGTCTGGAGTTCATGGACGCCAGTACTTACTATCAGGCGATGACCATGCACGGCATGATCATGGTCATTTATTTGCTGACGGCCCTGTTTCTGGGTGGCTTCGGCAACTATCTGATCCCACTGATGGTGGGCGCCCGCGACATGGTCTTCCCCTATGTCAACATGCTGAGCTACTGGTTCTATCTGCTCTCGGTACTGGTGTTGCTCGCCAGCTTCTTTGTCCCTGGCGGCCCCTCCGGTGCGGGCTGGACGCTCTATCCGCCACAGGCCATTACCCAGGGGACACCGGGGGCCGAGTGGGGCATCGTCCTGATGCTCGTCTCACTGGCGATCTTTATTGTCGCCGCCACCATGGGCGGGCTGAACTACGTGACCACGGTATTGCAGGCGCGCACGCACGGCATGACCTTGTTTCGCATGCCGCTCTCCGTCTGGGGCATCTTCATGGCCTCGATTCTGGCCTTGCTGGCCTTCCCTGCCTTGTTCGTCAGCGCGGTCATGATGCTGTTCGACAAACTGCTGGGCACCAGCTTCTTTATGCCGGCGATCATCTCGCTGGGGCAGCAGCTCGATCACCAGGGTGGCAGCCCGATATTGTTCCAGCATCTGTTCTGGTTCTTCGGCCACCCGGAAGTCTACATCGTCGCCCTTCCCGCATTTGGTCTGGTCTCCGACTTGATCAGCACCCATGCACGCAAGAATATCTTCGGTTACCGCATGATGGTGTGGGCCATCGTTGCGATTGGCGTACTCAGCTTTGTGGTCTGGGCGCACCATATGTATGTCAGCGGCATGAACCCGTACTTTGGCTTTTTCTTCGCCACCACCACCTTGATCATCGCGGTGCCGACCGCGCTGAAAGTCTACAACTGGGTGCTGACCCTGTGGCGCGGCGACATCCACCTGACCGTGCCGATGCTGTTTGCGCTGGCCTTTATCGTCACCTTTTTAGTCGGCGGTCTGACCGGGTTGTTTCTCGGCAATGTGATAGTCGATATTCCGCTATCGGACACCTATTTCGTCGTCGCCCATTTTCATATGGTCATGGGCGTTGCGCCGATTCTGGTGGTATTCGGCGCCATTTATCATTGGTTCCCGAAAATAACCGGACGCATGCTGAACGACACCCTCGGCAAGCTGCATTTCTGGATTACCTTCCTGGGCACTTACCTCATCTACTTCCCCATGCATTACCTGGGTTTCCTGGGCATGCCCCGCCGCTATTACGCCTATCAAGGCTACGAGTTCATTCCGCAGTCGGCGCAAGAGTTGAATGCCTTCATTACGGTGATCGCATTGAGTGTCGGCGTTTCCCAACTGCTGTTCCTGGTCAACCTGTTCTGGAGCCTATTTAAAGGCAAGCCCGCCGGCAGTAACCCCTGGGGCGCGGCCAGCCTGGAATGGCAAACGCCGAACACCCCGCCGATACACGGCAACTGGGGAGCGAAGCTGCCGGTCGTGCATCGCTGGGCCTATGACTACAGTGTGCCGGGAATAGAACAGGACTTCGTCCCGCAAACGGTCTCCGCCCAGGAGTTGGAGCAGCTGCGGCAACTCAGTGCCGAAGCCAAGATAGCGGGCGAAAAACCATGAACCGGCAGCTATTGAGAAACACCGACAGCGCCGACCCCGGGGGCAGTTGGAGTCTCGACCCTGAAGGCATCCAGACCCCCGAGGGTGCCAATAGAACGCAAACCGCAAAAGTAGGCCTGCGCCTGTTTCTGGTCGTAGTGAGCTCGTTATTCTTTCTCTTCCTGATGGCCTTTATCGCCCGCTCACAAGTGGCCGACTGGCTACCCCTGACAGAGCCTCTGGGTCCGTTGGCCAACCCCTGGCAACTCTGGCTGAATTCGGCCTTGCTGGTATTCGGCAGCCTCGCCCTGCAGTGGGCACGGATGGCCGCCCGACAGGGTCACCTTGGCGCAACTGTCATTGGCTTTGGATTGGGGGGCGTATTTGCGCTTGCCTTTCTGGCGGGACAACTCTGGGTCTGGCAGCAGTTTGTCGCCTGGGGCTATTTTGTCTCCAGCAATCCGGCCAACAGCTTCTTCTACCTGTTGACCGGCCTGCATGGGCTACACCTGCTGGGCGGCCTGATAGCCTGGAGCAGAACCGTCGCTAAATTCCTGCACCGCGTGCCGTTGCCGCAACTCAGCGCCAGCGTAGAGCTCTGTGCCATCTATTGGCATTACCTACTGGGTCTTTGGTTGGTGCTCTTCGCCCTGCTGACCAGCACACCGGAAACCTATGCCGCCATCGCGGCATTCTGCGGCCTGAGGTGAAGCCATGGCAGCGCAGCCACCAGCCCCGGGCGAGCCCGGTTCATCCTCCACACCCACCTCAGCCGACACGCTTGCCCCGGGATGGCAGGGCATCGCCCGCGACTGGGCCTCGGATAGAGACGCCTTCAAACAGGTCCCCTGGGGCAAGGCGATGATGTGGATATTCCTGCTCAGCGATACCTTTATCTTCACCTGCTTTTTAACCGGCTATATGTCGGTGCGCATGACCACCACCGCCCCCTGGCCGAACCCCAGTGAAGTGTTCGCCTTGACGATCGGCGGCAGCGAAATTCCACTGATTCTGATCGCCATCATGACCTTTGTGCTGATCAGTAGCAGCGGCACCATGGCCATGGCGGTCAATTTCGCCTACCGCCGTGATCGCGCCAAAACCACTGCCCTGATGCTGGCGACCGCAGCCTTTGGCGCGACCTTCGTCGGCATGCAGGCATTTGAATGGAGCAAGCTCATCGCAGAAGGGGTGCGTCCTTGGTCGAACCCCATGGGGGCGGCGCAATTTGGTGCCAGCTTCTTCATGATTACCGGCTTCCACGGCCTGCACGTGTCGATCGGCGTCATTTACCTCAGCATCGTGGCGCTGAAAGTATTGCGGGGCGATTATGAGCGCTCCGGAAACTATCAGATCGTCGAGATAGCCGGGCTTTACTGGCACTTCGTGGACTTGGTGTGGGTGTTTATTTTTGCTTTCTTCTATTTATGGTAGGTCTAAGAGCCTGTTCATGGTCGTCGCGAGCGAAGGTCAGCCATTTTTAACGCAGCATGGCCGCGCGCAGTAGATCGTGAGCAGGTTCTGAAGAGGAGCACTGACGATGGCGCACGCTCAGGGTCAACAACATCCCATCAGCTTGTATCTTAAGATTTGGGGGCTGTTATTCGTCCTCAGCACCATGTCGTATCTGGTCGACTATTTTCACTTCCAAGGCTACCTGCGGTGGTCCCTGATCGTCACTTTCATGTTGTTGAAGGCGGGTCTAATTGTCGCCATCTTCATGCACATGGCCTGGGAACGGTTGGCCATGGTCTACGCCATACTGGTACCGCCCTTGTGTTTACTGGTGCTCGTCGGACTCATGGCCACCGAGGCGGACTACGTGTTCCTCAGCCGGGTAATTTTCTTCGGGCAACAAGCTACTTCCGGACAGCCTTAGGCATCCGCCGGCTAACCCTTCAGCAATAGCGCTATATCGTTCGCTTGAACTGATGCCATCTCTGCAGCCAGGCCACTGTCCAGTGCGGGGCTGCCGCTCCCGTGCCGGCGATCGTCAGTCTTGGATGATGTTCGATTACCCGGTCCAATAGCGCTTCCTGGTCCGGCTCAACATCCACGAAAAAGAGATGCTTGCCTTCCGCTAACTTCTGTTTAAAAGCGCGGAAGTGGGCGTTTGGCACCTGGATACCAAAGAAGCCGCCTTCCCAGATGCAAAAGCCCAGTATCACCACGGCAAGGAAGATAAACGGCACCCAGCCCGCGGCGGATTCGGTCCAGCCCAGCCAATAGGCGCCGCCAAGGACCAGCGCCGCGAGTGGCACGCCGACCACCGCACCAATCTCGCCAGAGTGGACAACATCTTGTTTCATCAACGAGTTCACGTCGTGGAGGTGATGCTGTTCTACATCCGCATCCTTTTCGCTAAGCACATGGATACGTTCGGTACTGATGCCGTTGGCTTCCAATTCAGTTTCAACGGTTTCAAGATCATCGAGATTGTCACTGATGTAATAGTGTCGATTCATGCCACACCTCCCACCTCGTGTTTGCTGTAGACCCCCCTCTTACAGCCGTTAACTGAGATTTGCCGTCGGTATCTGCAGCCGTGGAGCAGGTTGCACACTTCCGGCAATGCGAAACAAGTATAGCCCCCTCGCGACGACTGGCATTCAACGCCAAGATCGGACAATCAGCCTTAAGGCCTGGCGCACCCCGACGAATTCTGCGTCACGGCGCCACCGGCCAGGTCGCTCGACAAGACTGCGCCGATGGCGAACAGCGGCTTTCCAGCTTCCACCGAAAGCTTGAACCACGGCCCCTGAACCCGGCATCGGCACTCGCCGCCCTTTAGTCTGCCCCTGGATGCACTGAAGCTGCTGCTGGCGCGCTAGCTATAGTTGTGGCGTGATGATCCTTGTGACGGGGCCCGCAAGTGGGCTAATCGGGGGCTGCCCCGCTCTACGCGGTTTGCGTTATTCAGGCTATCCGGGAGGGCTGCCCATGCCAGCTGCTACCGAGACGCTGAGGCTGTTTCTCGCCGGCGACGTCATGACCGCCCGCGGCATCGACGCGGTACTGCCGCACCCTGGCGATCCGCGGCTTTACGAGGCTTACGTCAAGGATGCCGGCGTTTACGTCCGGCTGGCAGAAAGACTCAATGGCCCGATTCCCCGTCCGGTCGATTTCGGCTATGTCTGGGGCGCTGCGCTGGATGAGCTGGAACTGCGTCAGCCCCACGCACGCATCATCAATCTGGAAACGGCGGTGTCCCGCCACGGCCGACCGGAGCCAAAGGGCATCAATTACCGCATGAGCCCGGAGAACTTCCCGGCCATCGGTGCAGCCGGCATCGATTGCTGCGTGCTGGCCAACAACCATGTGCTGGACTGGGGGGCAGCCGGCCTGGCCGAGACCCTGGAGACCCTAGCGCGCAACGGCATGTGCAGCGCCGGCGCCGGGCGCGACCGGCAAGCCGCCGAGGCGCCCGCCGTGCTGCCGCTGCCCGGCGGGCGGCGTTTGCTGGTGTTCGGTCTCGGCACGCCCGACTGCGGTATTCCGCCGGACTGGGCCGCCACGGCTAGGCGCGCGGGCGTCGCGTGGCTGGCGGATCTGTCGATGCACAGCTTGCGCCCCGTGGCCAAACGAATTCTCGAGGGCAAAAGCCCGGGGGATCTGGTGGTCGCCTCCATTCACTGGGGCGGCAACTGGGGGTTCGATATCCCGCAGGAGCAGACCCGGTTCGCCCATGCCTTGATCGACGAGGCCGGAGTCGATCTGGTGCACGGGCATTCCTCGCACCACATCAAGGGCATAGAGGTGTATCGCGAACACCTGATTCTCTATGGCTGCGGTGATCTGCTGAACGATTACGAAGGCATCGAAGGCCACAACGCCTTTCGCGGCGACCTGGGGCTTATGTACTTTGCCGCGTTGGACCCGGGCGGGCGCCTGCAGTCGCTCGACCTGGTCCCTACCCGCCTGCGGCGCTTGCGCATCTGCCGCGCCGAAGGGGATGACCGTCAATGGCTGCACGACAGCCTTGCGCGCGAGTGCGCGCGCCTGGGCAGCAGCATCCAGTTGGGGGCGGACAATGCCTTCGCGTTGCGTTGGTAGGCGCCTCCGGACAGGACCAACCCTTGTCCGCCGCTGGGCCTGTTGGTTTTTGGCCCCCCGACTGAGTTGATTTTTGCCGATGGGGTTTTACACAGAGCTACGACCCTCGGCGCAACCGAGTCGGCGGCTGGCTACAGATCGGCGTCCACCACCACCCGCACCTTGCTCGCGTCCAGGGCATAGGCCGCATCGGCCAGGTCATTGCTGACCGGCTCGACTTTCAGCGTGCCGCTCACCCAGAGCGGGGTGTAGAGGTCGTCCAGCTGCAAGCCTTTGGGGTAGCGCACCAGCACCAGTTGGTTGGGTGGCGGTGGCGGGACGTGGATGCAGGCGCCGGGGTAAGGGACGAGGAAGAACAGGGTGCTGCGGCCTTGGCCGTCGGTTTCCAGTGGCACGGGGTAGCCGCCGAGGCGGATCTGTTTGCCGTTCAGGGCGGGCACGGTCTTGGCCGAGTACATGACTGCCGGCAAGCCCTTTTCCTGCTTTAGCCCGCCCTTGCCGTTGAAGCTGCCATTCGCCTCGGGCGTGTCGTGGCTGATCTCCGGCATGGCCTCGAGGGCTTGCTGGTCGGCCTCGGGCAGCAGCTCGAGCCAGTCGGTTTCCGGCAGTTCGGCGTGGGCAAGGCCGCCGAGCAGCAACAGGGTCATCAGGATCAAACGGCGCATGACAAGGCTCGAGATGAAGACCGGGTAAGACTAGCGCGCAGGCGCTGCGCCGTTCCAGCACCCTCCCCCTGGCGGGAGAGGGTGTATTCAGGCTCAGGCCTTGCCGATCAGCGTTTCGACGGCGGTGATCTGCCGGTCCAGCGTGGCGCGGTCGGCGCTGCGCAGGGTGGCGTGCCCGACTTTGCGCCCGACCTTGAAGGCCTTGCCGTAGTGGTGCAGGTGGCAATCCTCGATGCTGATCACCTTGGCCACGTCCGGCACTGCGCCGATGAAGTTGAGCATGGCGCTTTCCCCGACTTTTTCGGTCGAGCCCAGCGGCAGGCCGGCGACGGCGCGCAGATGGTTTTCGAACTGGCTGCACTCGGCGCCTTCGATGGTCCAGTGCCCGGAGTTGTGCACGCGCGGGGCGATTTCGTTGGCCTTGAGGCCACCCTCGACTTCGAAGAATTCGAACGCCAGCACGCCGACATAGTCGAGCTTGCTCAGCACCCGGCCGACATAGTCTTCCGCCAGCGCCTGCAACGGATGCGCACTGCTGGCGATGGACAGGCAGAGGATGCCGTTCTCGTGGGTGTTGTGCACCAGCGGGTAGAAGCGCGTTTCGCCATCGCGGGCGCGCACGGCGACCAGCGAGACTTCGCCGCTAAAGGGCACGAAGCCTTCGAGCAGGCACGGCACGCTGCCCAGTTCGGCGAAGGCGCCGGTCAGATCGGCCGCTTTGCGCAGGACTTTCTGGCCCTTGCCGTCGTAGCCGAGGGTGCGGGTTTTCAGCACCGCCGGCAGGCCGATGCGGGCGACGGCGGCGTCGAGATCCGCTTGCGACTGGATGTCGGCAAACTCCGGCGTGGGGATGCCGAGCTCCTTGAACAGGCTCTTTTCGAACCAGCGGTCACGGGCGATGCGCAGCGCTTCGGCGCTCGGATAGACCGGTACGAACTGCGAGAGGAAGGCCACGGTTTCCGCCGGTACGCTCTCGAATTCGAAGGTCACCAGATCCACTTCGTCGGCCAACTGACGCAGGTGATCCTGGTCGCCGTAGTCGGCGCGGATATGTTCGCCGAGGGCCGCCGCGCAGGCATCCGGCGCCGGGTCGAGGAAGGCGAAACTCATCCCCAGCGGAGTGCCCGCCAGAGCCAACATGCGACCCAGCTGGCCGCCACCGATTACACCAATTTTCATCTTGCTCAGGCCTCACGCGGGTCTGGATTATCCAGCACGCTGTCCGTCTGCTCGGTGCGGAACTGCTTCAGCGCGGCATGGAACTGCGGGTGCTGGTGGCCGAGGATGCTCGCCGCCAGCAGTGCGGCATTGACCGCGCCGGCTCGGCCTATGGCCAGGGTGGCGACCGGGATGCCCGCGGGCATCTGCACGATCGACAGCAGCGAATCGACACCCGAGAGCATCGACGACTGCACCGGCACGCCGAGCACCGGCAGGTGCGTCTTGGCGGCGCACATGCCCGGCAAGTGGGCGGCGCCACCGGCACCGGCGATGATCACCTGGATGCCGCGCACGTCCGCCTGTTCAGCGTACTGGAAGAGCAGGTCCGGGGTGCGGTGGGCAGAAACCACCTTGACCTCGTAGGGAATGCCCAGCTTGTCCAGCATTTCGGCGGTGTGGCTAAGGGTGGACCAATCGGACTTGGAGCCCATGATCACGCCAACCAGTGCGCTCATCGTCGTGCCTCTTCTTCATTGGGCGCCCGCAGGCGCGGCAAAAACTAACAAGCCACGCTGGAGACCAGGCGTGGCTTGTGTGCGAATGCTTTCTGTGTGAAAGGCCAGGGCCGGTGTGAGGCCGGCCAAAGGCCGCGCAGTATACCGCAAAGCCTGGGCTGGCGAGTATCCACTGTGACCGTCCGTCCAGCACCCCGCGCGACACCCGACAAACCGCTAAAAGATTGTCATGGCACAAGGTTCGGCGCCCGCAGCGGCGGACAATTCCGCTGCCCAATCCCGGATAGATTCTGCTGAAGATCGCAGCCTCCGGCGTCTGCCAAGGGTACTGGTCGGTAAAGCCCAGCCTAAACTGGCTCGGCACTCCCCGCCCCGCCCTCGAGCTTGCGCCAGAGCAGGCGCACCGCTGCCTTGCGCACCAGCGCGCAGCGGTACAGGCGAATCTCCAGTGGCACATGCCACTGGGGGCCGCCGCACTCCACCAGTTCGCCGCGGGCCAGCTCGGCGGTGATGCTCAGGCGCGGCACCCAGGCCACCCCCAAACCCTGCAACGCCATGCTCTTCAGGCTATCGGCCATCGCCGTCTCGTACACCGTGGTCGAACGCAGCCCCCGCTGGCGCAACAGCAGATTCACCGACCGGCCAAGGAAGGCGCCCGCGCTGTAAGCCAGCAGCGGCACGCTCTGGCCACTCTCCAGATCGAACAGGGCCTGGCCATCGGCGGCCACCGCGCAGACCGGCAGCATCTCGGTGCGCCCGAGGTGCAGGGAGGGGAAGATTTCCGGGTCCATCTGCAGGGACGCGTCCGGGTCGTAGAAGGCCAGAATCAGGTCACAGGCACCTTCGCGCAGCGCGTGTACCGCCTCGCCGACGTTGGTCGCCACCAGGCGGCTGGCGAGATTCAGACCCTCGCTGCGCAAGCGCGCGATCCACGGCGGGAAGAAGCCCAGCGCCAGCGAATGCGCGGCGGCGAACTGCAACACCTCGCCCTGCTGCCCTTCCAGGTGATGCAGGTGGCGCACCACATCGCCGAGCTGCTCGATCACGCTGCGCGCGGTGACCAGGAACAATTGCCCGGCCTCGGTCAGCTCCACCGGCGTGCACGCGCGATTGACCAGGGTCAGCCCCAAGGCTTCTTCCAGGCTGCGAATCCGTCGGCTGAAGGCCGGCTGCGTGACGAAGCGCTTCTCGGCCGCCTGGGAAAAACTATGGGTCGCGGCCAGGGCACTGAAGTCCTCCAGCCATTTCATGTCGAGGTTCACCTTGGGCCTCCCCGGCCGTTATCACTGAGAGTCAGCTCACGATCCGCTGCGGGCTTCGCGCGTGATGCTGCAAAACAGGCTCAGCAAGCAGCTTGCTGCTAACGCGCTTTAGCGCGGCCCCGAAGGGGCGAGCGAAGCGAGTCATGCTCATTTACAACTCGTAAACTGCGCTTCTTTGCCTGTTTTTGCCTTGCCTGACCTTCGCTCGCTTGGCTCGTGAACAGACTCAAGTTCTATACGCTCGCCACCAAAGCAGCGTCACACCGACATTATGCCGATTCGGTATGGGCCAGCGCTTAACAGCATTGGCCGAATGAAAAGCTCAAGCCTAGTCTAATCGGCATCGCGGCCTAGTCCGTGCCTACCCTGAGATGACTTACATCATGTCTGCTGCTGCATCCTTCCGCGTCGAAAAAGACCTGCTTGGCACCCTCGAAGTTCCGGCTGAAGCCTATTACGGCATTCAGACCCTGCGTGCCGTGCATAACTTCCGCCTGTCCGGCGTGACGCTGTCGCATTACCCGAAACTGGTGATCGCCCTGGCGATGGTCAAACAGGCCGCCGCCGACGCCAACCGCGAGCTGGGCCACCTGTCCGCCGCCAAGCACACCGCGATCAGCACCGCCTGCGCCCGCATCATCCAGGGCGAGTTCCACGAGCAGTTCGTGGTCGACATGATCCAGGGCGGCGCCGGCACCTCGACCAATATGAACGCCAACGAGGTGATCGCCAATATCGCCCTGGAAGCCATGGGTTTTGAGAAAGGCGAGTACCAGCACCTGCACCCGAACAACGACGTGAACATGGCGCAGTCGACCAACGACGCCTACCCGACCGCCATCCGCGTCGGCCTGCTGCTCGGCCATGACAGCCTGCTGGGCGCCCTGGACAGGCTGATCCAGTCGTTCGCCGCCAAGGGCCTGGAGTTCGGCCACGTGCTGAAGATGGGCCGCACCCAGCTGCAGGACGCCGTGCCCATGACCCTGGGTCAGGAATTCCGCGCCTTCGCCGTGACCCTCGGCGAAGACCTGCAACACCTCAAGCGCCTGGCGCCCCTGCTGCTCACCGAAGTCAACCTGGGCGGCACGGCGATCGGCACCGGGATCAACGCCGACCCGGGCTATCAGAAGCTGGCGGTCGAGCGTCTGGCCATCATCAGCAACCACCCGGTGGTGGCGGCGGCCGACCTGATCGAAGCCACCTCGGACATGGGTGCCTTCGTGCTGTTCTCCGGCATGCTCAAGCGCACCGCGGTCAAACTGTCGAAGATCTGCAACGACCTGCGCCTGCTGTCCAGCGGCCCGCGCACCGGGATCAACGAGATCAACCTGCCGGCGCGTCAGCCGGGCAGCTCGATCATGCCCGGCAAGGTCAACCCGGTGATCCCGGAAGCGGTCAACCAGGTGGCCTTCGAGGTGATCGGCAACGACCTGGCGCTGACCATGGCGGCCGAAGGCGGCCAGCTGCAGCTGAACGTGATGGAGCCGCTGATCGCCTACAAGATCCTCGACTCGATCCGCCTGCTGACCCGCGCCATGGACATGCTGCGCGAGCACTGCATCGACGGCATCAGCGCCAACGAAGCCCGCTGCCGTGAACTGGTGGAAAGCTCGATCGGCCTGGTCACCGCGCTGAACCCCTATATCGGCTACGAGAACGCCACCCGCATCGCCAAAGTCGCCCTGGAAAGCGGCCGCGGCGTGCTGGAACTGGTGCGCGAGGAGCAGCTGCTGGACGAGGCCACCCTGGCCGACATCCTGCGCCCGGAAAATATGATCGCGCCGCGTCTGGTGCCGTTGAAGGCCTAAGTCCAGCTACAGATACAGGCTCTACCGCAGAGCACGCTCACCAGGCTAAGGGGATCACTCTCCCCTCGCCTTTCAGGAGATGAGGCGAACCCTCATCTCCTTTTTTATGCCTGCTGGCGCAGAAACCCGGCTCCCGCTCTAGGCGCACCCGCAATAACAATAAAGAGGGATACATCATGCTTGAGGTTCTGAACGACTTCCTGTCCGGCAAGCTGCTGATCGTGCTGATCGTCGGCCTGGGCAGCTACTTCACCATCCGCTCGCGCTTCGTCCAGTTCCGCCACTTCGGCCATATGTTCAGCGTGTTCAAGGATTCCCTGCGCGGCAGCGCCGGCCAGCTCAGCTCGTTCCAGGCGCTGATGCTCAGCCTGGCCGGCCGCGTCGGTGCCGGCAATATCGCCGGGGTCGGCATCGCCGTGACCCTGGGCGGCCCGGGCGCGGTGTTCTGGATGTGGGTGACCGCCCTGGTCGGCATGTCCAGCAGCTTCTTCGAATGCTCCCTGGCCCAGCTGTACAAGCGCGCCGACGGCGACGGCCTGTACCGCGGCGGCCCGGCCTACTACATCCAGCACGGCCTCAAGCTGCGCTGGATGGCGATGACCTTCGCCGTGCTGCTGCTGGTGACCTACGGCTTCGCCTTCAACGGCCTGCAATCCTTCACCGTGACCCACTCGCTGGAGAACGCCTTCGGCTTCCCGGTCGAGTACACCGGCATCGGCCTGGCCGTGCTGCTGGGCCTGGTGTTTATCGGCGGGATCAAGCGCATCGCTTCGGTCTCCGACCTGCTGGTGCCGGTCAAGACCCTGGTCTATATCGGCGTGACCCTGTACGTGATCGCCACTCAGATCGAGCTGGTGCCGGGCATGCTGGTGACCATAGTGAAGAGCGCCTTCGGCCTGGAACCGGCCTTCGCCGGCCTGCTCGGCAGCGCCATCGTGATGGGCGTGAAGCGCGGTGTGTTCGCCAACGAAGCCGGCCTGGGTAGCGCACCGAATGTGGCCGCCGTCGCCGCGGTCAAGCATCCGGTGGCCCAGGGCGTGGTCCAGGCCTTCAGCGTGTTCCTCGACACCTTCGTGATCTGCACCTGCACCGCCCTGCTGATCCTGCTGTCGGGCTTCTACACCCCGGGCTTCGAAGGTGACGGCATCACCCTCACGCAGAACTCCCTGGCCGCGGTGGTCGGTGACTGGGGGCGGATCTTCGTCAGCGTGGCGCTGAGCCTGTTCGTCTTCACCTGCATCCTCTACAACTACTACCTCGGCGAGAACGCCCTGCAGTTCCTCATCGGCCGCAGCCGTGTCGCCCTGCTGAGCTACCGCGGCCTGGTGCTGGCGCTGATCTGCTGGGGTTCGATGCAGAACCTCGGCACCGTGTTCGCCTTCGCCGACATCACCATGACATTGCTGGCCTTCGTCAACCTGATCGCCCTGGCCCTGCTGCTCAAGGTTGGCCTGCGCCTGATGCGCGACTACGACCAGCAGCGCAAGGCCGGCGTGGAGACCCCGGTGTTCGACGCCCGCCAGTTCGCCGATCTGGACCTGGACCCGGCCGCCTGGCCGGAGGCACCCCTGGCGCCGCTGGCAGCCTGGCCAAGCGCGGCCAGCCAGCCGCCGGTCAACGCCCTGCAACAGCGTTGACTTATCGCCGCCTGGGCCTTGGCCCGGGCGGCGTTCGTTGTGTCATAGGCCCCGCGCGGCCAACTGGCAAGCGCGGGACTCTCCGTTTCACAGGAGTGCCAGACCATGCGCCATTATCTTTCAGCTGCATTGTTGTGTTGCTGGCTGTTCAGCCCCTTCAGCCAGGCCGAGTTGCCGCCGGGTTACCGGATGGTGCTGCTCACCGAGAACTTCCCGCCCTTCAATATGGCGAACAACGGCAAGAACTTCGCCCGCGACCCGAATATTCAGGGCGTCAGCGCCGACATAGTGCGTGAGATGTTCAAGCGCGCCGCCATCGACTACAGCCTGACCCTGCGCTTCCCCTGGGACCGCATCTACCAGCAGGCGATGCACAGCCCCAATCACGGCCTGTTCTCCACCTCCCTGAGCGAGGCGCGCAAGCCCTTGTTCAAGTGGGTCGGGCCCATCGCCCAGTATCAAAGCGTGCTGGTCGGCCTCAAGGACGGCGGCCCGCAGCTGGACAACCTGGAGCAGGCCAAGGCCTATCGCATCGGCGCCTACCAGAGCGCGGCGGTCAGCCAGCACCTCGAACGCCTGGGCTTCAAACCGCAAAACGCCCTGCGCGACCAGGAAAACATCCGCAAACTGCTCGGCGGCAAGATCGACCTGTGGGCCACCTCGGACCCGGTCTGGCGTTATTACGCCAAGCAGGAAGGCGTGAGCGGGCTGGAAACCGTGCTGAGCTTCGACTCCTCCAAACTCTACCTGGCGCTGAACAAGGACACCCCGGACGAGGTGGTCGAGCGCCTGCAAAGAGCCCTGGACCAGATGAAAGCCGAGGGCTACGGCAGCTGCACCAAGAACCCCGAACTCTGCTAAGAGCCGGCAGTCAATCCGCCCAGGCCTTGCGCAACGCGCGCAGGGCCTGGGCGATCTGCGGCTCGGCGACCCCGGCGAAACCCAGCACCAGCCCGGCCCGCTGGTCCTCAGTGCCCGGCGAATCCGCCAGCCAGTAATCGCTCAAGCCATTCAGCTCGACCCCGACCGCCGCCGCCCGCGCGATCAGCTCGCGCTCGCGCGCCCGGCTCGCCACCCGCACGCTCAGATGCAGGCCGGCATCCACCGCCGGCAGCGGCTGACAACCGGCGATGGGTTCCGGCCAACCGCGCAACAGCGCATCGCGGCGCGCGCGCGCAGCCCGGCGCATGCGGCGGATATGCCGCTGGAAATGCCCGGCGGCGATGAACTCGGCCATCACCGCCTGGGTGCCGATTTCCGAATGCCGCACGCCTAGCGCGCGCAGCTGCGCGAAGGCATCGGCCAAGGCTGGCGGCACCACCAGATAGCCCAGGCGCAGCCCGGGAAAAGCGATCTTCGAGAAGGTCCCGACATAGAGCACCCGGCCCTGCCGATCGAGCGCGGCCAAGGGCGACAACGGCGTACCGCGATAACGGTATTCGCCGTCGTAATCGTCTTCGACTATCCAGGCCTGCTCGCGCTCGGCCCATTCCAGCAACTCCAGACGCCGCGCCAGGGACAGGGTGACGCCGGTCGGGTACTGATGCGAAGGCGTCACATAGGCCAGCCGGCAATCCTCGAGCGCCGCCAGTTGCGCGCAGTCCAGGCCGTCCCGATCGACCGCGATCCCGTGCAGCCGCGCGCCGGCCAGCGCGAAGGCCTGCCCGGCGGCGCGATAACCGGGGTTCTCCACCGCCACGCCATCGCCCACCTCCAGCAACAGCTGGGCGCACAGGCTGATAGCCTGCTGCGCGCCGCTGGTGACTATGACCTGGGCCGGATCGCAGATCAGCCCGCGGCTATTGCGCAGGTAGGCGGCGATCAGCTCGCGCAACTGCGGGTCGCCCGCGGGCTCGGCATAACCCAGGCGCTCCAGCGGCGGATGCCGCCAGAAGTTCGATTGCAAACGGGCCCAGATGTCGAAGGGGAACAGGTCGAACGCCGGGATGCCGACGCGAAAGGCCCGCGGCGCACCGGCACGCGGGGCGGGCAAGCGGTTGTTCTGCAAGCGCCCGAGCAGGCTGGTCTGCGGCGCACTGGCCGGAGGCGCAGAAGGGCTGGGCGGCGCGGCGCTGCCGGCCAACTCAGCCACATAGGTGCCATCGCCGATGCGCCCCTCGAGATAGCCCTCGGCATACAGCTGGTCGTAGGCGCGCACCACGGTATTGCGCGATACCCCCAGCGCCGCCGCCAGGTCACGGCTGGCCGGCAGGCGCACGCGGCTACTCAGCTGACCGCCAAGAATGCGCTCGCGCAGAGCCTGATACAGCTGGCGGGACAAGCCTTGGCGGCGGTCGAGGTGAATGCCCGAGGGATCGAGCGGCAGCGGTGGACGCGGAGTATTCGGGGGCATGGGCGACTAACCGAAAGGTGGTCGTCACAGCCTAAATTGGCCCAATGAAAATTGCCATGAATGGCTCTTACAACAGACCAATAGCCGGCCTAGGATGCGTTCATCCCGCCGGAGAATCGCCATGTACCTGCCACCCGCGTTCCGTGAAGAAGACCTGCCCAGGCTGCATGCGCAGATCGCGCAGACACCTTTGGCAATTCTGCTGAGCCAGGGCAACAACGGCCTCGAAGCCAGCCATCTGCCGCTGCTGCTGAGCCCCGACGAGGGTCGCTTCGGCACCCTGCAAGGCCACTTCGCCCGCGCCAACCCGCACTGGCGAAGCCTCGCGGCCGGCGCCGAGGTGCTGGTGATCTTCCCTGGGCCGCAGGCCTACGTCAGCCCCAGCTATTACCCGAGCAAGGCCGAGCACGGCAAGGCGGTGCCGACCTGGAACTACATCGCCGTCCACGCCCATGGCCATGCCGAGGTCTACGACGATCCGCAGCGCCTGCGCGAACTGCTGACGCGGCTGACTCGGCAACACGAACGAGACCGGCCACAGCCCTGGTCGCTCGAGGATGCGCCGGCGGACTATCTGGACAGCCTGCTGCGCGCCATCGTCGGCTTCTCCCTGCCGATCGAGCGCCTGGAAGGCCAATGGAAACTCAGCCAGAACCGCAGCCGCGCGGACCGCGCCGGCGTGCGCGAAGGGCTGGCCAGCAGCGCGTTGGCGAGCGACGTCGAACTGGCACAGCGGATGACTGAATGCACGCAAAGCTCTTCTATAGGTTTTGCACGCCCAGCAACCCCAACACAACCCTCTGTGGGAGAACAGACGATGAGCACACTCAGTATCCGCCCCGTCAGCCGCGACGACCACGCCGCCTGGTTGCCGCTGTGGCAGGGCTACCAGCGCTTCTACAAGAGTGAAATCCCGGAGCAAACGACAGCCGTCACCTGGCAGCGCTTCCTCGATCCGGCCGAACCCATGCACGCCGCGCTGGCCTGGCAGGGCGAGCGCGCTGTCGGCCTGGCGCACTGGATCTTCCACCGCTCCTGCTGGACGCCCGGCGACTACTGTTACCTGCAGGATCTGTTCGTCAGCGAAGGCCAACGCGGCGGCGGCATCGGCCGGCAACTGATCGAACAGGTCTACGCCCAGGCCAAAGCCACCGGCGCCTCGCGGGTGCACTGGCTGACCCACGAAACCAACCTTGACGCCATGCAGCTCTACGAGCGCATCGCCGAACGCTCCGGCTTCGTTCAGTACCGCAAGCTGCTGCCTTAATCACCACCACGAGGACCCGCCATGTCGAACCAGCCGTTACTGCACTGGCAGCCCGCCAAAACTCCCGAGCGCCGGCCGTTGAGCGGCCAGCGCGTGCGCCTGGAACCCCTCGACCCGGCCCGCCACGGCGACGATTTATGGCAGGTCCTGCAAGGCCCGCAGGCCGACCCGGCGCTCTGGGACTACATGGCCTACGGCCCGTTCGGCGAGCGCAGCGCCTTCGATGCCTGGCTGAGCGGCAATGCAGCGACCAGCAATCCGCTGTTCTACAGCGTGATCGACCCGGCCAGCGCTCGCGCCCAGGGCCTGCTCAGCTTTCTCAACATAGTCCCGGCCCACGGCAGCATCGAGATCGGCAATATCTGCTACGGCCGCGCCATGCAACGCAGCGCGCCGGCGACCGAGGCGATTTACCTGTTGGCCCACTACGCCTTCGAACTGGGTTACCGCCGCCTGGAATGGAAGTGCAACGCGCAGAACGCCCGCTCGACACGGGCCGCCGAGCGCTTTGGCTTCAGCTACGAGGGGCTGTTCCGCCAGCACCTGGTGATCAAGGACCGCAACCGCGACACCGCCTGGTACGCCCTGCTCGATAACGAGTGGCCGGCCGTGCGGCACGCCTTCGAACGCTGGTTGGCGGCGGATAACTTCAGCGCCGACGGCCGGCAGAAACACAGCCTGGCCGAATTGCGCGAAGCCTGAACAAGCGCTTGTATGGTTGCGAGATTGTAGGGGTCAGCAATACAGGCTGTTCATTGGATTATGAGCCCAAGGGCTCACCCTTCGGGCCAGCGCTAAAGCGCTGTTCAGGTCCCGCTCCCCGCTTACGCGAGGAGCCAATAAAAAGAGCAAAAAAAGGGAGCCTTGCGGCTCCCGAGGGGACTTCTGTTTAGCCTTCGATTCAGGCTTCGATCTCCACCAGGATCTCGCCCGGGTTGACCCGGTCGCCCTTGGCCACATGGATAGCCGTGACGGTGCCGGCGATACCCGCCTGCACTTCGGTTTCCATCTTCATCGCCTCGCTGATCAGCACGGCCTGGCCGGCTTTCACCGTGTCGCCTTGCTTGACCAGCACCTCGACTATGTTGCCCGGCATGGTGGTGCTGACATGGCCCGGCGCGCTGGCGTGCTTGCGCTTGCCGGTGCCGGCACCGACGAACTCGTTGAGCGGCTCGAACACCACCTCTTCCGGCATGCCGTCGAGGGACAGGTAGAAGTGCCGCTTGCCGTCGGTCTTCACGCCGACGCCGGTGATGTCCACGCGGTAGCTCTCGCCGTGTACGTCGATGATGAACTCGGTCGGCACGCCTTCGCCGCTGGCCGCGGCCACGCCGCCGGCTTCCGGGATCGGCAGCAGCACCTCCGGCGTCAGAGTGCCGGCTTCGCGCTCTTCGAGGAACTTGCGCCCGATGTCCGGGAACATGGCGTAGGTCAGCACATCCTCTTCGGACTTGGCCAGGGCGCCGATCTCTTCGCGCAGCTTGGCCAGTTCCGGCTTGAGCAGATCGGCCGGACGCACCTCGATCACGTCTTCGCTGCCGATCGCCTGGCGCCGCAGCTGCTCATCGACCTTGCCGGCGGCGCGGCCGTAGCGGCCTTGCAGGTAGAGCTTGACCTCGTTGGTGATGGTCTTGTAGCGCTCGCCGGCCAGCACGTTGAACACCGCCTGGGTCCCAACTATCTGCGAAGTCGGGGTCACCAGCGGCGGGAACCCGAGGTCGGCGCGGACTCTCGGGATCTCGGCGAATACCTCGTTGATGCGGCTCAGCGCGCCCTGTTCCTTCAGCTGGTTGGCCAGGTTGGACATCATCCCGCCCGGCACCTGGTTGACCTGTACGCGGGTATCGACCGTGGTGAATTCGCTCTCGAACTGGTGGTATTTCTTGCGCACGGCGTAGAAGTACAGGCCGATTTCCTGCAGCAGTTGCAGGTCCAGACCGGTGTCGAACTCGCTGCCCTTGAGCGCGGCGACCATCGACTCGGTGCCCGGATGGCTGGTGCCCCAGGCGAAGCTGGAGATCGCCGTGTCGATATGCTCGGCGCCGTTTTCGATCGCCTTGAGCTGGCACATGGCGGCCAGGCCGGCGGTGTCATGGGAATGGATAAACACCGGCAGCGACTGCTCGGCCTTCAGCGCCTTGACCAGCTCGCCGGTGGCGTACGGCGTCAGCAGGCCGGCCATGTCCTTGATCGCCACCGAGTCGCAGCCCATGGCTTCCATCTGCTTGGCCTGGGCGACGAAGGCTTCGATGGTGTGCACCGGGCTGGTGGTGTAGCAGAGCGTGCCTTGCGCATGTTTGCCGGCGGCTTTCACCGCTTCGATGGACACCCGCAGGTTACGCACGTCGTTCATCGCGTCGAAGATGCGGAACACGTCGATGCCGTTGACCGCGGCCTTGGCGACGAAGGCCTTGACCACGTCATCGCTGTAATGCCGGTAGCCGAGCAGGTTCTGCCCGCGCAGGAGCATCTGCAGGCGGGTGTTGGGCAGCGCCGCGCGCAGCTTGCGCAGGCGCTCCCAGGGGTCTTCCTTGAGGAAGCGCACGCAGGCGTCGAAGGTCGCGCCGCCCCAGACTTCCAGCGACCAGTAGCCGACCTGGTCGAGCTTGGCGCAGATCGGCAGCATGTCTTCGGTGCGCATGCGGGTGGCGATCACCGATTGGTGGGCGTCACGCAGTATGGTGTCGGTAACGTGGATCTTCTTAGTCATACTCAGTTCCTCACAGGCCGGCGTGGGCGGCGATGGCGGTGGCGATGGCCAGGGCCAGGTGCGATGGGTTGCGCTTGATCGAGTACTCGGTCAGCTCCGGGTGGCTCTCGACGAAGCTGGTGTTGAACTGGCCGCTTCTAAACTCGGGGTTACGCAGGATTTCCTGGTAGTAGGCGGCGGTGGTCTTCACCCCTTGCACGCGCATGTCGTCCAGGGCGCGCAGGCCGCGGTCCATCGCCTCTTCCCAGGTCAGCGCCCAGACCACCAGCTTCAGGCACATGGAGTCGTAATAGGGCGGAATGGTGTAGCCGGTGTAGATCGCCGTGTCGGTGCGCACGCCGGGGCCGCCGGGCGCGTAGTAACGGGTGATCTTGCCGAACGAGGGCAGGAAGTTGTTCTTCGGGTCCTCGGCGTTGATCCGGAACTGCAAGGCGAAGCCGCGGTACTGGATGTCTTCCTGCTTGACCGAGAGCGGGTTGCCTGCGGCGATGCGGATCTGCTCGCGGACGATGTCGATGCCGGTGATTTCCTCGGTGATGGTGTGTTCCACCTGCACCCGGGTGTTCATCTCCATGAAGTACAGCTCGCCATCTTCGGCGAGCAGGAATTCCACGGTGCCGGCGTTCTCGTAACCCACCGCCTTGGCCGCACGCACCGACAGATCGCCGATATAGGCGCGCTGCTCCGGCGTCAGTTGCGGGCTCGGGGCGATCTCGATCAGCTTCTGGTTGCGCCGCTGAATCGAGCAGTCGCGCTCGAACAGGTGCACCACGTTGCCGAAGCTGTCGCCGAGGATCTGCGCCTCGATATGCTTGGGATTGACGATGCACTTCTCCAGGAAGACCTCGGCCGAGCCGAAGGCCTTGGTCGCCTCGGAGATCACCCGCGGGAAGGCCTGCTCCAGCTCCTCGGCGCTGTTGCAGCGGCGGATACCGCGGCCGCCGCCACCGGACGTGGCCTTGAGCATCACCGGGTAACCGATGCGCTCGCCTTCCCTCAGGGCCTCGGCGATATCCGCGACGTTGCCTTCGGTGCCCGGGGTGACCGGCACGCCGGCGGCGATCATGCTGCGCCGGGCCTCGGTTTTGTCGCCCATGCGGCGAATCACCTCGGCACTGGGACCGATGAATTTGATCCCGCGCTCGGCGCAGATCTCCGCCAGCTCGGCGTTCTCGGAGAGGAAGCCATAGCCCGGGTGCAGCGCATCGCACCCGGTCTCGACCGCCAGATTGACCAGCTTGCGCGGGTTCAAGTAGCCGGCCAGCGGCTCGGCACCGATGCTGTGGGCCTCGTCGGCGCGCTTCACGTGTAGCGCCATGCGGTCGGCATCGGAGTAAACCGCCACCGAGCGGATGCCCATCTCGGCGCAAGCGCGCACGATACGAACGGCAATCTCGCCACGGTTAGCGATCAGGATTTTCTTGATCACGGAAGGTTTCCCTCGGCCTGGTGAACTGGCGACCGCTTACCGCCGGTCGACCCCTGCGCGAGCCCGAGAATCACATTCTGGAGCCCATTCGCGTAGTTACCCTAGCCCCCGGCGCCGATTAACCAAAATCAATAATTATTGGGTTAGCTATTAGTAAAGACTTATAGTCACTCGACCAAGCATAGATAAACAGGTGAAATCCGTGCGTAAGTCCTTGATGCGCATGACCTTGCGTCAGCTCCAGGTGTTTCGCGCGGTCTGCGAAAGCCGCTCCTACAGCCGCGCGGCCGAGGAAATGGCCCTGACCCAGCCGGCGGTCAGCCTGCAAATTCGCCAGCTGGAAGAGCTGGTGGGGCAGCCGCTGTTCGAGTACGTCGGCAAGAAGCTCTACCTGACCGACGCCGCCGACGCGCTGCAACGCGCCAGCGCAGATATTTTCCAGCGCCTGGAAAACCTCGATATGCAGCTCTCGGATTTGCAGGGCTCGCTGCAGGGCCAGCTCAACCTGGCGGTGGAATCCAGCGCCAAATACTTCGTGCCGCACCTGTTCGCCGCCTTCAAGCGCCAGCACCCGGAGGTCAACCTGCACCTCGCGGTGGTCAACCGCGCCCAGGTGATCAAGCGCCTCGCCGACAACCGCGACGACTTGGTGATCATGTCACTGGTGCCGCAGGACATGGCCCTGGAGTTTCTGCCGTTCCTGAACAACCCGATAGTCGCGGTGGCGCCGCCCGAGCATCCGCTGTGCAGCGCCGGGCCACTGACCCTGAAAGACCTGGAGCCCTACCCGCTGCTGATCCGCGAGCCCGGTTCCGGCACGCGCAAGGCCTGCGAGGAGTATTTCCAGCAGAAGCACGCGCACTTCGCCCAGACCCTCGAAGTGGCCTCGCTGGATGCCCTGCGCGAATGCGTGGTGGCCGGCCTCGGCCTGGCGCTGCTGCCGCGCCACGCGGTCAGCCTGGAGCTGGCCACCGGCCTCTTGCGCGAGCTGCCGGTGGAGGAGCTGCCGCTCTATCGCAGCTGGTGCGTGGTCCATGCCCGAGGCAAACGCGTGTCGCCGGTGGGTCAGGCGTTTCTGGCGTTTATCCGCGCCGAACGCACGCAGATCAGCGCGCTGGCCGCGCGTTTCGCCGGGACGCTGCCCGGACCGCCTCCAGGTAGTTAGCGGCGATCAGCTCGGGGAAATCGGCCAACTCCTGCCGCAGCCGGCGCTGCTCGGTGAAGTCTTCGATGGCGCGACGGTAGGCCATACGGCGCTGATCTTCTAACTGGCGGCGGGTCTTAGCCGCCGAGCTGACGTACTGCTGCGAGTCATCCACATAACGAGCCATCTCGGATCTCCCATGAACAGGTGCGGGGAGCACCAGCATGGGCGGCAGGCGTGACGCTTTGACGGCAGAGCGATGAAACTGCGGTGACCGCGCGGTTTCAGTCTTCGCTCGCCTTCACCGTCTTCGGCGACAGACGCAGGCTACGCAAGCTGCGCTTGACGCTCTTCAGGTGATTGACCAGGGTCGGCCCACGGGCCATGGCCACGCCCATCGCCAGCACGTCGATCACCACCAGATGGGCGATCCGCGAGGTCAGCGGGGTGTAGATCTCGGTGTCTTCCTGCACGTCGATGGCCAGGTTGACCGTGGCCAGCTCGGCCAAGGGCGTTTGGCTCGGACACAGGGTGATCAGGGTCGCGCCGGTTTCGCGCACCAGGTTGGCGGTGATCAGCAGATCCTTGGAGCGCCCCGATTGCGAGATGCAGATGGCCACATCGGTCGGCTTCAGGGTCACCGCCGACATCGCCTGCATGTGCGGATCGGAATAGGCCGCGGCGGTCAGCAGCAGGCGGAAGAACTTGTGCTGGGCATCCGCCGCCACCGCACCGGAGGCGCCAAAGCCATAGAACTCCACGCGCTGGGCCTGGGAACAGGCGGCGATGGCGAGCTGCAGGGCCTTCGGATCGAGCTTTTCGCGCACCTCGATCAGGGTGTGCAGGGTGGTGTCGAAAATCTTCAGGCTGAAGTCCGCCACCGAGTCGTCTTCATGGATCGCGAACTGGCCGAAACTGGCGCCGGCCGCCAGGCTCTGCGCCAGCTTCAGCTTGAGATCCTGGAAGCCGGTGCAGCCGATGGCGCGGCAGAAGCGCACTATGGTCGGCTCGCTGATCCCCACGCTGTGCGCCAAGTCGGCCATGGAACTGTGCATCACCGCCGCGGGGTCGAGCAGCACGTGATCGGCGACCTTGAGTTCCGACTTTCGTAACAGATGACGCGACTGGGCAATGTGTTGCAAGAGGTTCAAGGGGCTGGGCTCTGTTGATGGGTTATGATCGGCGAGAATCTCTTCAATGTCGTCGCGAGCGCAGGTCAGGCAAGGCGAAAACAGGCGAGGAAGCGGAGTTGACTGTAGTCAATGAGCATTCCGAGCCGGTTTTCAACGCAGCATCACCAAGCGCAGCAGGCATTGAGCGGTTCTCAGCCGGGTTGTAGCGTGCTTGTAGTTATACTACATGAGCCGCCTCCCGCCCAGGTAAACCGCGCTCGGAGCCCCCTTGTTGACCATCCCTTGTGACATGTTGGTATTTGGCGGTACCGGTGATCTGGCCCTGCACAAACTGCTGCCGGCGCTCTATCACCTGCACCGCGACGGCCGCCTGCATCCCGACCTGCGCATCCTCGCCTTGGCCCGCAGTGCGCTGACGCGCGAGGCCTATCAGGCGCTGGCCGAGCGGCGCTGCCGGGCCCAGGTCGCCCGCGCCGATTTCGATGCGCCGAGCTGGAGCAGCTTCGCCGCCCGCCTCGACTACTTCGCCATGGACGCCGCGCAAAGCGCCGACTTCGGCCGCCTGGCCAAACACCTGGGGCAGGCCGAGCAACGCGTGCGGGTGTACTACCTGGCGACCGCGCCGGATCTGTTCGAAGCCATCGCCGCCCACCTGGCGATCGCCGGCCTGGCCGGGCCGCACGCGCGCATCGTCCTGGAGAAGCCGATCGGCCATTCGCTGGAGTCGGCCCAGGCCATCAACGCGGCGATCGGCGCGGTGTTCGATGAGTCCCGGGTGTTTCGCATCGACCACTACCTGGGCAAGGAGACGGTGCAGAACCTGATGGCCCTGCGCTTCGCCAATGCCCTGTTCGAGCCGGTGTGGCGCGCCGGGCATATCGACCATGTGCAGATCAGCGTGTGCGAAACCCTCGGCGTGGAAAACCGCGGCGCCTACTACGACCGCTCCGGCGCCATGCGCGACATGATCCAGAACCACCTGCTGCAACTGCTCTGCCTGGTGGCGATGGAGGCGCCGGTGCGCTTCGACGCCGAGGCGGTGCGCAACGAGAAGCTGAAGATTCTGCAGGCCCTCAAACCTATCTCAGGTCTCGATGTGCAGGACAAGACCGTGCGCGGCCAATACGCCGCCGGGAAGATCGGCGGGCAGGAAGTGCCAGCGTATTATTTCGAAAAAAATGTCGACAACGACAGCGATACCGAGACCTTCGTCGCCCTCCAGGTCGAGATCGACAACTGGCGCTGGGCCGCCGTGCCGTTTTATCTGCGCACCGGCAAGCGCATGGCGAAGAAGGCTTCGGAGATCGTCATCCAGTTCAAGCCGGTGCCCCATCGCCTGTTCGACGGCGGCCAGGCCAATCGCCTGCTGATCCGCCTGCAACCGGAAGAACGCATCAGCCTGCAACTGATGGGCAAGACCCCCGGCAAGGGCATGCGCCTGGCTCCGGTGGAGCTGGACCTCAACCTGGCCCAGGCCTTCCACCAGAAACGTCGCTGGGACGCTTACGAACGGCTGTTGCTGGACGTGATCGAGGGCGACTCGACGCTGTTTATGCGCCGCGATGAGGTGGAAGCCGCCTGGGCCTGGGTCGACCCGATCCTAAAAGGCTGGCTGGAGTACTACCAGAGCCCGCGCCCCTACCCGGCCGGCTCCAACGGCCCCGAACAGGCGCAGAGCCTGCTGGAACTGCAAGGGCGCAAGTGGCTGGAGTGAACGCAGCAGTCTTGTAGGGTGCAACCCGCGCGGAGAGGTCATTAACCTGGCGCGGTTCACCCGGCGCGCCTATCCCCACGGCAAATCCGGGTCACCACCACAGCGCCGTCGCTTGATCGCGCAACAGCTGCGCAAACTCCTCCGCCTCCAGCGGCCGGCTGATCAGGAAGCCCTGAATCTCGTCGCAGTGCTGGGCCTTGAGGAAGTCCATCTGCGCCTGGGTTTCCACGCCTTCGGCGACCACCTTCAGCTCCAGGCTGTGGGCCATGGCGATGATGGCGCGGGTGATGGCGGCGTCTTCGCCGTTGGCCGAGAGGTCGCGGATGAAGGTCTGGTCGATCTTCACGTAGTCCACCGGGAAGCGCTTGAGGTAACTGAGCGAGGAATAGCCGGTGCCGAAGTCGTCGATCGCCAGCTTCACGCCCAGCTCGCGCAGTTGCTGGAAGGTCGCGATGACGCTCTCGACGTTGTCGAGGAGCTGGCTTTCGGTCAGCTCCAACTCCAGGAAGCACGGCGCCAGGCCGGTTTCCTCGAGTACCTGGCGCACCAGGCTGGTCAGGTTGCCTTGGCGTAACTGGTGCACCGAGAGGTTCACCGAGACGCGGATATCCGCCAGCCCCTGGCGCTGCCATTCACACGCCTGCCGGCAGGCCTGGCGCAGCACGAATTCGCCGATCGCCGCGATCAGTCCGGTCTCCTCGGCCAGCCCGATAAAGTCCCCCGGCGGCACCAGGCCCAACTCGGGATGACGCCAGCGCACCAGGGCTTCGGCGGCATTCAGGCTGTCATCGGCCAGGCACAGCTTGGGCTGGTAGAAGACTTCCAACTGGCCGAGTTCGATGCCTTTGCGCAGCTGGTTTTCCAGCTGTAGACGCTCGAGGGTGCAGGCCTGCAGGTTGTCGGTGAAGAATTGGAAGCTGTTGCCGCCCAGATGCTTGGCGTGCTGCATGGCCATGTTGGCCTGACTGATCAGCGCAGAGATTTCCCGCGCATTGTCCGGCAGCAGGCTGATGCCGAGGGACGCGCTGACCACCAACTCCTGACCGCCGATGGTCATCGGCATGCGCAGCTTGGCGAGCAGGCGGCTGGCCATCCGCGCCAGGCTCGACAGGCTGCCGTAGGAATCCAGCAACACGGCGAATTCGTCGCCGGAGAGCCGCGCCAGGGTATCGGCCTCCGGCACCGCCTGGGTCAGGCGCCGGCTCATCTGCCGCAACAGCTGGTCGGCGACTTCGTGGCCGAGGCTGTCGTTCAACAGCTTGAAACGGTCCAGGTCGATATGCAGCAGCGCCAGGCTGCGCCCGCTCTGCCGCGCGCGTTGGCTGGCCTCATGCAGGCGCGCCTTGAACAGCGTGCGGTTGGCCAGGCCGGTCAGTTCGTCGTAGTGCGACAGGTAACGCAGGCGCTCCTCGGCATCGCGGCGCGCCGTCAGGTCGGCAAAGAAGCCGACGATATGACTGACCCGCCCACGCGAGTCGCGCACCACATTGAGCTGCAACCACTGCGGGTAGAGCTCACCGTTTTTGCGGGTTTCGATCAACTCGCCCTGCCAAGTGCCGCTCAGCTCCAGCTCCTGACGGATCACTTCGTACTGGCGGCGCGTCGCCCGGCTGCTGATCAAGCGGGCGACGCTGCGCCCATGCACTTCGTCTGCGCTGTAGCCGGTGACCTGGCTATAGGCCCGGTTGACCGCCAGTACCAGGTAGTCCGGGTCGAGGATGACGATGCCCTCGCTCGCCGCCTCGAATACGGTGGCGGCCAGGCGCTGTTCTTCCTCACGGCCCTTCCAGCTACTGATATCGCGGCGGGTGCCGAGCATGCGGGTGACCTGGCCCTGCGCGTCGCGCTCCACCGCGCGGCCGCGATCCTCGACCCACACCCACCGGCCGTCGGCGTGGCGCACGCGGTATTCGATCTGGTAGCCGTCGCTCAACCCCTTCAGGTGCTCGACCAGGGTGCGCCGCAGCAAGGGCAGGTCTTCCGGGTGCAGGCGCGGTTTAAGATCGCGCAGCATGGCCTTCACCTCATCCGGCTCGAGGCCGAACAGCGCCTTGAGCTGCGAGTGGTGCACCTGGTCGGTCACCAGGTTCCAGTCCCACAGGCCCAGCTCGCTGGCCTCCAGCGCCAGGGCCAGGCGTTCCTCGCTCTTGCTCAGGGCATGGCTGGCCGCATCCAGCTCCAGGGTGCGCTGGGCCACGCGCATTTCCAGCTCGGCGTGGGCCTGGCGCAATTCGCGTTCGGCGCGCCGGCGCTGCTCCACCTCGCGCGCCAGCTCGCCGTTGAGTCCCTCGGCTTGGGCCTTGGCGTATTCCAGGTGACTGATCAGCGCCTGATTGTGGAAACGCTGGAGCAAACTGCGCTGCACCAGGCGATTGACCTGCCAGGCCACCACCAGTAGCGCGCCGAACAGAATCAGCCCGAGCAACCCCCAGCCCTGCTGCAACGGCTGGCTACTGAGCAGGAGATAGACCACCGCCGGCAGCAGGCACGGCACGGCGAAGGTCAGAAAAGCCGAGAGGCTGACCGCATAGGCGATGCTGGCGGAGAGAATGGCCGCGGCGATCAGGCCGAACATCAGCGCCTGCTGGAGGAAGGCATCCGGCGGCACCAGGGCGATGGCGCCGATGGCCAGGGTCACCCCGGAAGCCGCGGCGCCGAGCAGGAACATCCGCCGCCAGTGCGGCTTGGCCTGGCGCGAGGGCGGCGCGGCATTGAAGGCCGCCACCTGAATCAGCCGCAGCACGGCCAGCAGCATCAGCCCGATCAGCCAGCCGGAGAGCAGCCAGCCACCCTGCGGGGCCCATAACAGATAGGCGCAAGCCAGGCCGCTGAGCAGCATGAATAGCGTGGGAATCCGTGAGCCCTGATAGAGCAGACGGGTGCGTTCAACGGCGATGTCGGTGGCGAACAGCTGGCGGATCTCCCGGTCGGCGTCCGCAGACGACTGCGCGGGGAGGGTCCTGGAATGAGCGGTCATAGGCTATTTTCTTGTAATGCCGTGCCTAGGCGTCGCCGGAGCATACCCGAGCCCAGGGCATCCCCCAAGGCTGAAGTGCGGCATTTTCAGCAGCGCCAGCCCGCACTTTCGATAGCCGCGGCCGCGGCCGTCGGGCTGACCGAGCGGTCATCCGCCGCCTGGCGTTTGCCCTGGCTACCCTGGCCCCCTAGAATGCCGCGATGCGCGACGATCTCTCCCTTCTGCTGAATTCCCTCAACGACGCTCAACGCCAGGCCGTAGCAGCCCCGGTGGGCCGTCAGTTGGTCCTGGCCGGCGCTGGTTCCGGCAAAACCCGTGTGCTGGTGCACCGCATCGCCTGGTTGATCCAGGTCGAGCATGCCTCGCCACACTCGATTCTGTCGGTGACCTTCACCAACAAGGCCGCGGCCGAGATGCGCCAGCGCATCGAGCAGATCCTCGACATGAGCCCGCAAGGCATGTGGGTCGGCACCTTCCATGGCCTGGCGCACCGCTTGCTGCGGGCGCACTGGCAGGAGGCCGGCCTGAGCCAGAGCTTCCAGATTCTCGACAGCGACGACCAGCAGCGGCTGGTCAAACGGGTGATCCGCGACCTCGGCCTGGACGAACAGCGCTGGCCGGCGCGCCAGGCCCAGTGGTTTATCAACGGGCAAAAGGATGAGGGGTTAAGACCCCAGCATATCCAGGCCAGCGGCGATCTGTTCCTCGCCACCATGCGCAAGATCTACGAAGCCTACGAAGCGGCCTGCCTGCGCGCCGGGGTGATCGACTTCTCCGAGCTGCTGCTGCGCGCCCTCGACCTGTGGCGCGACCATCCGGGCCTGCTCGAGCATTACCAGCGGCGCTTCCGGCACATCCTGGTCGACGAGTTCCAGGATACCAACGCCGTGCAGTACGCCTGGCTGCGCCTGCTCGCCAAGGGCGGCGACAGCCTGATGGTGGTGGGTGACGACGATCAGTCGATCTACGGCTGGCGTGGGGCGAAGATCGAGAACATCCATCAATACTCGGCGGATTTCCCCGACGCCGAAACCATCCGCCTGGAGCAGAACTACCGCTCCACCGCGAGCATCCTCAAGGCGGCCAACGCGCTGATCGTCAACAACAGCGGGCGCCTCGGCAAGGAGCTGTGGACCGAGGGCGGCGAAGGTGAGCCGATCAGTCTGTACGCCGCCTTCAACGAACACGATGAAGCGCGTTACGTGGTGGAAAGCATCGAAAGCGCGCTGAAAACCGGCTTGGCGCGCCGCGATATCGCCATTCTCTACCGCTCCAACGCCCAGTCGCGGGTGCTGGAAGAGGCGCTGCTGCGCGAGAAGATTCCCTACCGCATCTACGGCGGCCAGCGCTTCTTCGAGCGCGCCGAGATCAAGAACGCCATGGCCTACCTGCGCCTGCTCGACGGCCGCGGCAACGATGCGGCACTGGAGCGGGTGATCAACGTGCCGGCACGCGGCATCGGCGAGAAGACCGTGGAGAGCATCCGCGAGTTCGCCCGCGCCAATGACGTGTCGATGTGGGAGGCAATTCGCCTGCTGCTTGCCAACAAGGGCCTGAGCGGTCGCGCCGCCGGCGCCCTGGCCGGCTTCGTCGAGCTGATCGAGAACCTCGCGGCCAAGGTCATGCAGATGCCGCTGCACCTGATGACCCAGACCGTCATCGAGCAGTCCGGGCTGATCGGCTACCACAAGGAAGAAAAAGGCGAGAAAGGCCAGGCACGGGTGGAGAACCTGGAAGAATTGGTCAGCGCCGCGCGCGCCTTCGAGCACAACGAGGAAGAGGATCTAACGCCGCTGGCGGCGTTCCTCGGCCACGCCTCGCTGGAAGCCGGCGACACCCAGGCCGACGAGCATGAGGACAGCGTGCAGCTGATGACCCTGCACAGCGCCAAGGGCCTGGAGTTCCCGCAGGTGTTCCTGGTCGGCATGGAAGAAGGCCTGTTCCCGCACAAGATGAGCCTGGAAGAACCCGGCCGCCTCGAGGAAGAACGCCGCCTGGCCTATGTCGGCATCACCCGCGCCATGCAGTATCTGGTCATCAGCTACGCAGAGACCCGCCGCCTGTATGGCAGCGAGACCTACAACAAGGTCTCGCGCTTCGTGCGCGAAATTCCGCCGGCGCTGATGCAGGAAGTGCGGCTGTCCAACAGCGTCAGCCGGCCCTATGGCAGCAGTAACCGTGGCGCCAACACCAGCAACATGTTCGCCAATGCCGAGGTGCCGGAAACCGAGTTCCGCCTCGGTCAGGCGGTGAAACACTCGCTGTTCGGCGAAGGGGTGATCCTCAACTTCGAAGGCGCCGGCGCCCAGGCGCGGGTGCAGGTGAATTTCGCCGACGAAGGCAGCAAATGGCTGATGCTTGGCTATGCCAAGCTGGAGCCGGCGTAAGAGCCTGTTCATAAAGAGACGCAGCTCTTCGTAGGAGCGGGCCATGCCCGCGATGCTTTTGCTTCAAGAGCTTTCGCGGGCATGGCCCGCTCCTACGGGTTTTGTGCTTTTCCGATGCCACCCCCGCGCCGGGCGATAACTCCGCCGAGCCAGAGGGCTCCGTTGGTCGTTTTCGTCAACAGCCCAAGGTTCGCGACTCATACTTGCAAGTCGAGGTATGCCCGATGAATCGATCGCCCAGCGCCAAGCAAATTCTCGACTGCGCCCTTGAACTGGCCGAAACCTGTGGCTGGGAGCGCTTGCACCTGTTCGCGGTCGCCGAGCGACTGGAGGTCGGCCTGGACGCCATCGCCCGCCATTACCGGCAAAAAGACGACTTGGTCGAGGCCTGGTTCGACCGTGCGGACAGCGCCCTGCTGGCACGCGCCCAGGCACCTGACCTGACGGCGCTGCACCCCGAAAAACGCCTGGAAGAACTGCTGATCGCCTGGCTCAACAGCCTCGCCGCGCACCGGGCGGTGACCGCGCAGATGCTGCTGTACAAGCTGGAGCCCGGTCATCTGCACTTGCAGGTACTCGGCCTGTTGCGCATCAGTCGCACCGTGCAGTGGTGGCGTGAGGCGGCGCGCCGCGACAACCAATCCCTCAGCCGGATCATCGAGGAAAGCCTGCTGAGCACCGCCTACCTGTGCACCTTCCTCCATTGGCTGCGCCACCCGCAGGAGGAAGAAGCCGATCTGCGCGCCTTCTTGCGCCGACAGCTGCGCTGCACGCCGCTGCTCCTGCTGCTGCGCCCCTAGGTTTGCCGCGCTGCACGCCGGCGGGCAAAAGCCCGAAACACTCTGCCGCTGGCCATAGCCACTCAGCCTGTGCAACATGGCGCGCGTTGAATCAATCAAGAGAGCTCCAACAATGAAGCGTTTCCTCAGCCTTGCCATGGTGCTTTGCGTCGCCCTGACGCTCAGCCTGGATGCCAATGCCAGACGCATGGGCGGCGGTAAATCCTTCGGCTCGGCGCCGACCCACCAAACCCGCCAGGCCACCCCGCCGGCCACCAACCAGGCCGCCGCTCCGGGCCGTGCGGCCCCGGCTGCCGCCAGCGGTGCTTCGCGCTGGCTCGGGCCGCTGGCCGGGATCGCCGCCGGTGGCCTGCTCGCCTCGATGTTCATGGGCGACGGTTTCCAGGGCATGCAGATCTTCGACTTTCTGATCATCGGCCTGATCGCCTTCCTGGCCTTCCGCTTCATTGCCGCCCGTCGCCGTCAGCAGGCCCAGGGGCAACCGGCCGCTGCCGGGCATGCGCCGTTCCAGCGGCAAATGCCGGTGCCCGATGCGCCTTCACCAGCCTCGATCTTCGGCGGGAGCAGCAGCGCGGCCGCACCGGTGATCAACGCCCCGAGCTGGTTCAACCAGCAGCGCTTCCTCGAGGCCGGCCGTGAGCACTTCCTGGCCCTGCAACAGCACTGGGATGCAGCCGAGATGGACAAGATCGCCGAGTTCGTCACCCCGCAGATGCTCAGTTTCCTCAAGGAAGAACGCGCCAGCCTCGGTGACGGCTTCCAGTCCACCTATGTGGATGACCTGCAGGTGCAGCTGGACGGCATCGATGAACTGGCCGACAAGACCGTGGCCACCCTGACCTTCCGCGGCATCGCGAAAACCTCGCGCTTCGACCAAGGCGAAGCCTTCAGCGAAAGCTGGCGCATGGAGCGCGGCAATGGCGACAACCCGCCGTGGCTGGTCGCCGGTATCCGCCAGAACGACTAAAGCTGGCAGACGTTAGCGCTACACCGAAACCCCAGCCTTGGCTGGGGTTTTTCTATTCAGCGAACCGCAGGCATTGCGCTTGCGCCGAGCTACTGTATAAAACGCGCCATCCCAAGTGAGAGGTTCTCTGCCATGGAAGAAGTGATCGACGAGCTGCGTGAACTCAATGAGAAAGTCCCGGTGCCCCTGGAGCTGCCGGAAGAAGAATTGCTGGTGGAAATCGAAGAACAGTTGCTGATCAGCCTGCCCTTCGAGTTCCGCGAGTTTCTGCTCAAGGTCAGCGATGTGGTCTACGGCCGCCTGGAGCCGGTGACCGTGACCGACCCGCAATCGCATACCTACCTGCCGGAAGTGGCCTCGGTGGCCTGGTCGCTGGGCCTGCCGCGCGAGCTGATTCCGCTCTGTGAAGACCACGGCAACTACTACTGCGTCGAACTGGACGGCACCGTGCTGCTGTGGGACGGCGACGAAGCCGAACTGACCGACGAGAGCTGGGATTCGGTGTGGAAGTGGGCCCGCGAGGTCTGGCTGCAAAGCTGAGTGTCAGCGACAGCGAGGTGCTGCTTTGTAGCTTCTGCGTCAGACGCGAACCTTGCCGTTGCTCGCCTCCAGGCTGAGCAGATTGAGCAGGAACTGCCCGAAGTAGCTCAGATCCTGCTCCATGGCCGCCCGCGCGGCCTTGCCGTCACCGGCCTGCAGCGCCTTGAAGCAGTCGTCGTGGAAGTCGTTGAGGCGCAGCGACAGGTCGGCCTCGGTGAACAGCCGATTGAAGAACGGCCCGACCTGCAGCCACAGCCCTTCGATCATGCGCAGCAGCACCGGGTTGGCGCAGGCTTGGTAGAGGGTCAGATGAAACTGGCTGTTGTCGTTCAGATAGCCCCGCACGTCGCGGCGCTCCAGCGCGCTTTCCATCCGCTCGACACAGCCCTGCAGGATCGCCAGGTCACTGGGCGTCAGGCGCGGCGTGGCGGTTTCCACCGCCAGACCCTCGAGCGCCAGGCGCACCTGGAATAACTGCTGAAAGCGTTCGCGGGTCATCGGCGGGACGCGCACCGAGCGCTGCGGCTCGCCCTCCAGCGCGCCCTCGGCCACCAGGCGTTGCAAGGCGGCGCGCACCGGCATCGGGCTGGTGCCCAAGGCGGCAGCCAGGTCGCGGATTTTCAGGCGTTCGCCGGGTTGGAATTGCCCGGCCAGCAGACCCTCGCGGAGACGTTGGTACAGCTGTTCTTGCAGGTTGTCGGCCATGCTCGCGTCACCGTGCAGGGGCCGGCGGCGCCGGCAGTTGGTTCAGGGTCAGGCTGCAGTTGCGCATCGTCAGGGGGCCTTGTTCTCGATCAGACAGTTACCGCCATCCACCACCAGCAATTCGCCGGTGATGTAGCTGGCCTCGGGGGAAGCGAGGAAGGCCACGGCGCCGGCGATTTCGTCCGGGCGTCCGGCGCGGCCTATGGGCGTATAGGCCGCGGCGTGGCGTTCTTCTTCGGTACTGGAAGCTGTGCCAATCCAGCCCGGCGCCACGCTGTTGACGGTGATGCCCTGCTTCGCCACTTCCAGCGCCAGGCCCATGCTCAGGCCGAGCATGCCGGCCTTGGCCGCGCTGTAGGCGGCCTCGCCGGGGTTGCTGCCGCGGGTGCCGGTGGTCGAGCTGATATTGACGATGCGCCCGTAGCCGTGGGCCTGCATGCCCGGCAGCAGGGCGCGGGTGAGCAGAAAAGCCGTGGTCAGGTTGCGCGCCAGCGTCAGGTTCCAGGTCGCCAGGTCCATGCTCGCCACCTCGGCGAAGGGCTCCGGGCTGCCCTGCATGGCCATGCCGGCGTTATTCACCAGGATATCGACGCGGCCGAATTGCTCGCTGGCCCAGCGCGCCAGCTCGGCCACCTGGGCTTCGTCGGTGAGGTCGGCGACCCAGGCGCGGGCGTCTATACCCTCGGCCGTCAGTTCGGCGGCGCGTTGCTGGATGCGCGCGCTGCTGGCCGTCAGCAGCACCCGCACGCCTTCGCGGCCCAGACGGCGGGCAATCGCCAGGCCGATGCCGCTCTCGCTACCGGCGCCGCTCACCAGCGCGACCTGATCCTGCCAGACAGAATGAGTCATTTCATCTTCTCTTGTGATCACAAAACAGGATTAACACTAACAAAGGCCGCTTACATTGTCAGCTATTGACATATTTGTGATCACAAAATAAGAATGTTCGGAAATTCGAACGAGGTGTTCAAACATGACTTCCAGCGGTATCCGCCATAACGCCGTGGAAACCTTCGCCGCCCGCGAGCGCCAGCGTTTCCTCGAGCGCAACCCGAAATCCGTGGCCCTGGCCGAGCGCGCGCGCAGCTCGCTGTACGCCGGCGTGCCGATGCACTGGATGGCCGACTGGTCGACACCCAATCCGCTGTTCGTCGAGCGCGCCAAGGGTGCGCGTTTCTATGATGTGGACGGCCACGAGTACCTCGACTTCTGCCTGGGCGATACCGGCAGCATGTTCGGCCACTCGCCCGACCCGATCGCCCGGGCCATCGCCGAGCAGGCCAACAACGGCCTGACCACCATGCTGCCGGGCGAGGACGCGGTGGTCTGCGGCGAGTTGCTGGCCGCCCGCTTCGGCCTGCCGTTCTGGCAGGTCACCGCCACCGCCACCGACTCCAACCGTTACGTGCTGCGCTGGGCGCGGGCTATCACCCAGCGCAAGACCCTGCTGGTGTTCGACGGCTGCTACCACGGCACGGTGGACGACGTCATGGTGCGCTGCCGCGACGGCGAGACCATGCACCGCTCCGGCCTGATCGGCCAGGCCTACGACCTGACCCAGTACAGCCGCTCGATTCCGTTCAACGACGTGGCCGCGCTGGAGGCCGCGCTGGCCCAGGGCGACGTCTGCGCCCTGCTGTGCGAGCCGGCGATGACCAATATCGGCATGGTCCTGCCGGAGCCGGGCTTCATGCAGCGATGCCGCGAGCTGACGCGCAAGTACGGCAGTCTGCTGATCATCGACGAGACCCACACCATCTCCACCGATATCGGCGGCTGTACCCAGCTCTGGGATCTCGACCCGGACTTCTTCGTGGTCGGCAAGCCGATCGCCGGCGGCGTGCCCTGCGGCATCTTCGGCTGCAGCGCGGCCATGGCCGAGGCCATGACCGAGGCGCGCAAACAGGCCAGCGAAGAGAGCCACGGCCATGGCCACAGCGGCATGGGCACCACCCTGTCGGCCAACGCCCTGGCCATGCACTGCATGCGCGCCAACCTGGAACAGGTGATGACCCCGGCCGCCTACGCGCATATGTTGCCGCTGGCCAAGCGCCTGGCCGACGGCTTCCGCCGCCTGATCGGCCAGCACGAGCTCAAGTGGTCGGTGACCGAACTGGGCGCGCGCAGCGAGTTCCAGTTCTGCCCGGTGTCGCCGAAGACCGGCGCCGCCGCCGAAGCCGCCTTCCACGACGAGCTGCAGATGGCCCTGCACCTGTACCTGATCAACCGCGGCATCCTGATCACGCCGTTCCACAACATGACCCTGTGCTGCCCGAGTACCTCGGTGGCCGATGTCGACCGGCTGATCGCCACCCTCGACCAGGCCCTGGGCGAACTGCTGGCGATTCCCGGCGCCCGCGAATAATCCGTAGGGTGGATGACGCTGTACTCATCCACCACTACAGCATCCCGGTGGCTGGATAACGCCAGCCACCCTACGTGAGACACCATCATGCAATTCGCCGACATCCAGGAAGCCCGCGACTTCCTCGAACAACACCCCGAAGTCCGCCTGATCGAGCTGTTCCTGATCGACGCCAATGGCGTGCCGCGCGGCAAGCTGCTGCACCGCGAGGAGCTGCTGGCCATCTACGAGAACGGCCGGCCGCTGCCCAGCTCGATCCTGGCGCTGACCATCAACGGCGAGGACGTCGAAGACACCGGCCTGGTCTGGGAAGTCGCCGACGCCGACTGCTGGACCTACCCGCTGCCCGGCAGCCTGTGCCTGCAACCCTGGCGCGCCCAGCCCACCGGCCAGCTGCAGGTGAGCATGCACCCGACCCAGGGCCTACCGGCCAGCCCGGCCGACCCGCGGCATGCGCTGGTGCGGGTGATCGACCGGCTCAAGGCCGACGGCCTGCACCCGGTGATGGCGGTGGAGCTGGAGTTCTACCTGCTCGATCAGCAGCGCGATGCCAATGGCCGGCCGCAGCCTGCGCGGCAAATGAACGGCGTGCGCCCGCAGGCCCCGCAAGTCTATGGCGTGGCCGAGCTGGAGCAGGTCCAGCCGTTCCTCGACGATCTCTACGCCGCCTGCGAAACCCAGGGCCTACCGGTACGCACGGCGATTTCCGAGTACGCCCCCGGCCAGCTGGAGCTGACCCTGGAGCACCGCTTCGATGCCCTGCAGGCGATAGACGAGGGCGTGCGCTACAAGCGCCTGGTCAAGGGCGTAGCCAACAAGCACGGTTTGCAGGCCTGCTTTATGGCCAAGCCGTTCGGCGATCAGGCCGGCAGCGGCATGCACCTGCACGTCAGCCTGGCCGATGAGCAGGGCAACAACCTCTATGCCTCGGAGCTTTCCGACCTTGAAGGCGGGCCCGGCACGCTCTTACGCCACTCCATCGGCGGGATGATGAGCTGCCTGCTGGATTCCCTGGCGCTGTTCTGCCCCAACGCCAACTCCTTCCGCCGCTTCCAGGCCAACAGCTACGCGCCGCTGGCCAAGAGCTGGGGGGTGAACAATCGCACCGTGTCCTTCCGCGTACCCGGCGGCCCGGCCAAGAGCCGGCACATCGAACACCGCATCTGCGGCGCCGACGCCAACCCCTACCTGGCGGCGGCGGCGATCCTTGCCGGCATTCATGAGGGCATCAAGCAGCAGCTCGACCCGGGCGCGCCTATCAGCGGCAACGGCTATGCCCAGGCCACCGAATTCCTGCCCACCGACTGGCTGACCGCCCTGTGCGCCCTGGAGCAATCGGAGTGGGCCAAGGCGCAATTCGGCGAGGAGTTCCTCAAGGTGTTCCTGGCGATCAAGCACCGCGAATACCGCGAGTTCATGGGCGAGGTCGGCGAGCAGGATTGGCGCTGGTACCTGACCCAGGCGTGACACGCTGGCGCGAGACCCTCCCTACAGAACTTTATAAGCGTGAACAGACTAAGGAGTTTCGATGAGCACCCCCGTAGTTCTTATCACCGGCGCGGCCGGCGGCCTCGGTAGCGCACTGGCCAAGCGCTTTGCCCAAGGCGGCTGGCGCGTGGCCGCCACCGACGTCGACGGCGCCGGCCTGCATGCCCTGAGCACCAGCCTGCCCTTGGCGGCGAGCATGCCGGCCGACCTGCGCTCGGCGGCCAATTGCCATGAGCTGGTCAGCTGCGTGCTCGCCCGCACCGGGCGGCTGGACGCGCTGGTCAACGCCGCCGGCATCTGGCGTGAGGGGCCGGTGGAATGCTTCAGCGAGGAGGACTTCGACCTGGTCATGGCGGTCAATCTGAAGGCCGCCTTCTTCATGTGTTCGGCGGCGATCCCGCACCTGCGCGAAAGCCGCGGCAGCATAGTCAACATCTCCAGCGACGCCGGCCACCAGGGCAACCGCAACGCCGCCGCCTATTGCGCGGCCAAGGGCGGCCTGACCCTGATGGGCAAGACCCTGGCGCTGGACCTGGCCAGCGATGGCATCCGGGTCAACACGGTATCGCCGGGGGATATCGCCACGCCGATGCTCGACTTCCAGGCCGAGCGCTACGGTGAAGGCAACCCCAAGGCCTACAAGCGCCAGCTGCTGGCGCTCTACCCGCAGGGCCAAGACGCGCGCTTTATCCGCCCGGATGAAGTCGCCGAACTGGTCTGGTTTCTCTGCCAGCCCCACGCCGAAGCCATCACCGGGGCCAACCTGGCGATCGACTTCGGCCTCTCGGCCGGCAAGTAACCTGCCCAGGGCGGGCAAGGTTGCCCGCCAGCGCCAGGGTGACGAGTCGGCGGAGCGCAGCGTCAGGGTAGAGAAGCCGGCGCGGCAGACCACGCCTCGGTTATCCTTGCCTCCCTCCCCTGCCAAGAGCCTGTCCCATGGAAGCCGGAAACGCCCAGCTGTCGATGACCGTGTTGATGACCCCGGATATGGCCAACTTCTCCGGCAACGTGCATGGCGGCACCCTGCTGAAGTACCTCGACGAGGTCGCCTACGCCTGCGCCAGCCGTTACGCCGGGCGTTATGTGGTGACCCTGTCGGTGGATCAGGTGATCTTTCGCGAGCCGATCCATGTCGGCGAACTGGTGACCTTCCTCGCCTCGGTCAACTACAGCGGCACCAGTTCGATGGAGATTGGCGTCAAAGTGGTCACCGAGAACATCCGCGAGCGATCGGTGCGGCATACCAACAGCTGCTTCTTCACCATGGTCGCGGTCGACGACGCCGGCAAGCCCACCGCCGTGCCGCCACGGCAGCCGCACAGCGCCGAGGAAAAACGCCGCTTCAAGCAGGCCCAGCAGCGCCGCCAGCTGCGCCAGGAGTTGGAGCGGCGCTATCAGGAAATCCTCGAAGAAGCCTGAGGCCCGGCCGCGCCGCCTACACATCTTGTTTAACTAGGCGCAGCGACCAGTGCCCGAGCTGACACGCTCCCCGATCACGCCGCACCGATCGCCGCGAGACCCTCGACCCGCGCCGGAATTTGCGCCGCCGCCCACACTTCTCCCGCCCACTGGCCATACTGAGTGTGAGGGGAGAAGTGCAGGGTATTCAGCGGCCAGGCGTCGCCCCCCAGGCGCGGCAGGAGCAACGCCGCCGCGCGGCTGCCGGCATAGCCGAACACCCCATGGGCCTGGCGGGCGCGCAGAGGCGCAGGGCGTTGCATGCCGGGTTCCCGAGTCGTGAAAGCGGCAATAGTGAGAGCGAAAGTATGGCGGCAAATAGCCCCGACCCGACAGACTGGAGTGCCTGGCTCGCGGCGGTTAAGCTGACCGCCCTTGTTGGAGCGCAACCACCATGCTGACCCTGGGCAATCTGTTCGTGCTGATGCTGCTGACCGCCGGCGGCGCGTGGTTGTGGCATGCCCATGGCCTGCGCGAACGGGCCTTGGCGCGGGTCAAACAGCATTGCCAGCAGGTGGACGTGATTCTGCTCGACGACAACGTCGCCCTGCGCAGAATCGCCCTGCTGCCCGACGCCCGCGGTCGCAAGCGTCTGGCGCGGGTGTATGGCTTCGAGTTCACGGTCACCAGCGAACAGCGGCATGCCGGCACCATCATCATGTTCGGCGACCACGTCGGGCATATCGAGCTGGCACCGCACCCCTTCGTGGAAAAGCCCGGCAGCGCCTTGGACAAGCCCGACCTAGTGCCCGACAAAACGCCAGAAAAGCCCACCTCCGCCGAGGTGATCCAGCTCAGCGAGTGGCGGCGCACCCATGACAAGTGGCACCACTGAGCTCTAGTTAGAGCAGCCCCAACGCGCGCAAGCGGGCCGTGCCCGGCTCAGCTGTGTTGCAAGAGGTAATTGGCGACGCGCTCGGCGCAGTCCTGCGGGGCTTCCTGCATAAAGCAGTGCCCGCCGGCCACCAGTTGGGCACTGACGTGACCGTTCAGCGCCGTCACCCGCGCCACCGCCTTGGCGACGAAGGGATAGCTGTGCTGACCGTGCAGAATCCGCGTTGGCGTGACTATCCTGCCCAGCGACGGCCACAGCCGGCGGGGGTAGGAACTGAAGATTTCCACCTCGCGGCTCGGCCGGCATTTCAGCTCGACGCCGCCCGCCACCTCCTTCAGCCCATGCTCGACATAGGCCCACAGCGCCGCATCCTCCCAGCCCTTGAAGATGCCACGGCCATACAGCCCGGCATAGGCCGCGGCGCGGTCCGGCCACTGCCGCCGGCGGGCGGCGGACTTGCGCGCCAGGGTGCTGCGCCGATGCAGGCCGAGCACCTCGGACAGCGCCATCACGCCGATCAGCGCCGGTGGAAACAGCACCGGGTCGAGCAGCACCGCGCGCCGGAACAGCTGCGGCTGCTTGGCCAGGATCAGGCTGCTGAGCACTCCGCCGAAACTGTGTCCGACGGCAAAGCAGGGCACCGCGCCGAAGAGCCCGCGGCCACTCTCGAAGGCCTCCAGCGCCAGCTCGGCACTGCGGTTCCAGCCATGAAAACGCCCGCCGTGGTCGCTGTCGCCATGGCCCTGGATATCGCACAGCCAGAGGTCGAAGTCCGCCGCCAAACGCTTGAGCAGCGGCTCATAGGTGCGCCCGCAAAACCCATTGCCATGCAGAAAATGCAGCAGCGGTTTACCCGAGGGCGGGCTGTGCCAGCCACGCAGGGTGAAGCCGGCGGAAGTGGGATGGGACCAAGGCTCTAGCGTCATGGGATAACTTTGCGGCGAGGTGAGCGCGGCAGTTTAGCTGCCGGCTGGCGCGCTAATCCAGCCGACAGGCGGCCAGCCCGGCGCTGAGCGTCGCCTCATCCTGGGCCTGGCTGAAGATCAGCTCCAGGCGCGAATCCTTACGCCATTCGCTGGCTTGCCAATGGACCGGTTCACCGTTCAAGGCATTGCCGGAGAGCCAGCCGGCATTGGTCTGCAGCACCAGCTTGGCGCGCCGCCAGGGCAAGGTAGCCAGCCACAGCTGCACGCGCATCAACTCGAAACGCTGACTCGGGTGCCAGCGCCAACCGATGCTCCAACCCTGGGCCTGCCCCTGGCTTTGACAGATCGGCTGCCGGCGGTCGAGCCAGACACTCGGCAGGCTAGGCGCGCTAGTCGATGGCAACCCCAGGGCCTCCCCGGCGCTCTCGGCCTGAGCCTGCAGACCTGGCAGCAGACTCGGCAACTGGGCCAGCGCCAGCGCGCCCTGACTGGTCCAGCACGCCGGCCGCGACGGCAGCTCGGCCAGCAGCCGCGCGCGCACCGCATCATCGAGGTTTTCCGCCTTGTTCAGCACCAGCAAACCCGCCTCGGCCAACGCCGCCTGCTGAGTCTCTGGCAGCGCTTGGCCGGCGGCCAGGGCGACGGCATCCAGCACCAGCACACTCGGCTGCACCGCCAGCACGCCCGCCCAGGGTGGCTCATGCAGCTGGCGCAAAATTTCCGCCGGGTGGCCAAGACCGGACGGCTCGATCAGCAGGCGATGCGGCTTGGCCTTGCGCAGCAAGCGGGCCAGACCGATCTGAAACGGCGCGCCATTCACGCAGCACAGGCAACCGCCGGCGACTTCACCGAGGGCGATGCCATCGTCGCCGCTCGCCAGCAGCGCGGCGTCCAGGCCAATCTGGCCGAACTCATTGATCAGCACCGCCCAACGCTCGTGCACCGGCCGCTGCGCCAGCAACTGGCGAATCAGGCTGGTCTTGCCCGCGCCCAGGGGGCCGGCGATCAGGTGGGTGGGGATATTCTTCAACATGGGCTTATGGTGAGGCTTGTCCGGGTCAGGGGCAAAGGTGTCGTGCTAGAGTCCCGCGCATTTCGTTCTGGAGGCGTTGTCATGCGTCTGTGGCTGCTCGCACTGTTATCCGCCCTGCCCTTGTTCGCCCAGGCCGAAGCCTGTGTGGTGCATAGCCAGGCCGCGCGACTGGACATCAAGGTCTGCCAGCAAAACCGCAGCATCCCGCCGCAACTGTTTCGCCAGGGCTTTTGCCAGCCGCAACTGCAAGGGCAGAAGGTGGCCGTCGAGTTTGTCGAGCAGTGCCCGAGCGGCTCCTTTGGGGTCTGCCGCTCGGCCCGGGTGGCCGGCACGCCCTACCAGCAGGACATCCATTACTACGGCGTGGCCAGCGACGCGGCCTATCTCAAGCCGGCCTGCGAGGGCCAAAGCCAAGGCCTGTGGATGGGCCGTTAGTCGCCTGGCCGCTGCTTGGCGGGCGAGCATCAGGTAGCCTCCGCATGCCAGGGGCCGAACGGGTCCGGCAACTGTTGCCAGGCCTCCACGCCCTGGGCCATTTCGGCGTCGGTCATCTGGCAGGCATCCAAGTCTTCATTGAGCTTGGCGAAGTCGATGTTCTGCCCGATAAACACCAGCTCCTGGCGGCAATCGCCGGCCTCCACGCTCCAATTGCGCAGGATCGTCTGCACGTCTTCGGCGTCTTGCGGCCATTGGTCCTTGGGCACGAAACGCCACCAGCGCCCGGCGCAACCATGGCGCAGCAAGCCGCCGGCCTGGGACCAGCTACCGACCTCCTGGTGCTTGCTGGCCAGCCAGAAAAAGCCCTTGGAGCGCAGCAAACGGCCATTGCTCCACTCACGATTGATGAAGCTGAAAAAGCGTTCGGGATGGAACGGCCGCCGTGCCCGGTAGGCGCCGGAGGCGATACCGTATTCCTCGCTTTCCGCCAGGTGCTCGCCGCGCAACTCCTTGAGCCAGCCAGGCGCCTGGGCCGCACGCTCGAAGTCGAAACGGCCGGTGTCGAGGATCTTCGCCAACGGCACCTGGCCCATGACCATCGGAATGAGTTCCGCCGTGGCGTTCAGGCTGCCGAGGATACTGAGCAGCTCTTCGCGCTCGCCGCTGGAGATCAGGTCGATCTTGCTGAGCAGGATCACATCGGCGAACTCGACCTGCTCGATCAGCAGATCGGTGATCGAGCGCTCGTCCTCCTCGCCCAGCACCTCGCCGCGGCTGGCCAGGTTTTCCGCGGCCTGGTAGTCGCGGAGGAAATTCAGCCCGTCGACCACCGTGACCATGCAGTCCAGCCGCGCCAGGTCGGCCAGGCTCTTGCCGTCTTCGGCACGGAAGGTGAAGGTTTCCGCCACCGGCAGCGGCTCGGAAATCCCGGTGGACTCGATCAACAGGTAATCGAAACGACCGTCCCGGGCCAAGCGGCTGACTTCTTCCAGCAGGTCTTCGCGCAGGGTGCAGCAGATGCAGCCGTTGCTCATCTCGATAAGTTTTTCTTCCGCGCGGTTCAGGCTGACATCGCGCTGAACTTCGCTGCCATCGATATTGATCTCGCTCATGTCGTTGACGATCACCGCAACCCGCAGGTGCTCACGGTTCTTCAGCACATGATTCAGCAGGGTGCTTTTGCCGGCGCCGAGAAAGCCGGACAGCACGGTCACAGGGAGACGGTTGGGCATGGGGTTTACCTCAGGCATCACGGAGATGTGTTTCGCGTCGTTCTTGGCGTTCCTTGGCCTCGCTGCACAGGCTCGCGGCGGGTTGGGCGAGAATTTCAGCGGCAGTCATGACGGGTTCGGTTGCGGTGCGCTTATTTGTTATAACATAACATTTAAACCACGCAATGGTGAAGCCCATGAACGCCCCGACCCTGCCAGATATCGCCACGCAAACCGCCCTGGAACAACAACCGCTGGACTGGGTCGGCATGTGCGGGATCGCCCTGCCGCTGCTGCTCGACGACGGCCAACGCGTCGCCGCACGGGCCGACGCCGGCGTCAGCCTGGATGACGGCGCGGCCCGCGGCATTCATATGTCGCGGCTCTATCTGGCCCTTGCACTGCTGGAGCATGAGCCGCTCTCGCCAGCGCTTCTGCGGCGGGTGCTGCAACGCTTTCTCGACAGTCATCAAGGGCTCTCCGCCAGCGCCTCTTTGTGTCTGCACACCGAAGTGCTGCTGAAGCGTCCGGCACTGGTCAGCCCCCTGGCCGGCTGGAAGTCATATCCGGCCAGCATCGCTGCACGCCAGGATTCAAGGGGGTTTCACGTGGAACTGAGCGTCGCCGTGAGCTATTCATCGACCTGCCCGTGCTCGGCGGCGCTGGCGCGGCAGCTGATCCAGCAGCGCTTTAGCGAAGACTTCCACAACCGCCCCCTGGAGCACCGCGAGGTGCTGGCCTGGCTAGGCTCGCCACAGGGGATTGTCGCCACCCCGCATAGCCAGCGCAGCAGCGCCCAGTTGCAGATTCGACTGAATCCGGCCGCCACGGACTTGCCGCTGGAAGCACTGATCGACCGCGCGGAAGCCGCACTGGGCACTGCGCTGCAGACCGCGGTGAAGCGCGCCGACGAGCAGGCCTTCGCCCTGGCCAATGGGCAAAACCCGATGTTCTGCGAAGACGCCGCACGACGCCTGCATCTGGCCCTGCGCGAACAACCCGAAGTGCATGGCTTGCACCTGCGGGTGGTGCATGCCGAAAGCCTGCACGCCCATGACGCCGTCGCCGAGATCCGCTGGAACTGGGAGGTCGCATGATCCGCTGCCGCGCACTGCAATGGGGCCCACCCGGTCGGCCACTGACCCCGGCACTGGAACTGAGCCTGCCCGCTGGCAGCCTGACGGCGGTGATTGGCGCCAATGGCTGTGGCAAAAGCAGCCTGCTCAAGGTTATCGCCGGGTTGCAAAAGCCCCTGGCGGGCCAGGTCGAATTGGCCGTCCAACGACGCGGCGGAGTGGGCTTTCTGCCGCAGCAGCAAAGCCTTGACCGGCAGTTTCCAATCAACCTGGTCGAGCTTGTGGCGGCTGGCTTCTGGCGCGCCCGAGCCTCCGCCACGGATCGCCGTGAACGCTTGCAACAGGTGCTGGCGGACTGGAGTTTGAGCGGCCTGGAACAGCGCCCGCTGCTGGCCCTGTCCGGCGGGGAACTGCAACGCGCCCTGCTCGCCCGCCTGAGCCTGACGGAGGCGCCGCTACTGCTCCTGGATGAGCCACACGCGGCACTCGACGAACCAGGCCAAGCGTTGCTGTGGAAACATATCCAGCACTGGCATGCCGAAGGCCGCACCCTGCTGGTGGTCTGTCACGACCTCGCAGCAGTACGCCACCATATTCAAACTTCACTGCATATCGCCAGCAATAGCTGCACGTTATCTGCAAGTAAGCAGATTATCGCCCCGCAGCCACAGATGCAGGTGGCCTGATGCTGCTGGCGCAACTGTGGCAACCGTTCAGCGAGTTCGCCTTTATGCGCCGCGCCCTACTTGGCGGCATAGTGCTGGCCTGCAGCACTGCACCGCTCGGGGTTTTCCTGATTCTGCGGCGCATGAGCCTGATTGGCGACGCCGTGGCTCACGGCATTCTGCCAGGCGCCGCCCTGGGCTTCTGGGTCGCCGGCCTGAGCCTGCCGGCACTGAGCATTGGCGGCCTCGGCGCGGGGTTGGCGATGGCCGGGCTGGCGGCCTGGATCACCCGCCGCACGGGACTGCGTGAGGACGCTAGCCTGGCGGCGATCTACCCCATTTCACTGGCCAGCGGCGTGCTGATTCTCGGCTTGGCCGGCAAACGCCTGGACTTGCTGCATCTGCTGTTTGGCTCCGCCCTGGCGGTGGATAGCCAGACGCTGACCGGCATGCTCTGGGTTTCTGCACTGAGCCTGCCGTTGCTCGCACTGATTTATCGCGCACTGTTGCTGGATACCCTCGATCCGCTGTTTTTGCGCAGCGTCAGCCGTTTTGGCCCGCTGGCTCACGGCCTGTTCCTGACCCTGGTGGTGCTCAATCTGGTGATCGGCTTTCAAGCCATCGGCGCGCTGATGGTGGTCGGTCTGATGATGCTGCCGGCCGCGGCCGCGCGCTTCTGGAGCCGACGTTTGCCGCGCTTGCTGGTGATTGCCGCGGCACTCGGCAGTGTCGCGGTCTGGCTCGGGTTGTTGCTGTCGTTTTACGCCTCCCTGCCCAGCGGCCCGGCCATAGTGCTGGTCGCCGGCAGCCTGTATCTGCTCTCCGTGGTCTTCGGTCCGGTGCACGGCTTGCTGCGCCAGCCACCGCTGATCACCTGCCAATGACCCATCGCCCCCCAAGAGGTTTACCCCCATGCGCGGATTAGTCGTGCTACTCGCCCTGCTGTTGCCGCTATCGCTGTCGGCTGCCGAGAAACTCAAGGTCGTCACCAGCTTCAGCATCCTCGCCGACATGACCAGACACATCGGTGGCGAGCATATCCAGCTGCGCAAGATGGTCGGCGCGGACGCCGACGCCCACACCTACGAACCGACTCCGGATGATGCCAAGGCGCTGCTCAAGGCCGATGTCGTGATCGAGAACGGCCTGGGCTTCGAGCCCTGGCTGGAGCGCCTGATCGCCAGCACGGCGAGCAAGGCCAAGCGGGTCGTCGCCAGCCGTGGTGTAGTGCCGCGCGCTCTGGACCAAGGCGGCCAGAGCATGCCCGACCCGCACGCCTGGCATAACCTGGCGAATGCCGAACTGTACGTGAACAATATCGCCCAGGCCCTGAGCGGCGCCGACCCGGCGCATGCCCAGGACTACTCGCAGAACGGCCAGGCCTACCTGCAGAAGATTTACCCGTTGCTGGCGCTGGCCAAACTACAGCTCGGCAACCTGCCGGCCGGCAGCCGCAACATCGTCACCTCGCATGACGCCTTCGGCTATCTCGGCCAGGCCTACGGCATCCGCTTCATGGCCCCACAAGGCCTGTCCACGGAGAGCGAACCTTCCGCCGCCGAAGTCGCGGGCCTGATTCGACAGATCCGCCAGGAGCACATCAAGGCGGTGTTCGTCGAGAACATCAAGGACTCGCGCCTGCTCGAGCAAATCGCCCAGGAAAGCGGGACGCAGATCGGCGGCACCCTGTATTCCGACGCCCTCGCGGCTTCCGGCCCGGCCAGCACGTTTATCGGTCTGTTCGAGCACAACCTGAAAACCCTGCATCAGGCGCTGGCGCAGCCCTAAGCAGAGTAATTGCACCCCAGATGAACACCAGTTTGCATTCCATCTGAGCACGCATTGGCAAACGGGATGACCCCTTCAGCGAGCCACCCGACCGGCTCAAAACGACCCAGCCGGTGACAAACCGGCCGGACTGCATGAGGAAAGGCTGCGCATTGCACAAAGACCGGCAAAACCTCCCCCCGAGGCTTTGCCAGCTGTTCGTGGGCGCTTTTAACCTTGAAGCGCCTCCATCAGCACTTGGACGAGTTGCCCGCCTTCTGGGGTAGCCCAGCTACCGGCCAGTTCCGCAATCAGCTGGTTGGTAGTGGTCAGTGTCACGCCACCTTTGTCCATCCGGCGCAATGCAATGTCATCGGCCATTGCACTGGGCGAGCCACCACCATCGGCGACAACCTGAACCTCATAGCCATCACGCACCAGGCTCAGTGCCGGGTAGACCGTGCAGACGTCATTGGTGACACCCGCAATGATCAGTTTCTTACGCCCGGTGGCTTTGACGGCGGCGGCGAAGTTTTCATCGTCCATGGCATTGACGATACCTAGGCGCTGAACGCGAGCAGCGAATTCGGCGGGCAGGATCTGTTCCAGCTCGCTCAGAAGCGGGCCCTGGGCGTGCTCTTCCATGCTGGAGGTAAGCACGACCGGAAGTTTGAGGATGCTTGCTGTCTTGGCGAGCATCAGCGCGTTGCGTTTCAGCTCTTCGAAAGGAATGGATTTCACCCAGCCCATGGTTCCCACCTGATGGTCGATCAGTAGTAGGGCAGCATTGTCAGCACTGAATTTTTCGTAAGCCATGATGATTCTCCTAGCATGATAAGTGGGGCGTCATCGCCCCTGGTTTGGGACTGCTTGGTTCACTCAACGGGGTTCCATGGTTCCGAAGGCACCACGCTGGTAAGCCTCGATGGCATCGTCCAGCGCCTCTTGGGAGGCAAGCGCCAATGGCCCTTGCCAAAACACTGGCTGATGCAGGGGGCGGCCAGAAAACACTACGGCCTTGGCGTTCCCTTGATTGGCACGCAGCGTGACAACTCGGTCATCACGTTGCGGCAGATTCACTGGCAGCGCCTGCTCAGCGAGATTGAAGGCTTGGCCATCGACCAACACCTCACCATCAATCGGCATCACGAAGGCGACATGCCCCTCCGGCACCGGTACCTGCACTTCAGCTCCCTCTGCTAGGGAAATGTCCAAGATGCTCACCTCGGCGGGCGGGGACAAAGGGGAATCGACTCCGGCGAAGCTGCCGAGCGGCACTCTTACTTTGGCCCCCGGCAACTGCACCACCGGAACGTCCTGTGCTTCCAGGCTGAAGGCAAACGGCGCCTGCGCTTGCCGATCCAGCGGCAGGTTGATGAAGACTTGCAGCATGTGCACGGTCTTGCCCGGCTCGGCAGGCACCTCCTCATGCACCACGCCACTCCCCGCGGCTGTCCAATGCAGACCTCCAGGCTGGATCAGGTTGCGATTGCCCAGTGCATCGCGGTTATCGATGCCGGTCTCCGAATCCAAGAACAGATACGAGACCGCTGAGAAGCCCGCGTGTGGATGGGGTGGAAAAGTAGGCCCACCGATCCAGGCATGATCGACAGCGAGGAAAGGGTCGATGCTCTGGTCGAACTGACCCCCGCGCAGGGTGAAGGCGTGGAAGTGGCTACCGTGGTGCATACGCTGCAAGCGTGCGACTGTCATGACCAGGCTCCTCAGGCACCTTGCACGGGGCTGATGGATGGGTAATCGATGTACCCCTCAACGCCCGGTGCGTAGAAGCTGTCCTTGTTGGGGACATTGAGTCCCGCATCCGTACGAAAACGCTCCGGCAGATCAGGGTTGGCTAGGAAGGCGCTGCCGAACACCGCAGCATCGGCGCGGCCTTCAGCGAGCAACACTTGGGCGACTTCTTTATTGAGCCCGCCACCGACCAAGTAAGCGCCATCGAACAACGGACGCAGCAGGGCGTGGTAATCGACGCTGGCACCGAACAAGGCGACGTGCAGGTAGGCGAGGTTGAACTCACGAAGTTGCTCGACCAGGTAGGTGTAGGTTTCCTGCGGGTTGGCATCGACGATGTCGTTGAAATTCATCTCGGGAGAGATCTTGATCCCGACGCGATCACCACCAATCTCCAGCACCATGGCGTGCAGCACTTCGAGGACGAAGCGCGCACGGTTCTCCACCGAGCCGCCGTATTGGTCATCGCGCCGGTTGCTGCCAGACGAGAGGAACTGCTCGGGCAAGTAGCCAGAAGCTGTGTGCAACTCCACACCATCAAACCCAGCCTCAATGGCACGGCGTGCAGCACCACGGTAACCGTCGATGACAGAGGCAATCTCGGCCACGCTCATGGCGTGCGGCGTGACGAAATCCTGCAAGCCGGTGGCGGTCCAGGTCTGACCAGCAGCCTTGATCGCGGAGGGTGCTTGCGGTTGTGCGCCATCGGGCAGCAGCGAAGGGTGGGAAACCCGACCGCAGTGCATCAACTGCATGAAGATACGACCGCCGCGAGCGTGTACGGCTTCGGTGACTTGTTTCCAGGCAGTCACCTGCTCAGGCGATTCGATGCCAGGGGTGCGCACGTAGCCTTTGCCCAGGGCAGTGGGGAATACACCTTCTGAGATGATCAGACCGGCGCTGGAGCGCTGGGCGTAGTAAGTCTGGACCAGATCACTCGGCACGCCGGCATCGTCGGAGCGCGAACGGGTCATGGGGGCCATGACCATGCGGTTGGAAAGGGTGTAGCGACCTATCTGTACTTGAGAGAAAAGCGAATTCATCTGGGTGCTCCTCAGTGGTGATGTGGCTATGATTCACCAATCCAAAAGCGGGATAAATACGGCTAAATTGAAATGACTGATCCACTGGTGGAGCAATGCGCATGGAGTTTCTCAATGACATGGCGCTGTTTGTCGAAGTCGTGAAGGTTCGCAGTTTCCGCAAAGCAGCGGAGGCACTGGGCATGCCGAACTCGACCTTGTCTCGCAGAATCAGTGGTCTGGAGAAGGAAATAGGCTTGCGGCTGCTGAACCGCACCACGCGCAGGATTGAGCTGACCGAGGCTGGCCAGCTGTACTTTGATCGCTGCAAACGTATCGTTGATGAAGCACGCCTGGCCCATGAGCAGCTTGGGGAAATGCTCGCCAGACCCAGCGGCTTGCTGCGGGCATCACTGCCGGTGGATTTCGCCAATATCTACCTGGCACCGCTGATTGCGGAGTTTGCTCGGCTCTATCCTGGAATCACCTTCGAGTTAGACCTGACGCCGCGTCAGGTTGATCTGGTGAGTGAGCCTGTCGACGTTGTAATTCGCATGGGAGAGCCGGCGAACTCGAACCTGATCGCCCGCAAGCTGGCGAGTTTGCGACGTTGCCTTTACGCCTCTCCTCGCTATCTCGAATTGTCCGGTGAGCCCGCTCACCCCTCGGACTTGGCGCACCATGAATGCCTGCGCATGCGCGGCTCTCAAACCAACCGCTGGACACTTTCGAGCGAGCAAGGGCGAGAGGAAGTTGAGGTCGGCGGGCGATTTGAACTCAACAGCGTAGGGATGATTAGACGTATGGCGACGCTGGACTTAGGTATTGCCCTGCTACCTGAAGGTATCGCCGCTCAAGCCCTGGCCAATGGCGAATTGCGCAAAGTGTTGCCGCAGTGGCAAGCAGACCCGGTGTCTGTGTATGCCCTTACCGAGACTCGGCTGTTACCAGCAAAAACACAGCGCTTTATCGAGTTTCTGCGCGAGAAACTGGAAAACATCTAGCGTCATTTTACTGAAGAAGTTGGTTGCAGAATCGTCTGCTTTTGGCCGATCTCTGCCTGTCACACGACTCATAGACATGCTGCTCTAGTCGGATGCAAACAGGTGGTCAGATGAAATGCAAACACTTGGTCAAGTCCATGCAATTACCCAATAAGCAGAGCACGGACTAAGGCTGGCGCGGTTGTAACGTGCCGCCCGCCAACGCCCGTGGGACTCCAGGCTGCCGCTTTGCGGCTGGCCGCCCGTCGTGAAGGTGCTGTTGAGCGTGGTGACGAACTCACGGTCACTGACAAAGCGCGTCTGCCCTTCGCCCTTGCCCAGCGATGGCAACCCCCCTGCTGCGCCATCGCCTGTTCGGCCATTTGCCGCGGCTGTGCCGGTAAATTACCGAGCAATAGCTCCAGGTTCGGCAACGCCTGACCATTGAGCTGCATAGTGTTCGGGCTGATTTCCCAGAGCCCGGGCTGCAGCGTTTGCGCCTGGGCCAGTTGCGCTAGCAGGCAGATCGCCGCACTAAGGGTAAGAAGGCGGATGTTCATGCTCGGGATTCCTTGCAGAGGCCGCTTATGCGCTCGGCGTGGCCCGTCCGAATGGCGTGCCGGCGACGCCAACCCGCGCTAGCCTACCCAGTAGTAGACGCCGTCAGTGGCTGACAGTTGCAGCGGCGCACGGCACCTTTACGCAAGGAAGTACTCGCGCATGGACTACAGCATTCCCCCGCTACTCGGCTATCTGCTGGTGCTGGTGCATCTGCTCGGGGTCGCCGCGGCCATCCATGCCGTGCTCAGCGTACGCACTGCGCAAGGTGCGATTGCCTGGGCCATCGCCTTGCTGTTTATGCCCTACCTGACGCTGCTGCCGTATCTGGTGTTCGGCCGCAGTACCTTCGACGCCTACATCAAAGCCCGGCGCCAGGCCGACCGCGAAATGCACAGCGCTATGGCCAACCTGAACTGGCGACCCTGGGTAGAAGAAGCCCTGGCGGCAGGTGAATCCGAGGCTTACGGCAAGCTGCGGGCCATGCCGCGTCTGAGCCGGATGCCGTGCCTGGCGAACAACCAGGTACGCCTGCTGATCGATGGCGAGGCCACCTTCGCGGCGATCTTCGCCGCCATCGGCGCGGCCCGGCAGGCGATCCTCATCCAGTTCTTCACCATCCATGACGATGCTCTGGGCCGCCGCCTGCAAGCCTTGCTGTTGGAACGCGCCGCCGCCGGGGTCGCCGTCTACCTGCTCTACGACAGCATCGGTAGCCATGCCTTGCCGCACCGCTATGTCGAACGCCTGCGCAGCGGCGGTGTGCAAATCCAAGCCTTCGCCACCCGCAGCGGGATGTTCAACCGCTTCCAGGTCAACTTCCGCAACCATCGCAAAATCGTGGTGGTGGACGGCGAATGCGGTTTCATCGGCGGGCACAATGTCGCCGACCTATACCTCGGCCATAAACCGCCGCTGGCACCCTGGCGCGATACCCATATCGAACTGCGCGGGCCGGTGCTGGCTTGTCTGCAGGAGTCGTTCGCCGAGGACTGGTTCTGGGCCACCCGGCAGCTGCCGCCGCTGATCCTGCCGGCGGCCTATCCCGGCGGCGGGATGCTCTGCCAGGTACTGACCAGCGGCCCGGCGGATGCGCAGGAAACCTGCTCGCTGTTCTTCGTCGAAGCGATCCAGGCGGCGCGCGAGCGGCTGTGGATCACCAGCCCGTATTTCATCCCCGACGAGGCGGTGTTCGCCGCCTTGCGCCTGGCGGTGCTGCGCAATGTCGATGTGCGTATCTTGCTCCCGGCGCGGCCCGATCACCGCACTGTGTATGCCGCCTCCAGCCTGTACGCCTTCGAGGCGCTGCATGCCGGCGTGCGCGTGTTCCGCTATCAGCCAGGCTTCCTGCACCAGAAAGTCCTGCTGATCGACCAGGACGCCGCCGCCATCGGCAGCGCCAACCTGGACAACCGCTCGCTCCGACTGAACTTCGAGATCATGCTGCTCACCGTCGATCGCGACTTTGCTAAGGAAGTCGAACGGATGCTCGAAGACGACTTCGCGCAATCGCGCGAACTGGCCGCCGGCGACGACCAACATATCCATCGCCTGCGTCAGCTCGGTATGCGGGTGGCGCGGCTGATTTCGCCGATTCTCTGAGGCTATCCCGTCGCGCCCTGCTTTCAGCTCTCAGGTTTTGCGGTAAAGATCGGCGCGACTCCAGGGCAGCGCGTGGGAACCATCGGCCAGCGGCTTAACCGCCAGAATCTGATGCAGATTCATCCAGCCGCGGGCAAAGCCATAGGCGCAGCCGGCCAGGTACAGGCGCCAGATCCGCAACGCCTGTTCCGGCACCAACTGCGCCGCCTCCGCCAACTTGTTCTCCAAGCGCGCGCTCCAAAACTCCAGGGTCCGCGCGTAGTGCAAGCGCAGGCTTTCCACATCCACCACTTCCAGGCCCGCCTGGCTAAGGAGCGCAGTCATGCTGGCCAGATGCGGCAGTTCGCCGTGGGGGAACACGTAACGGCCGATAAACGCGCCGGCACCGCGCCCGACCGGCCGACCATCGGTGCTCCTGGAAGTGATGCCGTGGTTCAGCACCAGCCCGCCGGCCCGCACCGCGCCGTACAGGCGCTGGCAGTAGAGCGGCAGGTTGGCGTGGCCGACATGCTCGAACATGCCGACGCTGACGACCTTGTCGAAACGACCATCCTGCGGCAGGTCGCGGTAGTCCAGCAGTTCCAGCTGCACCTGGGCGTCCAGCCCTTCGGCCCTGACCCGCGCGCGAGCCAGCTCCAGCTGCTCCTGGCTGAGGGTGATGCCGAACACCTGCACGCCGAACTCGCGGGCGGCGAAACGTGCCAAGCCGCCCCAGCCACAGCCGACATCGAGCAGACGCTCGCCCGGCTGCAGGCGCAGCTTGCGGCAGAGATGACGCAGCTTGGCCTGCTGGGCCAGCTCGAGATCTTCCGTGCCGGTCTCGAAGTAGGCACAGGAATAGACCATCTCGCGATCCAGCCAGAGCGCGTAGAAGTCGTTGGAGAGGTCGTAATGATAGGAAATGGCGGCGGCATCGGTGGCCTTGTCATGCTCGGTGCGCGCCGGCAGGCTCGCCTCCCCCTCGCCGAGCAGCGCTTGGCTGAGGACATCGCCGATGCGAATGACTTCGCTCATCGGCCCCTCGAGGCCCAGCCGCCCCTCCACGAAGGCGCCACCCAGCGCATCCAGGCTGGGATGGGTGAAGTGCGCGACCAGGCTCGGATCTTTGAGCACCATGGTGACGCTCGGGGCCGGGCCGAGGTCGAGTTCATGGCCGTTCCACAGGCGCAGCCGCAATGGCAGTTGAAGGTCGCGCAGGGTCGGTGGAAGTTGCGCCAGCATAGGGAGTTCCCCGTTCACACTCATCAGTGCAAGCGTAGTTCAAATGCCTCCCAGGCCAAGCCAGAGGTTCAACGACCTCGTTATAGGCCCAACAACCCTCGCCTATGACACCCGCCGCAGCAGCCCCTCGCTCAGCCATTGCTTGAGCCAGGTCGCCGCCTGCACAGGCGCGGCGTCGCCCTGCGCGCTCAGCTCGACGCATAACTCGGCGAAACTCCAGCCTTGCTGGCTCATGCCGTGCAGCGCCGCGGCTTCCGCCGGGCCCAGGCTGCGGTACTGGCTGACCAGGCCCTGGCGCCAGATCAGGCAGACCTGCGGCGGCTCCAGCGGCGTGCTGGCCGGCGGCTCGCCCGCGGCCTTGAGCGCGCGCCACAACGCCAGGCTGTTGTAGTGGCAGACCTGCCACTGCACGCTGGGCAACAGGCGTACCCGCAGCTCGGGCCAGTCCGCGGCCGGCAGCCTGGCCATGCTCTGCAGGGTCAGGGGTTCGCCGTCCGCGGCGTCGAAGGCCAGGGTGAAGGCCCATTCCAGACGCACGAGTTCGGCCAGCGGCGCGCCCTGTTCGGCGACCAGGTAGCCGTCGATAAAGTCCGCCAGCCGCGCGCCCAGCCAGCGCAGGCTGAAATGACGGGAGGGATGGGCTTGCAGATAGGCACTCGCCAGGCCCTCGAACTGGTCGTCGCCGAGCCAATGGCGCAGGGTTGGGAAGTCTTCGCGCAGGGCGTCCAGCAGGCGCGACCGGTAGGCGTTGTGGTAGATCGCCAGGCCTTCCTCGGCGCTCAGGGCCGGGCTGCCGAGCAGGCTGTCGCGCAACGCCGCGTTGGGCTGCGGCTGCGCGCCGAGCAGGTAGGCCTCGAGCTCGAGCTGCCAGTCGTTCAGGCGCATGCGGCCTCCGTGCCGAGTGCCACGGCGGCTAAGGCGCGGGCCTGCTCCAGTTCGGCGAGCAGCTCGGCGAGGGGTGGGAAGTGATCGTCGCGCTCCAGCAGGGTGGCGACCGGGCCGAGATGCTCAAGGGTACGCCGATAGAGCCGCCAGACCGGATCGCTGACCGGCTGATCGTGGGTGTCGATCAGGTAGCTGCCGTAGTCGCTATGCCCGGCCAGGTGCAGCTGGCGAATCCGCGCGGCCGGCAGCGCGCTGATAAAGTCCCAGGGCTCGAAGCCGTGATTGCGCGCGCTGACATAGACGTTGTTGACGTCCAGCAACAGCTCGCAGCCGCTCAGCTCGCTGAGGGCGGCGAGGAACTGCCATTCGCTGAAATCAGAGTTCGCGGTGCGCACGTAACTGGAGACATTTTCCAGCACCAGCGGCCGCTCCAAGACCTCCTGCACCTGGCGCACGCGGGCGGCCACATGCTGCAGGCTTTCTTCGCTGTAAGGCAACGGCAGCAGGTCGTGCAACTGATGGGCGTTGCCGCGGCTCCAGCACAGGTGGTCGGAGATCCACGCCGGCTGCACCCGGTCGGCGAGATGCTTGAGCTGCTGCAGGTAAGCTTGGTCGAGCGGATGCGGGCCACCGATGGACAGCGACACGCCGTGCATCACCAGCGGGTAGTGCTCGCCGATGGCGTCCAGGTAATACAACGCCTTGCCGCCCTCGACCAGATAATTTTCCGAGATGACTTCGAACCAGTCCACCGCCGGGCGCTGTTCGAGTATCTCGCTGTAGTAGGTGCTGCGCAGCCCCAGGCCGTAGCCGAGGCAGGGAGTAACTGAAGACATGCCGGGCTCCTTCGCCAAAGGGGTCGGGGTGGCCGTAAATCGGCCACCCCGGGCGCACTTACGGACCGACTTTGCCGCCGGCGTTGTTGCACTCGGCCAGGGTCATGCTCTTGAAGCCTTGGCCCTTGCAGGAGCCCTGCCCTTTGCAGGCGTTTTTCGCGGTCTTGCAGTCGTTTTGCCCTTTGCAGCCGTTGACGCCGTAGCAGTGCACCATCTGGGCCTCCTCGGCGAAAACCTGGGGCGAGATGCTGGCGAACAGGCCGGCGGCGGCAAGAGCAAGGGCGGCGCCAGCTGCGGCAGTTTTGATGGTCATGTGGTCTTCCTCGATATGATGGGGTGGTCGGCCGTGGACGGCTTGTTCGGTCCCGACATAGAGGTAGAGAGAGGACAGTTCCTGGCGTTACAGCCAGGTGAAAAATAATTGCTATGCCTGAGTTTGCAGGCATTGGAAAAATGCAAACCCTGTAGAAGAGCCACAGCCCTTTATCTGCCGTCAGGCCTTGTCCGCCGGCCGATACAGGTGTTCGTGACCTGCGCGGTACAGATTGGAGTCGGCGAAGTCCTCGGCCGCCAGCACCCGGCCGACCAGGATCAAGGCCGTGCGCCGGAAGCCTTTGGCCTGCACCTTGGGCTGGATGTCAGCCAGGGTGCCGCTGACCCAGTCCTGATCCGGCCAGCTGGCACGGTGAATCACCGCCACCGGGCAGTCGGCGCCATAGTGCGGCAGCAGCTCGGCGACGATCTTGGGCAAATGGCCTATGCCCAGGTGAATCGCCATGGTCGCGCCGTGGCGCGCCAGGTCCGGCAGCTGTTCGCCGGCCGGCATCGAGGTCTTGCTCGCGTAGCGGGTGAGGATCAGGGTTTGCGAGATGCCCGGCAGGGTCAGCTCGCTTTCCAGCAACGCCGCACAGGCGGCGGTGGCGGTGACGCCCGGAACTATCGCGAACGGAATCTGCAGCCGGCGCAACAGGCGAATCTGCTCGCCGATCGCGCCATACAGCGACGGGTCGCCGGAGTGCACGCGGGCGATATCCTGGCCCCGCCCATGGGCCGCCTTGATCAGCGCGATGATTTCCTCCAGGTGCAGTTCGGCGGTATTCACCAGCAGCTCGGCACTATGGCCTTCGAGCACCGCCGCGGGCACCAGCGAACCGGCGTAGAGAATCACCGGGCACGAACGGATCAAGCGTTGCCCCTTGACCGTGATCAGCTCCGGATCGCCTGGGCCGGCGCCGATGAAATAGACCGTCATGGGCCTCTCCTGAGTCCTGAAGTTAAGCGCGACGAATGCTGGCCAGGGCGAAGCTGGCGCTGGCATTGCTGTGTTTGCCGATCAACAGCTCGGCCCGACTGCCGCTCAACGCCTCGGCCTGCGCCAGGGCACAGGCTTCGGCCACCCCGGCGCTGCCGGTGGCGCGCAAGGCGATGACGGAAGGTTGCGTCAGGCGGCGGTCGAACGCTGCCAATTGTGCGGCAGAGAAAAACGCCAATGGCAGCCCCAGCGTTTGCGCCAAGGCCTGCAAGCCGGGCTCGGCGCGTTTCTGCTCGATGCTGGCCAGCCCGCTCAAATCCGCCAGCTGCAAGCCATGGGCCTGCAGCGTCTGCTCCAGCAGCTCGCGCAGCACGGCTTGCGCACAGCCACGCCGGCAGCCGAGGCCGGCGATATACAAGGGGGCCTGGGTCATGGCCGAGGGGCTTGGGCAGAAGCGAAAAACCCGCTGATGGCAACCTCGTCAGCGGGTTCATGTGCAGCCGGCCGAGGACCGGAGCAGTGGGTCACGCCGCGTTAGAGCCGGCGAAACGGCGATACAGCCAGGCCGAGAGCAAGCCCAACGCCACCCAGAACAGCGCATTGGTAAGCAGCGAGGCCCAGATAAACTGGTGCTCCAGGGCCTCTGGCGCCAGGCTCGAATGCACCTCGGGCTGCGGCGCACCGATCACATGCGGCAGCACCAGCAACGCCAGGCCAAGGCCGCGCAACGCCCACTGCCGAGCGAAGGCGATCAGTGCCAGGCCTACCGCCGTGGCCGTGGCGGTACCGACCCACCAGTACTGACGCAGCGCCAGATCGGCGGCGGCCGTTCCCGGCAATTCCGGCGGCAAGCCCAACGCAGGCGCGAGGCTGAAGGTGGCGAAACCGCCCAGGCCCCAGAGCAGGCCTTCCCAGGTCCGCCCCGGCGTACGCAGGCTGTACAGCCCGGCCAGCATCAGCGCGAAGCCCACCGCCACCACCAGGTTACCGCCGGTGGTGGACAGCACGCGCTGCCAGCCATCTTCCGGCGCCCAGGCCTCGGCGCTGTGCTCATGGGCGGCAGTGCCGGCCTCATGCCCATGCTCGCCGACCTGCTCGGTGGCCGGCGCGCTGTTCTCGAAGGTTTCCGCGGTAAGAATCAGCGGTGCGACCCAGAAACTCTGCAACAGGGTCAATAACAGTGCCGCCAACAACCCGCTGAAGCCGGCCGTCTGGGCGATGCGCTTAATCATGGCAAGCCTCTCAGTGGCACGGGAATGCGGAGCTGTGGCGGGTATCGTGGGCCGCGTTGTGTACGGCATCGATCTGCGAGAAGCCGGCGAAATAGACCAGCAGTGCGCCCAACAGGCCGGCACCGATGGCCAGAACCAGGCGTTGCGAGAGCGAGGCGCTGGCCTCGGCAGAATGTGTCAGGGTGCTTGTGGACATGATCGTTCCCTCTGGACTGGAAATGAAAACCTAGCAGAAGGGAACGCACGAGGAGCCGAATGCGAATGCACTCGAGCTTCCGGCTTGCGCCCGCCCACCGCGGGTTTGCCAAACTGTAATGATTTCAGGCCGGTCTCCGGGCTTGCGCTGACTGCTGGATGCGAACATCCACAGTGCCATGGGACTCACCTTCCCATGCCCTGCGGCACAGTGGTTATCGATCCCATCATTCGCTTACCGTTGCGGGGGCAGCGTCGGACTAGCCCCAAGGGGCGCACCGACTTCCCGTTTCACCTTGCGCACGACCGCGCAAGACACCTGAAACAGCCTTTCTAGGACATCACGAACACCGGTCGAGCGTCAACTTCGGCGCACCGCTGCATGCGCAAGGCCTGGGGATAGCTCCCCATAGGCGCTTGTTTCCCACCGCCTCAATTGACCCGACTCCGCGCACTGCGTAGCCTTGCCGCTTCGAGGTTCTCTGGGCTGCGCAAGCGAGCGCCAGAGCTAAGAGGGAACGCGGTTGAACGCCGTGGCTGCCCCCGCAACTGTAAGCGACTCGATCTCTTCCAATGCCACTGCCGTACGCGGGAAGGCGAAGAGAGGGGCCCCTGATTAGGGCGCGGGGCCAAGTCGTGAGCCAGGAGACCTGCCTTCGAACTGCATTTTACGACAACCGGGCGGGGTGATCCGGTGGCGAACTGGTAATGCGGGGCCCTGGTGCTCCGCTACGCTCGTCGCGCATGCCCGCCGATCCGCTTTCGCTTCGATCTGAACAGGGCTGCGCGACGCATGAAAACCTTGGCCAAACTTCCCGTCACCATAGTTACCGGCTTTCTCGGCGCCGGTAAAACCACCCTGCTGCGGCACATGCTCAATAACGCCGAAGGGCGCCGCATCGCGGTGATAGTCAACGAGTTCGGCGAACTCGGCATCGACGGCGAAATCCTCAAGCAATGCTCGATCGGCTGCACTGAAGAAGAAGCCGTCGGCCGCGTCTATGAGCTGGCCAACGGTTGCCTGTGCTGCACCGTGCAGGAAGAGTTCTTCCCGGTCATGCGTGAACTGGTAGCGCGGCGTGGCGACCTCGACCAGATCCTCATCGAGACCTCCGGCCTGGCACTGCCCAAGCCGCTGGTGCAAGCCTTCAACTGGCCGGAAATCCGTAACGCCTGCACCGTCGACGCGGTCATCACCGTGGTCGACAGCCCGGCCGTGGCCGCCGGCACCTTCGCCGCCTTCCCGGACCGGGTCGACGCCCAGCGCCGCGAAGACCCGAACCTCGACCACGAATCGCCGCTGCACGAGCTGTTCGCCGACCAACTGGCCAGCGCCGACCTGGTCATCCTCAACAAGGCCGACCTGCTCAGCCCCGAAGCGCTCGCCGCCGTCCGTGCCGAAGTGGCGGAAGAACTGCCGGCGGCGGTGAAGGTCATCGAAGCGCGCAGTGGCGAGCTGCCGTTGTCGATCCTGCTGGGCCTGAACTCGGAAACCGAGCTGCATATCGACGGCCGCAAGACCCACCACGACCTGGAAGACCACGAAGAGCACGACCACGAGGAATTCGACTCCTTCGCCATCCAGCTGCCGGAAGTCGATGAGCACTTGTTGCTGGCCAGCCTCAATAGCCTGGTCGAGCGCCACGGGGTGCTGCGCATCAAGGGCTTCGCGGCGATTCCCGGCAAGCCCATGCGCCTGCTGATCCAGGGGGTCGGCAAGCGTTTCGACAAACATTTCGACCGCGCCTGGCGCGCCGACGAAAACCGCGCCAGCCATCTGGTGATCATCGGTCAGGAGCTGGATCAGGCGCTTATCGCCAACGAGCTGAAGACCTCACTGGCCTGACGCGCGTAGGGTGCGCCATGCGCACCGCAGGACTTGATCGCCGCCTGGTGCGCGCGGCGCACCCTACGCTCCCAACCCACGAACACGCGACCGCGCCACCACAGGACCCACGCCGACCCATGCACCTCTTGCGCACCCAGCCCGGTGGTTTCGTCCCCGCCGATGGCATCGCCCATCTGGCGCAGACCCCGGCCGATGTCGTGATCCTCTGCACCGGCGACTCGCACCTGTCGCTGCTGGCCGAGGCGGCGCGGGATCTGCCGGCGGACTACCCGAGCCTGCGCCTGGCCAGCCCGGCGCAGTTGCAAAACCATGGGTCGGTCGACCTCTATGTGGACGAGGTGCTGCAACACGCCAAGCTGATCCTGATCTCCCTGCACGGCGGCATCAGCTACTGGCGCTATGGCGTCGAGCGCCTGGTCGAACTCGCCGCCCGCGGCGCCAAGCTGATCCTGGTGCCGGGCGACGACAGCCCCGATCCGGAATTGACGGCGCAGGGCAACGTCGGCGCCGCCGAGGCCGAACGGCTCTGGCAGTACCTGCGCCAAGGCGGGGTGGACAACGCCCGGCAGCTCTATCACTACCTCGCCAGCACCTGGCTGGGCGCGACTTACCCCTGGGTCGAACCGCAGCCGCTGCCGCGCGTAGGCCTCTATCACCCGCAACAGGCCAACGCCGAACTGAGCCATTGGCAAGCCGACTGGCGGGCTGGGCAGGCGGTGGTCGGGTTGCTGTTCTACCGCACCCACGTGCAGTCGGCGAACACCGCCTTTATCGACGAGTTCTGCCAACGCCTGCAGGCCCAGGGCCTCAACCCCCTGCCGATAGCTGTGGCCAGCCTGAAAGAGGCGGCCTGCCTGGCGGCGGTGGAGGCGTTGCTCGATCAGGTGGACGCCGCGCTGATCATCAACACCACCGGCTTCGCCCAGTCCAACCCCGAGGCGCCCAACCTGCGCCCGTTCCGCCGCGATGTGCCGGTGCTGCAGGCCATCTGCGCCCTCGACAACCTGCCGCTCTGGCGCGATAGCCCCCAGGGCCTGGGCGCCCGCGATCTGGCCATGCACATCGCCTTGCCCGAGCTGGACGGCCGCATCATCACCCGGCCCATCAGCTTCAAGGGCCTGGCCTGGCGCAGCGAGCGCAGCCAGAGCGATGTGGTCTGCTACCAGGCCGAACCCGGGCGGATGGATTTCGTCGCCGAACTGGCGCGGCGTTGGGTCGAGCTGGCGCGCGTGCCGAGTGCCGACAAACGCATCGCCCTGGTGCTGGCCAACTACCCGACCCGCGACGGGCGCATCGGCAACGGCGTCGGCCTGGATACCCCGGCCGCCGCACTGAACATCCTCCGCGCCCTGCAAGCCGAGGGTTATCCGCTTCAGGACTTGCCCGACAGCGGCACCGCGCTGATCCACCTGCTGTTGGGCGGAGTGACCAACGACCTGGACCACCTCGACCTGCGCCCCTGCGCGCAAAGCCTGGCGCTGGACGACTACCGCCAATACTTCGAACGCCTGCCCGCCGCCAACCAACTGGCCGTGCGCGAACGCTGGGGCGAGCCCGAGCAGGATCCCATGCACCGACAAGGTAACCGTGGCGGGCGGATGATGATCGCCGGCCTGCGCTTCGGCCTGTGCTTCGTCGGCATCCAGCCGGCGCGCGGCTATCAGCTCGATGCCAGCGCCGTGTACCACGACCCCGACCTGGTGCCGCCCCACGGTTACCTGGCGTTCTACTTCTGGCTGCGGGAAGTCTTCGGCGCCCATGCCGTGGTGCATGTCGGCAAGCACGGCAACCTGGAATGGCTGCCGGGCAAGAGCGTCGGCCTGTCGGAGAACTGCTGGCCGGATGCGGTGCTCGGGCCCATGCCCAACGTCTACCCCTTTATCGTCAACGATCCGGGCGAGGGTGCCCAGGCCAAGCGGCGTACCCAGGCGGTGATCATCGACCACCTGATGCCGCCGCTGACCCGCGCCGAAAGCTACGGCCCATTGCGCGATATCGAACGGCTGGCCGACGAGTATTACGACGCCTCGATGCTCGACCCCCGCCGCGCCATCGAACTGCGCGGCGAGATTCTCGCCCTGGTGCGCGCCACCCAGCTCGACCGCGAACTGCAGTTGCAGATCAACGAAGACCCGGACAGCTGGCTGCCGCAGCTCGACGCCTACCTGTGCGATCTGAAAGAATCGCAGATCCGCGATGGCCTGCACGTGTTCGGCGAGTCGCCGGCCGGGCGCCTGCGCATCGACACCTTGCTGGCCCTGCTGCGGATTCCCCGTGGCGATGGCCGTGGCGCCAACGCCAGCCTGTTGCGGGCCCTGGCCAAGGATTTCCAGCTGGGCTTCAACCCGCTCAACTGCGAAATGGCCACCCCCTGGAACGGGCCGCGCCCAGCCGAGTTGCAGGCGCTGAGTGCCGATGCCTGGCGCACCCAGGGCGACACCCGCGAGCGCCTGGAGCTGTTTGCCTTGCAGTTGATCGAGGCGACCTTGCTCGGTGCGCCGATGGCCGTCGGCATCGAAACCGCGCCGGTGCTCGAAGCGCTGCGCGATCGTGTCGCGCCGACCCTGGATGCCTGCGGCCCGGCGGAAATCGCGGGCCTGCTGGCGGCCCTGCGCGGTCGCTTCGTCCCCGCCGGCCCCAGTGGCGCGCCGAGCCGTGGCCGCCTCGATGTGCTGCCGACCGGGCGCAACTTCTACTCGGTGGATGTGCGCAACCTGCCGACGCCGACCGCCTGGCGCATCGGCTTCCAGTCCGCCAGCCTGCTGCTCGAGCGCCACCTGCAAGACAACGGCGACCACCTGCGCCAGCTCGGCCTGTCGGTCTGGGGCACCGCAACCATGCGCACCGGCGGTGACGACATGGCCCAGGCCATGGCCCTGCTCGGCGTGCGTCCGGTGTGGCAGGCCGGCAGCCAGCGGGTCGAGGATTTCGAGATCCTGCCGCTGTCGCTGCTCGACCGCCCGCGGGTGGACGTCACATTGCGGGTCTCGGGTTTCTTCCGCGATGCCTTCGGCAACCTGATCCGCCTGTTCGACGCCGCCGTGCAGGCAGTCGCCGAACTGGACGAGCCGGAAGACCTCAACCCCCTGGCCGCCCGCGTTCGCCTAGAGCGCCAACGCCTGGAGGCCCAGGGGGTCGACGCCGCAGACGCACGCCGCCAGGCCGGTTGGCGCATCTTCGGCTCCAAGCCGGGGGCCTACGGTGCCGGGGTACAGAACGCCATCGAGGAGCGCCTGTGGCAGACCCGCGCCGATTTGGCCGAGGTCTACCTGAACTGGGGCGGCTACGCCTATGGTGCGGCGGACAGCGGTACACCGGCGCGCGAGCACTTCGTCCAGCGCCTGGAGCGCCTGCAAGCGGTGCTGCACAACCAGGACAACCGCGAACACGACATTCTCGATTCCAACGATTACTACCAGTTCCAGGGCGGCATGCTGGCGGCGGTGGAAACCCTGCGCGGCGAGCAGGTCGCCAGTTACCACGGCGACCACAGCCAGCCGGACAACCCGCGCATCCGCACCCTCAAGGAAGAGTTGAATCGCGTGGTCCGCGCCCGGGCGGCCAATCCCAAGTGGATAGCCGGGATGAAACGACATGGCTACAAGGGCGCGTTCGAGCTGGCCGCGACAGTGGATTACCTGTGCGCCTTCGACGCCACCAGCGAATTGATCGACGATCATCAGTACGAGCTGCTGAGCGACGCCTACCTGCTGGACGCGGACACCCGCGAGTTCATCCAGCAACACAACCCCGGCGCCCTCCAGGACATCACCGAACGCCTGCTCGAAGCCCAGCAACGCGGGCTGTGGCAGGAGCCGGGCGAGTACCGCGCGGCCCTGGAGAATTTGCTGATGGACAGCGAGGAGAGCTGATGGCCCGCGCCTACAAACGCTTTGAATTCCTGACTCTTTCGGAAAGCCGATCATGATCAACACCCCACAATTCCCGCTGGTCGCCGTGGTCGCCGCCGATGAGCTGAAGCTGGCGCTGTGTCTGGCGGCCATCGATCCGGCGATTGGCGGGGTGTTGATCGAAGGGCCGCGCGGCATGGCCAAGTCGACCCTGGCCCGTGGCGTCGCCGAGCTGCTGCCCGGCGGCCACTTCGTCACCCTGCCGCTGGGCGCCAGCGAAGAGCGCATAGTCGGCACCCTCGACCTCGACGCCGCATTGGGCGAAGGCCGCGCGCAATTTTCTCCCGGCCTGCTGGCCAAGGCCGATGGCGGCGTGCTCTACGTCGACGAAGTCAATCTGCTGCCGGACCACCTGGTCGACCTGCTGCTGGACGTCGCCGCCAGCGGGGTCAACCACATCGAACGGGACGGCATTTCGCATAACCACAAGGCCCGCTTCGTGCTGATCGGCACCATGAACCCGGAAGAAGGCGAACTGCGCCCGCAACTGCTGGACCGCTTCGGCCTCAACGTGGTGCTCGGCGCCCAGCCGCAACCGGCCGAGCGCGCCGAAATCGTCCGCCGCCGCCTGGCATTCGATGCCGACCCGCAGGCCTTTCTCCAGCGCTGGGCCAAACCGCAGAACGCCCTGCAGCAACGCTGCGCCGCCGCCCGTGAACGGCTGGCACTGATAGCGCTGGACGACGCGACCCTGGATGAAATCGCCCGCCGCTGCTTCGCCGCCGGTGTCGACGGCCTGCGCGCCGATCTGGTCTGGCTGCGTGCCGCCCGCGCCCACGCCGCCTGGCGCGGCGCCGAGCAGATCGCCGCCGAGGATATCGACGCGGTCGAGCACTTCGCCCTGCTGCATCGCCGTCGCCACAGCCCACCAACCGCCGCCCAACCGCCGCAATCGCCGCCGCCATCCAGCGCCAGCCCGCAGACCGGGCCGGCTTCCGCAGGCGTTGGCCAATGGGGCGAACTACCCGCTCAACCGGTACCCATGGGTGCGCAGCGCGAGCTGCCGCGCTGGCCAAAAAAGCCCTAAGCATCCGCCCGCGACAGGTCACTGGCGCGGATGCCAAACCCAGACCCGGCCGCCTCGAAGGAGGCCGCCACGGCGCCTCCCGGCACGGCGAACTGGGCGCGATCCACTGGCTGGCCACTCTGCTACGCGGCCGCCCACGACGCCAGGCCGACCTGCAACGCCGCCCGCGCAGCCGCCAGCCCGGCGAACTCTGGCTGGTGATAGTCGACGCCTCCGCCTCCACCCGCCGCCACGGCGCCCTCGCCCAGGCCAAGGGCCTGCTCGCCACGCTGTTCGACCAGGCCTACCGCCAACGCACCCGCCTCGCCGTACTCCACGCCACCGGCCGCCAACCGCACTGGCTCTGGCAAGGCCAGAAAGCCTCCCCCGCCCTGCACGACTGGCTCAGCCAACTCGGCGCCGGCGGCGGCACTCCGCTGATCGAAGCCCTGCAACAGGCCGCAACCTGGCTGGAAAGCCGTCAGCGACAGAAACCGGCCGAACAGCAACGCCTGCTGATCCTCACCGACGGCCGTTTGAAGGATTGGCCGGCCCTGGTGCCGACGGCCTGCCCGGCGCTGCTGGTGGATATCGAAAGCGGGCCGATCCGGTTGGGACGGGCTAAGCGGTTGGCGGAGCAGTTGGCGGCGGAGTACTGGGCTATCGAGGATCTATAGCTAAGCAGCGCCTCGAGCCCTGGTGCCCATCAACGGCGTATGACATGCCCAGCTCCATTGCCGGCCATTGCTCATAGCGCGCAACGCGAAGTTAGGCCAGCAGGGCTACCGACTTGATTTGCGCCCACAAGCGCTGGCCGCGGTGCAGGCCAAGCTGGTCGCGGGAATAACGCGTGATGCGGGCCAGCAGCGGCGTGCCCTCCATCTCCAGGCGCACCAACACATGGGCGGCGTTATCCGCGGGAACTTCAGCGCTGACGGTCACCGGCAGCAGATTGAGAATGCTGCTGTGCAAGGGTTTCTCCAGGTTCAGGCTCACGTCACGCGCCTGGATCTTGCAGCGCATGCGCTTGCCTGGCGTGACTGGCGAGTGGGCGACCCGAACGCTCATGGCACTGTTCGGAAACCCCAGGCTCAGCAGCCGATAGGCCGAGTCGTAGCCGGTCACCACGCCCTCGACCACCACGCCCGCATCCTCACCGAGCGCCATGGGCAGATCCAGGCGAGCGAGGATTTCACCAACCGGGCCGCTGGCCAGCACCTTGCCTTCATCCATCAGCACCAGGTGATCAGCCAGGCGGGCGACCTCATCCGGCGCATGGCTGACATACAGAATCGGGATATCCAGTTCGTCGTGCAGGCGCTCCAGGTAAGGCAGTATCTCGCCTTTGCGTTTGAGATCGAGCGCCGCCAGCGGCTCATCCATCAGCAGCAGCTTCGGACTGGTGAGCAGGGCGCGGGCGATGCCGACGCGTTGACGCTCGCCACCGGAAAGTCGGGCGGGCATGCGCTCGAGCAGGTGTTCGATGCCCAGCAGCTCCACCGCGTGGTCCAGTGCCACCCGGCGCTCGCTCGAGGCTATGCGCTTCAGGCCATATTCCAGGTTGCGCCGCACGGAAAGGTGTTCGAACAGGCTGGCTTCCTGAAACACATAACCCAGCGCGCGCTTGTGGGGTGGCAGGAAATGGCCCTTGCTGCTGTCCTGCCACAGCTCGCCGTTGACCCGCAGATAGCCGTCCTTAGGCCGCTCCAGCCCGGCGACACAGCGCAGGCACGTGGTCTTGCCAGAGCCAGAATAACCGAACAGTGCGGTCACGCCGCGGCCCGGAAGCTGCAAATCGACATCCAGGGAAAAGCCGGGATATGGCACGCGAAAACGCGCATGAATCTGTCGCTCCAGTGATTCGTCGAGGAGCAATGGGGCCGTTATGGAGGTGCTGCTCATGCCTGGAAATCCCTTGGTCAGTCAGTTCTATGCGACTCAGCGCCCAGCCGGTCTCATTCGCCCCTTGAAGTGGAGCGAGAGCAGTACCAGGAAGGAGAACACCAGCATGCCGCCGGCTAGCCAGTGCGCCTGGGCGTACTCCATGGCTTCGACATGATCGAAGATTTGCACCGAGACGACTCGGGTTTTTCCGGGAATATTCCCGCCGATCATCAACACCACGCCGAACTCGCCGATGGTATGGGCGAAGCCGAGGATCGATGCGCTGATGAAACCTGGCCTGGCCAGCGGCAAGGCCACCGAGAAGAACCTGTCCCAGGGGCCGGCACGCAAGGTAGCAGCCACCTCGAGGGGCCGTTCACCAATGGCCTCGAAGGCATTTTGCAGGGGCTGTACGACGAAGGGCATCGAGTAAAAAACCGAGCCCACCACCAAGCCGGCGAAGCTAAACGGCAAGGTGCCCAACCCCAGGCTCTGGGTGAGCTGCCCGATAAAGCCCTGCGGGCCCATAGTGACCAGCAGATAAAAGCCGATCACGGTGGGCGGCAGCACCAGAGGCAGGGCGACTACCGCGCCCACCGGCCCCTTCAGCCTCGAAGGGGTGCGTGCCAGCCACCAGGCGATGGGGGTGCCGATGACCAGCAGCAGGGCGGTGGTCAGCGCTGCCAACTGCAGGGTCAACCAGATCGCAGCGAAATCGGCGCTGGTAAGTGGCATCGCGGACTCTCTCCCGGACTTAGAGTTGGTAACCGTAGGCTTTGATCACGGCAGCGGCTTTCGGCCCGCGGAGGTATTCCACCAGCGCCTTGGCAGCGGGGTTGTCCTTGCCTTTGTTGAGGATCAGCGCGTCTTGCTTGATCGGGTCATGCAGTTGCGCGGGCACTATCCAGGCCGAACCGCTGGTGATTTTGCCGTCCTTGTAGACCTGCGACAGGGCGACGAAACCCAGTTCGGCATTGCCACTGGCGACGAACTGCAGGGCCTGGGTGATGTTCTGCCCTTCGACAATCTTCGGCGTCACCGCTTTGCTCAGGTCCAGCTTTGCCAAGACCTGGGTTGCAGCCAGGCCATAGGGTGCGGCTTTCGGGTTGGCAATGGCCAGGTGTTTGAACTGGTTCTTCTTCAGTACCTCACCTTTGCCGTCGACATAGCCGTCCTTTGCCGACCACAGGGCCAGGGTACCTATGGCATAGGTGAAGCGCGAGCCGGCGACGCCATCGCCTTCGCTTTCCAGCTTGGCCGGTGTGCGGTCATCGGCGGCGAGGAACACTTCGAAGGGCGCGCCATGCTTGATCTGGGTATAGAACTGCCCCGTGGCTCCGAAGGCGGCAACCAGTTTGTGGCCGGTAGCTTTCTCGAAGTCGCTGGCGATCGCCTGAATGGGCGCGGTGAAGTTGGCGGCAACGGCCACTTGAACCTCTTCGGCCAGCGCGCTGCTCAGCGCGATGCTGGCTGACAGGGCGACCACTAGGCGAGACATAGGATGAATCATGGACTGCTCCTGGTTTTGTGGATGGTGTGGGTAATAAAGGACCTGCTCAGGCATCGCTTGCCAGAATCACGCTTGACGCTTTGAAGAAGGCGCAAGCCCGCCTGCCGGGCATGAGGCCGAGCACCTCGCAACTTGCCTGGGTGACGACTGCAGTGGCGCTGCGCCCCGCCTGAGTACCGCTATGTAGTTGACTATATAGCGCCATGTATGACCTCGAAAAGCACGGAGGGGAAACCCCGTACACGCAGTGTGTTCAAAGGAGCTGTCAGCCGCCTGGCTGGAGGCGCCGCTCACTCAGCCAGGCGGTGACCACTTGGTTGCCATCGTCGGCTTGGAGAGCGTTAAAACCCCGGCCTAACAGAGGGCAAAGAGGTCGTGGTCTTGGCCACAGCGCGCCGCAAAGTCAGTACCGTGGTGACTCGGGATGCGCTGTCAGACCTCGCAGTTCTCCGGCAGCGAACAGTTGCCTTGCTGGCGAATTTCCGCATCTTGAAAATAATTAACTTTAAAGTCAAATTTTGGCGTTATGCACGCCGTCCTGTACCTGTTGGCACTCTCTGGGCACTCGAAACGCTCGTAACCCTCCTTAATCCGTAGCCGCTAAGACCGAGCAAACAACCTCGGCATCGTGAGTCCCCCTATCCGGACTCGCTGGCCTTGGTGATTACGGCGACCATACTTAAACAGTCGAATGACTACTCCAGTGGGTGTTGGCTCAGTCCGCCGCTGGCACCAGAGCACTGGCGGAGGTGGGTATGCGCTTCGATGCCTTTTCTTTTGGCTCCATCAGCATCGATGGGGTCACCTATCCTCATGACGTGGTGCTCGTTCATGGACAGGTCCGCAAACGCAAGAAGAAACCGTCCAAGAAGTTCCGCGATGCCTTTGGTCACACCCCGCTGTCAATTGAGGAGGACATTCCCTGGGACTGTCGGCGGCTGGTAATTGGCACCGGCAGCGGGGCGTTGCCAGTCATGGAAGAGGTGAGGCGCGAGGCTGAGCGGCGGCACGTCGAATTGGTCATAGTGCCGACAGCAGAAGCCATAGCGAAGCTGAAAGAAGCGCATGACCAGACCAACGCGATCTTGCATCTCACGTGCTAGATCAGCCGGCCAATGAAGCCAGTGTGGCGGCTCGACAGGCATAGCGGAGGGGTGGCGTTGTAGCCGAGGGTGTCAAGCGGGAGGGTGGCATTACCTGCCCAGGAGGCGCCCTGAATCACGCACAGTGCAAGCGTGGGGGATCGAATGGAAAAGCTCGATGTCATCGCCTCGCTGGGCCAGATGCAGTTGCTGCGCCCAGCCTGGATCAACGCTGCGCTGACGGCGAATGACCGGCTGAAGCTGTATCTAACGGTGCTGCAAGCCGCGCATGCTCATGCGGAACAGCCGAATGCGGCGCCGCTGGATCTGACGCGCGAGTTTGCCTCGGCACAGATCGACGCTCCTTGGCTCAAGGATCTACCCGGCACGGCTTACCGGGCAGGCAAAGCGCTGCACGTGCCCGATTTCCTTCGCGTCGCCGCCCTGCTGCGGGATGATCTGCGCATCATGGCGCGCCCGCTGGTCGAGGGCGGTAATGCCGCCGAGTCCGAACTGGATAGCCGGGTGGATCACTGGTGCGCCTGGCTCGACGCGCTGACGGACGACACGCTCGAGGCAACGCAGCTGAAGGCGCTGACAAGTGGCAAGCGCGGCGGCGCGGACAGCTTCCACCTGCTGGTGATGGATCTGCATAAGGTGCTCAACCGCATGGCGGTCGAGATGTCGAGCGAGGCCATCGACGGCGCGCACGTTTGGCAGCTGAACGAGGTGGACCGCCCCCGGGTCACCGCCTTCATGCGCGGACTCAATCGCACCCGTGCGCTCAAGCTGAACCATCCCGGGCTCGATACGGCCGCTACTCGCGATGGCGACCGCCTGCTGCTGCAGAACGACATCGGCGTCAACGTCGCGCACGTACTCGTGGTTCAGGTGGAAGGGATGCGCATCACCTTGACCTATTCCGACCTGCACCGTCAGCGTTTCGCCTTCTTCCAGTCCATGCTGGCCGAGCTCGGCGCTAGCTGGTCCACGCCGCAAACGCGCACCACGGCCGGTCTCAATGCGGGCGAGGCCTATCACGTCGGCACCGCGACCTTCGAGTGCGAAGACGAGGAGGCGCTGCTGCGCGTGCTCGAAGGTATTGGTTCACGCATCGTGTTCCTGATCGACTGGAACCGCGCCCGCAAACGTCTGCTGCAGTTCGTCAGCAAGGTCGATGCGGTGGCGGTTCTCACCGAAGCTGCCCGCCGTGAGGTGGGCCACATGGCCTGGTTGGTGGCCGGTGGCGAACAACTGATCTACGGTGCCATGCAGGCCTTGGGCGCGGACTACTTCCACATCGGCGACCGCCTCGACCAGGTGATGGGGTCGGCGCAGGCGAAGGAGTTCCTCGACGAGGTGCTGGTGCTCTCCAGCCAGGCGATGCAGCAGCGCCAGCCGCTCGCGCTGATCGCGGACGATACGCGGCTGCTGCTGGTACGCCATATGCGGCGCCGGCGCGACGAATTCGATCAGTTGACCGAACATGCGGCGTACTGCCACGCGCTTGCCGAGGGCCTGCGTGATGCCCTCGCGCACGGCCACGAACGCGACAAGAGCGCTGCGCGCAAGCTGGCCGAGCGTGCCAAGGAATGGGAGCGCCAGGCCGACCTGCTGGTGATGAGCTCGCGCGTGCGCGCCGAGCGCCATCCGCGCTGGCTACCCTTCACCCGCCTGATCGAGCGTGCCGACGATGTGGCCGATTGCCTGGAGGAGTCTGCCTTCCTGTTGTCGTTGATCGCCGACGACCACCACCAGGGCTGGCGGGGTGAAGTGCACCAGGTGATACAGCTGCTGGCCGATGAGGTCCTCGCGGCCACGCAGGACCACGTCAAGGCGCTCGCCATCGCCTGCACGCTCGGGGAGGAGAGTAGCGGGGAGGACCACGAGGAATTCGTCGCTGCGTTGTGGCGAGTACTCAATGCCGAACGCCAGAGCGACATCCTGCTGCGCGACGCCCGGCGTGCGCTGTCGGAGCACGTCTGCGATGCGGCGACACTGAACCTGAGCACGGAATTCGCTGTCGCACTCGAGCTTGCCACCGACGCGCTGCTCGCCACCGGTTACGGCCTGCGCAAGCTCGCGTTTAGCCGCGTGGGGGGCGTATGAACCCGCGACGCGATCCCGTGCAAGCGGCGGCCGAAGAGAACGCGCTCAGGCTGATCCATCTCATCGCCGGCGGCACGCCGCTGCCCGCGGCTGCGACCCCGGCAGCCTTGGGGTTTAAGGCTTGGAGCCTCGCCCGCATGGCGGCACTGGGCCTTCCCGTGCCGCCGGCCTTCGTTCTCGGCACGGGTTGGTGCGGGCGGGCTGAGGTCGGCCCCCAGCTCTGGCAGGGGGCACTGCAGGAACTGGAACGTTTTACCGGTCTCGGATTCGGCAATACGCGACACCCCTTACTGCTGTCGGTGCGCTCGGGCGCAGCGGTTTCCATGCCGGGGATGATGGAGACGCTGCTCAATATTGGTCTCACCGACGCGACCCTGCCCGGCTTGGTGCGGCTCACCGGGCATCCCCGCCTCACCTGGGATGCCTACCGCCGCCTGATTGCGGGGTATGGCGAGGTGGTAGCCGGCATCGACGCGCAGCATTTCGAGGTGGACCTCGATGCGGTACGTGCCGATAGCGACGAACGCGAACTCGATTTCTCCGCGCTGCGGGAGGTGGCGAGCCGCCATCAGGCCACCTATGCGCGGGAGGCCGGCGAGGCTTTCCCGCAGGATGCGCAGGTGCAACTGCGCGAGGCGATCGCCGCCGTCTTCGCCTCCTGGCACAGCGACAAGGCACACGCCTATCGTGAGTTGCACGGCCTGCCGCACTCGATGGGGACGGCAGTGACGGTGCAGCGGATGGTGTTCGGCAATGCCGGCGGGATGTCCGGATCGGGCGTAGGCTTTACCCGCAACCCGATCAGTGGCGAGCCCGTGCCCTGGGTCGACTTCCTCTTCAATGCCCAGGGTGAAGACGTTGTCAGCGGCCGGCGAAGTGCACAAGGGCACGACGAGCTGGCAGCCGTTGCGCCACAGGTCTGGGACTCACTGCTGCGCGCCACCGTGCAACTCGAGCGGGCCTTCGGCGACATGCAGGACTTCGAATTCACCGTGCAGGATGGCCAGCTTTACCTCCTGCAGACGAGAGGCGGCAAGCGCACGCCACAGGCGGCGGCGCGCATTGCGCTCGATCTCTGCGATCAGGGGGTGATCACCCAGGCAGTCGCGCTTGCAAGGACGCGGACGCTCGATGCCCAGGCGCTCGTGCTGCGCGTGGTGGCCGCCGAGGATGGCAAGACTCTCGCGCCGCTTGCCCATGCGGCCAGTGCGGCCAGCGGCGTGGTGTGTGGCGAGATCGCACTGGACGAGGCGCGAGTGCGGGAGCGCAAGGCTGCCGGCGCCACCGTGGTGCTGGTACGCCGCGATGCCGAGACGCGCGACATCGCCGCCCTCGATCTGGCCGACGGTTTGCTGACCCAGCGGGGCGCGCGCACCTCGCACGCTGCGGTGGTGGCACGCCAGCTCGGCAAGGTGTGCCTGGTCGGCTGCGAAAGCCTGGCGATCAACGAGTTGGAGCGCGTCCTGTCCATCGGCGGCCTGGATCTGAGGGAGGGCGATCCCATCACGCTCGACGGCAACGAAGGCGTGCTCTACGCCGGCACGACACGGGTGGAGGAGCGGATTCCGCAAGAACTGCTCGGCCGTCTCGATAGGCTGCGCAGCTCGCACGGCTGAACGTGCAACGCGCAAGCCGCCGGCAGCGATTGCAGTCGGCTCAAGTGACTTGATGATCAATCTGCGCAAGATCCATTGTAGAGCGATGACAGACGGGAGCCTTTCATCGGCCTGAAATGCCGCTGTCAGAAAGCTCGGTTGAAATGGAAAGTGCCTTTGTTTCGACAACTAAACCAACAGGCTGGACGAGGTAAAAGTAGCTATGGCTGACAAATTCCGTGTTCTGTTCGTCTGCGCAAACAATGATGTTCGTTCCCTGATGGCGGAAGCGCTGCTTCGGCATACCGACGCCGAACACTTCGAAGCCTTCAGCGCCGGTATTGCGGCCGGTGAGGTGGATCCACGCACGCTCGAGTCCCTCGATCATATCGGCATCGCCACGACCGGCCTGCGTAGCAAGGCCATCGATGAGTTCGAGGGGCAGCAGTTCGATTACGTGGTCACTCTCTGCGACAAGTCGTCCGGGGAGGCTGCGCGGATGCCGGCCTCCGGAGAAGTGATGGTGTGGAACTTCGAGGATCCGGTTACCAGCGAAAGACATGACCCCTTTCGTCATGCCCTGCAGGAGATTCACGATCGCGTCAAAATGTTCGCCACTGTGAAGACCAGGCACTGACGCTCCTATAAACCCGAAGCAGACATTGCTGGACACTGCTCAGTAAGCGCCTTGCAGAATTAACAGGAGCATTCCTTTTATTCACGACAGGCCCGGTCGCAGGGATGCGCCGATCGAACTTATGGCCACGAGTAAGTGATCTCTATTGGCCGAAATTGGGCACTCGGCCCCGCCAGGAAGGGGGAGATAGTGCATCAATAAATCGCTTATTCCTAATCGCTCTGAAATAGACAGAAATCGCCTGAGAGCACCGATCTAGAGGCCTCTAAAGGTGTTGGCCAGCATCATGATGGCGAGCTATCATCAGCACCCTTGTAAGGTTTCCCGGGACTCTGCTGATGAACGTCGAGATAGAAGAAGTACAGGGCACGGCTGGCTGGGTGGTAAAGCTGGACACCTGCACTGTAAGTTTCCGCAGCCAGGATGAGGCAGAAGCTTATGCCGAGCGGCTGCAGGCTCGACTCGATGCGCCTCACGCCCTGCCGGCAAGCTGCAGTGAAGTGTTAACCGAGTTGTCATTATCTGGCAGCACTGCGCAAGCAACACTTGAGTCGCATCAGTAGGTATTTACTTGCTTTGTCTGGCTGCCCCTCAAGGCGGCCTTTTTTACGCCTGCTGATTCTTCGCCAGCAACTCTGCAAGCTGGAACAACTCCACCTCGGCACTCATAAGCGCCGCGGTAGCCGCTACCTGCCATTTATCTTGCAGCGCTTGAAGGTCTTCCTCCAGTCTCGCCTTGAGGCACCATTGGTAATGATCATGCCAAGCGCCCAGTGCAGACTGCACAACCTTGAGCGAAGCTGCGGCCTCCGCGGATATGGGAGAAAGCCGAGGATAGGCATCGGTTGCGTAACGGGTGCGCTTGACCAAAATCCGTAGCTGGTGCCGATCGTATTGAGGGTCTGTCAGTGCTGCTTTCAATCGCTCCACCTGCTTGTGCAAGCGCTTGGCAATCTTCTTCCTGATCTGGCGTAATTCGCCTTCACGCTCAGCAGCACGGAAATCTGACGGCCATTGATCCAGTCGGGCAAAGAGCTGATGGATCGTCGAGCTTTCGACGATGCTGCCATAGCTGGACTGCAGGATAGCCTTCCGGGCATTGGCCTGTTGTGTGAGCCCCTGCCGTTCAAGCTCATCGATCAACACTTCAAGATCACGCACTGGGGTAGTCAGCTTGCCAACCTCGGCAGCTGCTTCATTGAGCAGCGCTACTGCGCCGATCCGGCGTAATGGTCGCAACAGACTTCGCATGCGCCGCAGATTGATCCGCAAGTCATGCAGAGCCTCGCTATCTGTCCTGGCCTCTATGCGAGCGTAGGCATGGTAGAGCGCTGTCTCAAGCACCAAAACCTGGGCAACGATTGCATCTACGAATGACATCCGACGCTCCAAACACAGCTATGGAGAAATCAGATTAGCCGAGGAAACCTGGGTCGTTTGAGCCACACATCAGGGAGATGTCGCCAGTCTACGGCGACCGGGGCAGTCAGGCTGTCAGGCTGTCAGGCCTTTACCTCCAGGAAGCTAGATAACTCCACGAACTGTTGGGTCAGCTCATTGTGAGCTCCCTGGATTTCCTCAATTTCCCCGAGCACGGCCTAGCGTGTCTGGCGAGAAAAGCTGGCGCAGGCGAAAGGGATCAGGCAGCGGTCAGCGGCTATCAGCGCCGAGATGCTGTAGAAGTCGAGGCCCGAGTATCCAGGTAAATCCGCTCGTAATCCTCGTCCAGCTTATCCAGAAGCTTGCTCAGCTTTTGGGCCCGGTTTTTATGCCCGTGCGTTGCCTAGCATGCAGCGGATTGGGCGAATACAGTGCGCGGCGGTTGATCGGATGCGAGGCGCTCAAGCATCGCGAAGTCAGTATGAAGGCCAGTGGTAAGATGCCAGCGGAACCACTACTCGCAGACAGACGATGAAGCTGGAAGGGCATTTCTGGATCACGCACAACGGTAAGGACCTTGCCGGGGAAAGACGCATCGCCTTGCTGTCGCGGATCGACAGCACGGGCTCTATCACCCAGGCCGCGAAAGCCGTGGGCGTGAGTTACAAGTTTGCCTGGGACTCTGTCGATGCCATGAATGCCGCCGCCGGCAGCCCACTGGTCGAACGCAGTGCCGGTGGCAAGGGTGGCGGCGGGACCCGCTTGACGCCGGCGGGCCATGCCTTGATCGAAGCCTTCCACCGCTATGAGCGAGAGCATCGGCTGTTTCTCCAGCGCTTGGGTGAGGATGCCGGGATCTCATCCTTCCTCGAGATCATGGAACGCTTGCGCATGAAGACCAGTGCGCGCAACCAGCTGTTCGGCAAGGTCAGCGCGATCCAGCGCGGCGAGGTCAACGACCGGGTCGAGTTCCATTTAGACAGCGGCGATCGCTTGTGCGCGTCGATCACGCACGACAGCACCGAACGTCTCGGACTCAAGGAAGGGGATGCCGTCTACGCCCTGATAAAAGCCTCTTGGGTCCTGTTGGTTGGCGCCGACTTCACCCCCAGTGAGCCAACGGACAACTTGCTGCATGGCGCAGTCAGACAGGCCACCCGAGGGAGCGCGGAAACCGAGGTGGCGATTGAACTGCCGGGCGGCGCGCAGATTGCCGCGGTGCTGAGCAATGCACAGGCAGATGACCTTGAGCTCTGCAGCGGCAAGCCGGTAGCGGCCCTTATCAAGGCGGCCCATATCATTCTGGGCAGGTTTTAGCGCGACTCGGTCCTTGGCCACGATCCTAGCGTTCAACCGCCCTCTGCGCGGGCTGATGATCTAGGCGGGCGAAAGCGCGCCGAGCAGGCTCTGCGGGTCGCTGAATTCGCGGTCGACCGGCGGCAACTGCGGGCGGCGCAGCACCAGCACCGGCAGGCCCAGCTCCCGCGCCACTTGCAGTTTGGGTTCGGTGGCCTGGCTGCCGCTGTTCTTGCTGATCAACACATCGCTGCGCAGCCGGGCGAACAGTTCGCGCTCGCCTGCCAGGCTGAACGGGCCGCGCGCACCTATCACCTCGGCGCGTGGGTTGCCGGGCAGGGATTGCAGGCAGCGCACGCTCCAGTGTTGCGCCTCGGGGATCTCGTGCAGGTGCTCCAGCGGCTCGCGGCCGAGGGTGAACAGCGGACGGTGAAAGCCCTTGAGCGCTTCGATCAGCCCGGCCCAGTCCGCCACTTCGCGCCAGTCGTCGCCGGCTTGCGCCTGCCAGCCGGGGCGGCGCAAGGCCCAGCAGGGAATGCCGGCCAGGCGCGCGGCCGTGGCGGCGTTCTGGCTGATCTGCGCGGCGTAGGGGTGGGTGGCGTCCAGCAGCAGGCCGATGCCGGCCTCGGCGATAAAGCGCGCCAGCCCTGCGGCGCCGCCGAAACCGCCGACGCGCACCTGGCAGGCCAGGTCATCCGGCACCCGGCCCAGCCCCGCGAGGCTGTAGATGTGTTGGGGGCCGAGCCGGCGGGCGATGGCCAGGGCTTCGGTGATGCCGCCGAGCAGGAGGATGCGGGTCATGGTTGCTCGGCCGCCATGCCGACGCCTGCCTGTCCCACGATCCGGCCCTGGCGGTCGATGGCGAAGACTTCCAGCTGCACCTGCGCCGGGACGGTCTTGCGGGCGAAGGCCAGGGCGTGGGCGCACACCGCATCGCCGAGTTTCACCCCGGCGGCGCTGGCCAGCGCCAAGGCCTGCTGGCTGGTGTTGGCGGCGCGCATGGCCTGCTGCAATTCGCTCGATGCGCCTATCTCGCCAGCCCAGCCGGCCAGTTGCGCCAGGTCGATGCTGGAGTGGCGGCTGTGCAGGTCCAGGTGCCCGGCGGCGAGTTTGCTGATCTTGCCGAAGCCGCCGCACAGGCTGAGCTTTTCCACCGGCGCCTTGCGCAGATGCTTGAGCACCGCGCCGACGAAGTCGCCCATCTCGACCAGGGCAGTCTCCGGCAGGTTGTAGTAAGCGCGCATGCAGTCTTCGCTGGCGTTGCCGGTGCAGGCGGCCAGATGCTGAAAGCCGTTGGCGCGGGCGACGTCTATGCCCTGGTTGATCGAGGCGATATAGGCGGCGCAGGAGAACGGTCGGACTATGCCGCTGGTGCCGAGAATCGACAGCCCGCCGAGAATCCCCAGCCGTGGGTTCATGGTTTTCAGCGCCAGGGCTTCGCCGTTCTCCACCCCAATCGCCACCTCGAAACCGCCGGCATAGCCTTGCTCGGCGGCGAGCTGGGTCAGGTGGCTGGTCATCATCTGCCGGGGCACCGGGTTGATCGCCGGCTCGCCCACCGCCAGGGTCAGGCCGGGTTTGGTGACCGTGCCGACACCCGGCCCGGCCTGGAAGCGCACGCCGGGTTCGACGCTCAGCCGCACGCGGGCGAACACCAGGGCGCCGTGGGTCACGTCCGGATCGTCGCCGGCATCCTTCAGGGTGCCGGCTTCGGCACCCTCCTCGAACAGGCGGCAAAACTCCAGACGCATCAACACCTGTTTGCCCTTGGGCAGGACGATTTCCACCGCATCGCTGGCCGAACCGGCGAGCAGCAGGCGCGCGGCGGCCAGGCTGGTGGCCGTGGCGCAGCTGCCGGTGGTGTAGCCGCTGCGCAGGGGCGCAGGCTGTTCGGGGGTTTCGTCGCGCATGCTCAGAAAACCATAGGCTTGGTGGCTTCCAGAAGAGTAATGGGCAATGCCGCACGCCAGGTATCGAAGTCGCCGAGGGGCTGGGCCTGGGCCAGGCTGATGCGAGTCAACTCGCCGCCATGGACCGCGCGCCAAGCCACCAGGGTCGCCTCGCTCTGCAGGGTCACCGCATTCGCCACCAGCCGGCCGCCGGGGCGCAACTGGGCCCAGCAGCTTTCCAGCACACCGGGCAGCGTGACACCGCCACCGATAAAGATCGCATCCGGTGCTGCCAGCCCAACCAGTGCCTCGGGCGCGCTGCCGGCGACCAGTTGCAGCCCGGGCACACCAAGGGCCTCGCGGTTCTGCGCGATCAAGGCCTGGCGCCCGGCATTGGCCTCGATGGCGATGGCGCGACAGCTGGGATGGGCACGCATCCATTCGATGCCGATGGAGCCGCAGCCGGCGCCGACATCCCAGAGCAGTTCGCCCGGCGCCGGGGCCAGGCGTGCCAGGGTGATGGCGCGGACATCGCGTTTGGTCAGTTGGCCGTCATGGGCGAAGGCCGTGTCCGCCAGGCCCGGGGTCAGCGGCAGGCGGCGCGCCGTCGGCGCGGCCAGGCAGTCGACCGCCACCAGGTTGAGCGCCGCCGTGCTGGCCAGGCTCCAGCCCTGCGCCGTGCCGTCGATGCAGCGCTCCAGCGGACCGCCCAGGTGCTCGAACACCCGCAGGCGGCTGGCGCCGAAACCGCGTTCAGCGAGCAACTCGGCGATGGCGGCGGGGCTGCTGCCGTCATTGCTCAGCACCAGCAGGCGCGCGCCGGGGTGGATCTGGGTATGCAGGGCGGCTAGCGGGCGGGCCATCACCGACAGACAGGCCACGTCCTGCAAAGGCCAGCCGAGCCGCGCGGCAGCCAGGGAGAAGGACGACGGCGCCGGCAGCACCCGTAATTCATCGGCCGGCAACTGCCGCGCCAGGCTGGCACCGACGCCGAACAACATGGGGTCGCCGCTGGCCAGCACGCAGACCGGCGTACCGCGCGCCGCCAACACCGGGGTCAGAGCGAAGGGGCTCGGCCAGGCCTGGCGTTGCCCGCGCAGGCAGGCCGGCAGCAGATCCAGCTGGCGCTGCCCACCGAACACCATCGAGGCTTCCAACAGCGCCCGCCGGGCCGGTTTGCCGAGCCCGCTGAAGCCGTCTTCCCCGATCCCCACCACTGTCAGCCAAGGCGACATCCGCAACTCCTCACTGGCATTTGCTGCACACCCCGCCAGCATCCGACGAGGAGGCTTTTCCTGGGGCCGGGCAAAGCAGGCATAATAGCGCGTTCGTCGGTGCCCCAAGGATCTGTTCACGATCTCGCGAGCTAAGGCCAGACAAGGCGAAATCGGGCGAAGAAGCGCAGTTTACTGGTCGTAAATGAGCATTCTGAGCCCGATTTCAACACCGTATGGCCGACGCGCAGCAGATCATGAACAGCCTCCAAGGGGCCGAAGAGGGAACACGGTGAACCGTGGCTGCCCCCGCAACTGTATGCAGCGAGTTCGAGCGCCCCCCGCCACTGGTTCACACCGGGAAGGCCGCGCCGGATGCCGAGCCCTGTGGATAACACCTTAGCTGAGGTTATCCACAGGGCTTGCAACTGCCAGCCAGGAGACCTGCCGCCGAACTTGGTCGCGTGTGCAAGCATCGGACGGGGTGTGCCGATGTCGTGGAGAGTTCCCTGCGGGGAGCGCTCGCCCGGTCACCGCGACAGCCGATCGGGTGACCCTTTGAACGACAGCGCGCCACAGCCTCAGCAACAGCCCAGCGAGCCACGCCCTTCGGCGTGTCCCGGTCTGCTGCGCATCGTCCAGGCCCGTGACGGTGGCATCTGCCGGATCAAGCTGCCGGCCGGTCGCTTGCGGGCCAGCCAGGCCTTGGCCGTGGCGGCTGCTGCGCAGGAGCACGGCAGCGGCGTGATCGAGGCGACCAACCGCGCCAATCTGCAGATTCGCGGGGTGCGCGTCGGCCAGGAAGATGCCCTGATCGCCAGCCTGCTGGCCGCCGGCCTCGGCCCCAGCAGCCCAGGCGCCGATGATGTGCGCAACCTGATGGTCAGCCCGGCCGCCGGCCTAGACCCGGCCGCCCTGCTGGATGTCAGCCCCCTGGCCGACCAGTTGCTGGCCACCCTGCAGGACAACCCCGCGCTGCACCGGTTGTCGGCCAAGTTCGCCCTGCTGCTGGATGGCGGCGAACGCCTGGCCATGCTCGAACACCCTCACGATCTGTGGCTGAGTGCCCTGCAGGGCGGCAGCCAGCCGCTGTTCGCCTTCGGCCTGGCCGGGTGCCCACCACTGCCCGGCAGCCCGGACACGGCCCTCGCCGCCGTACCCCTGGAGCAGGTGCCGGCGCTGGTGTTGGCGTGCCTGGAGCTGTTCCTCGAACTGGCCGGCCCCGAGCACAGCCGCATGCGCCAGCTGTTGACGGAGTTGCCGGCGCAGGACTTCCTCCAGCGGCTACAGGCCCGGCTGGACTTCCCCTTGCAGCAAGACGCAGCGCTGCGTCAGTGGCGCCGCCCGGCGGCCGAGGCCTGGGCGCACCTGGGTCTGCAGCCGCAGCTGCAGCCTGGACTGCTGCAAGTCGGCGCAGCACCGCCGCTCGGCCGCCTGCACGTGCAGCAGCTGCTTGAACTGGCGCGGCTGACGCAGCAGTTCGGCGACGCCAGCCTGCGCCTGACGCCCTGGCAAAGCCTGTTGCTGCCGAATATCCGCCAGGCCGATGGGCCGGCGCTGCTGCACGCCTTGGGCGAACTCGGCCTGGTCTGCGATCCCCTGCAGCCGCTGGCGCGCATCATCGCCTGCAGCGGTTCGGCCGGCTGCGGCAAAGGCCTGGCCGCGACCAAGGCGGATGCCCTGGCCCTGGCTGCGCGCCTGGCCGGCAGCGCGCCCTTGCCCGGCCTGCACCTGAGTGGCTGCCCGCGCTCCTGCGCCGCCGCCCACGACTCTCCGCTGACCCTGCTGGCCGTCGCCGACGGGCGTTATGACCTCTACCAACGCGATGCGGCGGTGCCCGGCTTCGGCCGCCCGCTGGCGCGCCATCTGACCATTGCCGAGGCCGGCGACCTGCTGGCCGTGCTGCCCGACCCATGGAAACCGACCGATGATTGATTACATCCGCGATGGCCAGGAAATTTACCGCCAGTCCTTTGCCATCATCCGCGCCGAAGCCGATTTGCGGGGCATACCCGCCGACCTGGAAAAACTCGCGGTGCGGCTGATCCATGCCTGCGGCATGGTCGATGTGGTCCAGGACCTGCGCTTCTCGCCGGGTGCCGGCAGCGCCGGGCGCCAAGCCCTGGCCGCCGGCGCACCGATCCTCTGCGACGCGCGGATGGTCGCCGAAGGCGTGACCCGCGCACGCCTGCCGGCGAACAACCAGGTGATCTGCACCCTCAATGACGAAGGGGTGGTCGACCTGGCCCGTTTACGCGGCAACACCCGCTCGGCGGTCGCGCTGGAGCACTGGCGCGAACACCTGGAAGGCAGCGTGGTGGTGATCGGCAATGCCCCGACCGCGCTCTTCTACCTGCTGGAGATGCTCGACGCCGGCGCGCCGAAACCGGCGCTGATCCTCGGCTTCCCGGTGGGCTTCGTCGGCGCCGCCGAGTCCAAGGAAATGCTCGCCGCCGACAGCCGTGGCGTGCCTTACGTCATAGTTCGCGGTCGCCGCGGTGGCAGCGCGATGGCCGCCGCGGCGGTCAACGCCCTGGCCACGGAGGTGGAATGATGAGCACCAAAGGACGTCTGCTCGGCATCGGCGTGGGTCCCGGCGACCCCGAGCTGATCACCCTCAAGGCGCTGCGCCTGCTGCAGGCCGCCCCCGTGGTCGGCTACTTCGTGGCCAAGGCCAAGGTCGCCAAGGGCCAGCATGGCAACGCCTTCGGCATCATTGCCGCACACCTTGGCAGCGAGCAGCAGACCCTGCCGATGGTCTACCCGGTGACCACCGAGAAGCTGGCGCCGCCGCTGTGCTACGAGGACATCATCAGCGACTTCTACGACACCTGCGCCGAACAGATCGCCGGGCACCTGGAAGCAGGCCGCGATGTGGCGGTGATCTGTGAAGGCGACCCGTTCTTCTACGGCTCCTACATGTACCTGCACGATCGCCTGGCCAGCCGCTATGCCGCCGAAGTGGTGCCCGGGGTCTGCTCGATGCTGGGCGGCGCGGCGGTGCTCGGCATCCCGCTGGTGTACCGCAACCAGAGCCTCTCAGTGCTCTCCGGGGTGTTGCCGGCGGACGATCTCAAGCAACGCCTGGCCGCTACCGACGCGGCGGTGGTGATGAAGCTCGGACGCAACTTCGACAAGGTTCGCGCCGTGCTCGAAGACCTCGGCCTGGCTGAACGGGCGCTCTACGTCGAGCGGGCGACCATGGACAACCAGCGCATAGTGCCGCTCGATCAGGTCGATCCGATGGCCTCGCCGTACTTTTCACTGATTATCGTGCCGGGCGAAAAATGGCAGGCCTGATGACGCGCCCGATTTTGCTCCGCTCGCCCGCAACATGGTGACAAAAGCCTGAGTAGGGTGCGCCGCGCGCACCAACCGGCCTCGGTGCGCACGGCGCACCCTACGGATGTTCTCGCGACGCAGATGTTTCCCTGACCGCGTTGACGCTCTACCCGACATTTAACTGGTACCCCAGCATGCATAACGCCCCGGCCATCGTCATTCTCGGCAACACCAGCCTGGCCACCGCACGCCGCATCCAGGCACTTTATCCACAGGCGGAGATCCACGGCCTGCGTGGCCGCGTCGAAGGCGTCGAGCAGCCCTACGACGACTTCGGCGACACCCTGCGCGAGCTGTATCGGCGCGATACGCCGATCATCGCCCTGTGCGCCGCCGGCATCGTCATCCGCATCCTCGCGCCACTGCTGCAAAGCAAAGGCGCCGAGCCGCCGGTGCTGGCCGTGGCCGAGGACGGCAGCGCCGTGGTGCCGCTGCTCGGCGGCCTCGGCGGGGTCAACCACATGGCCCGCGAAATCGCCGCGGCACTGGACGTCGCGCCGGCCATCACCACCAGCGGCGAACTGCGCTTCGGCACCTGCCTGCTCGATCCGCCCGCCGGCTATGCGCTGGCCGATATCGAACAGGGCAAGCGCTTCGTCTCCGATCTGCTTGGCGGCGAGACGCTGCGTATCGAGGGCGACGCCCCCTGGCTGGCCGAGGCCAAGCTGCCGGTGGATGACCGGGCCGGACGGGTTATCCACATCACCCCGGCGGATCGCCCCGCCAGCGCCGCCGAGTTGCTGATCCACCCCCGCGTGGTCATGGCCCTGGTCGATTCGCTGGCGGGCGATACCGCCACCACGGTTCGCGCCGGCCTGACCGGCGCCGGCCTGGCGCCGCTTTCCCTGGCCTGCCTGCTGGCCCCGTGTAAATGGATGAGCGCTGCCGAATTGCCCAGGGCCGCCGAAGCGCTCGGCGTGCCACTGCGCTTTATTGCCGACGACACAACGCTGCCCGCCCTGAGTCGGCAAGTCGGCGGCATCCGCCTGTTCGTCTCGCCCGAGCCAGTCGACCCGGCCACCATCGGCCAGGCCCGTGGCCGCCTGACCGTCGTCGGCCTTGGCCCTGGCGCCGCCGAATTCATGGTGCCGGCCGCCAAGCTGGCATTGCAGCAGGCCGAGGATGTGCTCGGTTACGAAACCTACGTGAAGATGGCCGGGCCGTTCCGCCCGGAGCAGGTGCTGCATTGCAGCGACAACCGCGAAGAACTGCAGCGCGCCCGGCATGCCTTCGAGCTGGCCAGCAGCGGTCGTTCGGTGGTGGTGGTGTCGTCCGGCGACCCCGGTGTGTTCGCCATGGCGGCGGCGGTATTGGAAGCGTTGGAAGCCTCGAGCGATCCGCTCTGGCAGGCCGTCGACCTGCAAATCTTCCCCGGCGTCTCCGCCGCCCTGGCGACTGCCGCACGGGCGGGCGCACCGCTGGGCCATGACTTCTGCATCCTGTCGCTGTCGGACAACCTCAAGCCCTGGGACATCATCGAACTGCGCCTCGAGCATGCGGCGGCGGCCGATTTGGCGCTGGCCTTCTACAACCCGATCTCCCGCGCCCGCCCCTGGCAACTGGGCCGAGCGCTGGAGATAGTCGCCGGCCATCGCAGCGGCGATACCGTCGTCGTGCTCGGTCGCGATATCGGCCGGCCGGGGGAAACCCTGACCCTCACCACTCTCGCCGAGCTGCGCCCGGAGCAGGTGGACATGCGCACCATGGTGATCATCGGCTCATCGACGACCCGGCGCTTTGCCCGTCAGGACGGCGGCGCCTGGGTCTACACGCCACGCTCTTATCCCTGAGGCTTGGAGGCGGCTGTTGAAGTTCTTGGTCGCAGCGTACGGCCCAGCCACGGCATGACAGGTAAGCGGCGAGGTGCCGTGGCTGGCATGCCTCTTCGGGCTACCCTCCGCGGTTGAGCGTCTATGCTTGGGCTTACCGAGCTCATGCCTTTGCGGCGACCTGCCAGGAGATAATCGATGTTGCCCACGCCCACTGCCGAGAAGGCGCTGTCCCACGGCCTGCTCGATGTGCTGATCCGTGCCGGGCTGATCGCCGTGCTGGTGATTTTCTGCTACCAGATCTTCCACCCCTTCCTCGACCTGATGCTCTGGTCGTTGATCCTGGCGATCACCCTCTACCCACTGCACGGCAGGCTCAAGGGCAAGCTGGGCAACAACGACGGGCGCACCGCGACGCTGATCGTGCTGCTCGCCATCGGCATCCTGATGGTGCCGGTCTACCTGTTGGGCACCTCGATGGCCGACTCGGTGGAGCAGGCCATCGCCGTGGTCAAGAGCGGCGGCTTCCATATTCCGCCGCCGGCCGACTCGGTCGCCAGTTGGCCGCTGGTGGGCAACGCCCTGCACGGCTTCTGGCTGCAAGCCGCCACCGACCTGAGCGGCCTGGCGCAGAAGCTCGCCCCGCACCTCAAGGGTGTCAGTCTCACCCTGCTGGGCAAGCTCGCCGGCCTCGGCACGGGCCTGCTGATATTCATCTTCGCCCTGATCATCGCCGGCATCTTCATGGCCTATGGTGAGAACGGCGGTCGCAGCGCGGTGCAGATCGCCTCGCGGATCTCCGGCCCGGGCAAGGGAGCGCAAATCACCGAACTGTGCACCGCCACCATCCGTGCGGTGGCTCAGGGCGTGGTCGGCATCGCCTTCATCCAGATGCTGCTGATCGGCGTCGGCTTCGTGCTCATGGGCATCCCCGGCGCCGGACTGCTGGCCCTGGCGGTACTGCTGCTCGGCATCATGCAGCTACCGGCCACCCTGATCACTCTCCCGGTGATCGCCTTCGTCTTCGCCACCGAGGGTGCCAGCATGGCGACCATTGCCTTCGCCATCTACGTCTTCGTCGCCGGCCTGGCCGACAACGTGCTCAAGCCGCTGCTGCTCGGCCGGGGTGTCGATGTGCCGATGCCGGTGGTGCTGATCGGCGCCCTGGGCGGCATGGTCACCGGCGGCATCATCGGCCTGTTCATCGGCCCGGTGGTTCTCGCGGTCGGCTACCAGCTGTTCTGGCAATGGGTCAGGGACCAGCCGCAGGGCGGCGGGCCAGGCGACCAGGAGCCCTGACGCGAGCAGGCTCGCCCCCATGTCGCCCGGACTTCGCCCAGGCCGGTTACTCCTGCTCGGCGCACTTGGCCTCAGTGGCTGCGTACGCCTGGGGCCGGACTTCCAGGCACCGCGTGAGGCATGGGTCGAACACTGGAACAGCCCGGCGCTCGAGCAGGCCAGCCAGCAGCGCCCACAACCCGACTTTCTGCAGTGGTGGCAGGTGTTCGCCGACCCTATCCTCGACCGTTTGATTGCCGAGGCCGACGCCCACAACCCGAGCCTGAAGATTGCCGGCCTGCGGGTGCTCGAGGCGCGCGCCCAATTGGGTATCGCCCAGAGCGGGCGCTACCCGCAGCTGCAGCAGGCCAGCGCCGACAGTCTGTACCTGGACCGCAACCAGTCCGGTGGGCGTAACCCGCAGGACAGCCATTTCTGGCAATACAGCGCGGGCTTCGACATAGGTTGGGAGCTGGATTTCTGGGGCCGCTTCAGCCGTGCCATCGAGTCGGCCGATGCCAGCTACTTCGCCGCCGAAGCCAATTACGAAGACGTACTGGTGCTGCTGCGGGCGCAGATGGCCGATACCTATTTCGCCCTGCGCACCACCGAAGCGCGTCTGCGTGTCGCCCGTGTGAACGCCGAGCAGCAAAAGCGCAGCTTTGAAATCACCGAGAAGCTGTTCAAGAGTGGGCAGACTGCCGAACTCGACCTGCAACAGGCCAAGACCCAGTATCTGGGCACCCTGAGTACCATTCCCGACTTCGAGGACCAGGTACTGCGCACCCGCAACGCCCTGGCCGTGCTGATCGGCCGTCCGCCCAGCCCGCTGCCGGAGTTGGTCGAGAACGAGGGGCTGATCCCGCTGATCGATCGCGCGGTGCTGCAGGACGTACCCGCCAACCTGCTGCTGCGCCGGCCGGACATACGCGCCGCCGAACTCAATGTCGCCTCCCAGTCGGCACTCATCGGCGTGGCCGAAGCCGATCTCTACCCCTCACTGAGCCTGCTGGGCAGCATCGTCTGGTCCGCCAGCTCACTGGACGGCGCCTCCAACAGTCTGGACCTGGTCGGCGGCCCCAGCCTGCGCTGGAACCTGTTCGACCACGGCCAAATCAGCAACAACGTGCGCGTGCAGGATGCCCGCTTGCAGCAGTTGATCGAGGTCTACCGCGACGCCGTGCGCCAGGCGGCGCGCGAGGCCGACGATGCCGCCAATGGCCTGATCAAGGCGCTGGAGCGCGAGCGTATCCTGCGCGAGGCGGCACTGGCCGCCCAGCGCTCGGTGACCCTGGCCAACGCCCAGTACCGCGAAGGCTACTCGGACTTCCAGCGCGTGCTGGACGCCCAGCGTGCGCTGTTCCTGCAACAGGATAACTACCTGCTCAGCCGTGCCAATGCAGTGAGCAATCTGATTGCCCTGTACAAGGCCCTTGGAGGCGGCTGGTACAGCGCTCAGCCGAGGGTCGATCAGGCCAGCCGCGAGCAGATGCAGCAACGCACCGACTGGGGCGACCTCCTGGATGAGCCCACGGACCCCACGGCCAGCGCCTCCCCGACTCCACACAAGGTAAGAGACGATGAGTGAAGCAGCGCAGCCCGCCCCCTCGGCTCCGGTCACCGGCGCGCCCGCGCCTACCGCCGACCCGGTAAAGAAGGGCGCGAAGTGGGTGGTTTGGCTGATCGGCCTGAGCCTGCTCTGGTACCTGCTGGCCGACCGCTTTACTCCTTACACGCAGCAGGCGCGGGTGCAGGCCTTCGTCGTCCCGGTGGCCGCAGAAGTGGCCGGCCGGGTGACCCGGGTGCAGGTGCGCAACAATCAAGACGTCAAGGCCGGCGAAGTCCTCTTCGAGGTGGATCAGCAGCAGTACCGGATCGCCGTCGATCGCGCCCGTGCCGACCTCGAGTCGACACGCCGTCAGATCGCTGCCAGCACCGCCGGAATCGACTCGGCGCAAGCATCCTTGCGCGCCGCCCAGGCCAACGAACTCAAGGCTCGCCAGGATAACCAACGTCTTGAAGGCTTGTATCGCGACGATCCGGGAACCATTTCCGTGCGTCTCCTCGAGGTCTCCCGCTCCAGTCGTGAGCAGGCCATCAGTCAGGTCGCCGCGGCCAGGGCCGAAGTGCAACGCGCACGTGAACAGCAGGGCGGCAGCGACGAAGACAACGCCCTGCTGCGCAGCGCCGCCACCGCCCTGGCAAAGGCCGAACTGGACCTGGCCAATACCCGGGTACGAGCACGTTCGGCCGGGCTGATCACCGATCTGCGCACCGAAGCCGGACAATATGCCGCTGCCGGAAATCCGGTCATGACCCTGATCGCCATTCACGATGTATGGATTAGCGCGGAAATGACCGAGAACAACCTGGGCCGGGTCGAGCCCGGCACCCCGGTTGCCATAGTGCTGGACGCGCTGCCTGGCGAGATATTCGAAGGTCGTGTGCGCAGCGTCGGCTATGGGGTCAGCGTCGGCCAGAGCACCGCGCCCGGCACCCTGCCGAGCGTGGAGAACAGCCGCGACTGGCTGCGCCCGGCCCAGCGCTTCCCGGTAATTATCGAGCTCGCCCCGGGCGAGTTGGCCACGCTGCGCGGCATCCGCGTCGGCGGGCAGGCCGAAGTCATGGCGTTCCCCGACGAGGGCAACCCGCTTAACCCGCTGGGTCGCCTGTTCCTGCGTTTGATGAGCTGGCTGTCCTATGCCTACTGACAGCGCCCATGCCCACTGAACGCGAGCCCCGCAGCCAGCGGGCACTGCGCCTGGCCAGCGGCACCGCGCTGTGCCTGGCCGCCAGCTTCGGCCTGAACCTGCCGATCCCCTTTGTCGCTCCGCTGTTCAGCCTGTTCCTCCTAGCCTCGCTCAACCGCCCCCTGTCGTTGAAGGCTGGGCTGGGGCTGACGCTGGTGGTGATGCTGACCACCGGCAGCGGCCTGCTGCTGATCCCGTTGCTGCGCTACTACCCTTTCAGCGGGGTTCTGCTGATTGGCCTGTGCCTGTTCCTGGCCTTCCGCTATGGCCTGCACGGGGGCAACAACCTGGTCGCCACCTTCCTGGTGATCGGCCTGACCATGATTTCTGCGGCCGGCACCGCCGATTTCGGCCTGGCCCTACTGGTCATCGGCGCCCTAGTCAAGGGCCTGCTCCTCGCCGTAATAGTGCTGTCCCTCAGCCATTGGCTGTTTCCCGAAACCACCGCCGCGCAGGCATCACCGGCCGCCCCGGCGCTGCCGACCGAAGAAGCCGGCTGGGTGGCATTGCGCGCAGCCCTGGTAGTGCTGCCGGCCTTCCTGCTGGCACTGATCGATCCGGCCAGCTATATGCCACTGATCATGAAATCGGTGAGCCTCGGCCAGCAGAGCTGCACCACCAAGGCGCGCGATGCCGGCCGCGAGTTGCTCGGCTCGACCCTGCTCGGCGGCCTGCTGGCGATCCTGTTCTGGTGCGCCCTCAGCCTGTTTGTGCACCTGTGGATGTTCTTCCTGTGGATGCTGCTGGTCGGCCTGCTGCTGGCGCGCAAGCTCTATGCCCTGAGCCCGACCCGGCTGACGCCTGGCTTCTGGCTCAATACTCAGGTCACCCTGATCATCCTGCTCGGTCAGTCGGTGCAGGACAGCGCCGCCGGCAAGGATGTCTACAGCGCCTTCGCCGTGCGCATGGGGCTGTTCATCGCCGTCACCCTCTATGCCTGCCTGATGGTCCACCTGCTCGACCAACGCCGCCGCGTGCGGCAACACGCCCGCTGAAGGGGTCACCCATGCTGCTCAATCTGCTGACCGGCCTCCCCGTGATGCTGCTCTGCCTGCTGCTGCAGGCCATTTTCCTGGCCATGTGCCTGCGCCAGTACGTGCGCTTCAGGCATGCCCGGCAAGGCCGCGACTCGCAGTGGCTGGATATCCTGTTGCTGTCGATGGTGATGCTGCTGATGTTGCTCGGCAATTTCGTGCAGATGGCCATCTGGGCCGCCCTGTTCATGCTGCTCGGCGAATTCGGCGAGTTCGCCACCGCGCTGTATCACTCGGGGGTCAACTTCGCCACCCTGGGCTATGGCGATATCGTCATGTCCGAACGCTGGCGTCTGCTCGGCCCGCTGGAAGCGGCCAACGGCATCCTGATGTTCGGTGTCTCCACCTCGGTGATGACCGCGGCGGTGATGGATGTCATCAAGCACAACCTGGCCCGGCTGCAGCCGAATGAGCCCCCTGCAAGACGAGACGACGTTTTCCCTAACCATAAGGGCTAGGCGAACGGCGGTGCTTGTGTGTTGAATTCAGGACCCCCACACCCGCCGCGCGCTTATCCCTGAGGCTTATTCGACGGTGACGCTCTTGGCCAGATTGCGCGGCTGGTCGACGTCTGTGCCCTTGAGCACGGCGACGTAGTAGGACAGCAGCTGCAACGGGATGGTGTAGAGGATAGGTGCCAGAGCATCGAGGATGTGCGGCATGTTCACCACATGGGTGCCCTCGCCGTTGCCCAAGCCGGCTTGCTCGTCGGCGAAGACGATCAGCTCGCCGCCACGGGCGCGCACTTCCTGCAGGTTGGATTTGAGCTTTTCCAGCAGCTCGTTGTTCGGCGCCACTGTGACCACCGGCATGTCGCTGTCCACCAGGGCCAGCGGGCCGTGCTTGAGTTCACCGGCGGGGTAAGCCTCGGCGTGGATATAGGAGATTTCCTTGAGCTTCAGCGCACCTTCCATGGCCACCGGGTACTGCGCGCCACGGCCGAGGAACAGCGCGTGATGCTTCTCGGCGAACAGCTCGGAGATTTTCTCCACCCTGCTGTCCATCGCCAGCGCCTCACCGAGGCGAGTCGGCAAGCGGCGCAACTCTTCCACCAGCTCGGCTTCCACACCGGCCGCCAAGGTTCCGCGCACCCGACCGAGTGACAGGGTCAGCAGCATCAGCGCCACCAGTTGGGTGGTGAAGGCTTTGGTCGAAGCCACGCCAATTTCCGGGCCGGCCTGGGTCAGCAGAGTCAGGTCGGACTCACGCACCAGTGAGCTGATGCCCACGTTGCAGATCGCCAGGCTGGCCAGGTAACCGCCGTTATCCGGGCCCAGCGCCTTGCCGTTGCGCAAGGCGGCCAGGGTGTCGGCGGTTTCGCCGGACTGGGAGATGCTGACGAACAGGGTGCCCGGTTGCACCACCACCTTGCGGTAGCGGAACTCGCTGGCCACTTCGACCTGGCACGGAATGCCGGCCAGGCCTTCCAGCCAGTAACGGGCGACCATGCCGGCGTGGTAGCTGGTGCCGCAGGCGACGATCTGCACGTTCTGCACCTTGGCGAACAGCTCGGCGGCTTGCGGGCCGAAGGCCTGCACCAGCACCTGATCGGAACCCAGACGGCCTTCCAGGGTGCGCTGCACCACCTTCGGCTGTTCGTGAATCTCCTTGAGCATAAAGTGGCGATACTCACCCTTATCCGCCGCCTCGGCCCCTTCGTGGTATTGCACGCTTTCGCGCACCACCGGCTGGCCATCGACCGTCCAGATCTGCACGCTGTCACGGCGGATTTCGGCTATGTCGCCTTCTTCCAGGTACACGAAGCGGTCGGTAACCTGCCGCAATGCCAGTTGGTCGGAGGCGAGGAAGTTCTCACCGAGACCGAGGCCGATGACCAGCGGGCTACCGCTGCGGGCGGCGAGCAGGCGATCCGGTTGGCGCGCGCTGATGACCGCCAAACCGTAGGCACCGTGTAATTCCTTCACCGCGGCTTTCAGCGCCGCCGCCAGATCACCGCAGTCTTTAAGCTTGTGATCGAGCAGATGAACTATGACTTCGGTGTCGGTATCCGAGCTGAATAGGTAGCCGAGGCCCTTCAGGCGTTCGCGCAATTGTTCGTGGTTTTCGATGATGCCGTTGTGCACCACCGCCAGCTCGCTGCCGGAGAAGTGCGGGTGGGCGTTACGCTCGCTCGGTGCGCCGTGGGTGGCCCAACGGGTGTGGGCGATGCCCAGACGACCGGCCAATGGTTCGGCATTCAGCGCGTTTTCCAACTCGCTGACCTTGCCCACACTGCGGCGGCGCTCCAGCTGCCCGGCACTGCTGAAGACCGCCAGGCCGGCGCTGTCGTAGCCGCGGTATTCCAGACGTTTCAGGCCTTCCACCAGGATCGCGGTGATATTGCGCTCGGCGACGGCGCCAACGATGCCACACATAGTTCTCTCCTTAGGCTTCTACAACGGCGCAGATCAGGTGTATCCCGCGCGCCGTGATCGATTCACGGGCCTCCGTTGGGAGGCGTTCGTCGGTAATCAGGGTATGGATGCTGCTCCAGGGCAGCTCCAGATTGGGAATCTTGCGGCCGATCTTATCGGCCTCGACCATGACTATGACTTCACGGGCGACTTCGGCCATGACCCGGCTCAGGCCCAACAGCTCATTGAAGGTCGTAGTGCCACGCGCCAGGTCGATACCATCGGCCCCGATAAAGAGCTGATCGAAATCGTAGGAGCGCAGCACTTGCTCGGCGACTTGGCCCTGGAAGGATTCAGAATGTGGGTCCCAGGTGCCGCCAGTCATCAACAACACCGGCTCGTGTTCCAGCTCGCGCAAGGCGCTGACCACGCTCAAGGAATTGGTCATCACCAGCAAACCGGGTTTGTAGCCGAGCTCCGGAATCAACGCCGCGGTGGTGCTACCGCTATCGATGATGATCCGTGCGTGTTCACGCAACAGCCCGGCCGCAGCACGACCGATAGCCTGCTTGTATTTGGAGATCGGTTGGCCGCCGTCGGCGATCAGTTCCTGCGGCATCGGCACCGCCCCGCCGTAACGACGCAGCAACAGGCCGTTCTTCTCCAGCGCGCCGAGGTCTTTGCGGATGGTGACTTCCGAGGTGGCGAAGCGCTTGGCCAGCTCATCGACGCTGACTTCACCCTGCTCGGTGAGCAGCGCAAGAATGGCGTGACGGCGTTGCGGGGTGTTGCGCTTCGACATAGGCCAGTTAAGTTTCGATTCGAAAGATAAGTGCGCGAATCAAAACCTATCGAAGCTTTTTCGTCAAGCGGGAAACGACGTAGGGTGGACAACGCTGTGCTTGTCCACCAAGCGAAACGCTGGCGAAACCGTCGGTGGATAACGCTTCGCGGTTATCCACCCTACGTCGCATCACTTCTTGGTCGGGCGCTTCCAGCCTTCGATATTGCGCTGCTTGGCCCGGCCCACCGCCAGGGTGGCGGCCGGTACATCGGCGGTAATCACCGAGCCGGCGCCAGTGGTGGCACCGTCGCCGAGCGCCACAGGAGCAACCAGGGCGCTGTTGGAGCCGATAAACACGTCTTCGCCCAACACGGTCTTGAACTTGTTGGCGCCATCGTAGTTGCAAGTAATGGTGCCCGCGCCGATGTTGCTTCGCGCCCCCACTTCGGCGTCGCCCAGGTAACTCAGGTGGCCGGCCTTGGCGCCTTCGCCCAGCACGGCGTTTTTCAACTCGACGAAGTTACCCACATGCGCCTTGGCGCCCAGCACCGAACCTGGGCGCAAGCGTGCGAACGGTCCGGCATCGCTGCCCTCGCCCAACTCGGCACCCTCGAGATGGCTGTTGGCTTTGACCACCGCACCTCTGCGCAGGGTGCTGTTCTTGATCACGCAGTTGGGGCCGATCTCGACGTTATCTTCGATGAGCACCCGGCCTTCGAGTATCACGTTGATGTCGATCAGCACATCGCGGCCCACCGTCACCTCGCCACGCAGATCGAAACGTGCCGGATCGCGCAGGGTCACACCCTGGGCCATCAACTGGCGGGCCGCGCGTTGTTGGTAATGGCGCTCGAGTTCGGCCAGCTGCATGCGGTCGTTGGCGCCCTGCACTTCCATGGCATCCAGCGGCTGCTCGGTGGCCACCACCAGGCCGTCGGCCACCGCCATGGCGATCACGTCGGTCAGGTAGTACTCGCCCTGGGCGTTGTTGTTCGACAGGCGGCCGAGCCAGTCGGCCAGGCACTTGCCGGGCACCGCGAGGATGCCGGTATTGCCTTCGCAGATCGCCCGCTGCTCGGGCGTCGCATCCTTGTGTTCGACTATGGCTTTGACCAGGCCCTGGTCGTCGCGAACGATCCGCCCGTAGCCGGTCGGATCGTTCAGATCGACCGTCAACAGCCCAAGCTGCTCGGAACTGACCCGTTGCAGCAGGCGCTGCAGGGTGTCGACCTCGATCAACGGCACATCGCCATAGAGGATCAGCACGTTCTCGGCCGAAAGCTTGGGCAGCGCCTGCGCCACCGCGTGGCCGGTGCCCAGTTGCTGGGCTTGCAGCACGAAGCTCAGGTCGTCCGCGGCCAACCGCTCGCGCACGGTTTCCGCGCCGTGGCCGATCACCACCTGGATGCTCTGCGGCTGCAGTAGCCGGGCGCTGTCGATGACATGCCCGAGCATGGATTTACCGGCGACCGGATGCAGCACCTTGGGTAGCGCGGAACGCATGCGCGTGCCTTGGCCGGCGGCGAGGATGACGATATCGAGAGACATGTGGACAGATCCTGAACAAGCATAGGCCGGATGAAACCCGGTAATACACAGGAGCCGGGTTTCGCTGCGCTCTACCCAGCCTACGAATAGGCAAAACCGGAAAAAGAAAAAGGGTAGCCAAGGCTACCCTTTTACTCGATCGCGATGAAGTCTTGCGGGATTAGCCGCCGAACTTCTTGCGCACCGCCTGGATGGTCCGCAGCTGAGCTGCGGCCTCGGCCAGACGGGCGGCGGCGGAACCGTAGTCGAACTCCGCGCCTCTATCATGCAGGGCCTTCTCGGCAGCCTTGACGGCTTCCTGAGCAGAGGCTTCGTCCAGGTCGGCTGCACGCTGTACGGTGTCGGCCAGGACCTTCACCATATTCGGCTGCACTTCCAGGAAACCACCGGAGATGTAAAACACCTCGGACCAGCCACCCTGCTTGATTAGGCGGATCGGGCCCGGCTTGAGATCGGTGATCAACGGTGCGTGACCTGGAGCGATCCCGAGATCACCCAGGTTACCGTGCGCAATCACCATCTCGACCAGACCGGAGAAGATCTCGCCTTCCGCGCTGACGATATCGCAATGGACTGTCATAGCCATTTGCTTGCCTCAACCTGATTAGCGCCCGTTACCGGGCGCTGGGATTACAGTTTCTTGGCTTTCTCGATGACTTCTTCGATGCTGCCGACCATGTAGAACGCTTGTTCTGGCAGTTGGTCGTAGTCACCGTTGAGGATGCCTTTGAAGCCAGCAATGGTGTCTTTCAGGGAAACGTATTTACCCGAAGCACCGGTGAAGACTTCAGCCACGAAGAACGGCTGCGACAGGAAGCGCTGGATCTTACGAGCGCGGGATACCAACTGCTTGTCGGCTTCCGACAGCTCGTCCATACCCAGGATCGCAATGATGTCCTTCAGCTCTTTGTAGCGCTGCAGCACGTACTGAACGCCACGCGCGGTATCGTAGTGCTCCTGACCAATCACCATCGGGTCCAACTGACGCGACGTGGAGTCGAGTGGATCGACCGCCGGGTAGATACCCAGGGAGGCGATGTCACGGGACAGTACGACGGTGGCGTCCAAGTGGGCGAAGGTGGTCGCCGGCGACGGGTCGGTCAAGTCGTCCGCAGGAACGTAGACGGCTTGGATCGAGGTGATCGAACCGTTTTTGGTCGAAGTGATGCGCTCTTGCAGAGTGCCCATTTCCTCGGCCAGGGTCGGCTGATAACCCACAGCCGAAGGCATACGGCCCAGCAGTGCGGATACTTCGGTACCGGCCAGGGTGTAACGGTAGATGTTGTCGACGAACAACAGTACGTCGTTACCCTCGTCACGGAACTTCTCGGCCATGGTCAGGCCGGTCAGTGCCACGCGCAGACGGTTGCCCGGCGGCTCGTTCATCTGACCGTAAACCAGCGCCACTTTGTCGAGAACGTTGGAGTCCTTCATCTCGTGGTAGAAGTCGTTACCCTCACGAGTACGCTCACCCACACCGGCGAACACGGAATAACCGCTGTGCTCGATGGCGATGTTACGGATCAGTTCCATCATGTTTACGGTCTTGCCGACACCGGCGCCACCGAACAGACCGACTTTACCGCCTTTGGCGAACGGGCAGATCAGGTCGATAACCTTGATGCCGGTTTCCAGCAGGTCGTTGCCGCCCGCTTGTTCGGCGAAAGACGGCGCAGGGCGGTGAATACCCCAACGCTCTTCTTCGCCGATCGGGCCGGCTTCGTCGATCGGGTTGCCGAGTACGTCCATGATCCGGCCCAGGGTCGCTTTACCGACCGGTACGGAGATGCCTGTGCCCGTGTTGTTGACGTCCAGACCGCGCTTCAAGCCTTCGGTCGAGCCCATCGCAATGGTACGGACCACGCCGTCGCCCAGCTGCTGCTGAACTTCCAGGGTGGTGTCGGCGCCTTGAACTTTCAAGGCGTCGTAGATGCTCGGGACCTGATCGCGTGGGAATTCCACGTCGATCACGGCGCCGATGATTTGTACGATACGTCCGCTACTCATAGCTGGATCCTCTGAATATTTGAACCGGTATCAGACCGCGGCAGCGCCGCCAACGATTTCCGAGATCTCTTGGGTGATCGCCGCCTGACGCGCCTTGTTGTAGATCAGCTGCAAATCGCTGATCAGATCACCGGCGTTGTCGGTAGCGTTCTTCATCGCGATCATCCGCGCCGCTTGTTCAGCCGCGTTGTTCTCGACCACCGCCTGGTACACCTGCGACTCCACGTAGCGCACCATCAGGCCGTCGAGCAGCTCTTTAGCGTCGGGTTCGTAGAGATAGTCCCAGTGATGCTTGAGTTCCTGATCCGGATCAGCCACCAGCGGGATCAACTGCTCCACTGTCGGCTGTTGCGTCATGGTGTTGATGAACTTGTTGGAAACCACGGACAGGCGATCAATACGGCCATCCAGGTAGGCATCCAGCATCACCTTGACGCTGCCGATCAGATCATTGATCGACGGCTCTTCGCCCAGGTGGCTGATTGCAGCGACGACGTTACCGCCGAAGTTGCGGAAAAATGCCGCACCCTTGCTGCCTACTACGCAGATATCGATCTCTACGCCTTGTTCGCGGTTTACCGCCATGTCCTTGACCAGGGCCTTGAACAGGTTGGTGTTCAAGCCACCGCACAGACCACGGTCACTGCTCACCACCACATAACCGACACGCTTGACTTCGCGGTCGATCATGAACGGGTGACGGTATTCCGGGTTAGCGTTGGCCAGATGACCAATCACCTGGCGGATGCGCTCCGCGTAGGGACGGCTGGCAGCCATGCGCATTTGAGCCTTGCGCATCTTGCTGACAGCCACCTTTTCCATGGCGCTGGTGATCTTTTGCGTGCTTTTGATGCTCGCAATCTTGCTGCGAATCTCTTTTGCGCCTGCCATGTAACACCTATCGGGTTAGCAGGCGGGGGTCTTGCGACCCCCGCTGCGGCTTACCAGGTTTGGGTGGCCTTGAACTTCTCGATGCCGGCTTTCATGCCTGCGTCGATTTCGTCATTGAAGTCACCCTTCACGTTGATCTTCGCCATCAAGTCGGCGTGATCGCGGTTGAAGTAAGCAATCAGAGCTTGTTCGAAGCTGCCGATTTTGACGATCTCGATGTCCTGCAGGAAGCCACGCTCGGCGGCGTACAGGGACAGCGACATGTCGGCGATGGACATCGGCGCGTATTGCTTCTGCTTCATCAGTTCGGTAACGCGCTGACCATGCTCAAGCTGCTTACGGGTGGCTTCGTCCAGGTCAGAGGCGAACTGGGCGAAAGCCGCCAGTTCACGGTACTGAGCCAGAGCGGTACGGATACCACCGGAGAGCTTCTTGATGATCTTGGTCTGAGCCGCGCCGCCCACACGGGATACCGACACACCGGCGTTCACTGCCGGACGAATGCCGGAGTTGAACATGGCCGATTCCAGGAAGATCTGACCGTCGGTGATCGAGATCACGTTGGTCGGAACGAACGCGGACACGTCGCCAGCCTGGGTTTCGATGATCGGCAGAGCGGTCAAGGAACCGGTCTTGCCTTTCACGGCGCCATTGGTGAACTTCTCAACGTACTCTTCGGATACGCGGGAAGCGCGCTCCAGCAGACGGCTGTGGAGATAGAACACGTCGCCTGGGTAGGCTTCACGGCCTGGCGGACGGCGCAGCAGCAAGGAAATCTGGCGATAGGCCACGGCTTGCTTGGACAGATCGTCATAGACGATCAGCGCGTCTTCGCCGCGGTCACGGAAGTACTCGCCCATGGTGCAGCCGGCGTACGGTGCGATGAACTGCAGCGCAGCGGATTCGGAAGCACTGGCCGCGACGATGATGGTGTTAGCCAACGCGCCGTTTTCTTCCAGTTTGCGAACCACGTTGGCGATGGTCGATTGCTTCTGACCGATAGCGACGTAGACGCAGCGGATGCCGCTGTCTCTTTGGTTGATGATCGTGTCGATCGCCAGAGCGGTTTTACCGATCTGACGGTCACCGATGATCAGCTCACGCTGGCCACGGCCAACCGGGATCATGGCATCGACGGCCTTGTAACCGGTTTGTACCGGTTGGTCGACCGACTTACGCCAGATCACGCCCGGTGCAACCTTCTCAACCGCGTCGGTAGCGACGTTGTTCAGCGGGCCTTTACCGTCGACGGGGTTACCCAGGGCATCGACCACACGACCCAGCAGTTCCGGACCAACCGGCACTTCGAGGATGCGGCCGGTGCACTTGGCACTCATGCCTTCGGCCAGCGACTGGTAGGCACCGAGAACCACGGCGCCGACAGAGTCGCGCTCCAGGTTCATCGCCATACCGTAGACGCCGCCCGGGAACTCGATCATTTCGCCGTACATAACGTCGGCCAGACCGTGAATCCGCACGATACCGTCGGACACGCTGACGACTGTGCCTTCGTTACGGGCTTGGGAGGTCACATCGAGTTTTTCGATGCGGCCCTTGATGATTTCACTTATTTCGGAAGGATTGAGTTGCTGCATTGCTCTGCTGCCCCTTCAAACTCAAGATTTCAATGCTTCGGCTAGTTGCGCGAGTTTGCCGCGAACTGAGCCATCGATAACCAGGTCGCCGGCGCGGATCACGACACCACCGATCAGGGTGGCATCCTCCGCAGCGTGCAGGCGCACTTCCCGGCCGAGCCGTGCACTGAGAACCTTGGCGAGTTTGTCTTGCTGTTCTTCGTTCAATGCGAAGGCACTGGTGACGTCCACATCAACCGATTTTTCCTGTTCGGCTTTCAACAGCTCGAACAGTTCGGCGATCTCCGGCAACAACTCCAGACGGTTGTTCTCGGAAATGACGTGAAGGAAATTCTGTACCTTGGCGTCGAACTTATCACCACACACCTCGATAAAGGTGGTGGCCTTATCTGTACTCGTCAGACGCGGGGCCGTGAGCACGCGCTGCATGCGGTCGTCTTGCGACACCGCTGCAGCCAGGCCGAGCATGGCTGACCAATTGGCCAGTTGCTGGTGGGCCTGAGCGTACTCAAAAGCAGCCTTGGCGTAAGGTCGGGCCAACGTGGTCAGTTCTGCCATGATCGCGCCCTCGCTTAAATTTCGGCTGCCAGTTTGGAAACCAGCTCCGCATGCGCGTTACGGTCGATAGTGGCGCCCAGAATCTTCTCAGCACCGCTGATCGCCAAGCCACCCAGTTGGGCCCGCAGGGCGTCTTTGACGCTGTTCAGTTCCTGTTCGATCTCGGCCTGAGCCTGAGTCTTCAGGCGCTCACCTTCAACACGGGCCTGATCGCGAGCTTCGTCGACGATCTGGGTAGCGCGTTTCTTGGCTTGCTCAATGATTTCAGCTGCCTGGGTTTTGGCGTCGCGCAGTTGCAGGCCCACTTTTTCGTGGGCGAGCTCCAAATCACGAGCCGCACGGCTGGCAGCGTCCAGTCCATCCGCAATCTTCTTCTGACGCTCCTGCAAAGCCGCGATGACCGGAGGCCACACGAACTTCATGCAGAACAGCACAAAGATGAAGAAGGCAACGGACTGGCCAATCAGGGTTGCATTAATGTTCACGCCAACACCTCGCTCGTTCGTTGTCCGTCAAACCAATCACTCGAAATCCCATCGCTGGGATTCCAGAGCATTAGCCTGCCAGTTGACCAACGAAGGGGTTCGCGAAGGTGAAGAACAGTGCGATACCAACGCCGATCATGGTCACGGCGTCCAGCAGACCAGCGACGATGAACATTTTAACTTGCAGCATCGGAACCATTTCCGGCTGACGCGCAGCGCCTTCCAGGAACTTGCCGCCCAGCAGGCCGAAACCAATGGCGGTACCCAAGGCACCCAGGCCAATCAGCAGTGCAACGGCGATCGCGGTCAGACCAACTACAGTTTCCATCTTTCCTCCCGACTTTTTATGTCGTATTGGTTAAGGTTGTTAAGGTAAAGCGGTAAAGCGAAATCAGTTGTTGCCTTTGCCCTTGCGGGCTTCCACTCAAAACACCGCACACCCTCTTCCGCCCTTCGGGCACCTTCTCCCCGAGGGGCGAAGGTCAGCGGGTGCGCTACGCGTTTTTAATGGTTATCTTCGTGCGCCAGCGACAGATAGATGATGGTCAGCACCATGAAGATGAACGCCTGCAGGGTGATGATCAGGATGTGGAACACCGCCCACGCCCACTGCAGTACGACCCCCAGACCACTCAGCCAGAGAATGCCGGTACCAAACATCACGGCGATCAGGATGAACACCAGTTCACCGGCATACATGTTGCCGAACAGACGCAGTGCCAGCGAAATAGGCTTGGCCACCAGGGTCACGAACTCCAGCAGGAAGTTGACCGGAATAAACAGCGCTTGAACCACCAGGTTCTTGCTGCTGAACGGGTGCAGAGTCAGTTCGCCGATGAAGCCACCGATACCCTTGATCTTGATGCTGTAGAAAATGATCAGCGCGAACACCGACAGGGACATGGCCAGGGTGGCATTCGGATCGGTAGTCGGTACCGCGCGGAAGAACAGGTGTTCATTACCGGTGAGCAATGCTGCAACTTTCGGAATCCAGTCCACCGGCACCAGGTCGATGGCATTCATCAGGAAGATCCAGACGAAAATCGTCAGGGCCAGCGGTGCGATCAACGGGTTACGGCCATGGAAGGTGTCCTTGACGCTGCCGTCGACGAACTCAATCATCACTTCAACGAAGTTCTGCAGACCACCCGGCTGACCGGAGGTCGCCTTTTTCGCGGCCAGGCGGAACAGCAGGACAAAGATCAGACCCAGGGCGATGGACCAGCCCAAAGTGTCGACATGGAATGCCCAGAAGCCCATTGCTTTAGCTTCTGCTGCGGTGTGAGCGAACCCCCAATCACCATTCGGCAGTTGCCCGTAAGTCAGGTTCTGCAAGTGGTGCTGGATATAGCCCGAAGCGGTTTGTTCTGCCATGTTTGCCTCAAACGCCCTAAGGTCTCGAAAGTCTTGTTCTCATCAGCAGGGGCGCGAACCAATTGACCAGTTGGGTCAGCAGGAATACGCCGAATACTGCCAGCGCTTCCAATGGCTTCACACCTGCAAACGTCAGCGCAAACAGCACTGCCGTCAAAATCAGCTTGCCCGCTTCACCGGCATAAAAAGACCGGACTATGGCTTGGGCGGCCCGCGCTCCCGTGAAGCGGAACGCCTTGTGGGCAAAATACACATTCGGCAGCCAGGCAATCAGCCCGCCACACAGCCCAGAGTAGCCACTTACCGCTCCGCGCCACCGCCACAAAACGACCGCTGCGAGTAACAGCACGACGAACTGGGCGAGCAGGACGGGAAACACCGGTAAACGATGGAAGGGCAGGCGGTTGGGCGTGCGGACATCCATCAAGCTTTTCTCCGGCTTTTCGGCCTCTGGCGTCAGTCAATTCAAATCAACGACTTGGCATAGTTTGTGCCGACAAAATGCGCGCAGAGTATAGGGGGCGTTCCACCCCTATTCAACTGCCCGGTAGTGATTTCCGACTACTCGCTACATGTGCAATTGTTTTAGCGAATGTGGGCCAGGACACCTTGCAACTCATCCAGCGAGCTATAGCGGATGACCAATTGCCCCTTACCCTTTTGCCCGTGCTTGATCTGCACCGGAGAGCCCAGGCGCTCAGCCAGGCGCTGCTCCAGGCGGCTGATGTCCGGGTCGACCTTGGGCGGTTCAAGCGGCTTTTCTTTGCTGTTCAGCCAGTGGCGTACCAGCGCTTCGGTTTGGCGCACGGTCAGACCACGTGCGACAACATGTCGCGCCCCTTCGACCTGCTGTTCTGCCGGTAAACCGAGCAAGGCGCGGGCATGCCCCATCTCCAGGTCACCATGGGACAGGAGGATCTTGATCTCTTCCGGCAGGGCAATCAGGCGCAGCAGGTTGGTGATGGTGACGCGCGATTTGCCGACCGCTTCGGCGACTTGCTGCTGGGTCAGCTGGAACTCCTGCTGCAAGCGCTGCAAGGCGACCGCTTCTTCGATCGGGTTGAGGTCTTCGCGCTGGATGTTCTCGATCAAGGCCATGGCGATGGCCGCCTCATCGGGCACTTCGCGAACCATCGCCGGAATCTTGTCCAAGCCAGCTTGCTGGCTGGCGCGCCAACGGCGTTCACCGGCGATGATCTCGAACCGACCGGCACCGATCGGGCGCACCACGATGGGCTGCATCACGCCTTGGGCCCTGATCGATTGCGCCAGTTCGTCCAGTGCGGTGGCGTCCATGTCGCGACGCGGCTGGTATTTACCGCGCTGGATCAGGTCCAGCGGTATGTATTGCAGCTCGCGGGTATCGGCTTGCACGGCTTCTTCCTGCAAAGCATTGACGCTGCTGCCGCCCAGCAGGGCGTCCAGCCCGCGCCCGAGACCTCGTTTTTTGATCGCCATGCGAGTTCCTTATGCTTTTGCGGTTCGGATGACGCTGCGCTGACGCCGCGACAATTCACCGGCCAAGGCCAGGTAGGCGAGGGCACCACGGGATTGCTTGTCGTAGACCAGCGCCGGCATGCCGAAGCTTGGGGCCTCGGCCAACCGCACGTTGCGCGGGATCACGGTGTCGTAGAGCTTGTCGCCGAAGTGTTCTTTCAGTTGGGCGGAAACATCGTTGGTCAGGCTGATGCGGGGGTCGTACATGGTGCGCAGCAGGCCTTCGATCTTCAGCGCCGGATTGAGCAGCTTGCCAATCCGCTGGATCGAGTTGACCAAGTCGGTGAGCCCTTCCAGTGCGTAATACTCGCACTGCATCGGAATGATCACCCCATCGGCGGCAACCAGCGCATTGACCGTCAGCATCGACAGTGACGGCGGGCAGTCGATGAGGATGTAGTCGTAGTTTTCGCGAATCGGCGCCAAGGCCTGGCGCAGGCGGCTTTCCTTGGCCGGCATGTCCAGCAGGGCCACTTCGGCGGCGGTCAGGTCGCGGTTGGCCGGCAGCAGCTGATAGCCGCCGTGCTCGGAGAACTGCATGGCCTCGCCCAGGCTGCACTCGCCGATCAACACGTCGTAGATCGAATGCTCGAGCGCCAGCTTGTCGACGCCGCTCCCCGTGGTCGCGTTGCCCTGCGGATCGAGGTCGATCAACAGCACCCGGCGCTTGGTGGCAACCAGGGAAGCCGCGAGGTTGATGCAGGTGGTGGTCTTGGCGACACCACCTTTCTGGTTGGCGATGGCGAATACTTTAGCCATGGTCAGCGTCTGTCCCGGTTTGAGGCCCTAGGGTGCGGCGCAGTATCAGCAGATGGCGTTGGCCTTGGCAACCGGGAACCTTGAGCACATGGGTAGCGGTCAGCCGGAAGTCCGCCGGCAACGCCTGCAGCTCGTCGTCCGGATGCACGCCTTTCATCGCCAACCACCGCGTATTCAGATCGCCCAGGTGACGAGTCCAGTTGGCAAAGTCTTCCAGCGCGCTGAACGCCCGCGAACAGATACCGGCGAACGGCTGCGCAGGCCTGAAGCCTTCCACCCGGCTGTGGATAACTTCCAGATTGGCCAGTTTCAGTTCCAGCTTCACCTGAGTGAGGAAACGAGTCTTCTTGCCGTTGGAATCCAGCAGCGTGAAGTGGCGCTCGGGGAACAGAATCGCCAGTGGAATACCCGGCATACCGCCGCCGCTGCCGACGTCGAGCCAGTTATCCCCAGCCTCGCGCACGAAGGGCACCACGCTGAGGCTGTCGAGCAGGTGTCGCGAGACCATTTCGTCGGGATCGCGCACGGCGGTGAGGTTATAGGCCTTGTTCCACTTGATCAGCAGGGCCAGGTAAGCCAGCAACTGGCTGTGCTGGCTTTCACTCAGGCTGACGCCCAACAGCTCGGCACCACGGGTCAGTTCAGTTGCGTGTAACGCGGTAACCAGGGACATCAGGCGCTTTGCTCCAACTGACGCCCGGCGCCGCGTTTTTTCAGGTGAATCATCAGCAGGGAAATCGCCGCCGGGGTGACCCCGGGAATCCGTGAGGCCTGGCCGAGGGTTTCCGGGCGAGACTGGCCGAGCTTGTGCTGGATCTCTTTCGACAGGCCGGAAATACCCGTGTAGTCGATATCCTCGGGCAGCTTGATCTCTTCACTGGCGCGCAGACGGGCGATCTCGTCCTGTTGGCGGTCGATGTAACCGGCGTACTTGGTCTTGATCTCGACCTGTTCCGCGACTTGCGGATCGCTGCTACCCGCGCCCGTGACTTCGATCAGCCCGGCGTAATCGATTTCCGGGCGAGTCAGCAGGTTGAGCAGGTTGTATTCGTGGGTCAGCGGCGTGCCGAAACGCTCGGCGAGCGCATCGCCCTGGGCTGTGCCCGGGCGCACCCAGGTGCTTTTCAGCCGTTGCTCTTCCAGTTCGATGCCTTCGCGCTTGGCGCAGAACGCCGCCCACCGCCGGTCATCGACCAGGCCGAGCTCGCGGCCTTTTTCGGTCAGGCGCAGGTCGGCGTTGTCCTCACGGAGGATCAGCCGGTACTCGGCCCGCGAGGTGAACATCCGGTAGGGTTCTTGCGTGCCCAGGGTGATCAGGTCGTCGACCAGCACGCCGAGGTAGGCCTCGTCGCGACGTGGACACCAGCTGTCTTTGCCCTGGGCGCGCAACGCGGCGTTAGCCCCGGCGAGCAGACCTTGGGCGCCGGCTTCTTCGTAACCGGTGGTGCCGTTGATCTGGCCGGCGAAGAACAGCCCGCCGATCACCTTGGTTTCCAGGCTGTATTTCAGGTCGCGCGGATCGAAGTAGTCGTACTCGATGGCATAGCCCGGCCGCACTATGTGGGCGTTTTCCAGGCCGCGGATCGAGCGCACCAGTTCCAGCTGCACATCGAAGGGCAGCGAGGTGGAGATACCGTTCGGGTACAGCTCGTGGGTGGTCAGGCCTTCGGGCTCGATAAACACCTGGTGACTGTCCTTGTCGGCGAAGCGATGGATCTTGTCTTCGATCGACGGGCAGTAGCGCGGACCAATCCCTTCGATCACCCCGGAATACATCGGCGAGCGATTGAGGTTGGCGGCGATGATTTCGTGGGTGCGCGCATTGGTGTGGGTAATCCAGCAGCTGACTTGCTGCGGATGCTGCTCTTTCGAACCGAGGAAGGACATCACCGGAATCGGCGTGTCGCCGGGCTGCTCGGTCATCACCGAGAAATCCACCGAGCGGCCATCGATACGTGGTGGTGTGCCGGTTTTCAACCGACCGACGCGTAACGGGTGTTCACGCAGGCGTTGCGCCAAGGCAATCGACGGCGGGTCACCGGCACGACCACCGGAGTGGTTCTGCAACCCTATGTGGATAAGTCCGCCGAGGAAGGTGCCGGTGGTCAGCACCACGGATTCGGCGAAGAAGCGCAGCCCCATCTGCGTCACTACGCCACGCACCTGATCCTGCTCGACGATCAGGTCGTCGCAGGCTTGCTGGAATATCCACAGATTCGGCTGGTTTTCCAGGCTGTGGCGGATCGCGGCCTTGTACAGAACACGGTCGGCCTGGGCGCGAGTGGCGCGTACGGCGGGGCCTTTGCGGCTGTTCAGCACGCGAAACTGGATGCCACCTCTGTCGGTCGCTTCTGCCATGGCGCCGCCGAGGGCGTCGATTTCCTTGACCAGGTGGCTTTTACCTATGCCGCCGATGGCTGGGTTGCAGCTCATCTGCCCGAGGGTTTCCACGTTATGGGTCAGCAACAGGGTTTTCACACCCATACGTGCAGCCGCCAGCGCGGCCTCGGTACCGGCATGGCCGCCGCCGATGACGATCACATCAAAACGGGAAGGGAAATCCACCACGCACCTCGTGCCTGTTGAGAATTGGGGAGGCTTTTAACTTGGGAAAAGCGGAAAGCCGACAAGTATAGGGATTAAGCCGTGGTGAAAGAAGCCTTCTGCACAAAAAATAGCCAGCTCGGCCTTGGCTCGAAAAGCACGCCGGTTAATAAAGATTAAAAGAATGAATTTTTATAAAGCTTTGTTTTTATGTTTATTACTTATGCGCCACTTTTCTGTGGATAGATCGCTGCAGATCAATAGCAGCAAGGCCTCCAGCGTTTCAAAAGGCTGTGTTGATCCTGATTTCTGCCTGTTGGATAGCCGTATGTAAGCTGTGGATGAAAATACCGGTTATCCACAGGGCACTTTATCCCCCGTTTTATCACCGGGTTATGGACCGGGCTTAGGCCGGTTTTTCCACAAGGCTTATCCGTCTGTTTGTCCAGGCAAAAGTCGCCCACACGCAGACGTGGAAGCATTGAAGCTTCCACGGTTGTCGAAAGAGGGTTGGGAAAAGCAGGAATGTTTACGGCTTAGCGAGGAGACGGTTGGGCTGTTTCCCAACCGTTATGGCTGGCTTATTTACCGATACAGAAGCTGGAGAAGATCCGCCCGAGCAGGTCGTCGGAGCTGAAAGCCCCGGTAATTTCCCCCAGTGCCTGTTGCGCCTGGCGTAAGTCTTCCGCCAGGAGCTCACCGGCACCGGCCTGGGTCAGCTGGGCACGCCCGTGCTCGAGGGAGGCGCTGGCCAGGCCCAAGGCTTCGAGGTGGCGTCTGCGCGCGCTGAAGCTGCTTTCGGAGGTCTGTTCGTAGCCCATGCAGGTCTTCAGGTGTTCGCGCAACAGCTCCAGCCCGGCCGTGGATTTGGCCGAGAGGTTGATGCTGACGTGGCCATCGGCACTGACTTCGAGGGCTATGGTTTCCGTCGTCAGGTCCGCCTTGTTGCGAATCAGCGTGACCTTGGCCGGATCCGGCCGTTGCGCGAGAAACTCCGGCCACAGGGCAAAGGGATCGGCGGCCTCGGGGGCTGTGGCATCGACCACCAGCAGCACCCGGTCGGCTTCGCCGATAGCCTTGAGCGCCCGTTCCACGCCGATCTTTTCCACCTGATCAACGGTGGCGCGCAAGCCGGCGGTGTCCACCACATGCAGCGGCATGCCATCGATGTGGATATGTTCGCGCAAGACATCCCGCGTGGTGCCGGCGATCTCGGTGACTATGGCCGCTTCCCGCCCGGCCAGGGCATTCAGCAAGCTGGATTTACCCGCATTCGGCCGGCCGGCGATCACCACTGTCATGCCATCGCGTAGCAGCGCGCCTTGACCGGCTTCGCGCACCACCCCCGCCAGTTCAGTGCGCACCTCGTCGAGCAGACCCAAAACATGGCCGTCGGCGAGAAAATCGATTTCTTCCTCGGGGAAGTCGATGGCGGCTTCGACATAGATGCGCAGGGCAATCAGCCGCTCGGTCAACTCATGCACGCGTCGGGAAAACTCCCCCTGCAGCGAGCGCAAGGCATTGCGTGCCGCTTGTTCGGAACTGGCTTCGATCAGGTCGGCAATCGCTTCAGCCTGGGCCAGGTCGAGTTTGTCATTGAGAAAGGCCCGTTCGCTGAATTCCCCCGGTCGGGCCAGGCGGGCGCCCAATTCCAGGCAACGGCGCAGCAGCAAGTCGAGGACCACCGGACCGCCATGACCTTGCAGTTCGAGCACATCTTCGCCGGTGAAGGAGTTCGGCCCGGGGAAATACAGGGCCAAGCCTTCATCGAGCACCTGGTCTTGGCCATCATGGAATGGTCCGTAGTGGGCGTAGCGCGGGTTCAGTTCCCGCTGGCTCACCGCTTTGGCAATACTCGCGGCCAGCGGTCCGGAGACACGCACTATGCCCACGCCAGCACGGCCCTGAGCGGTGGCGATGGCGGCGATAGTTTCACGAAGGGTGCTCATGGCGGTGCTCTCATGACCAAAGGGCAGATAGCAAAACGCCCCGCCTCTGATTACTCAGGGGGGGGCGCTTGTCATCATCTTAGCAAGCTCGAATCAGGCTTCGGCCTTCTTCGCCGCGGCTTCGATCTTGCGGGTAATGTACCACTGCTGGGCGATCGACAAGCAGTTGTTGACCACCCAGTACAGCACCAGACCGGCGGGGAACCAGAGGAAGAAGAAGGTGAAGATGATCGGCATCAGCTTCATCACCTTGGCCTGCATCGGATCCGGCGGGGTCGGGTTCAGTTGCTGCTGGATAAACATGGTGGCGCCCATGATGATCGGCAGGATAAAGAACGGGTCCTTGATCGCCAGGTCGGTAATCCAGAACATCCACGGCGCCTGGCGCATTTCCACGCTTTCCAGCAACACCCAGTAAAGCGAGAGGAACACGGGCATCTGCACCAGAATCGGCAGACAGCCACCGAGCGGATTGATCTTCTCTTTCTTGTACAGCTCCATCATCGCTTGCGACATCTTCTGCCGGTCATCGCCATGCTGCTCTTTCAGAGCGGCCAGTTTTGGCGCGACGGCACGCATGCGGGCCATGGACTTGTAGCTGGCCGCCGACAGCGGGAAGAAGGCCAGTTTGATCAGGATGGTCAGCGCGATAATCGACCAGCCCCAGTTACCCAGCAGGCTGTGGATATGTTGCAGCAGCCAGAAGATGGGTTGGGCGATAAACCAGAGAATGCCGTAGTCGACGGTCAGCTCAAGACCCGGGGACAACTGTTTGAGGTATTCCTGGCTTTTCGGACCGGCGTAGAGGGTCGCCGCGGTTTCCGCCTTGGCGCCCGCCGCGACAGTCAAGCTTGGGCCGGTGAAACCGATGATGTAGTTGCCCTGGCTGTCTTTGCGAGTCTGCACCAGGTTGGCACTGTCCTTGGCCGGAACCCAGGCAGTCACGAAGTAATGCTGCAACCAGGCGACCCAACCGCCTTCGACCGTCTCTTTCAGCGGCTGTTTGTCGATGTCTTTCATCGACACTTTCTTGTACGGCTCTTCCTTGGTCCAGAGTGCGGCACCGAGATAGGTAGCGGTGCCGGTGGCGGTGGTCGAGGACGGATCGTCGCTGGAATCACGCTTGAGCTGAGCGAACAGGTTACCGGTCCAGGCTTGGGTGCTTTGGTTATCGATCAGGTAACGAACATCGACCTGATAGGACGAAGGATCGACACAGCCGGTTTTTTTCTGTTGCTGTTCCTTGGCGGAACACTGCGGATTCAAACCACGCTTGAAGCTGAAGCGTTTGATGTAGTTAACACCGTCGGCACGGTAATTCAGGTCGACGGTCAATTGGTTTTGACCCTCGGCCAGCGCGTAAGAACTCTGCGCACTGCTGTAAAGCGGCCGACCGCTGCTGCTGGCATCCGGGCCGTTGGCGCCGGTCAGGCCGCTTTGCGCCTGATACAGACGTTCGCCACCGTTATCGAACAGCTGGAAGGGCACATCGGGATGATCTTGCCGGCGTGGGTATTGCGGCAGAGTCAACTGCACTATGTCGCCGCCACGTGGGTCGATGGCCAGCTCAAGAACATCGGTCTTGACCCGAATCAGCTTATCGCTGGTCGCGGCAGTCGCAATTGCGCCCGGTTCGCTGTGCGCAGCATTCGCCGTCGGCACATCGTCACTGGCGCTATTCGCAACGGGGCTATCCGGCAATGTGGCGGCGACGTTGCCGGCGGTTGCACTTGGAGTTGGCAGTGCGGCTTGACCGTAGTCCTCGTTCCACTTGAGAACCATGACATAGGACACGATTGCCAGGGCGGCGATCAGGATCGAGCGTTTAATATCCATGATTACTCGGCCATCGAAGGGGGTCGGGAAGTGGGGGCGACTGGAACCGGATCGTAACCACCGGGATTCCACGGGTGACAGCGACCAAGCCGACGCAGGGTCAGCCAGCCACCGCGTATGAGGCCATGATGTTCGATGGCTTCATACGCGTAGCAGGAACAACTGGGGTAAAAGCGACAGTGACTGGCCATCAGCGGACTGATGGCATAGCGGTAAACCTGGATCGAGGCGAGTGCCAGTTTACGCATGGGGACTGTCGGTTACCCCCGTTTCGGTGAGGACTTCCGGGCGTGGCCGACTGCGTGCCAAGCGTTTCCAGAGCTTGCCGAACTGTTGAACGAGTTCGGGGTTTTCTAGATCACCTAGGCCTTTACGCGCGACTATCACGATATCCCAACCGACCAAGGACTCTTGGTTCAGGCGAAATGAATCGCGAATCACACGCTTCAGGCGATTGCGCTCAACCGAGAGCTTGACGCTCTTCTTACCGATGACCAAACCCAGGCGGGGATGATCAAGATCGTTGTTGCGCGCGAGCAGCAGGACGTTTTTACCCGGAACCTTACCGCTGGGGGAGTCGAAGACAGCCTTGAATTGTCGAGGGGTCAGCAGGCGCTTTTCCCGACTGAAGTCTTGACTCACCGCCGGTGCCGAATTATCAGACTGCCAGACGCTTACGGCCTTTGGCGCGACGACGCGACAGAACTGCACGACCGTTCTTGGTGGCCATGCGGGCACGGAAGCCGTGGGTGCGAGCGCGCTTGATAGTGCTGGGTTGGAAAGTGCGTTTCATGGTGCGTTACCTGGATGGTCGACTACGGGCCGGAATGGCCCCCGTTTTAAGAGACCGGCAATTCTAGAGAAAGCAGACGGTCAGGTCAATTTCCAACCAGCTTTTCCTGTGCAGATAAAGAATATTAAGAAAGAAGATATTTAAATCTTTTAGTGATGTTAATAACTCTTAGGGAAGCGATTTTCTGTGGATAACCTTGTGAAGCCCTTATGCTGTGCGGTTTTCAGCGTTTCGAAAGGCTGTCGAGAAACCGTGCTCCAGGTGTGCGATGCCGGCGGATAAGCTGGGGATAGAGTCGGTAGTTATGCACAGAGCGGTTATCAACCCGTTTTCGCTGGTGGTTATCCAGGCAGCTCGCGAGGGGTTATCCACAGAGATTCATGCAGGACGAGCAGAACCCATGAAACCCGAGTAAAGCTTTGATTTTACTTGCTGAGAACGCACGCTTCGTGTGGATAACTCCCTCTCCGGTCGCTACAATGGCGGCTGTTTTTGGCCTCGCGGCCTTTTCGACCTTAGGGGATATCCGTGTCCGTGGAACTTTGGCAGCAGTGCGTGGAGCTGTTACGCGACGAGCTGCCTGCCCAGCAATTCAACACCTGGATCCGCCCGTTGCAGGTCGAAGCGGATAGCGACGAGTTGCGCATTTATGCGCCGAATCGCTTCGTCCTCGATTGGGTCAACGAAAAATACCTGGGCCGCTTGTTGGAGTTGCTGGAGGAGCGCAGCGAGGGCATGGCTCCGGCGCTTTCCTTATTAATAGGGAGTAAGCGCAGTGCCGCTGCTCGCGTTGCTCCTGCTGCGCCGCTAGCTGCCGCTGTTGCACCGGCAAGCAATGTTGCCCGTAGCGATGAGCCGACTACGGCTACTGCTGTTGCGAATGAGCCTTCGCGCTCCAGCTTCGATCCGATGGCCGGAGCCAGCACTCAGACTGCGCCGGTACGCACCGAGCGTTCGGTTCAAGTAGAAGGTGCGCTGAAGCACACCAGCTATCTGAATCGTACCTTTACCTTCGAAAACTTCGTCGAGGGTAAATCCAACCAGCTGGCCCGTGCAGCGGCCTGGCAGGTGGCGGACAACCCAAAGCACGGCTACAACCCGCTGTTCCTGTATGGCGGCGTCGGTCTGGGTAAGACCCACCTGATGCATGCGGTGGGTAATCACCTATTAAAGAAGAACCCGAATGCCAAGGTGGTCTACCTGCATTCGGAGCGCTTCGTTGCAGACATGGTCAAGGCGCTGCAGTTGAACGCGATCAACGAGTTCAAGCGTTTCTACCGTTCGGTGGATGCCCTGCTAATCGACGATATTCAATTCTTCGCTAAGAAAGAGCGTTCCCAGGAAGAATTCTTCCACACTTTTAACGCGCTTCTGGAAGGCGGCCAGCAGGTGATCCTCACCAGCGACCGCTACCCGAAGGAAATCGAAGGGCTGGAAGAGCGCCTCAAGTCGCGTTTCGGCTGGGGCCTGACGGTGGCCGTGGAGCCGCCGGAACTGGAAACGCGGGTGGCCATCTTGATGAAGAAGGCCGACCAGGCGAAGGTCGATCTACCCCATGATGCGGCCTTCTTTATTGCTCAGCGCATTCGCTCCAACGTACGTGAGCTGGAAGGTGCGCTGAAGCGGGTGATTGCCCACTCGCACTTTATGGGCCGCGATATCACCATCGAGCTGATCCGTGAATCGCTGAAGGATCTGTTGGCGCTGCAAGACAAGTTGGTCAGCGTCGACAATATTCAGCGCACGGTCGCCGAATACTACAAGATCAAAATTTCCGATCTGCTTTCCAAGCGCCGTTCGCGTTCTGTCGCGCGTCCGCGTCAGGTCGCCATGGCCTTGTCGAAAGAACTGACCAACCATAGCTTGCCGGAAATTGGTGACGCCTTCGGCGGTCGTGATCACACCACGGTATTGCACGCTTGCCGTAAGATTGCTGAACTTAGGGAATCCGACGCGGACATCCGCGAGGACTACAAGAACCTGCTGCGCACGCTGACCACCTGATTCCACACGACGCAGCCCACGAGGCAAGGGACGAGACCATGCATTTCACTATTCAACGCGAAGCCCTGTTGAAACCGCTGCAACTGGTCGCCGGCGTGGTCGAACGCCGTCAGACTCTGCCGGTGCTGTCCAATGTGTTGCTGGTGGTTGAAGGCCAGCAGCTGTCGCTCACCGGCACCGACCTGGAAGTCGAACTGGTTGGCCGCGTAACGCTCGAAGAACCGGCGGAACCGGGCGAGATCACAGTGCCGGCGCGCAAGCTGATGGATATCTGCAAAAGCTTGCCGAATGACGCGCTGATCGATATCCGTGTGGATGAGCAGAAGCTGGTGGTCAAGGCCGGCCGTAGCCGTTTCACCTTGTCGACTCTGCCGGCGAATGACTTCCCAACGGTTGAGGAAGGTCCTGGCTCGTTCACCTTCAACCTGGTGCAAAGCAAGTTGCGCCGCCTGATCGAGCGCACCAGCTTTGCCATGGCGCAGCAGGATGTGCGCTATTACCTGAACGGCATGCTGCTGGAAGTGCAGACCGGTGTGTTGCGCGCGGTCGCTACCGATGGTCACCGTCTGGCCATGTGCTCGATGGAAGCCGGTATCGAACAAGCCGATCGGCATCAGGTGATAGTCCCGCGCAAAGGTATTCTGGAACTGGCGCGTCTGCTCACCGAGCAGGATGGCAGCGTCAGCATCGTTCTCGGCCAACACCATATCCGCGCGACTACCGGTGAGTTCACCTTCACCTCGAAACTGGTCGACGGCAAGTTTCCGGATTACGAGCGCGTGCTACCCAAGGGTGGCGACAAGTTGGTGTTGGGCGATCGTCAGGCGCTGCGTGAAGCCTTCAGCCGTACGGCGATCCTCTCCAACGAGAAGTACCGCGGTATCCGTCTGCAACTGGCGGCCGGACAACTGAAGATTCAGGCGAACAACCCCGAGCAGGAAGAAGCCGAAGAAGAGGTGGCGGTCGACTACAACGGCGGCAATCTGGAAATCGGCTTCAACGTCAGCTATCTGCTCGACGTGCTGGGGGTGATGACGACGGAGCAGGTTCGCCTGATTCTGTCCGACTCCAACAGCAGTGCGCTGGTACAGGAATCCGACAACGACGATTCCGCTTACGTCGTAATGCCGATGCGTCTCTGACGCTGACGTTGAAAAACGCCTAGATGTCCCTCAGTCGCGTCACGGTCACCGCGGTGCGCAATTTACACCCGGTGACCCTCTCCCCCTCCCCCCGCATCAACATCCTTCACGGTGCTAACGGCAGCGGCAAGACCAGCGTGCTGGAAGCCATCCACTTGCTCGGCCTCGCCCGTTCCTTCCGCAGTGCCCGGCTACTCCCGGTCATTCAGTACGAGCAATTGGCCTGTACGGTATTCGGTCAGGTTGAATTGGCTGAAGGTGGCCACAGCAGCTTGGGGATATCCCGTGATCGTCAGGGCGAGTTTCAGATTCGCATCGATGGCCAGAATGCGCGCAGTGCGGCGCAATTGGCCGAGACACTGCCGCTGCAACTGATTAACCCGGATAGCCTTCGCTTGCTCGAAGGCGCGCCGAAGATTAGGCGGCAGTTTCTCGATTGGGGGGTGTTCCACGTGGAACCTCGCTTTCTACCGGCCTGGCAGCGCCTGCAGAAGGCCCTGCGGCAGCGAAACTCATGGCTGCGGCATGGTACACTTGACCCCGCTTCGCAAGCGGCCTGGGACCGTGAACTGTGCCTGGCTAGCGATGAAATTGACGGTTATCGGCGCGCCTATATTCAGGCCCTGAAACCGGTGTTTGAACGCATCCTCGCCGAGCTGGTTGAGCTCGAGGGGTTGTCGCTTAGTTATTATCGCGGCTGGGATAAAGAGCGTGAGTTGAATGAAGTGCTGGCCACTTCCCTTCTCCGCGACCAGCAGCTTGGACACACTCAAGCGGGCCCCCAGCGGGCCGACCTCAGGCTTAGGTTCGGTGCGCACAATGCGGCGGAGATACTCTCCCGCGGCCAGCAGAAGTTGGTGGTCTGCGCCTTGCGCATTGCCCAGGGGCATTTGGTCAGTCAGGCCCGTCGCGGGCAGTGCATTTATCTGGTGGATGACTTGCCGTCAGAACTGGATGAGCAGCATCGCAAGGCCCTGTGTCGATTGTTAGAAGATTTGAACTGCCAGGTGTTTATCACCTGTGTAGACCATGAATTGTTGCGGGACTGCTGGCACACGGATACGCCGGTAGCCATGTTCCACGTGGAACATGGCCGTATCACCCAGACCCACGACCACCGGGAGTGAAGGCATGAGCGAAAATCAAACGTACGACTCCTCCAGCATTAAAGTGCTGAAAGGGCTAGATGCCGTACGCAAGCGTCCCGGTATGTATATCGGCGATACCGACGATGGCAGCGGCCTGCACCATATGGTGTTTGAGGTGGTCGATAACTCGATTGACGAAGCACTGGCTGGCCATTGCAACGACATCAGCATCACCATCCACCCGGATGAATCCATCACCGTGCGTGACAACGGGCGCGGCATCCCGGTCGACGTGCACAAAGAGGAAGGCGTTTCCGCCGCCGAGGTCATCATGACCGTGCTGCACGCCGGCGGTAAGTTCGACGACAACTCTTATAAAGTGTCTGGTGGCTTGCACGGTGTGGGCGTTTCGGTCGTCAACGCCTTGTCCGAATTGCTGCTGTTGACCGTGCGCCGCAGTGGCAAAGTCTGGGAGCAAACCTACGTGCATGGTGTGCCGCAGGCGCCGATGCGGACGGTTGGCGATACCGATAAGACCGGCACCGAGATTCACTTCAAGCCGTCGGCCGAGACCTTCCATAACATTCACTTCAGCTGGGATATTCTGGCCAAGCGCCTGCGCGAACTGTCCTTCCTCAACTCCGGTGTCGGCATCGTCCTCAAGGACGAGCGCAGCGGTAAGGAAGAACTGTTCAAGTACGAAGGCGGTTTGCGCGCCTTCGTCGAATACCTGAACACCAATAAGACCCCGGTGAACCAGGTATTCCACTTCGACGTGCAACGTGACGACGGTATCGGCGTGGAAGTGGCACTGCAGTGGAACGACAGTTTCAATGAGAACCTGCTGTGTTTCACCAATAACATCCCGCAGCGCGACGGGGGTACGCACCTGGCCGGCTTCCGCTCGGCGTTGACGCGTAACCTCAACACCTACATCGAACAGGAAGGCCTGGCGAAGAAGCACAAAATCGCCACCACCGGTGACGATGCCCGCGAAGGTCTGACTGCGATTATTTCGGTGAAAGTGCCGGACCCGAAATTCAGCTCGCAGACCAAAGACAAGCTGGTCTCCTCCGAGGTGAAAACCGCGGTCGAACAGGAAATGGGCAAGTACTTCTCCGACTTCCTGTTGGAAAACCCCAACGAAGCCAAGGCCGTGGTCGGCAAGATGATCGACGCCGCCCGCGCCCGTGAAGCCGCGCGTAAGGCGCGGGAGATGACCCGGCGCAAAGGCGCCCTGGATATTGCCGGCCTGCCCGGCAAGCTGGCCGACTGCCAGGAGAAGGACCCGGCGCTCTCCGAACTCTACCTGGTGGAAGGGGACTCTGCTGGCGGCTCGGCCAAGCAGGGGCGGAACCGCAAGACCCAAGCCATTCTGCCGCTCAAGGGCAAGATTCTGAACGTCGAGCGCGCACGCTTCGACCGGATGATTTCGTCCCAGGAAGTCGGCACGCTGATCACCGCCTTGGGCTGCGGTATCGGCCGTGACGAATACAACATCGAGAAGCTGCGTTACCACAACATCATCATCATGACCGATGCCGACGTCGACGGTTCGCACATCCGCACCCTGTTGCTGACCTTCTTCTTCCGCCAACTGCCCGAGCTGATCGAGCGCGGCTACATCTATATCGCCCAGCCGCCGCTGTACAAAGTGAAGAAGGGCAAGCAGGAGCAGTACATCAAGGACGACGAGGCCATGGAGGAATACATGACCCAGTCGGCCTTGGAAGATGCCAGCCTGCACGTCAACGAGAACGCGCCCGGCATCGCCGGTGAGGCGCTGGAGCGTCTGGTTAACGACTTCCGCATGGTGATGAAGACCCTCAAGCGCTTGTCGCGTCTGTACCCACAGGAGCTGACCGAGCACTTCGTCTACCTGCCGGCGGTCAGCCTCGACAACCTGGCCGATCAGAGTTCGATGCAAGGCTGGTTGGAGCAGTTCAACGAGCGTCTGCGTGGCGTCGAGAAGTCCGGCCTGGTCTATAAGACCAACCTACGGGAAGACCAGGAGCGGCATTTGTGGCTGCCGGAAGTCGAGTTGATTTCCCATGGCGTCTCCAACTACATCACCTTCAACCGCGACTTCTTCGCCAGTAACGACTACAAAACCGTTACCAGCCTGGGAGAGCAACTGAACAGCCTGCTGGAAGAAAGCGCCTTCGTTAAACGCGGCGAGCGCAAGAAGCCGGTGACTAGCTTCAAGGACGCCCTGAACTGGCTGCTGGCGGAAAGCACCAAGCGCCACAGCATCCAGCGCTATAAAGGACTGGGCGAAATGAACCCGAGCCAGCTGTGGGAAACCACCATGGACCCGGATGCCCGCCGCATGCTCAAGGTGACCATCGAAGACGCCATCAGTGCCGATCAGATCTTCAACACCCTGATGGGTGATGAAGTTGAACCGCGCCGAGAGTTCATTGAGACCAACGCGTTGGCAGTCTCCAACCTGGACTTCTGATGAGTTTGTCGACGGGCAAGTTAATTGTCATGTTCGTGCAAGTTATTGTCATGACAAAAAGCGTCACTACCCCGGCCTAGAGCCGGGGTTTTTCTTTATGGATCAGTTTCTTAGAGATGGTGGGGAACCATCGGTGGGGGCATCGCCTGTAGTGAAGCTACAGGAAATGTTCGCTAAATCTCGTTTCAGAAGGCGCGAAAATCTGCGCGTTTTGATGGGAGAATGCAGGCGGCCAATTTTGGGCAATGAAAACAGCATCGCCCATCAGTGCTCTCGAAACGCTGATGGGTGAGCTAATGGGACACGCTTGCGGATTCATTAAAACGAACGGCATGCTGAGCCACCCTGCCACCCTGCCACCCTGTAAGTGGGCAAAGTAATTTGCCACTTCGGCCAAAGTTAGCGGTTCGGCCAAAGTTGTTGGCCCGTAGCATGAAAATAGAGAAGCCCCTGCTGATTCTAGTCAGCAGGGGCTTTTTGTTGGGCACTGGAAGAGCTACTGACTGGCTTGCCAGTCAACCAAGAAGGATTCAGTCAGGCGATGCTTGGTCTTGTGCTCTTCTACGATCCCGGAAGATTTCATCCTGCTGAAGGTCGAATTCATCGAGGCTTTGTTAGTTTTGTTGCCTGGTATACGCCTGGTTCTCAAAGCATCGATTACCCATTGGCTACGAATGCGGGGCCGTTGATCGTTCAACATGTCCACAACCAAGAACGTCATGTAGCCCTTGCTGATGCCCCATTTTTTGGCAAATGCGTCGGGTAGATCTTTAGTCTGCTGGGCAACGATGTCCAAACCAAACCATGCAACGTAGTCATAAGCATGGAACGCAGTGCCTTCGTGCAGCAGCTTCGCTACTTTGGCTTTCAGGCCATCATTAAGCGCAGGGTGAATGACTTGCTGAACTGCCTGCTCAAGATCCCCCCCTGCTTCCTTCAATACGCCAGGCTGTAAGCCATCCAACAATGAGGCCCAAAGCGCATACAAATCTGCAAAGGATGACCAGCCCTGCTCTATCACACCTGGGAACTTGTACCGAAGATCACCCACTCGACGGTCTTCGGCTGGGAGGGAACTCATACCGACTAAGGTAGCCCTGACACCATCCACGAGGATGTTAAGCGGGGTTATGTTCCTATGGGTGAACCCAAGCCTGTGTAAGTAGCCAAGCCCCGCGAGTAATTGCTCCAGCCAGTGCCGGAACTCCTCGGCACTGATAGACGCTTGGTCAAAGAGCGTCTCACCACTCGCCCATGCTCGGCTGATAAAGTAAGCATCGGTGCTGGGAATTCGAGCAAGATCGAATACCCGCTCCAGCGCAGGATGGTAAATCTGAGCGAGCCGATGATATTGATCGGCCACCAGCTCCCAAACCTCATCTGCATCGTCATAAATCTGAACCGCGCAATCGAAGCGTCCAGCGATGTGGCGAGAACGCCAGATGCTTGAGAAAGCATCCTCATCGACTTGCTCGACCAATTCATAACGATTGTCGAGAACTGCCCCCGGTACAGCCTCAAAAGGAGCTTCTGAGGAGGAAAGTGCTGCTGAAGCGCCATCGCTCATAAGGTTTGCGATCAAGTGCGATAAGCGTTCTGAGGCCATCTCCCCTTCTGCATCGCTGCTTCCGGAGATTTCCCAATGAAGATTTTCGACCAAGGGCTTAAACAGTGAGGTGATGAGGTCAATGTCATCGCCTGCGCTATGGTTGTTCAGGATATCGACAAAGCAGACCTCACCTGCATCGGTGAGATAGATTGAGTTAGCGGAAACCCCACCCAATGTGGCTCCACGACGATGGATGCCTTGAATCGCCGTTAAAGCAGAAATCAGCGTCGACCTGGCTGACACTTCGGAATATCCCGAGAGATCAATGATCGAGAGGGGTTTACCTTTAGGCATGCTGATTGGCAGAACCATCAGTTCACCATCATCAATCAGTGGTGCGCTGTAAGTCACACCGGTTAATCCAGCCAGCTCTTGTAGTAACCGGAACTCGTCACGCAATTGCGTTTGCAGCTGCTCGCGCCGCTCTTGGCTCTCGCAATTGGGCCGGTTCACGATTTTCAGCATCCACTTGGAGTTCCAGTTCTCCAGGCGATACTCGGCCATCCATAGCTCAAGGCCATTCTGATCAAGCAGGCACTGTGTTTTTTGGTACTGCTGGAATCTATTGTTTTCGGCTATCTGCTGACGCAATTGCCCAAGAGTGGCAAGGACAAGTTCACGCTGAGCATCGATCAACTCGTACGCTTTGGTGGCTGTCAGCCCCTCAGCGCTGGTCAACGCCTTGGTGATCCCGCCTGGTGTCCACACTTGTAGGGAAGGCTCATCTTTTATGAGCGAGATGCTATGACCTTTGTCGCCGGTCACAAGTACCACTCCCTGACACCACGGCGCGTACAAACCGATTCCGGCGCGGTTACGAGCGTGATGAACGCCCGGTGTTGGTGGCAGGTGTCCTCCTATCGAGATGCTTGCCACGGGGGTGGAGGTCGAAGCCGTGCTCGACCTGATTGGGCGCATCGAGCATGGAGTCGTTTCCTGAGTCAGGAGGATTGGTTCGACGGCTACAATCCCAGGGTCTTCTTTAATGCGTCCAAGGTCAGATCGGGCCCATGGCGCTTGACCATCGCCGGGATTTTCGCAAAAGCCTGCAACTCGTCTTCGGCATATGGCAGGTGCAAATGGCCCCTGGTCTTGAAGGTAAACTGCTGGCTCAAGTGCTCTAACATAGCGGGCCAAAGCCGATTGGCTCGACCCGCTGGTGTGCTTACCGGATCCCATCCTCGATCAGAAAATCGAGACTCCTTACTTAGCGGCTGTGGCTGAGATGATCGGTGGGCCCAAATAGGCGCCTTTTAATGTCATCCGGTCGAAGCTGTACACATGGGCATGCGGGCTTTCGACGCATCGGCCTACCAAGGGGTACTGCTGGTCAGGTTTACCGGGCTGTAGTTCGATGTTGCTGCCGCAGCGCGGACAGTCTGCGGAAAAGCGCACTAGGCGAGTCCAGCGGTATTTCTCGTGACGGAACATCTCCAGTTCGCAACCATCATCCTTCATGGCAGTTACCCATAACGGTGGCCAGGCACTGATCAACCATGAAAGACAGGATGTCGTAAGAGCGCCCTCTCGATGGGTTCTCTACCAAGTGGCTTTTGAGGCGTCGTAGTGCTTCGTTCATGCTATTCCCTATGCAATTGATTCGTAAGCACTTTCTTTATTAGAGAAAGTGGGGGATCCGGATTGTCCCGGATCTTGAAGGTTTTCTGGGCAATACATTCTCAGTCTGGAGGCGCTCTTAACTCCAGAGGGATGCCCCATGACCATGACGATTGCGCTTGATTCCACCGACCGTATTGTTTCGATTGATGAAGTCCCCAGCGGACTGCTCTGCATGTGCAGATGCCTCGAATGTCAGGAGTCTTTGATTGCCCGCAAAGGAAAGCACCGTATCCATCACTTCTCGCATGTGTCGCAAAAGGTGCCTTGCGAGGTACAGCCTGAGAGCTTTCTTCATCTCTATGCCAAGCGTGTGGTTAGGGAGGCGTTAGGTCTGCATCTGCCTCCCCAGCCTGGTCATGTCCCGAACGCTGAAGATCAATCGTCCTGGTGGGATTTTGATTCAGTGCGTGAGGAGCTGTGGATGGGGGATTTCCGTCCAGATCTCGTAGCGCACCTATGCGATGGCCCGCTGCTGATTGAGTTCGCGTGCACGTCGTTTGTGGATGAAGAGAAGTTGGCCAGAATCGAGCGTGAGGGGATTCGTACGGTTGAGGTGGATCTGAGCGGCTTGGAGGTGACTTCCTCCGCTGCGGGGCTGCTGGAGCTTAAAAAATCAATTCTGCACCGGGCGGACATCAAGCAGTGGCTATACCTGACTTTGGTGTGTCTCGGCTGGTCAGTGGTTGATTCGATTGCTGATTGACCTGTTGCCAAACAACCGCAAGGGTGGCATTGTAATGACAAATGTCGTTACAGTGAGGGCCCGGTCATGGCTTCCATCAATATCCGTATCGACGACGAGCTTAAAGTCCGCGCTTACCGTGAGCTGGAAAGGCTTGGCGTCACCCCTTCTGAGCTGATGCGCCAAGCCTTGCAGTATGTGGCTGAGCGCGGCCAGCTGCCATTTCGCCCGGTGCTGATGACCGAGGATGATGAGGCGTTGATCGCCACCGTACGCGAACGCCTGGCGGCTCCTCAGCGCGTGAAGGTGGCGCTGGATGACCTATAGCCTTGAATTCGATGCACGGGCACTGAAGGAATGGCACAAGCTGGGTGATACCGTTCGCCAGCAGCTGAAGAAAAAACTCGCGGAGATATTGCTCAACCCGCGCATCGAGGCCAACCGTCTGCACGCGCTGCCCGGCTGCTACAAGATCAAGCTGCGCAGCAGTGGCTATCGGTTGGTGTACCAGGTGCTTGACCATGAGGTGGTGGTGTTTGTGGTGGCGGTTGATCGCCGTGAGCGTGAGCAGGTTTACCGCAAGGCTGCCGAGCGCCTCAAATAGCTGGGTATGGGCCGATGAGTGATAGTGATCTGCTGGGGCATTTACGGGCCGAAAATGCCCGCTTGATCGCTCTGTTGGAAACTCATGGCATTGAGTGGCGTTTGCCGGATGAGCCGCCGAAAGTTGAACCGGCTAGCCCAGCCCCACTGTTAAGTTCGAGTCTCGACACGGATGCCAAGCTGGCGCTGTTCAAGCGATTGTTTCGGGGCAGGGCCGATGTGTTCCCAGTGCGCTGGGAAAGCAAGGCCGGTAAATCAGGCTACTCGCCTGCTTGCGGTAATGAATGGCGACCGGGAGTGTGCGAGAAGCCCCGGATAAAATGTGGGGACTGCTCGCATCGTCAGCTCCTGCCGCTGACCGACCAGGTGCTCTACAAGCACTTGGCCGGAGAGATTGTCATCGGCGTTTACCCGTTGCTGCCTGATGACACATGCTATTTCCTGGCGGTGGATTTTGACGAGGCTGATTGGCGCGAAGATGTCACTGCTTTCGCCCAATCATGCCGTGACTTGGACGTGCCCGTGGCATTGGAAATATCCCGCTCGGGTAACGGGGCGCACGCCTGGATTTTATTTGAGCGCAATGTCCCAGCGTACGAGGCGCGGCTGCTTGGCTCCGCGATCATCAGCCATACCTGTGAGCGTACCCGTCAGCTGACGCTGGGGTCGTATGACCGGCTTTTTCCAAACCAGGACAGCATGCCCAAAGGCGGCTTTGGCAACTTGATTGCGTTGCCATTGCAGAAACGAGCCCGTGTGCTCAACGGCAGTGTTTTTGTCGATGAGACGCTGACACCTTATCCCGACCAGTGGGCATTTCTGGCCAGTATTCAGCCGATGTTCGGGCAGGACATTGCGCCCACGATACTGCGGGCCACAGGCGGTCGCCATCCATTGGATGTCACCGGAGTGGCGGATGATGATGAACTGAAACCCTGGCATCACCCATCGCCAAAGACCCAGAAATTGGCTTGTCCGCTGCCCAAGTCAGTGAGCGTGACCTTGGCCAACCAGATCTATTTCGACAAGTCCGAACTGCCCCAGCCATTGGTCAACAAGCTCATCCGATTGGCGGCTTTTCAGAATCCCGAATTCTACAAGGCGCAGGCCATGCGCCTGCCCGTATGGAACAAGCCCCGGATCATTGGCTGTGCAGAAAACTTTCCTCAGCACATTGCCTTGCCTCGTGGCTGCTTGGATGACGTCCGGACGCTGCTGCATGACAACGCGATTGAACTGGTGCTGCACGATGAGCGTTTCGAAGGAGAGCCCGTCGATGTCCGCTTTGCGGGCACGTTACGCGCGGATCAAGAGGCTGCTCTTGACGGAATGCTGGAGCACGACACCGGCATCCTCTGTGCGCCAACTGCTTTTGGTAAAACTGTCACGGCAGCCGCGCTGATTGCCAGGCGCGGTGTAAACACGCTGGTGCTGGTGCATCGGACGGAGTTGCTCCAGCAGTGGAAGGAGAGGTTGCAGGCGTTTCTGGGGGCAGACAAAACGAAGGTCGGCACTATAGGCGGTGGTAAGGCCAAGCCGACAGGCATCATCGATATTGCCGTGATGCAGTCCTTGTCGCGGCAGGGCGAAGTCAGCGAGCAGGTGAAAAAATACGGACAAATAATCGTGGATGAATGTCATCACCTGTCGGCCTTTTCGTTCGAAGCCATCCTCAAGACTGCTGGTGCTAAATATGTGTTGGGGCTGACCGCCACACCCATACGTCGCGATGGTCAGCAACCGATCATCTTTATGCAGTGCGGGCCCATCCGGCATACAGCTACCAGGCCCGAGAGTGCTCCAGCTGATCTGGCCGTGATGCCGCAGTGGCTGTCTCGACCGATAGTCATGCCTGAAGGTTCAGGTATTCAAGATGTCTTCTTGCAGGTTTGCAGCGACACGGAGCGAACGGCCAAGATTATTGCCGAGATCGGAGTCGCCTTCGACCAAGGACGGAAGATCCTGGTGCTGACTGAGCGAACGGATCACCTCAGTGCAATTGAAGAGCGGCTGAGTGGACGGGTCGAGAATCTGTTTACCCTGCATGGACGGCTTTCCAAGAAGCAGCGCGCCGCGCTTATGGGCGAGATGGCAGCGCTACCATCTGATGTGCCACGGGTGATCCTGGCAACAGGGAAATTGGTGGGTGAAGGTTTCGATCACCCAGCACTGGATACGTTGATACTGGCCATGCCCGTTTCCTGGAAGGGTACTCTCCAGCAGTATGCCGGGCGGCTGCACCGGGAGCATGCGGACAAGGCTGATGTGCGTATCATCGACTTCGTCGATGCCGGACACCCTGCTTTGTTGCGGATGTGGAGCAAGCGCCAAGTTGGCTATAAGGCTATGGGCTACCGACTCGCAGATTCGTCCAGCTCAATGGAGCTGCTTGGAAAGGGCTAACGGGCCTCACTCACGCACCATGCCTTCCGCTCGTCGTAGTTGGTAAAGAGGATGTTCCCAGCTGTTTATCGACAGCCTTGTCGGGCCGCCGACAAGGCTCTGAGCGGTGCTCCGCGCGTGGCCTAGAGTGGCGCCGCAGCTTCGCTTACGGGTGAGCTGGCCGGCAAGGCGCCGATCTCGCGCTGGGTCTGCTCGACCCAGGCATAGGCGCGGTCATTCAGTTCGGCAATGGCGCGTGGGCCGGTGCCCTCGGCGTACATCAGCGGGCCTATCACTACCTTAATGGTGCCTGGGCGTTTGCCCCAGCCTTGCTTCGGCCAGAACTCGCCGGCGTTGTGCGCAATCGGCAGTACCGGCAGGTTGGCGTTGACCGCCAGCGCCGCGCCGCCGCGGGAGAACTTGCCGATCTGCCCGGCGGGTACCCGCGTGCCTTCCGGGAAGATCAACACCCAGATGCCCTCTTCCAAGCGCTCATGGCCCTGCTTGGCCAGCTGCTTGAGGGCGGCTTTGGGGTTATCCCGGTCGATGGCGATGGGTTTCAGCATGGCCATCGCCCAGCCGAAGAACGGCAGGAACAACAGCTCGCGTTTCAGCACCTGGCTGAGCGGCTCGAAGTAGCAGGAGAGAAAGAAGGTTTCCCAGGTGCTTTGGTGTTTCGAGAGGATCACGCAGGGCCGCTTCGGGACGTTTTGCGCACCGCTGACTTCATAGCGGATGCCAATCATCGCCGCCGTCAGCCACACCGCGAAGCGGCACCAGTTGACGTTGATGAAATGGTAGCGCGCCTTGAATGAGAGAAAGGGCGCGACCAAAAAGCTCAGGCTGCACCAGAGCAAAGCACTGGTGGACAGCAGCAGGTAGAAGAGAAAGATCCTGATGGCCTGCACTGTCGACATGTGAGCTTTATCCGTCGCGGGCATTGCCCGCCTAGTGAGAGTGGAGTAGCTGGGCGGCAACCGCCGCCAGATCGTCAAATATCAAGGTACCCGCCGGCACTGCGGCGCCCAGGGTCTGTTGGCCCTTACCGGTTTTCACCAACACGGGCTGACAGTCGACGGCCAACGCCGCCTCCAGGTCACCCTTGCTGTCGCCGACGAACCACAGACCGGCAAGCTCGACGCGGTAATGCGCGGCGATGGTCTTCAGCATGCCCGGTTTGGGTTTGCGACAGTCGCAGCCCTCATCCGGCCCATGGGGGCAGAACAGGATCAAACCCAGCTCACCGCCCTGCTCCGCAACCAGCTCACGCAGGCGCGTGTGCATGGCCTCCAGCGTGGACAGATCGTAATAGCCGCGCGCCAGGCCGGATTGGTTGGTGGCGACCGCCACCGTCCAACCGGCCCGGCTCAATTGCGCGATGGCCGCGATCGAGCCGGGAAGCGGAATCCACTCCTCCAGCGACTTGATATAGGCGTCGGAGTCGTAATTGATCACCCCGTCCCGATCGAGAATCAGCAACTTCACGACTTAGCCCAGCAACGAGATATCGGCGACGCCGAGGAACAGCCCGCGCAGCTGCGCCAGCAGCGCATAGCGATTGGCACGCACCGCGGCATCCTCGGCGTTGACCAGCACCGCCTCGAAGAAGGCGTCGACCGGCTCACGCAGGCTGGCCAGGTGCTCCAGGGCTTCGCGGTAGCAGCGCGCAGCCGCCAGCGGCGCGACGGCTTGGGCGGCTGCGGCGACCACCTGGGCCAGGGTCTGCTCGGCCGGCTCCTGCAGCAGTGCGACGTTCACGCTGGCCGGTACCTGGCCGTCGAATTTGCTCAGCAGGTTGGAGACGCGCTTGTTCGCCGCCGCCAGGGCTGCCGCTTCGCTACGGGCACGGAACGCCTGTACCGCCTGGACGCGCTGATCGAAGTCCAGTGGCGCCGTGGGCGACAGCGCGCGGACGGCCTGATATACGCTGACCTCCACGCCTTCGTCTTCGTAACGGGCACGCAGGCGGTCGAAGATGAAGTCCTGCACCTGGGGCGCCAGGCCTTCGGCCTTGACCTTGTCGGCGAACTGCTGGATGGCGAAGGCGATGGCCTCGGCCAGGTCCAGATCCAGCTGCTTCTCGATCAGAATCCGTAACACGCCCAGGGCCGCGCGACGCAGCGCGTAGGGGTCCTTGCTGCCGGTCGGCAGCATGCCGATGCCGAAGATTCCGACCAGGGTGTCGAGTTTGTCGGCGACCGCGACGGCCGCACCGGTCAGGGTGCTCGGCAATTCGGCGCCGGCACCGCGGGGCATGTACTGCTCGTTCAGCGCCAGGGCCACATCGTCGGCTTCGCCGTCGTTCAGTGCGTAGTAGTAACCGGCGATGCCCTGCATCTCCGGGAACTCGCCGACCATCTCGGTGGCCAGGTCGCACTTGGACAGCAGGCCGGCGCGGGCCGCCCGCTGGCTGTCGCCACCGGTGCGTTCGGCGATAAAGGCGGCAAGGGCGGACACCCGTTGGGCCTTGTCGAATACCGAACCGAGCTGGGCCTGGAACACCACATGGGCCAGGCGCTGGTTGAAGCTTTCCAGCGGCTGTTTCTTGTCCTGCTTGAAGAAGAACTCGGCGTCGGTCAGACGCGGGCGCACGACCTTCTCGTTGCCGGAAATGATCTGCGCCGGGTCCTTGCTCTCGACGTTGGCCACTGTGATAAAGCGCGGCAGCAACTTGCCGTTGGCATCCAGCAGGCAGAAGTACTTCTGGTTGTCCTGCATGGTGGTGATCAAGGCTTCCTGCGGCACGGCGAGGAAGCGTTCCTCGAAGGAGCACACCAGCGGCACCGGCCATTCGACCAGGGCGGTGACTTCATCGAGCAGGTCGGCGGGCACTATCGCGGTGCCCTGCTGCTCGGCCGCCAGCTCGGCGACGCGGGCGCCGATCAGCTCACGGCGTTCGGTGAAGTCGGCCAGCACGTGGGCGCCGCGCAGGTCTTCCAGATAGGTCGACGGCTTGCTGATGTGCACCTTGTCCGGGTTGTGGAAACGGTGACCACGGGATTCGCGGCCGACTTTCTGCGCGAGGATTTCGCAGTCGATCACCGCGTCACCGAACAGCATCACCAACCACTGGGTCGGGCGGACGAACTCTTCTTTGCGTGCGCCCCAGCGCATGCGCTTGGGAATCGGCAGTTCGTTCAACGACGCAGTGACGATGCCCGGCAGCAGGCCAATGGCCGGCTGGCCGGGAATGCGTTGGCTGAATTTCAGCTTCGGGCCGCTCTGGTCGATCTCGGCCAGCTCGACGCCGCATTTCTTGGCGAAGCCGAGGGCGGCCTGGGTCGGCTGGCCTGCGGCGTCGAAGGCGGCCGAGAGCGGCGGGCCGTCGAGGTTGTGGCTGCGATCCGGCTGCTGGGCGGCCAGCTGTTCGACCAGCACCGCCAGGCGCCGTGGTGCGGCGTAGACGCGGGCGGCAGAGTAGCTCAGGCCGGCGGCTTTCAGGCCTTTCTCGATGCCGCCGAGGAAGGCCTCACCGAGGCTTTTCAGGGCCTTGGGTGGCAGCTCTTCGGTGCCCAGTTCAACCAGGAAATCTTGCGCACTCATTGTGCAGCCTCCAGCTTAGCCAACACTTCATCACGCAAATCCGGGGTCGCCATCGGGAAGCCGAGCTTGGCCCGGGCCAGCAGGTAGGCCTGGGCCACGGAACGCGCCAGCGTGCGCACACGCAGAATGTACTGCTGACGCGCGGTGACCGAAATGGCCCGACGAGCATCGAGCAGGTTGAAGGTGTGCGAGGCCTTGAGGACCATTTCGTAGCTTGGCAACGGCAACGGCTGATCGAGTTCGATCAGGCGCTTGGCTTCGCTTTCATAGAAGTCGAACAGCTCGAACAGCTTGTCGACGTTGGCCTGTTCGAAGTTGTAGGTCGATTGCTCGACTTCGTTCTGGTGGAACACGTCGCCGTAGGTGACCTTGCCGAACGGGCCGTCGGTCCAGACCAGGTCGTAGACCGAGTCGACACCCTGCAGGTACATGGCCAGGCGTTCCAGGCCGTAGGTGATTTCGCCGGTCACCGGGTAGCACTCGATGCCGCCCGCCTGCTGGAAGTAGGTGAACTGAGTGACTTCCATGCCGTTCAGCCAGACTTCCCAACCCAGCCCCCAGGCGCCCAGGGTCGGCGACTCCCAGTTGTCTTCGACGAAACGGATGTCGTGTACCAGCGGGTCGAGGCCGACGTGCTTGAGCGAGCCGAGGTACAGCTCCTGGAAGTTGTCCGGGTTCGGCTTCAACACCACCTGGAACTGGTAGTAGTGCTGCAGGCGGTTGGGGTTTTCGCCGTAGCGGCCGTCAGTCGGGCGACGACTGGGTTGCACATAAGCGGCGTTCCAGGTTTCCGGGCCGATGGCGCGCAGAAACGTGGCGGTGTGGAAGGTGCCGGCACCGACTTCCATATCGTAGGGCTGAAGCACCACACAACCTTGCTCGGCCCAGTATTGCTGGAGGGCGAGGATCAAGTCTTGGAAGGTGCGCACGGCAGGCGTAGGCTGGCTCACGAAATTCACCTGTACTGAGGCTGCGACAGAAAGGGCGGGAGTATACCCGATTCCCACTCGCCTCTACCCCCTGGAGCCTTATGCCACGCTGCTTCTGGTGTACCGACGACCCGCTGTATCGGGCTTACCACGACCAGGAATGGGGCGTGCCGCTGCGCGATCCGCAACAGCTGTTCGAACTGCTGTTGCTGGAAGGCTTCCAGGCCGGTTTGTCCTGGATCACCGTGCTGAAGAAGCGCCAGCGTTACCGTGAGCTGCTGTTCGGCTTCGACGTGCAGCGCCTGGCGCAGATGAGCGACGCCGAGATCGAGGAGCGTTTGCTCGATCCGGGGATCATCCGCAATCGCCTCAAGCTCAAGGCCGCCCGGCAGAATGCCCAGGCCTGGCAGCAGCTGGAGGATCCGCTGACGCTGCTCTGGTCCTTCGTCGGCGGGGTGCCGAAGATCAATCACTTCCAGGATCGCAGCCAGGTGCCGGCGGTGACGGCGGAGGCCGAGGCGATGAGCAAGGCGCTGAAGAAGGCGGGCTTCACCTTCGTCGGCCCGACCATCTGTTACGCCTTTATGCAGGCGGCCGGGATGGTCATGGATCACACCACCGATTGTTCGCGTTACGCCGAGCTGGCAGCCGCCGGGTAGGAGCGGGCCATGCCCGCGATCAGCGCGTTCGCGGGCATGGCCCGCTCCTACTAAGCCACCTCGCCATCTCTCGGCCTGGTTACAATAGCCGCCTCGCAAATTTCAGGAGTTGCCTGTGGAGAAGTTCAAAGGTGCGCTGGTGGTGGGCTTTCTGCGCCTGTTCGCCCTCCTACCCTGGCGGGTGGTGCAAGGTCTCGGCGCGGCGATTGGTTGGCTGATGTGGCGGCTGCCGAACAGCTCGCGCGAGGTGGCGGGCCTCAACCTGAGCAAATGCTTTCCCGAGCTGGATGCCGTCGCCCATGACCGTCTGCTGCGCCAGAGCCTGATGGAGATCGGCAGGACCCTGACCGAAAGCGCCTGCGCCTGGGTCTGGCCGGCGCAGAAGTCCCTCGAACTGGTGCGCGAGGTGCAAGGCCTGGAGGTGTTGCAGGCGGCGCTGGCGTCCGGCAAGGGCGTGGTCGGCATCACCAGCCACCTGGGCAACTGGGAAGTGCTCAACCACTATTATTGCAACCTGTGCAAACCGATCATTTTCTACCGTCCGCCGAAGCTCAAGGCGGTCGATGAGCTGCTGCGCAAACAGCGCGTGCAGCTCGGCAATCGGGTGGCGCCTTCGACCAAGGAAGGCATCCTCAGCATCATCAAGGAAGTGCGCAAAGGCGGCGTGGTGGGGATTCCCGCCGACCCCGAGCCGAGCCTCTCGGCCGGCTTCTTCGTACCCTTCTGCGCGGTGCAGGCGCTGACCAGCAAATTCGTTCCGGGCATGCTCGCCGGCGGCAAGGCGGTGGGAGTGTTCCTGCATGCGCTGCGTCTGGAGGATGGCTCGGGTTACAAGGTGATTTTCGAGGCGGCGCCCGAGGCGATGTACAGCGAAGACCCGCACACCGCCGTGGCGGCCATGAGCCGGGTGGTCGAGAGCTATGTGCGGGCTTACCCGAGCCAATACATGTGGAGCATGAAACGCTTCAAGAAGCGCCCGCCCGGCGAGCCGAGGTGGTACTAGTTTCGTTCGCGAAAACGTGCTGAGCCGCGCGTCGCATCGATCCTGGCGCCGGCTTCAGGCGGCGGGATGCTGGCGTTCCAGTTTCTTCAGAAACACGCTCATTTCCTTCTCGGCCTGCTTGTCGCCATGGGCCTGGGCGGCGGCCAGGCCCTGCTCCCAGGCCCGGCGGGCGCCAGCATGATCGGCTTGGCCTGCGTGCGCCTTGCCGAGCAGCTTCCAGGCCGCGGAATACTTCGGGTCGAACTCGACGCAGCGCTGCAGGTGCTCGGCGGCACGGGCGTATTCGCCGGCATCCAGGTAACCCTTGCCCAGGCCGAAGCGCAGCAGGGCGTTGTCCACGCCCTTGGCGAGCATTTTTTCCAGCCCTTCGAGCATATCGGCGCGACCTCATTTCGTCGGCTGGGTTTCGCCCTTCTGGCTCTACCCGGCCTAGGGATCGGAAGTTAGAAGAACGTCAGGCCAACCTGGAACAGCCGCTCGACATCGCGGATGTACTGCTTGTCGACCAGGAACAGGATCACGTGGTCGCCGGCCTCGATCACCGTATCGTCGTGGGCGATCAGCACCTTTTCGTCACGCACCAGCGCGCCGATGGTGGTGCCCGGCGGCAAGGCGATGTCTTCGATGGCGCGGCCGATCACCTTGCTCGACTTGGCGTCGCCGTGGGCGATGGCCTCGATGGCCTCCGCCGCCCCGCGCCGCAGCGAGTGCACGCTGACGATATCGCCGCGGCGCACGTGGGTCAGCAGGGCGCCGATGGTGGCTAGCTGCGGGCTGATGGCGATATCGATCTCGCCGCCCTGCACCAGGTCGACATAGGCCGGGTTGTTGATGATGCTCATCACCTTGCGCGCGCCCAGGCGCTTGGCCAGCAACGAGGACATGATGTTGGCCTCGTCGTCGTTGGTCAGGGCGAGGAAGATGTCGGCGTCGGCGATATTTTCTTCCAGCAGCAGATCGCGGTCGGAAGCGCTGCCCTGCAGCACTACGGTGCTGTCCAGGGCCTCGGAGAGCGCGCGACAACGGGCCGGGTTCATCTCGATGATCTTCACCTGATAACGGCTTTCGATGGCCTCGGCCAGGCGCTCGCCGACATGCCCGCCGCCGGCGATGACGATGCGCTTGTAGCTGTCCTCGAGACGGCGCAGCTCGCTCATCACCGCGCGGATGTGGCCCTTGGCGGCGATGAAGAACACCTCGTCATCGGCCTCGATCACGGTGTCACCCTGGGGAATGATCGGCCGGTCGCGACGGTAGATCGCCGCCACCCGGGTGTCGATGTTGGGCATGTGCTGGCGCAGCTGGCGCAGCTGCTGGCCGACCAGCGGGCCGCCGTAGTAGGCCCTGACCCCTACCAGCTGGGCCTTGCCCTCGGCGAAGTCGATCACCTGCAAGGCACCGGGGTGCTCGATCAGGCGCTTGATGTAGTGGGTCACCAGCTGTTCCGGGCTGATCAGCACATCGACCGGAATCGCCTCGTTGTCGAACAGGTCGGCGCGGGTCAGGTACGCGGCCTCGCGCACCCGGGCGATCTTGGTCGGGGTGTGGAACAGGGTGTAGGCGACCTGGCAGGCGACCATATTGATTTCGTCGCTGTTGGTCACCGCGATCAGCATGTCGGCATCGTCCGCGCCGGCTTGGCGCAGCACGGCCGGGAAGGAGCCGCGGCCCTGGACGGTACGAATGTCGAGGCGGTCGCCGAGGTCGCGCAGGCGGTCGCCATCGGTGTCGACCACGGTGATGTCGTTGTGTTCACTGGCCAGGTGCTCGGCCAGGGTGCCGCCGACCTGGCCGGCGCCGAGAATAATGATCTTCATCCGTGTCCTTCCTCAGCCGCGGGGGGACGCGGCGATCTTGATCAGCTTGGCATAGTAAAAGCCGTCATGGCCGCCTTCCTGCGCGAGCAGTTGGCGCCCATGGGGCTGTGTCAGGCCGGGCGCTTGCTGGCCGAGCTGACCGGCGATAGCCAGTTCACGGGCCCCGGGAGTGCGAGCCAGGAAGGCTTCGAGCACCTCGCTGTTCTCGCTCGGCAGGGTCGAACAGGTGGCATAGAGCAGCACCCCGCCGATGTCCAGGGTGGGCCAGAGGGCGTCCAGCAGTTCGCCCTGCAGCGCGGCCAGGGCCGGAATGTCCTCGGCCTGGCGGGTCAGTTTGATATCCGGATGGCGGCGGATCACCCCGGTGGCGGAACAGGGCGCGTCGAGCAGGATCCGTTGGAAGGGTTGGCCGTCCCACCACTGCTCGGTCTGCCGGGCATCGGCGGCGATCAGTTGCGCGCTAAGGCCCAGGCGGTCGAGGTTTTCCTGCACGCGGAGCAGGCGCTTGGCTTCCAGGTCGATGGCCACCACCGCGGCCAGCCCGGGCTCTACCTCGAGCAGGTGGCAGGTCTTGCCGCCGGGCGCGCAGCAGGCATCCAGCACCCGTTGCCCGGGCGCCAGTTCCAGCAGGTCGGCCGCCAGCTGCGCGGCTTCGTCCTGCACGCTGACGCGGCCTTCGGCGAAGCCCGGCAGGGTGGTGACATCGCAGGCCTCGCCGAGGAGGATGCCGTCACGGCTGAAGGTGCAGGCGCTGGCGGCGAAGCCGACGCGTTGCAGTTCGGCGAGATAGGCATCGCGACTGCCCAGGCACCGATTGACCCGCAGGATCAGCGGCGGATGGGCGTTGTTGGCCGCGCAGATGGCTTCCCACTGCTCCGGCCAGAAGGCCTTCAGGGCCTTTTGCAACCAGCGCGGGTGGGCGGTGCGGGCGGCCGGGTCTTTTTCCAGCTCGGCGAGCAAAGCCTCGCCTTCGCGCTGGGCCCGGCGCAGTACGGCATTCAGCAGGCTCTTGGCCGAGGACTTCTTCAGTTGGTCGGCACAGCCGACGGTTTCACCGATGGCCGCATGTGCCGGGATGCGGGTGTAGAACAGTTGGTACAAACCGATCAGCAACAAGGCTTCGAGATCCTTGTCGGCGGCCTTGAAGGGTTTTTGCAGGAGTTTCTCCGCCAGCAGCGCCAGCCGCGGCTGCCAGCGCGCGGTGCCAAAGGCCAGCTCCTGGGTCAGGCCGCGATCCCGCGGTTCGACCTTGTCCAGCTGCGCCGGCAGGGAACTGTTCAGCGAGGCCTTCCCGGCGAGTACCGCCGCCAGGGCACGGGCGGCGGCCAGACGCGGATTCATGCTGTCGCCCCCAGCAGCGTGCCGAGGGCAAACTGTTCGCGGCGGCTGTTGAACAGGTCGGCGAAGTTCAACGCTTTGCCGCCGGGCAGTTGCAGCCGAGTCAGGCGCAGCGCACCCTCGCCGCAGGCCACGGTCAAGCCCTCGCGGCCGGCCTGGATGACTTGGCCGGGCTGGCCCTGCCCTTCGGCTATTTCAGCGGCGAGGACTTTCAGGGGCTCGCCATTGAGGCTGCTGTGGCAGATCGGCCAGGGGTTGAAGGCGCGAATCAGGCGCTCCAGTTCAAGGGCCGGGCGCTGCCAGTCCAGGCGCGCTTCGTCCTTGTTCAATTTGTGCGCGTAGGTGGCCAGGCCGTGGTCTTGCACCTCGGCCTCGAGCGTGCCGGCGGCCAGGGCGGCGATGGCGTGCAGCACGGCGGGCGGGCCCAGTTCGGCGAGGCGGTCATGCAGGCTGCCACCGGTGTCTTCGGCACCGATCGGGGTGCGGACTTTCAGCAGCATCGGCCCGGTATCCAGGCCGGCGTCCATCTGCATCACAGTCACCCCGGATTCGCTATCGCCGGCTTCGATGGCGCGCTGAATCGGCGCCGCCCCGCGCCAGCGCGGCAACAAGGAGGCATGGCTGTTGATGCAGCCCAGGCGCGGGGTATCCAGCACCACTTGCGGCAGGATCAGGCCGTAAGCCACCACCACCAGCAAGTCCGCGTTTAGCGCCGCCAGCTCCGCCTGCGCGGCGGGGTCGCGCAAGGTCTGCGGTTGGTACACCGGCAGCCCGTGTTGCAGGGCCAGCTGTTTCACCGGGCTGGGCATCAGCTTCTGGCCACGGCCGGCGGGGCGATCCGGTTGGGTGTAGACGGCGATCAGCTCGTGCTCGCTAGCCAGCAAGGCCTGCAGATGCTGTGCGGCAAATTCCGGCGTGCCGGCAAAGACGATGCGCAAAGATGCTTCTCCAGAAAAGAAAAAGGCTTGCCGCGGCAAGCCTTTGGTGTCGGACTCAAGCGTGCTGGCGGTGTTGTTTCTCCAGCTTCTTCTTGATGCGGTCGCGCTTGAGCGTGGACAGGTAGTCGACAAAGAGTTTGCCGTTGAGATGGTCGCACTCGTGCTGAATGCACACCGCCAGCAGGCCTTCGGCAAGCACTTCATAGGCTTGGCCGTCGCGGTCCAAGGCCTTGATCTTGACCTTCTGCGGGCGGTCGACGTTTTCGTAGAAGCCCGGCACCGAGAGGCAGCCCTCCTGGTACTGATCGACTTGCTCGGTCAAGGTTTCGAACTCGGGGTTGATAAACACCCGCGGTTCGCTCTTGTCTTCGCTGAGGTCCATCACCACCACGCGCTTATGCACATTGACCTGGGTGGCGGCCAAACCAATACCCGGGGCGGCGTACATGGTTTCAAACATGTCGTCGATCAGCTGACGCAAGGCGTCATCGACCACGTCCACCGGCTTGGCGATGGTGCGCAGGCGCGGATCGGGAAACTCGAGGATGTTTAGAATTGCCATATGCGTTGTGTGATGCACTTGTGGAATAAAGTCAAAATCCGCTGCTAATATGCTGAGCAGCATTGAAAAACGGCTTCAGGCCGCGGCTCCCGAGGGTTTCGGAGCAGCCCTTGGGCGTTCCACGTGAAGACACATAATAAAGGGATTCACCGCATGAGGAAATCACTACTCGCCCTGCTACTCCTTGCCGCCAGTGGCTTGGCCCAGGCCGAAGTGCAGCTCAAGGATGGTCACCCGGACCGCTATACCGTGGTCAAGGGCGATACCCTCTGGGATATTTCCGGGAAATTCCTGCGTGAACCCTGGAAGTGGCCGGAAATCTGGCACGCTAATCCGCAAGTGGAAAACCCCCATCTGATCTACCCGGGCGACCAGCTCAGCCTGACTTATGTCGACGGCCAACCGCGCTTGATGCTCAATCGTGGCGAGTCGCGCGGCACCATCAAGCTGTCGCCGCAGGTGCGCAGCACGCCGATGGCGGAGGCGATTCCGACCATTCCGCTGGAGGCGATCAACAGCTTCCTGATCAGTAACCGCATCGTCGACACGCCGGAGCAGTTCCTGGGTGCGCCCTACATAGTCGCCGGCAACGCCGAGCGCGTGGTCAGTGGCGCCGGTGACCGCGTGTATGCGCGTGGCCGCTTCGATGAAGCGCATCCGGTCTACGGCATCTTTCGTCAGGGCAAGACCTACACCGATCCGTACACCAACGAGGTTCTCGGGATCAACGCCGACGATATCGGCGGGGGCGAAGTGGTTGCCGAAGAAGGCGATGTGGCGACCATGAACCTGACGCGCACCACCCAGGAAGTGCGTAATGGCGATCGGCTGTTCCCCACCGAAGAGCGCGCGGTGAACTCGACCTTCATGCCGAGTGCGCCGGCCAAGGAAGTGCAAGGCCTGATCATCGATGTGCCGCGCGGCGTCACCCAGATCGGTCAGTTCGACGTGGTGACCCTGAACAAGGGCAGGCGCGATGGGCTTAGCGAAGGTAACGTGCTGGCGGTGTACAAAACCGGGGAAACCGTGCGCGATCGCATCACCGGGGAGTCGGTGAAGATCCCCGATGAGCGTGCCGGCCTGCTGATGGTGTTCCGCACCTACGACAAGCTTTCCTACGGCTTGGTGCTCGGGGCCACCCGCTCGCTGGAGCTGATGGACAAGGTGCAAAACCCCTGACACCCAAGACCCCCGCGCTGCGGGGGTTCTGCTTTCTAGCCCAGTAGTTTTCCCCGAGTAGTTGTCTGCCGCCCGCGGCGGCGGGCCCGATCAAGGATGATCAGCATGTCACTCACCTCTCCCGCCGAGCTGGAGGCCCGCCTCCGCCTGCATTGCCTGCCCGAACTCGGGCCGCGGCGCTTGCGCAAATTACTCGCCGCCTTTGGCAGCGCCTCCTCGGCCCTCAGCGCGCCGGCCACGGCCTGGCGCGCCCTGGGTTTACCGGCCGCCTGTGCGCAGCCGCGGCGCAGTGCCGAGATCCGCGAGCGGGCCGCGGCCGCCTTGGCCTGGCTCGAGCAGCCCGGCCAGCATCTGCTGATGTGGGACGATCCGCATTACCCCGCGCTGTTGGCCGAACTGGCGGATGCCCCGCCGCTGCTGTTCGTGGCCGGCGAGTCGAGCATTCTGCAGCAGCCGCAACTGGCGATGGTCGGCAGTCGCCGTGCCTCCAAGCCGGGGCTGGACACGGCGCAGGCCTTCGCGCGGAGTCTGGCCGGGGGCGGTTTCGTGATTACCAGCGGTCTGGCCCTGGGCATCGACGGTGCGGCCCATCAAGGCGCGCTGGAGGCCGGCGGAAAAACCGTCGCGGTACTCGGCACGGGGCTGCAGCGCCTCTATCCGCAACGGCATCTGCGCTTGGCGGCGGCGATTCGCGAGCAGGCTGGCGCGCTGGTGTCCGAGCTGCCGCTGGACTGCCCGCCGCACGCGAGTAATTTCCCACGGCGCAATCGGATCATCAGCGGCCTGTCGCTGGGCGTGCTGGTGGTCGAGGCGAGTCCGTCCAGCGGCTCCTTGATCACGGCGCGCCTGGCGGCCGAGCAGGGCCGCGAGGTCTACGCGATTCCCGGTTCGATCCACCATCCTGGCGCCCGCGGCTGCCATCAACTGATCCGTGACGGTGCGATTCTGGTGGAGAGCGTCGAGCATATTCTGGAGGCGCTGCGCGGCTGGCAAGCCTTGCCGCCCGCCGCCGGCCCGGAGACGGTGACGCCCGCCGCCGTCGCGCATCCGCTGCTGCAACTGCTGTATGCCGCGCCCCATAGCAGCGAGGCCCTGGCCGCTGCCTGCGGTTGGCCGTTGCCGCAGGTGCTGGCGGCGCTGACCGAGTTGGAGTTGGAGGGCCGGGTGGCTTGCGAGGGCGGGCGCTGGCTGGGCCGCTAGAGCTGGTAGCTCGCCATCCCTTCGCCAAACTTATGAGTCGAGATGCCAGCTTGGGTACACTGCACGCCAGTTTTGCGCGCAGAGGTGGCGATGGTGAGCAGTTGGCGGGTACAGCAGGTGGCGCGCGTGGTGCGCAACGGTGGGGTGATCGCCTATCCGACCGAGGCCGTCTGGGGCCTGGGCTGCGATCCGTGGAACGCCGAGGCGGTCGAGCGCCTGCTGGCGCTGAAGGATCGGCCGATCGACAAGGGCCTGATCCTGGTCGCCGACAGCATTCGCCAATTCGACTTTCTCCTCGAAGACTTTCCCGAGCTCTGGCTCGATCGCCTGGCCAGCACCTGGCCGGGGCCGAATACCTGGCTGGTGCCGCACCAGAACCGCCTCCCGGCGTGGATTACCGGTCAGCACGACAGCGTAGCCTTGCGCGTCAGTGGCCACCCGCTGGTGCGTGAGCTGTGCGCCTTGACCGGGCCGCTGGTGTCCACCTCGGCCAATCCCGCCGGCCGTCTGCCGGCGCGTACGCGGCTACGGATCCAGCAGTACTTTCCGCGGCAGCTCGACGCGGTGCTCGCTGGCGCCCTGGGCGGGCGCAAGAATCCCAGCGTGATTCGTGACCTGGTCAGCGGTCAGGTGGTTCGTCCGGCCTAACCCAGCCTACGGCAGCAAGATGGTCGAACCGCTGGTCTGTCGTCCGGTCAGTGCGCGATGGGCCTCGGCGGCTTCGCTCAAGGCGAAGCGTTGGCCGATCTGCAGCTGAATCTTGCCGCTGGCGATCATCGCGAACAGCTCGTCGGCCATCGCCTGCAAGCGTGCCGGGCTGTCGGCGTAGCCGGCCAGGGTCGGGCGGGTGACGAACAGCGAGCCTTTCTGCGCGAGGATGCCGAGGTTGACCCCGCTGACCGGCCCGGAGGAATTGCCGAAGCTGACCAGCAGGCCACGCGGCGCGACGCAGTCCAGCGAGGTTTCCCAGGTGTCCTTGCCGACCGAGTCGTAGACCACCGGGCACTTCTGCCCGTCGGTCAATTCCAGTACGCGCGCGACCACGTTCTCGCGGCTGTAGTCGATAGTCGCCCAGGCACCGAGGGTCTTGGCCCGCTCGGCTTTGGCGGGCGAGCCGACGGTGCCGATCAGCTTCACGCCCAGGGCCTTGGCCCACTGGCAGGCCAGGCTGCCGACCCCGCCGGCCGCGGCATGGAACAAAATGGTTTCGCCGCCTTGGAGCGGATAGGTCTGGCGCAGCAGGTACTGCACGGTCAGGCCCTTGAGCATCACGCTGGCGGCCTGCTCGAAGCTGATGCTATCCGGCAGCTTGACCAACTTCTCCGCCGGCAGCACATGCAGTTCGCTGTAGGCACCCAAGGGGCCGGTGGCGTAGGCGACGCGGTCACCGACCTGCACATGGGTCACGGCGCTGCCCACCGCCTCCACCACCCCGGCACCTTCGGTACCCAGGCCGGAAGGCAAGGCCGGCGGCGCGTAGAGGCCGTTGCGGTAATAGGTGTCGATAAAGTTCAGGCCGATCGCCTGGTTCTGTACCCGGACTTCCAGGGGGCCCGGCTCGGCGGGGCTGTAGTCGACGTAGTCGAGCACTTCGGGACCACCGTGGGTGGCGAATTGGATGCGTTTGGCCATGGGCAAGCTCCTCTGGACGGTTCGGCAAAGGCCCTATGCAACTCTCCCGCTTGATCTGCGTCAACAGCGAAGGGGCCGGTGCAGATGCTATGCTTGCGCCCCTGTTCAGCCTATGAGCCACGCGCTGCGTGGCTTTGCCCGCCGCTTAAGTGTTACCCAAGTCCGCCCTGGCCTGGGCGCGAGGATGCCGAGTCCGGTACGGGTCCTGACTCGGCCCGGGACAACGCAAGGAGCAGTCTTTGCCTGGCGGGCGGCACATCCATGTACTGCAGACATCTGGCGCGGCCAGATCTCCAAAAGGTGATGCTGTGAGTGACCGTACTGCGGCCGTGAAGGCCTATCTGCTCGACCTACAAGACCGTATCTGTGCCGCGCTGGAAGGCGAAGACGGTAGCGCGCGCTTCGTTGAAGACGCCTGGCAGCGCCCGGCCGGCGGCGGCGGGCGCACGCGGGTGATCGAGAACGGCGCGCTGTTGGAAAAAGGCGGGGTGAACTTCTCCCATGTCTTCGGCAGCGGCCTGCCGCCGTCGGCCAGCGCCCATCGGCCGGAGCTGGCCGGGCGTGGCTTCGAGGCCCTTGGCGTATCGCTGGTGATGCACCCGGAAAACCCCCATGTGCCGACCGCCCACGCCAACGTGCGCTTCTTCATCGCCGAGAAGGAAGGCGAAGAGCCGGTCTGGTGGTTCGGCGGCGGTTTCGACCTGACCCCCTACTACGCCGTCGAGGAAGACTGCGTGCACTGGCACCGCATCGCCGAGCGGGCCTGCGCGCCGTTCGGCGCCGAGGTGTACCCGCGCTACAAGGCCTGGTGCGATCGCTACTTCCACATCAAGCACCGCAATGAACCGCGCGGTGTCGGCGGCCTGTTCTTCGACGACCTCAACGAGTGGGATTTCGACACCAGCTTCGCCTTTATGCGCGCCATCGGTGATGCCTTTATCGAGGCCTACCTGCCGATCGTACAAAAGCGCAAGGCCACGCCCTTTACCGAGCAACAGCGCGAGTTCCAGGCTTTTCGCCGTGGCCGCTACGTCGAGTTCAACCTGGTCTACGACCGCGGCACGCTGTTCGGCCTGCAGTCCGGCGGGCGCACCGAGTCGATCCTGATGTCGCTGCCGCCCCTGGTGCGCTGGGGTTATGACTGGAAGCCCGCACCCGGCAGCGAAGAGGCGCGGCTGACCGAGTATTTTCTGACCGATCGCGATTGGCTGGAAAAATCATCCTGAACGCTACTGCGTTCAGCCATGCGGCGTTGAAAGCGGGCTCGGAATGCTCATTTACTGCAGTAAACTCCGCTTCCTCGCCCACTTTACTCGCTGGCGCTCGCCCTTCGGGCCAGCCTATGGCTGTTACTCCCGATGGTCGTTGCGCCTTGCCTGGCTTTCACTCGTGACGCGTTCAGGACGATTTTTGAATGGATAGATATGGCGTATTCGGCAACCCGATCGGCCACAGCAAGTCGCCGCTGATTCAGCGTTTGTTCGCCGCGCAGACCGGCCAGCAACTGACTTACGAGGCCCTGCTGGCGCCGCTGGACGATTTCACTGGCTTTGCCCGGGCGTTCTTCCAGACCGGCGAGGGGGCCAATGTCACCGTGCCGTTCAAGGAGCAGGCCTATCGGCTCGCCGATAGCCTGAGCGCCCGGGCCCAGCGGGCCGGCGCGGTGAATACCTTGAAGAAGCTGGCCGATGGCAGCCTGCTCGGCGATAACACCGACGGTGCCGGGCTGGTGCGTGATCTGACGGTGAATGCCGGCTTTGCCCTGGCGGGTAAACGCATTCTCCTGCTCGGCGCCGGCGGCGCGGTGCGTGGGGTCTTGGCGCCGTTCCTGGCCGAGCGGCCGGCGGCGCTGGTGATCGCCAACCGCACGGTGGAAAAAGCCGAAGCCTTGGCCCAGCAGTTCGCCGACCTCGGGCCGCTGTGCGCCAGCGGCTTCGACTGGCTGGAAGAACCGCTCGACCTGATAGTCAACGGCACCTCGGCCAGCCTGGCCGGCGAGTTACCGCCGATCTCGGCGAGCCTGATTCGGCCTGGCCATACCCTCTGTTACGACATGATGTACGGCAAGGAGCCGACCGCGTTCTGCCGTTGGGCCGCCGAGCACGGCGCGCCTCGCGCGCTGGATGGCCTCGGCATGCTGGTCGAACAGGCCGCGGAGGCCTTCTTCCTCTGGCGCGGCGTTCGGCCTGCCACGGCGCCGGTCTTGGCCGAGCTGCGCCGCCTGCTGGCGTAACCCACCAACGGTGCCGCCAGGCATCGCCATGACCGGCCCGCTGGGCCGGGTGCTGGGTTGCACCCTACCGCAGCTAACCCAGCCTAGGCCTCGAAGCGGATCGGGCAATGCTCTGCCCCTTCCAGCTTGCGCAGCTCTTCGATCGGCCCTGGCCCGCTGTTTGATCACCCCCCATTTGGCTGGGGTCGGTGTGGGGCCTCCCCGTCTTTGGTTGGGCGCGCCGGGCGCGGCCAGGGTGTTTAGTACGCAGTAGCCGCCGTTGCCACACGCTTGCCATCTGCGCGGCTTATAGATGCTCAACTCCAATAACAACTCGAGCGCACTCGCCATGAAACCCATCACCGCTCTCGCCGCCGGCCTCTGCCTGGCCGCCGTCGCCGGCCAAGCCGGCGCCTGGTCGCAACCCACCCACAAGAACATCGTCAAAGACGCCCTGACCTATATGAACTCGGCCAGCGCCACGGCGGACATGCGCCGGGCCTACCAGTTCTATGTCGGCGCCGCCGGCAGTCCGGCCCAGGCCGGCGAGATCCTCGGCCAGGCGGCCTACGACGTCGACGACTTCAAGGACACCCGCCTCGGCGGCTGGTGGATCGGCTACGAGTACGCGCCGGTCGCCGGCGCTGCGTCCTCCCTGGTCAACTACACCTCCTACTGGCACTTCATCAACATGGGCCGCCAGGGCGATGCCCACGGCAACGACCACGGCGGCTACGACTACCGCTACCGCAAGGTCGACGGCAGCTGGGGCGGCGACGTCGACTGGTACGCCATGGTCTATCTGTACAACCGCGAGCTGAAAAAGGACGACTTCAACAGCACCGAGACGCACTACCGCCAGGGCAGCGCCTCGGACTGGCAGCAGCACTACGGCGATTTCCAGACCGCGGCCTTCCAGCCGATCGACAACCTGGCCAAGTACTGGTTCGACCAGTTCAAGACGGCGCCTTCGCTGCAGACCATCGGTTATTCCCTGCACGCCACCGGCGACGTGGCGCAGCCGCACCACGCCTGGATCACCTCGGGCAACGGTCACTCCGGCTGGGAAGGCTGGGTCGACGACCACTACTTCAGCGAGAGCCTCAACGACCCGACGGCGGTGGCCAACCTGGTCGGCCGCTACGATGCGCAGCAGCCGCTGCGCGACCTGCTGACCCAGACCGCCCAGGTCGCTTACCAGCATCCGGAGCCGCTGTACGACACCAGCTACCCGACGCGCCTGCGGGTGGCCAAGGAGATGATTCCGGAATCCATCGCGCTGACCGTCAGCGTGCTGACCAAGGGCGCCAACAGCTTCTATGGTCAAGGTGGACTGTAAGGCACGCGGCCCGGCCGCCGGGCTGGGCCGCGCCCTAGTGCTCGCTCTCGGCCTGGGCCTGGGCTTCGCCGCCCAGGCCGCCGGCGATCTGCGCATCGACGGCGAACGCCTGCCGGGCAAGAGCATCGAGCTGCTGCAGCAGGCGCTGCTGCGGGTGAAGTTCAACACCGACCCGCGCCAGTTGCGTGAGGGCCTGGTGGAAAACCGCCTGCTGGCGCGGGCGGTGGAGGCCGAGCTGAACCAGGCCAACCGCCGCGACCTCGACGCCCTGGTGGAGGAGGAAGCCGCCAGCCTGATCGAGCGGGTTCATGGCCAGCGTCTGCAGCGCGATATCGGCCCCTTCCTGCGCAACCCGCAGCCGCTCAGCGCCGAGCTGCTGCGCCAGACCCTGGCGCCCGCGGCCCAGGGGGTGGTGGTCAATAGCCTGTGGCTGAGCGAGGCGCAGCGTCAGGCCGCGGCCGGCATCGCCCTGCTCGACTGGCAGTTCCCCGGCCAGCCGGCGCGGCGGCTCAGCCTGTTGGAGCTGTATGAGGGCGTGTCGGTGCAGGGCCAGGTGGAGTTGCAGCAGGGCAACCTGGAGTACCTGGCGCGCGAGGTGCAGCAGCGGGTGCGGCGCGATTACCTCTGGTACCAGCTCGGCCAACAGGGCTTCGGCGCCGAGGAGCAGGCCGGCGTGCGGCGGCTGGTGCGCGACAAGCTGGTGCGGCACAAGTATTTGCACCAGATCGGCCTGTACAGCGACTTCCACCACGAGACGGAAAGCCTGAAGCAGTTGGCGCGCCAGGTCAGCGACGCGGAGGCGCAGGCCTACTACCAGGCCAACCTGGCGCAGTACCAGAACGTCGCCCGGGTCCAGGCCGCGCATATCCGCCTGGCCGATCAGGCCACGGCCGATAAGGTCTATGCCGAGCTGCAGAACGGCTTGGCCTTCGACGAGGCGGTGCGGCGTTATTCCATTGCCGCGGACAAGACCCGCACACCGCCGGGCGACCTCGGCCTGATCCGCCATGACGACTCGCAACTGGATTTCCTGCACAAGGCCGCCTTGATCCAGAAGGCCGCTAGCCAATCGCAGCCGATGCTGATCGACGGCGCCTTCGAGATCATCCGGGTGCGTGCCCGCGAGGACCGCCAATTGCCGCTGAGCGATCCCAGCGTGCGCTACGAGATCAACCAGGCGGTGGCCAAGCAGAAGCTCGCGGTGCAGTTCGACGCACGGCTTAAAACGCTGCGCGCCGCAGCCCAGGTGGCGGGGGCATGAAGGCCTGGCTGGGGCTGGCCCTGCTGGCCGTGGCGACGGTGCTGGGGGTGGTCTGGCTGAGTCGGCCGGCCGCGGCGCCGGTCGCGGCTGTGCCGCTGCCGCCGCGGGCCGCCGAGCCAACGCGGTCGCTGGCCGCGCCGCAACCCTCACCGAGCGCGGACGTGGCGGACTTTAGCGTGACCGCGGTGCCGCTCAGCCTCCCGGCCGAACCGGCGCAGGTCGAGCCCGCCCGCCTCAGCGCCGAAGAAGCCGTGACCCTGATGCAACTGATGGCCGAACAGGGCGACCCCCGCAGCCCGGCGCTCCAGCCCAGCCAGCCGCGGGCCAAGGCGCCCGCCGCCGCCCTGGCCGACCCGGCGCGCTATGCCCAATTCGAAGACCGCCAGAGCCGCGAGCAGATCCAGGCCTACGCCGCCGGCGTGCAGAAGATTCCGGAAATCCGCGAACGCATCGAACAGGCCGCGCAAAGCGGCGAACGCAACGCCGAGGAACTCGACGAGGCGCGCGCGGCCCTGGAGCAGTTGGAGATGCTGCAGAGCCAATTGCAGCACCAAGCGCCGCAGCTGTTGCCGAGTGCGCCCTAGTAGCATGTTTGGTTAGTTCAATTACTTAAGGAGACTCTGAAAAAGACTTCCCGATTCTGGTGAAATACGCCCGTCCAGTTATCCGAGTTGCCCGATGAAGCAGATCTCCTTCGCCGGTGCCGAGTACGCCGGCAAGCGCAAGCAAACCCGTCGTGAGCGCTTCCTGATCGAGATGGATCAGGTGGTGCCGTGGAAAGGCTTGATAGCGTTGATCGAGCCCCATTATCCGAAGGGTGAGGGCGGTCGTCCGGCGTATCCGTTGATGGCGTTGCTGCGGGTTCATCTGCTGCAAAACTGGTTCGGCTACAGCGATCCGGCGATGGAAGAGTCGCTGTACGAGACCACGATTCTGCGCCAGTTTGCCGGGCTGAGCCATTGGCCTCCATATCGCCTTCCAGGGGCTGCCCCGGGGTCAGCACGGTGACCTTGATCGGGTCGAGCATGCAGTAGTCGCCGAGATCACCAAAGCCGTGTCACTTGGCGCCGGGCTTGAGCACCCAGGCATTGCCTCGGTGCTAAAATGACAAACACGGCATGGTGCAGTTACCAGCCTTGCAAGCTATCAAGCGCCCGCTAGTTTCACTCAAGAGCATCTGGATACTTGCTGGAACTGTTCGCAAATTCTGACCAGGTCATGATCCACGGGAAGGTCGCTCCGTGTAACCCACTTGGATTAGTGCTTGATTAAGCGAGCATGAGCAGGTCTCACAGAATCAGACTGAACAGGAGCATCCAATGTTCACACCTGGTCATCTCAATCGCGCCAGTATCCCCGGAACTCCAGGCGTACCGGAATTCAACATCGACGTTTTCTATGAGGTTCATCGTGACCCCAAGGAAGGCATTCTGATGCACTTCAAGATGATCGGACATGTGTCGGGCCGAGAGTTCGTTGAAGAATTCGATATGCACCGCGATACCGCCTTCAACTTCGCCAGCCTGCTGGCCAAAGCCGCGATCAAGCATGGCCTGCCCGCTAACGCTAGCCCCATCATGCGCAGCCACTCCGAATATGACGCAATGTTCGAGGATATTCGCAACAAGCTTGATACCAAACCTGGCGATCCGGTGAACCTGGACAACCTCGAGAAGGACGGTTTTTGAGTGTTGAGGTCGCCCCGCTGCGTAATTGCATGCACCTGCACACTGACCTGCATCGTTTCTGAACACCCAATTGCATTGGATCTGCACACTGAGTTGCATCAGTGGTGAACAGCGGGTACATCCGAAAGACTCAAGGTCCATATGGTAAAGACCTTGAGTCCCTCAGAAGACAATTACTGCCAGTTGGTCGCAATCACCGACGTCAGTGCCGTTTGGTAATTTTCCGGTAAGGATGTCTGCCCAGCAGCGGGCGGAGCAAACGCAGCCATCGCATTGACCAAGTTCTGTACTTGGCTATCTAGCAAGGTCTTGCCCTCGGCGGTCTTGAACTGCTCAACGTGATAAGCATTGCCGAGATACCAGTCCTTGACCGTCAGCTTGTCGGAAGTACCAATGATGCTCACTTCAAGATTGTTCGATACCTTACGGAACCACAGCTGATCGGTGTCTATACCTCCCAGGAACTGGGCAATGTCGGTATTCCCAGCAGTGGCATCGTTCTCCACCGCCGTGTCTGCCCCATAACCACGACCCAGCACATAGGTGTCGTTACCCGTCCCGCCCGTCAACGTATCTGCACCACCCTGACCGTCCAGCCTGTCGTTGCCCGCAGCACCGGACAGGCTGTTGGTTCCACTGCCACCAAGCAGCACGTTGTTCAGCGTGTTGCCGGTACCATTAATGGCCCCACTGCCTACCAAGGTCAGATTCTCGACGTTATTTCCCAAAGTCAGCGTGACACTCGACTCGATGGTGTCGATGCCTTCGCTGGCGTTTTCCGTCACGGTCTCGGTCGCGCCATCCACCACGTAAGTGTCGTTACCGGTGCCGCCCTGGTATTTGTCACCCCGCTTTTCCGACAGTTCGAAACTAGGTTTCGGCCGCTTTGAGGGCCTGTTTCTGACCGCGTTGGGCAAACTCGCGGGGGGTCAGATTGCCCAGTGAGCTGTGGGGCCAATGGTAGTTTGAAACGATCTTGTCGCCCCAATAGCAGTTCATCGTGGACATGGTCGCGCCAACTTTCATCAGCGGCGCCCAGTGCTCAATCCACGCCAGTGAGCACCAAGTCGCACCAGCCTTGGGCAGCACTGAACTGCGACGACCTGTTCTTCGAGCAGGGCCACTAGCCCCAGATGATGACAACGAGAGGCAGTTACACGGCCGCCGACGCGGCCTCGTAGCGCGCAACGGCCTCCTCGAGATTGTAAAACATGCGTTCGATGCCCAGCGTCTGCCCTAGTGGTGACTGCTTGACCATGGCCAGTACACTCGGCGTCAGGCCTACGAGCCACAGCGTCACCCCCTTCTCGCGCTGGCGCTTCTCGAACTCGGCCAGCATCTTGAGTGCGGTGTACTCCAGATCGAAGACCCCACTGAGGTCGATTACCACGACCTTCGGCCTGGCCTCGGCGATCAACGGCAGGATCTTCTGGCCGATGCGCTCGGCATTGGCGAAGAAGATGCGCCCCTCCGGCCGCAGCAAGAGCAAGTCGGGAAAGCTTTCGTCTTCGGGATGTTCATCGGTTCGAGGTCGAAATACATTGGAATCCGGCCTGCGCCCCAGGACGTGAACTGGTGGATCGGACACCTGATAAGCCAGGGCCACGAGCGATACGATGATCGCCACGACAATGCCCTGCAGCGTTCCGAGCAGCACGACACCCGCCATCGCGACCAGGGCCCAGATGAACTCGGTGCGCCGCACCTTGAGTATTTCGCGGAACTCCAGCGGATTGACCAGGCCCACTGAGTACACGATTACTACCGCAGCCAGGGTGGCGTCCGGCATCAGACCGATGAAGGGTGCCAGCAGCAGGATAGTCCCAAGTGCCAGTACCGCCGTGACCAGCCCCGCAAGTTGCGAGCGCGCCCCCGCGAGCCGGTTCACCGCCGTCTGCGTAGTGCCACCGCCGGCGGGCATGGCACCCAGCAATGCGCCGCCGATGTTGGCGAGCCCCGTCGCGACCAGTTCCCGGTTGGGTTGCGGCGTGGGCTCGTCACTCTGGGCGAAGGCTCGCCCTGCCGCGATTGTTTCGGTGAAGCTCATCAGCGCGATGCCCGTGGCCGCGGGCCAGAGCTGGGCCAGCAACTTCCAATCAGGCAGCGTCACGGCAGGCAGCCCTGTCGGAACGACGCCGACTGTCGCCACCCCGAAGCGCTCCAGGCCAAACACAACCATGGTGCCAATCCCGATCGCCACCGCGACCAGCGGCGCGGGCGCGCGTGGAGCGAAGCGCTTCATGGCCACCAGGATCGCAATCATGAAAGTCGCCATGGCGACGGTCGGCAGCGACGCCTGCGGAATGCTCTCGAGCGTGCCAAGCAGGTTGTGGATGAATGAGCCTTTGTGAATGTGGATGCCTAACAGCTTCGGTATTTGGTCCACCACGATGACGATCCCGATGCCGGCCTTGAATCCGACCAGCACAGGCTCGGAGATGAAATTGGCGACGAATCCCAGTCGCAGGAGTCCTGCAAGTACGAGGATCGCGCCCACCAGCAATGCCAGCGTCGCTGTTGCCGCGACAAGAGCTGCCGGATCGATGGGCGAGCCGAGCCCAGCGAGCGCCGCGCCGGTCAGGATGGCGATGGTCGTGGTCGTACTAACGCTGAGGGGCCGCGACGTTCCGAGCAGGGCATAGATCAGCATTGGGACAAATGCCGTGTAGAGCCCGACCTGTACCGGCAGCCCCGCAATGGTTGCGTATGCCAGGGCCTTGGGAATGACGACCGCCGCCGCAGTCAGGCCGGCAATCACATCGAGCTGGAGCCAGGCCTGCCGATAGCCGCGAACCCATTCCGGAGCGAGCAGGCGCGCACTGCTCCTCGAATGTGGCCGTGCACCGTGCGCACTAGGGCCATGGAGTCGATTGCGGGGTTCAGGACCTTGCTGCTTCATGGCTCTCTCCTAGCCGGGGCCAGCTACACGCAGCGTGTGTCTCCGGGGAGCGGCAGCGCCCGTCAGAATCTTCCGGGGATGAACCTGAACGGATAATCCGGTTCGCGATAGCCGCCAGGCTTCTGCCGTTTGGGCAACTTCACTTTCTCGCGCGGTATATCCCCGTAGGGGATGCGGCTGAGCAAGTCGGTGATGATATTGAGGCGGGCCCGCCGCTTGTCGTTCGAGTTGGCCACCAGCCACGGTGCATACTCGCTGTCGGTCGCCTTGAACATGTCGTCCCGCGCGCGCGAATAGTCATACCAGCGGCCATACGACTTGAGGTCCATTGGCGACAGCTTCCAGATCTTGCGGCCATCGTTGATGCGGGCCTCGAGTCGGCGGGTTTGCTCCTCCTGGCTGACCTCCAGCCAATACTTGAGCAGGATGATTCCCGAGCCGACGATCGCGCGTTCCACAAGAGGTACTGACTTGAGGAAACTGGCAACCTGCTCTTTGGTGCAGAACCCCATCACGCGCTCGACGCCCGCGCGGTTGTACCAGCTGCGATCGAAGATCACCACTTCGCCGGCCGCCGGCAGGTGCGGCAGGTAGCGCTGCAGATACATCTGGCTCTTTTCGCGCTCGGTCGGCGCTGGCAGTGCCACCACGCGGAAGACGCGCGGGCTCACCCGCTCGGTGAGTGCCTTGATCGTCCCGCCCTTGCCGGCGCCATCGCGTCCCTCGAAAACGATGCAGATCTTGAGGCCCTTTTGCTGCACCCACTGCTGCAGTTTGACCAGTTCGATGTGCAGCCGTTGCAGTTCATTCAGGTAGCCCTTGTTCGTCAGCTTCGCATTTTCAGCAGGTCTACCCTTATTCGAGTCCTTTTTATCCTTTGCCATGGCCTCGGCCTCACAAGTGCTCGCGGGCTGCCGATCGGTAAGCCCTGTGGACGCAACGTTCCGGCCCGGAGTTGGCACTTTGTGTCTAGCGAAGTGGTGAGTCGATTGTGGGCTGGCTCTTTGCTCGATGTGCGCACCAAGCCACGAGGAATCGCTCGTTTGGCTTTATGCTCCATTGTCGGTGTAGTTGAGGACGCCAGCCTATGCAAGGGAGTGCCCAGCCCCGAACAAGATGCTGCTCGCTCAGATGCCGAAGCACTAGGGAAACTTATATGGACGCCTCCCTGAGCTGAAAAAGACTTCCCGATTCTGGTGAAATACGCCCGTCCAGTTATCCGAGTTGCCCGATGAAGCAGATCTCCTTCGCCGATGCCGAGTACGCCGGCAAGCGCAAGCAAACCCGCCGTGAGCGCTTCCTGATCGAGATGGATCAGGTGGTGCCGTGGAAAGCCTTGATAGCGTTGATTGAGCCCCATTATCCGAAGGGTGAAGGCGGTCGTCCGGCCTATCCGTTGATGGCGTTGCTGCGGGTGCATCTGCTGCAAAACTGGTTCGGCTACAGCGATCCGGCGATGGAAGAGTCGCTGTACGAGACCACGATTCTGCGCCAGTTTGCCGGACTTGATCTGGATTGCATTCCGGATGAAACCACCATCCTCAACTTCCGCCGCCTGCTGGAGAAACACGACCTGGCCGCCGGGACTCTGGGCGTCATCAATGGCTACTTGGGCGACTGCGGGCTGATGTTGCGCCAGGGCACCATCGTCGATGCCACGATCATCCATGCGCCCAGTTCGACGAAGAACAAAGACGGCAAGCGCGACCCGGAAATGCACCAGACCAAGAAGGGCCCCCAGACAAGAAAGCCTCGGGTCTCGGCTAAAACGCAAAAGGCACCAAACGGCGAGCCGTTTGCTTAATCTGTTGAAATACGAGGCAGATAGTCTTGGATAGGCCTATCCGCCTCATATTTCAGCGGTCAGCAATCGGGAAGAAATCTTCCCAGGGCCAAATGGTCGAAACTGAGAATGGATGCCCAATCTTAGTGCAGGGCTGGACGGTGCGCCACGCCGAAACGCCCGGCCAATTCGTCGAGACGCTTATCAAGCGTCCATAATTCAGCACCCGGTGTAATGAGAGTGGAAGCAAGTAGTGCCATGTCTACTAACCCACACCCCAGGCCATACAGCTTTTCTCGTTCGATGAACTCCATCACCTCGCTCAAGCTTGCCTGGTTGCATGGCTGCAAAAGACCAATGTTGTTCAAGGTCTGTGCTCTCGGCGCTGGGGGTGTTCCGCACGCAATTTCGACAATGACCATCGGATGAGTTAGCGCGAGGTCAAGCCCAATCATGTCAACCAACACATTGTTGCCATTTCGGAAGTGGTCTATCCATACCGAAGTGTCTATAAGCACACTCATTGCGAAACCGACTCACCACGACGACGCGGCACATCCTGAATCTCAGGCATCGTGCCGCCAAGGGCAGCAAGACGCTTGGCCGCTTGCACTCGCACAAACGTTTTGATGGCCTCACGGAAAATGTCCGTCTTGTCCATGCCGGGATCAGCCATTTCTAGTGCCTTTTTGTAGAGGTCATCATCAATTGTGACAGTGGTTCGCATACGGGAGCCTCCTCATCAATATTGATTCAAATATGCATCAATTTTATCATCAAGGCAAGCAAGAACCGGGTGATTCCCGGCCTAGGTGCTCCCATTCACTCACCAGCTACTGGATGTGCGCCACTTAGGATTTCAACAGATTAAGCAAACGGCTCGACCAAACGGCGCCTTTTGTTCAATCGCAATACTCAGTGGAACGGGAAGATGTAATTCATCCAGGCCGCCATGCGCAGGAGGATCTTGCGCATCACCGCCACATGGTGGAAATGCCGGCTGTAGATCGCCGCCTGCCCATAGGCGCCGCCCGGCATCAGCTTGCTGTACTGCTCGTATTCGGGGTCGGTGATCTCGATGATTACCGGTACCCGCCCCGGCGGTGGCGAGCCGGTGTAGCTGAGTAGCGTGCCCGAGGGCTGGACCTGCCCTTCGCCGATCACCGCGATCACGTTCTTAACCTTGCCCTTGAACACCTTCCCGGGGATGCCGTCGAAGGCGACTTCGGCCTCGTCGCCCGCCGTCAATCGCAGCTGGCTGTTCTGGCGCATCCAGGCTGCGAAGTAGTGACCCTCATCGGGGATGAAGACCATGGAAGGCCGTAGCGGTAGCTTGGTCGCCATCATCCCCGGGCGCAGCGAGACGTGGGTGACGAAGCCCTTGCTTGGCGCTCGCACCACGGTGTGGTCCAGCTCGAACTGGGCGATGTTGAGCTGTGCCTGTAAGTCCGCCACACGAGCGGTAGCAATATCTTGATCACGGCGGTTGCCGACGTTGCGCTTGAACAGCTCGCTGGCGCGGAAAAGATCAGCCCTGGCCGAGACCATCTGCGCCTTGAGCGATTTCACGCGGTTATCAAAAGGAGTCGGGTCGATGTGAAACAGCACATCGCCCTTCTCCAGTGGCTGGTTGGGTTGCACCGGAACCTCGATTACCAGGCCGCTAACCGCCGGAATCACGGGTACCGAAACGAAATACGAACGCGCCACCTCGGAGTATGGGTGGTTGTAGTTCATGGTGAAGATCAACGCGCCGATGAGCACTACGCCACCGAGGACGGCGGTGGGTACCGTCCACTTGTTCAGTGGGATACGGAAGATCTTGAAGATGGCGATGCAGAATGCTGTGTAGGTGAGGATCAGCAAGAGGTCCATGGTTTATATCCCCTCGCCCTGAGTCGGTTCTGCGGGTTCCTGCGGCAGCCCCGCGCGCCCTTCAAGCCGGTCCAGGCGCTGCTGTAGCTCAGCCACTTGCTGTTCCAGGTGCATAACATGGTTTTGCGGGGACTTGCCGTCTCCAAACCCCCAGCCACGGTCCTCGCGGTACAACATTGCCCAGATCCACAGGAACGGCCAGATGGCATGCAGGGTGAACAGGCTGACCCAGCCAGCGGCATGGATAGCATCCTGGTGCGGATGATTGCGGTGCACGGCGATTTCATAGGGGATGTCGTGTAGCACGATGATCCCGTAGAACAGTACCAGCCCAACGAAAATCAGCAGACCCAAGGCGAAGTAATCAAGCATGAAAGCTTCCTTTTTCGTTGCTTAAGCTTGAGCGCGTTTCCAGCGACAAGGCAGCCACGGCACGACTGACTCCGTGCAGCGTCACTTTTTAGGTATATGGGAAGTCTTCATTATTGCCACTGGAGGCTAAGCATTAATTCATTGGAAACGAACGTCGTTTCACGAGAAAAGAAATAAGTCGTTTGGCTATCAATAACCGCCTGGTAGTTCCAGGCATAGCGAAAATGCCCCGACGGCGAAGGAAGCTTCGCCTAGAAATGGCCTCAGGAGAGGCAATGAAGAGCAGATGTTTAGCTAACTGAATGTCCTTGGGTCGACTCCAGCCATTGCGTCCAACAAAAAACCGCTGCCCCTCCCGGAAGCAGCGGTTTTTTTCTGACCTGTGCAGCTAAGCGCTTATACCCGCGCGCCGCGCACGCCTTTGGCCAGTTCCGCGCAGAGCGTCAACACCCCTGCCACCGCTTGCTCCGGCGACTCGGCATTGGCGATCTGGTCGATCAGCGCCGAACCCACCACCACCCCATCCGCCAGGCGGGCGATGGTCGCCGCGTGCTCCGGGGTGCGGATGCCGAAGCCGATGCTGATCGGCAGGTCGGTATGCCGGCGCAGACGGGCGACGGCCTGTTCGACGTGCTCGAGGGTCGCCGAGCCGGCGCCGGTGACGCCGGCCACCGACACGTAGTAGACGAAGCCGGAGCTGCCGTTGAGCACCTTCGGCAGACGAGCATCGTCGGTGGTCGGGGTGGTCAGGCGGATGAAGTCGAGGCCGGCGGCCTGGGCCGGGTCGCAGAGGTCGGCGTTATGCTCCGGCGGCAGGTCGACCACGATCAGGCCGTCCACGCCGGCCTCTTTCGCATCGCTGATGAAACGCGGCACGCCGTAGTGGTGGATCGGGTTGAAGTAGCCCATCAGCACCAGCGGGGTGTCGCCGTTGCCGGCGCGGAACTCGCGCACCATTTGCAGGGTTTTCGCCAGGTTCTGCTTGGCCGCCAGTGCGCGGATGTTGGCCAGCTGGATCGCCGGGCCGTCGGCCATCGGGTCGGTGAAGGGCATGCCCAGTTCGATCACGTCGGCGCCGGCCGCAGGCAGGCCCTTGAGGATCGCCAGCGAGGCGTCATAGCCCGGGTCGCCGGCGGTGATGAAGGTCACCAGGGCGGCACGGTTCTGTTCTTTCAGTTCGGCAAAGCGCGTCTGCAGGCGGCTCATACGACGGACTCCTTCTGTTCTTGCATATGGTGCATGACGGTCTGCATGTCCTTGTCGCCACGCCCGGAGAGGTTGACCACCATCAGATGCTCCTTCGGCAGCTGGGGTGCGCGTTTGAACACCTCGGCCAGGGCGTGGGCGCTTTCCAGGGCCGGGATGATGCCTTCCAGGCGGCAGCACTTATGAAAGGCGTCGAGCGCCTCCTGGTCGGTGATGGAGCAGTATTCGACCCGGCCGATCTCGTGCAACCAGGCGTGTTCCGGGCCTATGCCGGGGTAGTCCAGCCCCGCCGAGATGGAATGCGCGTCGATAATCTGGCCGTCGTCGTCCTGCAGCAGGAAGGTGCGGTTGCCGTGCAGCACGCCGGGTACGCCGCCGTTCAGGCTGGCCGCATGCTTGCCGGTTTCGATGCCTAAGCCTGCGGCTTCGACGCCGATGATCTGTACGCTGGCGTCGTCGAGGAAGGGGTGGAACAGGCCCATGGCATTCGAGCCGCCACCGATGCAGGCAACCAGGCTGTCGGGCAGACGGCCTTCCTGGGCTTGCAGCTGCTCGCGGGTTTCCCGGCCTATCACCGCCTGGAAGTCGCGGACCATCGCCGGGTACGGGTGCGGGCCGGCGACGGTGCCGATCAGATAGAAGGTGCTGTCGACGTTGGTCACCCAGTCGCGCAGGGCCTCGTTCATCGCGTCCTTGAGGGTGCCGGTGCCGGCGGTGACCGGGATCACCTCGGCGCCCAGCAGCTTCATGCGGAAGACGTTGGCCTGCTGGCGGTCGATGTCGGTGGTGCCCATGTAGATCACGCAGTCGAGGCCGAAACGCGCGGCCACGGTGGCGGTGGCCACGCCGTGCATGCCGGCGCCGGTCTCGGCGATGATGCGTTGCTTGCCCATGCGCCGGGCCAGGAGGATCTGGCCGATGCAGTTGTTGATCTTGTGCGCGCCGGTGTGGTTCAGCTCTTCGCGCTTGAGGTAGATCTTCGCCCCGCCGCAGAACTCGGTCAGGCGCTCGGCGAAGTACAGCGGGCTCGGGCGGCCGACGTAATCGCGTTGGAAATAGGCCAGCTCTTCGAGGAAGGCGGGATCGACCTTGGCCGCTTCGTATTCGCGGGCCAGGTCATGGATCAGCGGCATCAGGGTTTCGGCGACATACTGGCCGCCGAAGGCACCGAACAGGCCGTTGGCGTCGGGGCCGTTGCGCAAAGAGGTCATGGGTATGCTCCTGTGAAAGTCGGGCGCCGAATGGATTTCAGCCAGCCCCTGCATCTGTAGGCGTGCCCCATGGGCGCGAACCTGGCTCGCGGGCAGGGCCCGCTCCTACAACAATGTGCACAGGATAAAGCTGTGTGGCGTGCGGCAAAAGCGATAAGATCGCCCTAACCTGTCAGTAAAACTCACGGATTTTCATGTCTCGCGATCTCCCCCCGCTGAATGCCCTGCGCGCCTTCGAGGCCACCGCCCGCCTGCAGAGCGTGAGTCAGGCGGCGGTCGAGCTGAACGTCACCCACGGCGCGGTGAGTCGGCAGATTCGCCTGCTCGAAGAGGATCTGGGCCTGGCCCTGTTCATCAAGGACGGGCGCGGCCTAAAACTCACAGATGCAGGGCTGCGCCTGCGGGAAGCCAGTGGCGAGGCGTTCGCGCGCCTGCGCACGGCCTGCGCCGAGCTGAAGCAGCAGAATGCCGATGCGCCTTTCGTCCTCGGTTGCCCCGGCAGCCTGCTGGCGCGCTGGTTCATTCCGCGCCTGGATCGGCTCAACCGCGACTTGCCCGAGCTGCGTTTGCACCTGTCGGCCAGCGAGGGCGAGCTCGATCCGCGCCGGGCCGGGTTGGATGCCACCCTGTGGTTCGCCGAGCCGCCGTGGCCGGCGGATATGCAGGTCTTCGAGCTGGCGGCCGAGCGCATCGGCCCGGTGATCAGTCCGCGCTATGGGCGCTTTGCCGAGCTGCATGGCGCAGGGCCTGCCGCGTTGCTCGGCGAACCCTTGCTGCACACGGCCTCACGCCCGCAAGCCTGGCCAACCTGGGCCGCGAGCAATGGTTTGGCCGCCGGCGCGCTCAAGCTCGGCCAGGGCTTCGAACACCTGTATTTCTTGCTGGAAGCCGCCGCCGCCGGTCTCGGGGTGGCCATCGCGCCACAACAACTGGTGGCGGATGATCTGGCGGCCGGGCGCCTGGTTGCACCCTGGGGCTTTGTCGAAACCTCGGCCAAGCTGGCGCTGTGGGTGCCGGCGCGGACGCTGGATAAGCGCCCGCAACAACTGGCTGCTTGGTTGCAAGCCGCCCTCGGCCCGCCGCAGGGTTAGGCCGTCGCCGGCTGATGAGGGCCTGTTCTAGCGCGCTAGTTCAGGACGGTTTGGCCGCGCAAGCCACGGCTGAGTGCGCCGCCCGGACAGCGTCAAAAATCTGCCCTGAACCGCGCGGTTGGCGGGCCGAGCTAATTTGTGGCGCTGGGTTTGCCGCGCTTTTCGCTGTCGACTAGTGTCCATGAATAGAGGCAACGCATGAGCGCTGACCTTTTTCAGCGGCAGAGGAGCTGCGTCTATGTCGAACCACCACACCTACAAGAAAATCGAACTGATCGGCTCGTCGCCAATCAGCATCGAGGAGGCGATCAATAACGCCTTGGCGGAGTGCGCCAAGTCGATACGCAATATGGATTGGTTTGAAGTCGTCGAGACCCGCGGACATATCGAAAACGGCAAGGTGGGCCACTACCAGGTGACGCTCAAGGTCGGCTTTCGGATCAGTGATAGCTAGGGCTGTCGCAAAACTGTCGGCGAACTTGAGCTAGGCTGGTTTCGGCTGGCTCGCCTAGCGGCTGCGGGCTGAAGACAGCCTGCGCGCTGTTTACCTGGGGTACGCCGCTCTGCCAAGCGCTCAGGTGAACGCTTGTTCTTACCGATTGGATTTAGACACAACGAGGGAGCGTTAATAATGATGAAGAAACTGATGTTGGCCGTTGGCCTGTTGACCCTGGCCAGTTCGGCCTTCGCCAGCACTAAGCCGTGCGAAGAGTTGAAGGCTGAGATCGACGCGAAGCTGAAAGCCAAGGGTGTGGCCTCCTACAGCCTGGAAATCGTTGCAAAAGGCAGTGTGACCGACAAGCAAGTGGTCGGCAGTTGCGACGGCGGCAGCAAGGAAATCGTCTACCGGCGCAACTAAGAATCTTCTAAGCCACGTGTGTAGCCGCAGCCGGCGTCGCCTAGGTGACGCCGGCTTTTTATTGCCTGGCGCTTACCCGCAGGTGCCTCTTGCAGCGCAAAGGCTGGATTCCCCTCCGCGCCAAGCTGGAGCTGCTGCTGGAGCAGACCGACGCCGATGAGCCGATCTTCACCGGCGATAGGCATGACTTCGGGCCCGCTTACGCTCCTACGAAATCCTCGCGCAGTCGCGCTGGGATCAGCCTTGCGGCCAGCGGCTCAAAAGGGCTGGCAGCGCAGCACTTCGGCGCGTGCAAGCAGCCGGTGCTGGGCGTCGTACAACCAGCCTTGGGCTCTATTCAGCAGCGGCCGCACTTCCAGGCGATAGCGTTGGCCGGCGCTGAAGTCATGGCGCAGCCGCAGGTGACAGGTGATCCGCAGCGGCTCGGACATCTGATCCATGCCGCCACCACCACCGCTCGCCTCGAATTGGAAGCGCACTTCCAACTCGTGCTGACCGGGGCTGACTTGGAAGTAGCGGCCGTCGTTCACGCGCTTGTCGTCGAGTTTGTTGGCCATCAGCGTATAGCCGGCCGTGGCATACAGATCGACCCAGGCTTGCAGGGGATCGGGTTTGGGCAACGGGCTGGCACAGGCCCCGAGGGCAAGCGCTAGCAGCAAGTAAGGCAGGTGGCGCATGGACGTCTCGCGAGATGAATCCTTCCTATCAGCATAGCGTTTGCGCTTAGCTGCCGCCGCAGCCTGTCTCACGGGCGCGCGCCAGCAGCCGATGCCGATCGTCGTAAAGCTTGGCCCAGGGGCGGAAGCCGATACTGCCGGCTTCCAGGCGATAGCGTTGGCCGGCGGCGAACTGCGGGTAATTCAACGCCAGCTGGCAGTCGCGCTGGTGCGCTGGGCTATTGGGCCCGATATTGCTGGCCGCGACCGCGAACTGGAAGCGCACTCGCAGTTCATGCTGGCCGGGGCTGACCTGGAAGTAGCGATCATCGTCCAGGGGCTTGGCGTCGACCCGGTAGGCCTGTAGTTCACTCTCGGCGTTGGTGTGCAGATCGATCCAGGCTTGGCTGGGATCGGGCGTCGGCATAAAGCGCAGCAAGGCGCAGCCGCCGAGGCTGAGCAGGCTGGTGGCGAGAAGCAAAGCGCGCATGCTGGGGCTCCGGCCTGAGTCAGGCAGTGGTGGGCAGATGGGATAGCAGCCGCCGCTGGAGCGCCTGCCGAAGATGCGCTAGGGTCGCGCGATGCCGCACTGTCTATCCTGGTTACTCGACCCCCCGAACCCGCACTGGGTTCCGTTGCTGCTGGCCTTGGGGCTGAGCGGTTGTTCCAGTGCCGGTTATTACACGCAACTGCTCGGCGGCCAGCTCGAGCTGTTGCAGCGCCGCGAGCCGGTCGCCGAGTTGCTGGCCGACCCCGCGCGCGATCCTGCGCTACGCCAGCGGCTGGTGCTGGCACAAGCGGCCCGGGCGTTCGCCAGCGCCGAACTGGGCCTGCCGGATAACCGCAGCTATCGGCTGTATGCCGATCTCGCTCGGCCCTTCGTGCTGTGGAATCTGTTCGCCACCCCGGAGTTTTCCCTGGCGCCACAGACCCAGTGCTTTCCCATCGCCGGTTGCGTGGCCTATCGCGGCTTCTATGAGCAGAACCGCGCGCGCGGTGCGGCGGCGCTGCTCCAGCAGCAGGGGTTGGACACCTACGTCGCCGGGGTGGAGGCCTATTCGACGCTCGGTTGGTTCGACGATCCGCTGCTCAACACCATGCTGCGTTGGGATGACCAGCGCCTGGCCGCGGTGATCTTTCACGAGTTGGCGCACCAGCAGTTTTATCTGCCGGGCGACACCGCGTTCAACGAGTCCTATGCCAGCTTCGTCGAGGCCGAGGGCCTGCGCCAATGGCGTGCCGCGCGTGGCTTGCCGGTGCCGGCGGACAACCGCGAGCGGCAGCGGGAGCAGTTCACCGCGCTGGTGCTGGCCAGCCGCGCACGGCTGGAAACCCTGTATGCCAGCGGCCAGAGCGAGGCAGCGTTGCGCCACGGCAAGGCCGTCGAATTCGAGCGCCTGCGCGCGGAGTACCGCCAGCTGCGCGCGCGCGAATGGGCCGGTATGGGGCGCTATGACGCCTGGATCGACAGCCCGCTGAACAATGCCAAGCTGTTGCCCTTTGGCCTATATGATCAATGGGTGCCGGCGTTCGCTCAGCTGTTCCGGCAGGTAAATGGCGACTGGCCGGCGTTCTATGCAGAGGTCAAAGGCCTCGGCGAGTTGCCCTGCGCGATGCGCGAGCAGGCGCTGAAACGCTTGCAGGGTGACTAGGGCGTTGCGCCGAGCGATTCAGGCGCACGCGGTCAAGGAATGTTGCAATCACTGGAAGCTGGACCATGAAAAAATTAGCTGTTGCCGTGCTGATCAGCCTGTTCGCCGCCCCGGTGCTGGCCGCGCCGAAATCCTGCGAAGAGCTCAAGCAGGAGATCGAAACCAAGATCCAAGCCGCCGGGGTCACCAGCTACACCCTGGAAATCGTCAGCAACGATGAAGTGCATGACCAGAGCATGGTGGTCGGCAGCTGCGAAAACGGCACGAAGAAGATCATCTACCAGAAGAACGGTTGAGCGGCGGCCAACAGACAGTGCCTTTGCGCTTGTAGGAACTGCAAGCGGCCTGCAACAGCGGTGGGCCGGTCAGGTGCCGCCGGGGTCAAAAAGGATGTTCTGTGTAGTGCATGGGGCAACCTGGTGACGAATAGGGGAAGGGCATTACCGGTCGTAGCCCTCGGCGATATGCAGGTCCTTGAGCCTCACGTAATTCGCCGCACTGTAGGTGAAGAAGGCCTTCTCCTTGTCGGTCAGCGGCCGTGCCTGTTGCACCGGGCTGCCGACGTACAGGTAGCCGCTCTCCAGGCGTTTGCCCGGTGGCACCAGGCTGCCGGCGCCGAGGATCACCTGGTCTTCGAGCACCGCGCCGTCCATTACCGTCGAACCCATGCCGATCAAGATCCGGCTGCCGACCGTGCAGCCATGCAGCATGACTTTGTGGCCGATGGTCACGTCGTCGCCGATCAGCAGCGGGAAGCCGTCCGGGTTGAACGGCCCGGCGTGGGTGATGTGCAGCACGCTGCCGTCCTGCACGCTGGTGCGTTGACCAATCCTGATCCGGTGCATATCGCCGCGGATCACCACCAGCGGCCAGACCGAGCTGTCGGCGCCCAACTGCACGTCGCCGATGACCACGGCCGAGGCATCGACGAACACCCGTTCGCCCAAGCTAGGAGTGCTGCCCTGATAACTGCGAATCGCCACGATAGAAACCTCTTAAGCTGCGGTAAGCCGCGATTGTAATTAAGATGGCGCCCATTCTGTTTTGAAACTCGCCGGGGAGCGTCGCCCACCGGCGTGGGTCAGAACATCCCTCTATGCCCAAACAGGTGAGCCGCCGTGAGCGAGAACAACCCCTTACTGCAATCCTTCGACCTGCCGCCCTACTCGTCCATTCGTCCGCAGCATGTCGAGCCGGCCATCGATACGATTCTGGCCGAGAGCCGTGCGGCGATTGCCGAACTGCTGGCCAAGCAGCCCGCCACCCCGACCTGGGACGGCCTGGTGCTGGCGCTGGATGAGCTGGGCGAGCGTCTGGGCCGGGCCTGGAGCCCGGTCAGCCACCTGAACGCCGTGTGCAACAGCGCCGAACTGCGCCAGGCGTACGAGGCGTGCCTGCCCAAGCTGTCCGAGTACTGGACCGAGCTGGGGCAGAACCGCGGTTTGTTTGAAGCCTACGAGGCACTGGCGCAGAGCCCGGCCGCGAGCGGTTTCGAGGTGGCGCAGACGACCATTCTCGAACACGCCCTGCGCGACTTCCGCCTGTCCGGCATCGACCTGCCGCCCGCCGAGCAGCAGCGTTACGGCGCAATCCAGATGAAACTCTCCGAGCTGGGCAGCCACTTCTCCAATCAACTGCTCGACGCCACCCAGGCCTGGACCAAGCACGTCACCGATGCAGCCCTGCTCTCCGGGATTACCGACTCGGCCCAGTTGCAGATGGCCCAGGCGGCCAAGGCCAAGGACCTCGACGGCTGGCTGATCAGCCTGGAATTCCCCAGCTACTACGCGGTGATGACCTATGCCGATAATCGCGCGTTGCGCGAAGAGGTCTACGCCGCCTACTGCACCCGCGCCTCCGACCAGGGGCCGAATGCCGGGCAGCACGACAACGGCCCGGTGATGGCCGAGATCCTCGATCTGCGCCAGGAGCTGGCGCAGCTGCTCGGCTTCGCCAGCTACGCCGAGCTGAGCCTGGCGACCAAGATGGCCGACAGCAGCGAGCAGGTGCTGAACTTCCTCCGAGACCTGGCGCTGCGCAGCAAAGCCTTCGCCGCCCAGGATCTCACCGAGTTGCAGGCTTTCGCCGCCGAACAGGGTTGCAGCGAGCTGCAGAGCTGGGACGTCGGCTACTACAGCGAGAAGCTGCGCCAGCAGCGCTACAGCATTGCCCAGGAAACCCTGCGCGCCTATTTCCCGATCGACCAGGTGCTGACCGGCCTGTTCGCCATAGTGCAGCGCCTCTACGGCATCCAGATCGCCGAGCTGCAAGGCTTCGACAGCTGGCATCCGGACGTGCGTCTGTTCGAGATCAAGGAACACGGCCAACATGTCGGGCGCTTCTTCTTCGACCTCTACGCCCGCGCCAACAAGCGCGGTGGCGCCTGGATGGATGGCGCCCGCGACCGTCGCCGCTCTGCCGCAGGCGATCTGATCAGCCCGGTGGCCAACCTGGTCTGCAACTTCACCCCGGCGGTTGGCGAGCAGCCGGCGCTGCTGACCCATGATGAAGTCACCACCCTGTTCCACGAGTTCGGCCACGGCCTGCATCACCTGCTGACCCGCGTCGAGCACGCCGGTGCTGCGGGCATCAATGGCGTGGCCTGGGATGCGGTCGAGCTGCCCAGCCAATTCATGGAGAACTGGTGCTGGGAGCCGGAAGGCCTGGCGCTGATTTCCGGCCACTACCAGAGCGGCGAAGCACTGCCGCAGGACCTGCTGGACAAGATGTTGGCGGCGAAGAACTTCCAATCCGGGCTGATGATGGCGCGGCAGATCGAGTTCTCGCTGTTCGACTTCGAACTACACGCCACCCACGGTGATGGCCGCAGCGTGCTGGAGGTGCTGGAAGGCATTCGCGCCGAGGTCTCGGTCATGCGCCCGCCGGCTTACAACCGCTTCCCCAACAGCTTTGCGCACATCTTCGCCGGCGGTTATGCGGCGGGCTACTACAGCTACAAGTGGGCCGAAGTGCTGTCCGCCGATGCCTTCTCCAGGTTCGAGGAAGAAGGCGTGTTCAACGCCGATACCGGCCGCGCCTTCCGCGAGGCGATCCTGGCGCGCGGCGGGGCGCAGGAGCCGATGCAGCTGTTCGTCGACTTCCGCGGTCGCGAGCCGTCGATCGACGCGCTGCTGCGCCATCTCGGCCTGAGCGCGGAGGCAGCATGAGCGACGCCCCGGTGAACATCGGCAAGAAACGCTTTATCGCCGGCGCCGTGTGCCCTGCGTGCAGCGAGCTCGACAAGATCCAGATGTGGGACGTGGATGGCGTGCCGCACCGCGAGTGCGTCGCCTGCGGTTATGCCGACACCCTCAACGCACAGGGCCAGTCGGTGCCCAAGGAGCTCGGCACACGGGTCAACGTCAGCGCAGTGAAGAAGCCGGCCGATCCCAAGGTGCAGGCGGTGCAGTTCTTCCCCAATCCCAAGCTGAAGAAACCGTCCGGCGAGTGAGCCGCGCCTTTCCTGCGGGAATGAGTGCAATCCGATAGACGCGCAGCGACAAGCCGGCAATTAACTGTATATTTGTACAGTTAATTGCCGGAGCCTTTCGCCATGTCTACGCCTTTTCCGCCGCGCGGTCGCGGCACCGCCAGCAACCCTCATAACCGCTTCGCCCCGACCCGCTCGGTGGTCGAGGACGACGGCTGGTTTCAGGAAGTGCCGCCGTCGCGTGCTACCGAAGTGCGGATCGAAACCGCGAAGACCATCATCACCCGCAACCAGTCGCCGGACCTGCCGTTCGACCGCTCGATCAACCCTTACCGCGGTTGTGAACACGGTTGTATCTATTGCTACGCCAGGCCCGGCCATGCCTATTGGGATCTGTCGCCGGGGCTGGATTTCGAGACCAAACTGATCGCCAAGACCAACGCCCCGGCCCTGCTCGAACAACAGCTGTCCAAGCCCGGTTATGTCTGTGCGCCGATCAATCTGGGCGCCAACACCGACCCCTATCAGCCGATCGAACGTGAACACCAACTGACCCGGCGCACGCTCGAAGTGCTGCTGCGTTATCGTCACCCGCTGACGATAGTGACCAAGGGCTCGCTGGTGCTGCGCGACCTGGATCTGCTCAGCGAACTGGCCAAGCAGCGGCTGGTGGCGGTGATGATCAGCCTGACTACCCTCGATGACGAGTTGAAACGCATCATGGAACCGCGCGCGGCCGCACCCTCGGCACGTTTGCGGGCCATTCGGGTGTTGCGCGAGGCGGGGATTCCGGTTGGCGTGCTCTGCTCGCCGATGATTCCGCTGATCAACGACAGCGAACTGGAGCAACTGCTGGCGCAGGCCAAGGGGGCCGGCGCGCAAAGCGCGGCCTATATGTTCCTGCGCCTGCCGCGCGAAGTGGCGCCACTGTTCGAGGAGTGGCTGGCGGCGCACTTTCCCGAGCGTGCCGAGCATGTGTTGAGCCTGGTGCGGCAGAGCCGTGGCGGTGAGCTCTACGACGGCCGCTTCGGCACGCGGATGCGTGGCGAAGGGCCGTTCGCCGAGCTGCTGGCGCAGCGCTTCAAGCTGGCACTCAAGCGCCTGGGCCTGAACAGGCGTGAGGGTTTCAATCTCGACTGCTCGCGCTTTTGCCCGCCGGGCGGGCAGATGGCGCTGTTGTAGAGGCTCTTAGTGCTAGCGGCGCAATTAGCTCGCCACGCGCTGCGCTTGATCGAGTTCCAGCTCGACGCCGAGTTGGCGTGACAGGCACGGCCAGCGTTTCCAGGCGGCATCCGTGGTCGGGCTGCTCAGGCGTTCGCGATAGGCCTGCACGGAGTCCTGGGCAAACATCGCGGCGTCCAGCATGCCTTCGACCGCAAGGTGTACCGCTTCGTCCAATTGATTGGCGAAGGGCTCACCAATCAACTGGTGGGCGATCAGATTGGCCACCGTGGTATCCAGCGGGATCAACGGCTGGCCGAGGTGGGTGATGTAGCGATCATTCACTTCCTCGACCAGGCGATGGGCCAAATACGCCTCGTCGAGCAGGCCGTCGAGACCTTCATGGCCGGCCATTAGCGCCGGCGGCTGGAGGAAAAACTGCTCGGCCACCTTCAGCACCGGTTTGATCTGCGCCTCGATCCCGGCCTCACGCGCCACTTGATTGGCGGCATCCAAGACCTCCGGCACCTGCTCCACATAGGCGGTGACGAAGCGCGTCAAGACCCCTTGGGCATCGCTGGCCGGCAGGCGGATGGAGGGGTGCAGGCGCAGCAGTTTTCCCTCGAGTTGGCGTACGAGGTGCCCACTGGTGGCTTCGTGTAGGTGCGCGCGCTGAATCAGTTCGCGCAGGGCGGCGGTGTTCATGACAGCTCCTGAAATAAGGACATGGGTGAGAGGCGAACAAAGACCATAGCTCGCCAGACGCTGTGGCTCAGACGCGATTGTCATAATTATTTAATGGTTATGCGAGCGTGTTATATCGGCTGTTTGCGACCGTTTTCCGCCCGCGGTAACCGGGGCGTTTAGGACAAGCCTTCGGCGGCTTTGGCCATTTGCGTTTCGACGTTGCCAGGTCGAAGTCGCCGTCTATACTCCGATTCGAAAGGCGTCACCTGATGGAACCGGACTGAGCTACGGCAAGGCGAGGTTGCGGCAGTTAAAGTCGGTTTTTAGCAGCCGCTCCCTTGGCCGCAGGCACAGCCGGCGGGATAACAAGAACGATAAGGGGAACCCGCAATGATGCGACATCCACGAGTCTGGGTGGGACTCCTGCTGTGGTCGGTATTCAGCCAAGCGCAAGCCGCCTGGACGGTGAATATGGCGCCTGGCGCGACGGCGGTCAGCCATGCAGTGTTTGATTTACACATGACCATCTTCTGGATCTGCGCGGTCATCGGTGTAGTGGTGTTCGGCGCGATGTTCTGGTCGATGCTCGTCCATCGGCGCTCCACCGGTCAGGTGGCGGCGCACTTCCACGAAAGCACGACGGTAGAGATTCTCTGGACCGTGGTGCCCTTCGTGATCCTGGTGGCCATGGCGATTCCGGCGACCAAGACGCTGATCGACATCTACGACAGCAGCGAGTCGGAGCTGGATATCCAGGTCACCGGCTATCAATGGAAGTGGCAGTACAAGTATCTGGGCCAGGACGTTGAGTTCTTCAGCAACCTGACCACCCCCGCCGAACAGATCAATAACCAAGCGCCCAAAGACGAGCATTACCTGCTGGAAGTCGACCAGCCATTGGTGGTGCCGGTGGGCACCAAGGTGCGTTTCCTGATTACCGCCGCCGATGTGATCCATTCCTGGTGGGTGCCGGCGTTGGCGGTGAAGCGCGATGCGATCCCCGGCTTCGTCAACGAAGCGTGGACGCGGATCGAGCAACCCGGTCTCTACCGTGGGCAGTGCACCGAACTGTGCGGCAAGGACCACGGCTTTATGCCGATCGTGGTCGAAGCCAAGTCGAAAGAAGATTTCGCCACCTGGCTGGCCGCGCGTAAGGAGGAAACGCTCAAGCTCAAGGAGCTGACCAGCAAGGAATGGACTCGCGAAGAGCTGGTTGCGCGGGGTGACAAGGTCTACCACAGCACCTGCGCCGCCTGTCACCAACCCGAAGGTCAGGGCCTGCCGCCGATGTTCCCGGCGCTTAAGGGCTCGAAGATCGCTACCGGGCCGAAGGAAGACCATCTGAAGATCGTCTTCAACGGCAAACCCGGGACTTCCATGGCCGCGTTCGGCAAGCAACTGTCGGAAGTCGATATTGCCGCAGTGATCACCTACGAGCGCAACGCCTGGGGCAACAACGTCGGTGACATGGTCGCCCCGAAAGATGTGTTGGCCCTCAAACAGGCTGAGGAATAGGAATAATGACTATGAATGCCGTGAACGAGCATCCCGAGCATAGCCACCTGAGCAGCGAGCAGGACCACCATCACCACGGGCCGGCCAAGGGGCTGATGCGCTGGGTATTGACCACCAACCACAAGGACATCGGCACGATGTACCTGTGGTTCAGCTTTGCAATGTTCCTGCTCGGCGGTTCGATGGCCATGGTCATCCGCGCCGAGCTGTTCCAGCCCGGCTTGCAGATAGTCCAGCCGGAGTTCTTCAACCAGATGACCACCATGCATGGCCTGATCATGGTCTTCGGCGCGGTGATGCCGGCCTTCGTCGGCCTGGCCAACTGGATGATCCCGCTGATGGTTGGCGCCCCGGATATGGCCCTGCCACGGATGAACAACTTCAGCTTCTGGCTGCTACCGGCGGCGTTCACGCTGCTGGTCAGCACCCTGTTCTCTGCCGCTGGCGGGCCGAACTTCGGCTGGACCTTCTACGCGCCGCTGTCCACCACCTACGCCCCGGAAAGCGTCACCTTCTTCATCTTCGCCATCCACCTGATGGGCATCAGCTCGATCATGGGCGCGATCAACATAATCGCCACCATCCTCAACCTGCGTGCCCCTGGCATGACCCTGATGAAGATGCCGCTGTTCGTCTGGACCTGGCTGATCACCGCCTTCCTGCTGATCGCGGTGATGCCGGTACTGGCGGGTTGCGTGACCATGATGCTGATGGACATCCATTTCGGCACCAGTTTCTTCAGTGCTGCCGGCGGCGGGGATCCGGTGTTGTTCCAGCATGTGTTCTGGTTCTTCGGCCACCCCGAGGTGTACATCATGATCCTGCCCGCCTTCGGTGCGGTCAGCGCGATCATTCCGGCCTTCTCGCGCAAGCCGCTGTTCGGCTACACCTCGATGGTCTACGCCACGGCGAGTATCGCCTTCCTGTCGTTCATCGTCTGGGCGCACCACATGTTCGTGGTCGGTATTCCGCTGGTGGGCGAGCTGTTCTTCATGTATGCCACCCTGCTGATCGCCGTGCCCACCGGGGTCAAGGTGTTCAACTGGGTGAGCACCATGTGGCAGGGCTCGCTGACCTTCGAGACGCCGATGCTGTTCGCCGTGGCCTTCGTCATCCTGTTCACCATCGGCGGTTTCTCCGGGCTGATGCTGGCCATCGCTCCGGCGGATTTCCAGTACCACGACACTTACTTCGTGGTGGCGCACTTCCACTATGTATTGGTGCCGGGGGCGATCTTCGGGATCTTCGCTTCGGCCTATTACTGGCTGCCGAAGTGGACCGGCCACATGTACGACGAGACCCTCGGCAAGCTGCACTTCTGGCTGTCGTTCGTCGGCATGAACATGGCCTTCTTCCCGATGCATTTCGTTGGCTTGGCGGGCATGCCGCGGCGGATTCCGGACTACAGCCTGCAGTTCGCCGACTTCAACATGATCTCCTCGATCGGTGCCTTCAGCTTTGGCGCCACGCAGTTCCTCTTCCTGTTCATCGTCATCAAGTGCATCCGTGGCGGCAAGGCCGCGCCGGCCAAACCTTGGGATGGGGCAGAGGGTCTGGAGTGGACGGTGCCCTCGCCAGCGCCTTACCACACCTTCACGACGCCACCGGAAGTTGAAGTGAGCCGCTGATGAGCGAGGCCCAGAGTACGCGTCGCCTGGTTACCCGCCTGCTCGTGCTGGTGGTGGCGATGTTCGCCTTTGGTTTCGCTTTGGTGCCGATTTACGACCAGATGTGCAAGGTGTTCGGCATCAATGGCAAAACGGCCGGGGCCTATGCGGGCACGCAGACCGTGGACGAGCAGCGCCAAGTACGAGTGCAGTTTCTCGCCACCAATGCCGCCGACATGGTTTGGGAGTTCCATCCCGTAGCGGACGAGTTAGTCGTGTATCCAGGGGCGGTCAACGAGATGAAGTTTATCGCGCATAACCCGACCGATAAGCCGATGACGGCCCAGGCCATTCCCAGTGTGGTGCCGTCGGAGGCAGCGGCGTATTTCCATAAAACCGAATGTTTCTGTTTCACCCAGCAGGTGCTGCAGGCGGGTGAGCGTATCGAGATGGTGGTGCGTTTCATCGTCGACCGTGACCTGCCCAAGGATGTGTACCACCTGACCCTCGGTTACACGCTGTTCGATATCACTGCACGTCATCCGCCGGTTGCCAGCAACGGCGGATAACCAAGGAGAACAATAATGGCAACCCACGAGCAGTATTACGTTCCGACCCAGAGCAAGTGGCCGATCATCGCCACAATCGGCCTGCTCACCACTGTCTACGGCCTGGGCACCTGGTTCAACGACATGAAAGCTGCGCGCCCCGATTCCCATGGCCCGCTGATCTTCTTCATCGGCGGCCTGTTCCTCGCCTACATGCTATTTGGCTGGTTCGGCACGGTGATCAAGGAGAGCCGCTCAGGTCTGTACAGCTCGCAAATGGACCGTTCATTCCGCTGGGGCATGAGCTGGTTCATCTTCTCCGAGGTGATGTTCTTTATCGCCTTCTTTGGCGCCTTGTTCTACGTGCGCAACCTCTCCGGGCCTTGGCTCGGTGGTGAAGGGGCGAAAGGAGTGGCGAACATGCTCTGGCCGAGCTTCGAGTTTGCCTGGCCGCTGCTGAACAACCCGGACTCCAAGTTGTTCCCGCCGCCCAAGGAAGTGATCTCGCCCTGGGAGCTGCCGCTGCTCAACACCTTACTGCTGGTCAGCTCCAGCGTTACCGTGACCTTAGCCCACCATGCGCTGCGCAAGGGCCATCGCAAGCCGCTGAAGCTGTGGTTGGCGCTGACCATTCTGCTGGGTCTGACCTTCCTGGCATTCCAGGCCACGGAATACGTCGAGGCCTACCACGAACTGGGCCTGACCCTGGGCTCGGGCATCTACGGCGCCACCTTCTTTATGCTTACCGGCTTCCACGGTGCCCACGTGACGCTGGGGACGATCATTCTGACGGTGATGCTGGTGCGCATCTTGCGCGGGCACTTCGATCCGGAGCACCACTTCGGCTTCGAGGCGGCCGCCTGGTACTGGCACTTCGTCGATGTGGTGTGGATTGGGCTGTTTACCTTCGTTTACGTGCTTTAACGCAGGCCTGGTAGCCCGGATGCGGGTTCGGGCTACCAGGTGACATGCGAGACCAGCTGCCCGCTGTAGAAACCCCAGGCCACTAGAGCCAGCGTGAGGGCTGCAAGGGTGACACGCACGGTCAGGGCGTAGACCAGCCGTGAGCTGTGGCCTTGATCCTTGACCAGAAAGAACAGACCGCTGAACAGACTGACTAGGGTTGCCAATAGCATGAAGATGATCGCCGCTTTGAGCATGGCGTGACTCTCGGATGTGGGGAAGGGGAATGCAGTTCAGTATAGCCAGTCACACGGGTGGATTCGGGAGGGCCGCATGAGCCGCTTTCGGCCCGGTCTGGCGCCAACCCTGGTGGTGTTGGCGCTGCTGCCGCTGCTGATCGCCCTGGGCTTCTGGCAGTTGTCCCGCGCCGCGGAAAAGCGCGGCCTGCTGAGCAGTTATGAAGCCCGGCGAACGGCCGAGCCGATCGATATTGTCGAGTTGGAGCACAGTGCCGATCCGGCGTACCGGCGCGTGCGTCTGTACGGCCATTTCGACGAGCAGCACAGCCTGTTGCTCGACAACCGCATCCGTGCCGGACAGGTCGGCATCGAATTGCTGCAACCCTTCTACGATCAGGCCAGCGGTCTCTGGTTGTTGCTCAACCGTGGCTGGCTGCGCTGGCCAGATCGGCGCACGCCACCCGTCTTCAATACTCCGGATACGGCCCTGAGCCTGGTTGCCTGGGTCTATGTGCCGCCGGGCGCCACCTTCCAGCTGCAAGCCGACCAGCCGAGCCGCGAGTGGCCGCACCTGATCACCGCAGTTGAGCCGCGTAGCGTCTGGGAACAGTTGGGCCGTGCTGGACTGCCTTATGAATTGCGCCTGGAACCCGGCCCCGCGGCCTACCAGGCCGACTGGGCCGTAGTCGCCATGGGGCCGGAAAAACACCAGGGTTATGCCGTGCAATGGTTTGCCCTCGCGGTAGCCCTGTTTGGCCTGTTTATTTATCTCGGATTGCACTCTGTATCCGCTAGTGCACAACGCGCAGGAGAACCCTCATGAATCCAGCCATAACCCTGCCTGGTGCCCCGCCTAGCCGTCGTCGGGGGCGCTGGCAGCTGTTGCTGCTGCTGGCGCTGACTATCGGTCCGATGGTGCTGGCGACAGCCATGTACCAATGGCGGTTCTGGGTGCCGGATGGGCGCAATTATCACGGTGAGCTGATCGGCAATGGCCAGAGTCGGGCTGATTTGGGTGTGCAATCCGCCGAAGAAACCCGCTGGCAGATATTGGTGACCGCCCCGCAAGGCTGCGCTGAAGACTGTCGTCAGCTGGTCTACCTGGCGCGGCAAATTCAGATCGGCCTCGGCCGCGAAGCCTCACGCGCCAGCCATGCCCTGGCCACTGCGCAGCCACTGGCGGATGACTACAGCGCCGAACTGACGCGCGAATATCCCAGGCTCGGGCGCCTCTCGCTGGATGCACAGGCCTATGACCAGGCCACCGATGGCGGCAGCGCTGCGCAGCTGTGGCTCGTCGATCCGCACGGCAACCTGGTGCTGCGCTATGGCGCCAAGGTCAAAGGCAAAGCTGTGCTGAATGACCTCCTTCATCTGCTGAAACTGTCGAATATCGGCTAAGGAAGCGTTATGGCCAAACCCGGATTCCGTCTCGCCCTGCTGGCTACCGTGCTGGCCGTGGTGGTGGTGCTGCTGGGCGCCTACACCCGGCTGACCCATGCCGGCCTCGGCTGCCCGGACTGGCCCGGCTGCTACGGCTTTATCGGCGTACCGAAAACCGAGGTGCAGTTGGCCCATGCCGAGCAGCATTATCCGCAGGCGCCGGTGGAGGCGCAGAAGGGTTGGAACGAGATGGTGCACCGCTACTTCGCCGGTAGCCTTGGCTTGCTGATTCTCAGCTTGGCCATCCTCGCGCTGCGCCGGCGCGGTCAGCCGGGCCAGCCATTGAAATTGCCACTGCTACTGCTCGCTGTGGTGATCGCCCAGGCGGCCTTTGGCATGTGGACTGTGACCTTGAAGCTCTGGCCCCAGGTGGTCACCGCCCACCTGGTCGGGGGCTTTACCACCCTGGCCTTGCTGTTTCTCTTGACTCTGCGGCTATCCGGCGCTTTAGCGCCGTTGCCAGCGCTGCCTGCCCGACTGCGCCGCTTGGCGGCGTTGGGGCTGCTGCTGGTGATCGGGCAGATTGCCCTGGGTGGCTGGGTGAGCTCCAACTACGCGGCGGTGGCCTGCATCGACCTGCCCACCTGCCATGGTCAATGGTGGCCGGCGGTGGACTTCGCCAACGGCTTTCACCTGACCCAGCAGATTGGTCCCAATTACCTCGGTGGCCAGCTGGATAGCGATGCGCGTACCGCCATTCATCTGACTCACCGCCTCGGTGCCCTGGCGGTGACGCTGGTGCTGCTGGCACTGGCCTGGCAGCTGCGCGGTGCGGGGTTCTCACGGTTGGCCGGGTTGCTCGTGTTGGCCTTGGCCGTGCAGGTCGGTCTGGGCGCGAGCAACGTATTACTGCACCTGCCGCTGGTCGTCGCCGTCGCCCATAACGGCGGTGGCGCGGCGTTGCTGCTGGTGCTGGTGCTGGTCAATTACCGGTTGCGCAGCCACCTAGGTCAGACGCAGCAGAGGTCCGCAGGCTGGGTTAGCCGCACCACGGCGTAACCCTCCATAGGGTCGAGTGAAACGCTGGGTTAGGTCCTTCGGCCTAACCTACCTTACGAATAACAAGAAGGAGAGACGCCATGGCCACTCTACTCAGCGAACAGCACAGCCAAGCCCTCTGGCGCGACTATTTGGAGTTGACCAAGCCCAAGGTCGTGGTGCTGATGCTGATCACCTCCCTGGTCGGCATGTTCCTCGCGACTCGTGCGGGGGTGCCCTGGACCGTGCTGCTGTTCGGCAATCTGGGCATCGCCCTGTGTGCCGGCGGCGCGGCGGCGGTCAACCATGTGGTGGATCGGCGCATCGACGCGTTGATGGCGCGCACCCATAAGCGGCCGCTCGCCGAAGGCCGGGTATCACCCGCCGCGGCATTGGCTTTCGCGCTGTTGCTGTCGGTTTCGGGGCTGGTCATTCTGCTGGCTTTCACCAATGAACTGACGGCCTGGCTGACCCTGGCCTCGCTGCTGGGCTACGCGGTGCTCTACACCGGCTTTCTCAAGCGTGCCACGCCGCAGAACATCGTGATCGGTGGCTTGGCTGGCGCTGCGCCACCGCTGCTCGGCTGGGTGGCGGTGACTGGACACCTGAGTGCGGAACCGCTGCTTCTGGTGCTGATCATCTTCGCCTGGACGCCGCCGCACTTCTGGGCCCTGGCCATCCACCGCAAGGCCGAATATGCCAAGGCCGACATCCCGATGTTGCCGGTGACCCACGGCGAGCATTACACCAAGGTGCATATCGTCCTTTACACCCTGGTGTTGCTGGCGGTCAGCCTGCTGCCCTACGTCATCCACATGAGTGGAACGCTCTACCTGGTTTGCGCTCTGGGTTTGGGCGCGCGCTTTCTGCATTGGGCCTGGGTGCTGTACCGTGACAGCCAGCCACATGCGGCGATCAATACCTTCAAGTACAGTATCTACTACCTGTTCCTGTTGTTTATCGCCCTGCTGGTCGACCACTACCTGCTGCTGAATCTCTGAGCGGCTGAACTTCTGAATTGTTGAGCCTATGACCCGTACTCAAATCACCGTTTTCGTTCTCGTGGCCTTGGTTGCGCTGGTGCTGGGCCTGACCGTACACAAGGTGCTCAATGGCAGGAGCCAAGGAGATCCGGCGGCGTTGATCGATGCCGGCATCATCCTGCTGCCACAAAGCCGCACGCTGCCTGACCTGAGCCTGACCAATCAGGACGGGCAGGCGGTGGCGGTCGATCAGCTCAAGGATAAATGGAGCCTGCTGTTCTTCGGCTACACCTTCTGCCCGGACATCTGCCCGACCACCCTCGCCCAGTTGCGCGAACTCAAGGGCAAGCTGCCGGAAGAGGCGCGCAACAAGCTGCAGGTGATCCTGGTCAGCGTCGATCCGCAGCGTGATACGCCGCCGCTACTCAAGCAGTACCTCGGTTACTTTGACCCGACGTTCCAGGGCCTGACCGGCGAGGTGGTGAGTATCCAGAAGCTGGCTAACGCGGTGAGCATCCCGTTTATCCCGGCCGATACCAGCAAGGAAAACTACACCGTCGACCACAGTGGCAACCTGGTCATCATCGGGCCGGATGGCCGTCAGCATGGTTTCATTCGCGCGCCCCTGAATAACGAGAAGCTGGCCGTGCAGTTGCCGGTTCTGTTGCAAGGCAGAGATTGATCTAAAGCCACGCGCATAAAAAAGCCCGCTCAGATGAGCGGGCTTTTGCGTTACGCGGTTGCTGCGGCCGGGTTTAGAACGCCGGCACTATCGCACCCTGGTACTTCTCCAGGATGAATTGCTTCACCTCCGGGCTGTTCAGCGCCTTGGCCAGTTTCTGCAGGGCGGCGGAGTCTTTGTTGTCCGGGCGCGCGACCAGGATGTTCACGTAGGGCGAGTCGCTGCCTTCGATGGCCAGGGCATCCTTGCTCGGGTCGAGTTTGGCTTCCAGGGCGTAGTTGGTGTTGATCAACGCCAGGTCGACCTGGCCGAGCACGCGCGGCAGGGTCGCGGCTTCCAGCTCGCGCACCTTGATGGCTTTCGGGTTCTCGACGATGTCCTTGGGCGTGGCGAGGATGTTCTGCGCGTCCTTCAGCTTGATCACGCCGACCTTATTCAGCAGCAGCAAGGCCCGGCCGCCGTTGGTGGCGTCGTTGGGGATCACTACGCTGGCGCCCTGCGGCAGTTCGCTCAGGCTCTTGAACTTGCTCGAGTAGGCGCCGAAGGGTTCGACGTGAATACCGGCGACGCTGACCAGTTGGGTGCCTTTGCTCTTGTTGAACTCATCCAGGTACGGCTGGTGCTGGAAGAAGTTGGCGTCCAGGCGCTTCTCGGCCACTTGCACGTTCGGCTGCACGTAGTCGGTGAAGACCTTGACCCTCAGCTCGACACCTTGTTTGGCCAGGGCCGGCTTGATGAACTCGAGGATTTCCGCATGCGGCACCGGGGTGGCGGCGACGGTCAGGGTTTCGCCGGCCTGGGCGGCCAAAGCCGCGGCAGCATTGGAGAGCGCCGCCACGGCGGCGAAGGCAGCTAGCAATTTTTTCATCGTGTGCTCCTTGTGGGATGTCAGTCGGGGCGGCGGATAGCCGCTGATGTAGCCGAGGTTGTTATTTCCTGGAGAAGTGCACCACCAGCTTGTCGCCGAGGCTTTGCAGAATCTGCACCAGCACCAGCAACAGCACGACGGTGACCACCATCACGTCGGTCTGGAAGCGCTGATAGCCGAAGCGGATCGCCAGGTCGCCGAGGCCACCGGCGCCGACCACGCCGGCCATCGCCGTGTAGGACACCAAGGTGATGGCGGTGACGGTAATGGCGGCGAAAATGCCTGGGCGGGCTTCCGGCAGCAAGGCATTCAGGATGATCTGCTGGGTGCTGGCGCCCATCGCCTGGGTCGCCTCGATGATCCCGCGATCGACCTCGCGCAGCGCGGTTTCCACCAGGCGCGCGAAGAAGGGTGTGGCGCCGACCACCAGTGGCGGAATGGCGCCGGCCACGCCCAGCGAGGTGCCGGTCAGCAGCACAGTGAAGGGGATCATCACGATCAGCAGGATGATGAACGGCAGCGAGCGCAGCACGTTGACCACCAGCGAGAGCAGCGCATACAGCGCCTTCTGCTCGAACATCTGCCGCGGCCCGGTGAGGAACAACAGCACGCCCAGTGGCAGCCCCAGCAGGATGGTGAACAGCAGCGAGCCGCCGAGCATCAACAGGGTGTCGAGGCTCGCCAGCCAGATCTCATACCAGTCGACGTGGGTGAAGAAGGCCAAAAGAGCATCCATCAGCGCAGTACCTCCACATGCACGTCGGCAGCCTGGAAGCGCGCCAGGGCCTGCTCGAAACTGCCACCGGTCAGGGCCAGTGTCAGTTGACCGTAAGGGGTTTGCTTGATGCGGTCGATGCGCCCGGCGAGGATGCTGTAATCCACCCCGGTCTCCCGCGCCACGGTGCCGAGTAGCGGCGCATAGGTCGCTTCACCCTGGAAGGTCAGGCGCAAGATGCGCCCCGGGACATGGGCGAAATCGTCGCGCTGCTCGCCCTCATCGATCTGTTCGTCTTCCAGCACGAAGCGCTTGGTGGTCGGCTGTTGCGGATGCAGGAACACTTCAGACACCGGGCCTTGCTCGACTATCACCCCGGCGTCCATCACCGCCACGCGATCGCAGACCCTGCGGATGACGTCCATCTCGTGGGTGATCAGCACTATGGTCAGGTTCAGCTCGCGGTTGATCTGCGCCAGCAGCTCCAGCACCGAGGCCGTGGTTTGTGGGTCGAGGGCGCTGGTGGCCTCGTCGCACAGCAGGATCTTCGGCTGGGTCGCCAGCGCGCGGGCGATGCCGACGCGCTGTTTCTGCCCGCCGGACAGTTGCGCCGGGTACTTCTTGGCGTGCTCGCCGAGGCCGACCCGCTCGAGCAGCTCGGCCACCCGTTGCTCGATGTCGCGGCGCGACAGCTCGCCGGCCAGCTTCAACGGCAGGGCGACGTTGTCGGCGACGCTTTTCGAGGCGAGCAGATTGAAGTGCTGGAAGATCATCCCGACCTGTTGGCGGAAGCGCCGCAGGCCCTTGGCGTCCAGCGCGGTGACGTCGTCACCGTCGATCTGGATGCGTCCGCCGGACGGCTCTTCCAGGCGATTGACCAGGCGCAGCAGGGTACTCTTGCCGGCGCCGGAGTGGCCGATGATGCCGAACACTTCACCGCGGGCGATGCTCAGGTCGGTGGGCTGCAGGGCCGGAATGTCGCGGCCACTGACGCGGTACGCCTTGTGGACCTGGTGGAAGTCGATCACGGGTTAAACCTTTTGGGTTTTTCGGTCTGCCGGGTAGGCATGAGGGGGCGCTAGTCTAGCCGGCACTTAATAGGCCGCAAAAATCTTTATAGGCCTATGGCTATAGCGAAAGCGTATTAGGGCCGGCGCAAGAGCGATCCATGACCGCGAGACCCAGCCAACAAGCAATACGAGCTCTCGGGTCGGTCGCGGCCATGGGCCGCTCCTACCAAGCCCTTCGTCAACCCTTGTGCTGCGGGCTGAGCAGCAGGCGCGGCACTTGCCCCGGCTTGATTAGCTGCGACAGGCGCGGGCTGAAGTTCGGGTCGATTTTCTTGATCCGCGCCGAGAGCAAGGCGGCCACCCAAGGGAAGTCCTTGGCCTGGCGAACTTCGATGCGCACCGCGCAGTTAAACGCCACGACATCGGCGGCGACCGCATCGAGCAAGCTGCGCAGGCGTTCGTTGTCCTGGGTGTCCAGCATCGGCAGGGGGATCGCGCTGCTGCTGGCCGCCGGGTCGATCAAGCGGGCCACGGGTGTGCTCGGCGGCACGGCGGGCGTTGTCGTCGGCGCGGTGCTGGGCGGTTGGCTGGCGGCGGCTTGGCGCTCGGCGGCCAGGCGCTGTTGCCGGGCCTGTTCGCTGCGCGCGGCCGCGTCACTGGCGGCGGCTTGCGCCGCGCGGCTGCGGGCCTGTTCGGCGGCGCTCAGCTCGGCGGTACGCGCCTGGGCGATGGCGCTATCCAGGCCGGTGGTCAGTGCCGGGGCTTGCGGCATAAAACCGCGGGCACGGCTCAGGGCCTTGGCGGCGCTATCCAGATCGCCTTGTTGCAGCGCGTTCTGGCCTTGTTGCAGGTAGGCCTCGGCCAGCTGGCGCTGGTACTGTTCCAGGCGCGTATCGCCGGCGGCGCGCTGCTGCAACGCGCCGAGCTGGCTTTCGGCCTCGCTGAGTTGGCCGCTGGCCAGGCTCTGGTCCAACTGGCGGAACGCCGTGATCAGCTCATCGGTCGGCACCACAGTGTTGTTCGACGGGCTCTGGCATGCGGCTAACAGCAGGGAAATAGCCACAATGGGCAGACAACGGGTAGCGAACGGCTTCATTCCTGCAACTCTCAGATGGCGCAAAACACGCGAGTCTACACCCCGTGAGGGGCTGGAACCAAACCTCGGCTGGCGTGCGCCTTTGGCGCCGTGCTCCGTCGCCGCTACGCGGTACGGCGCGGCAGAGCGAAGCTCAACAGGAACAGCGCCGCCGCCGAGACCACGATCGACGGCCCGGCCGGCGTGTCCTTGAACCAGGACAGCGCCAAGCCTGCGCAGACGGCGAGCAAGCCGAGCAGGCTGGCGCCGCAGGCCATCTGTTCCGGCGTGCGCGCATGGCGTTGGGCGGCGGCGGCCGGAATGATCAGCAGCGAGGTGATCAGCAGCACGCCGACAATCTTCATCGCCACGGCAATCACCACCGCGATCAACAGCATCAACGCCAGGCGCAGGCTGGCGATGGGCAGGCCCTCGACCTTGGCCAGTTCCTCATGCACGGTGACCGCCAGCAGCGGCCGCCACAGGGCGGTCAACGTCAGCAGCACCAGCGCGCTGCCGCCGAGAATCCAGGCCAGATCGCCGGGACTGACGGCGAGCAGGTCGCCGAACAGGTAGCCCATCAGGTCGATCCGCACGTCGCGCATAAAGCTCAGCACCACCAGGCCCAGCGACAGGGTGGTCGGTGCGAGAATCCCCAGCAGGGTGTCGGAGGCCAGCGGTTGACGCTGTTGCAGGGTGACCAGCAGCACCGCGAGCAGCACACAGCCGACCGTCACCGCCAGGGTCGGGCTGACGTCCAGCAGCAGGCCGAGGGCCACGCCGAGCAGCGCGGCATGCGCGAGGGTGTCGCCGAAATAGGCCATGCGCCGCCAGACCACGAAGGAGCCCAGCGGCCCGGCGACCAGCGCCAGGGCCAAACCGGCGAGCAGGGCGTTGAGGAGAAAATCAGGCATGGTTGCAGCCATCTCCGTGGACATGGGGTTGCACTTGGCCCTGGATGGTCAGGCCGCCGGCCGGCGGCTCGGCAACTACCGCACCGTGCAGGTCATGGGCGTGGTCGTGGCGGTGGTGGTAGATCGCCAAATCCTGGGCGTCCTGACCAAACAACTCGACGAAGGCCGGGTCGCCACTGACCTGTTCCGGATGGCCGGAGCAGCAGACGTGCCGGTTTAGGCAGACCACCTGGTCGGTGGTGCTCATCACCAGATGCAAGTCGTGGGAGACCATCAGCACGCCGCAGCCGTGGCGGTCGCGCAGGCGGGTGATCAGCCGATACAGCTCGGCCTGGCCGGCCACATCGACGCCTTGTACCGGTTCGTCGAGGACCAGCAGCTCGGGTTCGCGCAGCAGCGCGCGGGCTAGTAGCACGCGCTGCAGTTCGCCGCCGGAGATGCCTTGCAGCGGGCTGTCGATCACCTGTTCGGCGCCGACTTCGGCCAAGGCGGCGAGTGCGCGCGGACGATCGACGCCCGGCACCAGGCGCAGAAAGCGCAGCACCGAGAGCGGCAGGGTGGCGTCCACATGGAGCTTCTGCGGCATATAGCCGATGCGCAGTTTCGGCTTGCGCCAGACGCTGCCGACCTCGGTTTTCAGCAGGCCGAGCACGGCGCGCACCAGGGTGGTCTTGCCGGCGCCGTTGGGGCCGATCAGGGTGACGATCTCCCCCGGCTGCACGCTGAGCTGCACATCCTTCAGCACGCTTTGCCCGGCGAAGCTGACGCCAACGCCCTGGAGGCGGATCAGTGCGTTGCTCATTCGGCCTTCCGGCAGCCGGCGCACAGGCCGACGACTTCGACCGTCTGGCCTTCCACCGCGAAGCCAACGGCGTTGGCGCTGGCGACAATAGCCTCACTGATCGCCAACTGTTCCAGCTCGATCGCCGCGTGGCAGCTGCGACAGATCAGGAACTGGCCTTGATGGGCGTGTTCCGGGTGGTTGCAGCCGACGAAGGCGTTGAGCGAGGCGATGCGATGCACCAGACCGTTTTCCAGCAGGAAATCCAGCGCCCGATAGACAGTCGGCGGCGCGGCACGCCGGCCATCTTCTTCGGCCAGCACGCCGAGAATGTCGTAGGCGCCCAGCGGCTTGTGGCTCTGCCAGACCAGCTCCAGCACCCGCCGACGCAGGGTGGTCAGGCGCAGACCCAGGCGGGCGCAGATGGCGTCGGCTTCTGCCAGGGCGTTATGCACGCAATGGGAGTGATCGTGGGGGCGGGAAGCCAGGGGGGTCAGGATCATGGGCGGCGACGGCTGCTGGAAGAGACGTTATTCTATAACTCTTTCGCTGCGGAGTGTGCCCCCGTGTCGCGTTTGCTCGCCCTGCTGTTTTTTGTCCTCTGCGCGGCTTCGGCCCAGGCGCAGGTGCGCCTGCTGACCAGCATCAAGCCCCTGCAACTGATCGCCGCGGCGGTGCAGGAGGGGGTCGGTACGCCCGAGGTGTTGCTGCCACCGGGCGCTTCGCCGCACCACTATGCCTTGCGCCCGTCGGATGTGCGGCGAGTGCGTGAGGTCGAGCTGCTGTATTGGATCGGCCCGGATATGGAAGGCTTCCTGCCCCGCGTGCTGCAGGGCCGCAGCCTGCCCAGCGTGGCCGTGCAAGGCTTGCCGGGTTTGAGCCTGCGGCATTTTGGCGAGGATTCGGCGGCGCATGCGGAGGCTGCCGATGCTGCGGATGAGCACGATCATGAACACCGCCCAGGCACGCTGGACGCGCATCTGTGGCTGCTGCCGGCCAATGCGCGGGTGATCGCCGCGCGGATGGCCGCCGACCTGGCGGCCGCCGACCCGGCCAATGCCGCGCGCTATCAGGCCAACCTCGAGGCGTTCGGCGAGCGCCTGACGGCCTTGGATCAGCGCTTGCAAGCGCGTCTGGCCGGCGTCGCCGGCAAGCCCTACTTCGTGTTCCACGAAGCCTACGATTATTTCGAGGCGGCCTATGGCCTGCAGCACGCCGGGGTGCTCAGCGTGGCCAGCGAGGTGCAGCCGGGGGCGCAGCATGTCGCGGCGATGCGCGCGCGTTTGCAGCAGGTGGGTGCGACTTGCGTGTTCAGCGAGCCGCCGCTGCGCCCGCGGCTGGCGGAGACCCTTAGCGCCGGTTTGCCGGTGCGCCTGGCTGAGTTGGATGCCATGGGTGCTGCGTTGCCGGTGGAGGTCACGGGCTATGAGGCATTGCTGGAAAACCTGGCCGACGGCCTGGTGGAGTGCCTGAGCAGCCTATAGCTGCGCGGCGTAGCTCGGGTTGAAGCGCGCCGCTCAGCCCAACCTACACCCTGTCGCCCCTCTTAGAAGGCGAAAGGCCGCACGAAGGGTGGAAAACCGCGAAGCGTTTTCCACTGAACAGTGGCTACAGATCGAATAGGCATCACCGGGTGAACCACCTATTCGCCGGCTTTTAGCGCTTTGTCGAATGCCAGGATCACTTCGCGAATGATCTTGCGCTGCTCTGTCGGCAGGTCGAGATAGGCCTGCATCACTTCGCGCTCTTCACCCATTAAGGCCTGGTCCCAGCGACTGCGGATTTCCTGGATGCGCTGCACGGCGCCTTCGCCAAAACGCAGGGCTTGCGGATCGACCCGCAGCCACTCGGCCAGTACTTGCAGTTTGTCTTGCTCAGGAAGCGACTCGCCGCGCAGCCAACGTCTTACCGCCTGGAAAGTGATCGGGTTACCCCAATAGTGAAGGTTGAACTCCCGCTCAAGAACCGACGGACGAGGCTCGTAGCCGGCGGCGAGCATGGCGGTTTTCAGACGTTCGGCGAACTGGGCTTTCTCATTCATGGCGGCGAATTTGAAGCGCAGTTCAATCAATAAGTTGAACACCTGTTCGGTTTTCTATTGAATTAATAGTTCAATACGAATTGAACAGGATTTCCATGGCTAAGTCGCTGCTTGAACAACTCCCCGAAATCGTTGCCCGTGGGCGGCAGGTGGCGGAAAAAATCCTGGAAAGCCTGGAGGGCCGGCACCGTGTGGGGCTGCAGACACGCGAATGGGTGTTGCCGTCGAAGGACAGCAAGGTTAGCGACTGGATCAGTTCCAGCCTGCGTCAGCAGTCGCTGGCCTCGGTACAGGGCGGCTTGTTCGGCGCGGTGCAGCCGGCCCTGGGCGATGCCGATGCAGCATGGCGCAATCGCCTTATTTACGGTGACAACCTGCTGGCCATGGCCGCCTTGCTGGCTGGCGATCTTGAGAGCGGTCTGCCGAGCCTGCGCGGCAAGCTGGATCTGATCTATATCGACCCGCCATTCGACTCCAAGGCCGACTACCGCACCAAGGTCACCCTGCCCGGCGTGGAACTGGAGCAGAAACCGACGGTGATCGAGCAATTCGCCTACTCCGACACCTGGAGCGACGGCACCGCCTCCTATCTGGAGATGATCACGCCGCGACTGATCCTGATGCGCGAGCTATTGAGCGATACCGGCTCGATCTATGTGCATCTGGACTGGCATGTGGGGCACTACGTCAAGCTGGTGCTGGATGAGGTATTTGGCAGGGAATGCTTCGTTAATGAACTGATCTGGCAAGGCGCTATTGGCGACACCTCCGAGAAAAACAAGAAATTCATCAAGTCACACGACACGCTGTTCTTCTATCGGAAAACGGGTAACGACCCTGTATGGACGGATGTTTTCCAGGCATTCAGTGATGCCAGTGACAAGCTTTACAACAAAGAAGATGCAGGGGGCGTATTTCGTCTGGCGCCAATCGATAACCCCGGAGGCGGGGGGTATATCTACGACCTTGGTTATGGCGAAAAGATGCCGCGCAACGGGTATCGGATGCCCGAAGAAACCGCACGTGAATGGATCAGGCAGGGCATTCTGTTTGTTGAGTTTGGCAAGGTGCCCGGTAAGAAACTTTATAAAAATCCCGAGGGTGTGCGTTGCCGGGACGTGTGGGCTGATATCCGCTCACTGCAGGGCAGCGAGAGCATTGGCTATGCGACGCAAAAGCCTTCGGCGCTGCTGGAGCGAATCATCAAAGCCTCCTGCCCCGAAGGTGGCCTGGTCGCCGACTTTTTCGGCGGCTCCGGCACCACCGCCGCCGTAGCCGAGCGGCTGGGCCGGCGCTGGATTACCAGCGATCTGGGCAAGCCAGCCTGCATGATTATGCGCAAGCGCCTGATCGATCAGAATGCCCAGCCCTTTCTGTATCAGGCCATCGGCGACTACCAGGTCGAGGCGGCGAAAAACACCCTGGGCCGCAGTTTCCGTATCGGCGATCTGTCGCAGATAGTTCTGTCGTTGTTTGGCGCGCTGCCCTTGGCGGAAGAAGACAACCCGCTGCGCAATCTTGGCAGCATCGCCGGAGGCGGTGTGCGCACCCTGGTGTATGCCGACTCGCCGAACAAACTGACCGGCGCGGCGACCCTGAAGAAGGCGCTGGCCCAGCGCGACAGCCTGCTCGGGGGCTGGGACAAGGTGGTGGTGCTGGGTTGGAACTTCGAGCCGAATATCGGCGAGAGCATCGATGCGCTGAATGACCCGGGTCTTGAAGTGCTGGTGATTCCGCCGGACTTGCTCGACCGCCTGAAGAAGAAAGGCAGCCTGGAAAAATTGCGTGGCAGTGTGCGCTTCGCCAGCCTGCAGTACCTGAAGATCAAGCCGGTGCAACGCCAGCGTAGCGCTGACGGGCAACAGGAAAACCTCAAGGTCAACCTGGCCAACTATGTGCTGCTGTCGCCCGAGGCGATCAATCTGGACGACGACAACCGCGCCAAGTTGCAGCAGGTGATAAACGTCGAACCGCTGGCGATGATCGAGTACTGGGCAGTCGATCCGGATTACGACGGCCAGGTGTTCCGCTCGGTCTGGCAGGACTATCGCGGCAATGTGGACAACGATGGCGACCCGCTGCGGGTGGTGACCGAGGCCGTGCTGCAAGTGCCGGCCAAGACCGGCCCTCGACGGGTCTGTGTGCGGGCGGTGGATGTGTTCGGCTTCGAGGCCGAAGTGGCAGTCAACGTCGGCGTGGAGGGCGCGCAATGAGCGAGCCGAGCAAGCCGAACCGCGAACAGCTGCAACTGAGCGATGCCCTGACGCTGCGTACCAATACCCTGTGCCTCGGGCTGGAAGACGGCGTGGCGGATATCTTCGACCTGGTCACGCCGGTTACGGCCGAACTACTCAGGTGGTGGTTCGGTGCGGAAATGACCGCCACCCGCAACGGTTTGAACTTCCACCCCGGCCAACGTCAGGCGATTCTCAACTGCATCGTCGCCCATGAGGTATTGGGCTGCACCACGCTGAAGGATCTTTATCAGCAGGCTGCCGCGGATGCCTTGCTGGTCGGCCATCGTCTGAGCGAGGTCAGCCAGGCCAAGCATGCACACCCCAAGTACTGCCTGAAGATGGCCACCGGCACCGGCAAGACCTGGGTGCTGCAGGCGCTGCTGGTCTGGCAGCTGCTGAACAAGACGGCGGCGCAGGAAGCGGGCGTGGACGATGCACGCTTCACTCGCAACTTCCTCGTCGTGGCTCCCGGCTTGATCGTTTACGAGCGCTTGCTGGATGCCTTTCTCGGCAAGGAAGCGAACGGTCAGCGTGACTTCGCCAGCTCCGACGTGGCGCGCTATGCCGAGCTGTTCATCCCCGAGGCACAGCGCGAGCGAGTGTTCGGCTTCGTCCGTGGCAATACTTGCACCAAGGCCGAGATTGGCCTGAAAGCCACCGGTAACGGGCTGATTGCCATCAGTAACTGGCACCTGCTCAGCGACGTGGCAGCAGACGATGGCGAGTATGAGATGAGTGTCCCGGGCAGCCTGGCCGATCCGCAACAGCTGATCGCGGGCTTGCTGCCGCTGACGCCGGGGCGCGCGACCGGTAATAGCCTGGACGTACTGGATCGCCGCTACGCGCGCGGCGATGTCCTGGATTATCTGGTTGGCCTGCCCGAGCTGATGGTGTTCAACGACGAGGCGCACCATATCCACGCGTTCAAGCGCGAAGGTGAAGTCACCGAAGTGGAATGGCAGAAGAGCCTGAGCCTGATTGCCGAAAGCAAGGGCCGGCGTTTCGTGCAGCTGGACTTCTCGGCCACGCCCTACAACGACGTGGGCAGTGGCAAGAACAAGAAGAAGTTGTACTTCCCCCATATCATCACCGACTTCGACCTGAAGACGGCGATGGGAGCCGGGCTGGTGAAGTCGTTGGTGCTCGACCGGCGCAAGGAAATCGGCGCGCTGCCGCTGGAGTTCAAGGCCGAACGTGATGCCGATGGCAATCCGGTGTTAGGTGAGGGCCAGCGGGTGATGCTGCGTGCCGGCCTGCAGAAGCTGCGCAAGCTGGAGGTTGATTTCGCCGCCATCGACCCGAATCGCCATCCGAAGATGCTGGTGGTCTGCGAAGACACCACGGTGTCGCCTTTGGTCGTGCAGTTCCTGGCGGACGAAGGACTGGGCGAGGACGAGGTGATGGCCATCGATTCGGGCAAGAAGGCCGAGTTGGGTGAGAAGGACTGGGCACCGGTGCGCGAACGCCTGTTCAACGTCGATGCGCATGCCACGCCGCGGGTGATCGTCAGCGTGCTGATGCTGCGCGAGGGTTTCGACGTCAACAACATCTGCGTGATCGTGCCGTTGCGCTCGAGCCAGGCGCAGATCCTCCTGGAGCAGACCATCGGCCGTGGCCTGCGTCTGATGTGGCGTGACCCGGAGTACACCGATATCAAGGCGGAGAACCGTGCCTTGCTGAAGGCCGGGCAGGAGCCGCAGAGCCTGATTGACGTACTGACGATCATCGAGCACCCGGCCTTTCAGCAGTTCTATAACGAGTTGATGCTGGAGGGCCTGGCCGGCACCACCGGCGATGGCACGGACAACACCAGTGGCACCGGCGATATGCTGGCGGTTGGTCTGCGTGAGGATCACGGCCAGTACGATTTCGCCATTCCCTTCATCCTGCGCGACACCGAGGAGTGGCTGGAGCACCAGGCGCCAGATATTGGCGCGCTGCAGCCGTTCACCCAACTCAGTCAGGCACAGCTCAAGGACATGCTCGGCAAGGGCGATGTGTTTACCTCGCAGGATCTGCAGAGTCAGACGCTGTTCGGCGATTACCGCGTCGATGGCGCGGTGATGAACGTGGCGGGCTACAACGACCTGCTCGCGCGTCTGACCCGGCGCATCAGTCAGGCGCTGAGCCAGCCGCTACCCAAGGGCAACAAGATCGCCGCGCATGTGGCCAAGCCTTATCTGCAGGTCAATACCGCCGAGCTGGCTGGCTGGATCGAGAGCTATATCGAACAACAACTGTTTGGCGAACCCTTCGAGCCCTTGATGGATGAAGCCTGGCGCTTGCTGCTGTTGCAGCCGGTGTTAGAGCACATCACCCGCGTATTCGCCCTGGCGTTGATCGAGTCCGAGCAGATCGAGCCGCACGGCGAGCTGGAAGTGAAGCACCGCTATCTGTCTGAAGTGGTGAAGTTGATGATGCAGGAGAAGCACTCGACGGCCGTGAACAAGTGCATCTATGAACGGCAAGGCTGGGCGGCGCATCATGGTGGGTTGGAGCAGGGTTTTATCCAGTGGGCGAGTGCCGACTCCAGTGTTATGGCTTTCTGCAAGATCAGCGAGAACCGCCACACCTTTGCCCGCCTGCGCTATGTGCGCCAAGACGGGCTTCCGGCGTTTTATTGCCCAGATTTCCTGGTGCGCACCGGCGAAGCGGTCTACCTGGTGGAAACCAAGGCGCAGAAGGATGTGAATCACCCGGATGTGCAGCGCAAGCTGAAGGCCGCGCAGACTTGGTGCGAACGGATAAATAGTCTGCCTGCCGAGCATCGGCATGAGCTGCCTTGGCACTATGTTCTGCTCGGTGAGGCGTTGTTCCATGACTGGCGTAACAAGGGGGCAGGGTTGGCGGAGCTGCTCAAGTTTGCCAAGGTGCGGCCAGCCAACAGTGCTGCTTTGCAGCGGAGCCTGCTGTAGCTGAGTAGCGAGTTGTTACTAAGGAGTGGTTCTTTGGGAGTGGCCGAATAAGGCAGTCAACTGGTGACAAATTATCACCAGTTGACAATGGCAGCCTCCAACGGCAAACAAGGCCGCTGACTCCATGTTGGGTTGCCAGGGGGAGTTGTAAGCGGTAACGCCTGACTAAAAGGCGAAAGGCAGCGCCAGTTCCACCTGCTGGCGCTGCGCCAGCCGCCGCTGGAACTCCGCCGGATCATGGATCAGCACCGCCTGGCCGGCGAAGGATTCGGCGGCGATCAGCCGGGACAGCCAGAAGCGCACGCAGGCGATGCGCAGCAGGGCCGGCCAGAGTTCCGCTTCGGCTGGCGTGAAGGGTCGCAGCGCGGCATAGGCGCCGAGCAGGGCGCGGGCACGCGGGGCATCGAGACTGCCGTCGGCGGTCGAGCACCAGTCATTCAGGGCGATGGCCAGGTCATAGAGCATCGGCCCCGAACAGGCGTTATAGAAGTCGATCAGCCCGGCCAGGTGGGGGCCGTCGAACAGCACGTTGTCGCGAAACACGTCGGCATGCAGGTTGGCCCGCGGCAGCGCCTGGATCCGGGGCTTGAGTGCGCTGATCTCGGCCAGCGCGTCACGCAGCAGCGGCAGCTCCTGTTCCGGCAGTTGCAGCGCCAGGCTCGGGCCTTCGCTGAGCATCCAGTCCAGGCCGCGATCGCTCTTGCGCTCCAGCACCCGCTCGCGGGTGGCCAGATGCAGGTGTGCCAGCAGGCTGCCGACTTCGCTGCAGTGGTGCGCATTCGGTTGGCTGACATGCTTGCCGGGCAGGCGTGGCTGGAGCAGCGCCGGCTTCTCCGCCAGGCTGCGCAGCGCCTCGCCAGTGCTGGTGCGCAGGGCGTAGGGCACCGGCAGGCCGGCGGCGTGCAGCACGTCGAGCAGTTCGATAAAGAACGGCAGATCCTGGATCGGGCCGCGCTCCACCAGGGTCAAGACGAACTCGCCCTGCTCCAGGCTGATGAAGAAGTTGCTGTTCTCGCTACCGGCGCTGATGCCTTGAAAGTCGCGCAGGCGGCCGAGCCCGTAGGGCGCGAGAAAGGCTTCCAGCTCGGTGCGTTCGAGGGGCGTGAATACGGACATGGTCAGACCTAACGGCTAAATGGGCTGGCGCTTACCAGCTGAAAATTTCCCAGGAGGGAATCAGCATGTCGGGGTAATCCGAGCGGACAAAATTGCCGTCGCTGCCGTCGGCCCGTACCAGAAAATAGGGTTTGCCGCCTTTCGGGATGACCTTGATGGCGTACAGAAAGCCATTGACCCGGTATTCCTGGATGGTCTTGTCGCCGTCTTGGCGAATGGTCACATCGGGTTCGGCGGACACTGGCTCCTCGGCGAAGGCAGCGACCGGGCCGAGCGCTAGCAAACTGGCCAGCAACAGGCGGTTGAGTGTGCGCATGGTAACCTTGTCCCTTTGTCGTCAATGGTTCGGTCATTCTAGCGCCGGCCCCGTCGAAAAGGTTGATTCTGCGCATGTCACAAGCTCCCTTAGTCCTGGTGGACGGTTCGTCCTATCTGTATCGCGCTTTCCACGCCTTGCCGCCGCTGACCACGTCCAAGGGCCTGCCTACGGGCGCGGTCAAGGGCGTGTTGAACATGCTCAAGAGCCTGCGCAAGCAGTACCCGGACAGCCCCTTCGCGGTGGTGTTCGACGCCAAGGGCGGGACCTTCCGTGACGAGCTGTATGCCGAGTACAAGGCCAATCGCCCGTCGATGCCGGATGAGTTGCGGGTGCAGGTCGAGCCGCTGCATGCCAGCGTGCGTGCCCTCGGGTTTCCCTTGCTGTGCGTCGAGGGTGTGGAGGCCGATGACGTGATCGGCACCCTGGCCCGGCAAAGCGCCGCCGCCGGCCGTGACGTGGTGATCTCCACCGGCGACAAGGACATGGCGCAGCTGGTCTGCCCGCACGTTACCCTGGTCAACACCATGACCGGTAGCCGCTACGACGTGGATGGCGTGAAAGAGAAATTCGGCGTCGGTCCCGAGCTGATCATCGACTACCTGGCGCTGATGGGCGACAAGGTCGACAACATTCCGGGGGTGCCCGGGGTCGGTGAAAAGACCGCGTTAGGGCTGCTGGTGGGCGTCGGCGGCGGCCTGGACGTGCTCTACGCCAACCTCGACAAAGTCCCGGGGCTGCCGATTCGCGGCGCCAAGACGCTGCCGGCGAAACTCGCCGAACACCGCGAGATGGCCTACCTGTCCTATCAGCTGGCGACTATCAAGCTCGATGTGCCGCTGGATGTGCAGATCGACGACTTGCACCCCGGCGCCGCGGATAGTGCGGCCCTGGCCGAGCTGTATGCCGAGCTGGAATTCAAGAGCTGGCAGGAGGAGTTGGCGCGCGAGGCCAAGGCGGCCGGCGCCGAGTCGATCCGCGCCGGAGGCCTGTTCGATCAGCCGGCGCCGGCGCCTGCAGCGGTGATGGCGGCGAGCCCGGCCCGTGTGGAACAGCCCGCCGCCGGCGAAGCAGCGGATAGCCCGCAGAGCCCGGCGCCAGCCGAAACTCGGTATGAAACCCTGCTCGAGCCCGCGCGTTTCGAGGCCTGGCTGGACAAGCTGAAACAGGCCGAGCTGTTCGCCTTCGACACCGAGACCACCGGCCTCGACGCGCAACAGGCGCAACTGGTCGGCGTCTCCTTCGCGGTCACTGCCCATGAGGCCGCCTATGTGCCCCTGACCCACTCCTATATGGGCGTGCCGGCGCAGCTCGATCGCGACAGGGTGCTCAAGGCGCTCAAGCCGCTGCTGGAAGACCCGCGCAAAGCCAAGGTCGGGCAGCACGCCAAGTACGACATCAACGTGCTGGCGAACTGCGCCATCGGCGGCGACCCGCAGAACGGCATCAATGTGCAAGGCGTGGCCTTTGACAGCATGCTCGAATCCTATGTGCTGGACTCGACCGCCACCCGCCACAACATGGACAGCCTGGCGCTGAAATACCTCGGCCATAGCACCATCCATTTCGAAGCGATTGCCGGCAAGGGCGCCAAGCAGCTGCGCTTCGACCAGATCGCCCTGGAGCAGGCCGGCCCCTACGCCGCCGAAGATGCCGACGTGACCCTGCGCCTGCATCAGACCTTGTGGCAGAAGCTGCAAGCCGTGCCGAGCCTGGCCAAGGTGCTGACCGAGATCGAAATGCCGCTGGTGCCGGTGCTGGCGCGGATCGAGCGGCAGGGCGCGCTGGTCGACGCCAAGCTGCTCGGCATCCAGAGCCATGAGCTGGGCGAGAAGCTGGTGCAGTTGGAGCGCGAAGCCTTCGCCATCGCCGGTGAGGAGTTCAACCTCAGCTCGCCCAAACAGCTCGGCGTGATCCTCTACGAGAAGCTCGGTCTGCCGGTGTTGAGCAAGACCGCCAAAGGCCAGGCGTCGACCGCCGAGGCGGTGCTCGCCGACTTGGCCGAGCAGGACTTTCCGCTGCCCAAGGTGCTGATGCAGTACCGCTCCCTGAGCAAGCTGAAGAGCACCTATACCGACCGCCTGCCGGAGCAGATCAACCCGCGGACCGGGCGTATCCACACCTCCTACCATCAGGCGGTGACGGCGACCGGGCGGCTGTCCTCCAGTGACCCGAACCTGCAGAACATCCCGATCCGCACCGCCGAAGGCCGGCGCATTCGCCAGGCCTTTATCGCTCCGGCCGGCTACCAGCTGCTGGCGGCCGACTATTCGCAGATCGAGCTGCGGATCATGGCCCACCTGGCCCAGGACGCAGGGCTGCTGCACGCGTTCCGCCATGACCTCGATGTCCACCGGGCGACGGCGGCGGAAGTCTTCGGCGTCGAGCTGGAGCAGGTCACCACCGACCAGCGCCGCAGCGCCAAGGCGATCAACTTCGGGCTGATCTACGGCATGAGCGCCTTCGGGCTGGCCAAGCAGATCGGCGTCGACCGTAAGCAGTCGCAGGCCTATATCGACCGTTACTTCGCGCGTTATCCAGGGGTGTTGGCCTATATGGAGCGCACCCGCGAGCAGGCGGGCGAGCAGGGCTACGTCGAGACCCTGTTCGGGCGCCGCCTGTATCTACCGGAGATTCATTCGAAGAACGCCGGCCTGCGCAAGGGCGCCGAGCGCACGGCGATCAACGCGCCGATGCAGGGCACCGCCGCGGACATCATGAAGCGCGCGATGGTCGCGGTGGACAATTGGCTCGGCGAATCCGGGCTGGACGCCAAAGTCATACTGCAGGTGCACGATGAATTGGTGCTGGAGGTGCGTGAGGATCTGCTCGACGAAGTGCGCGAGCAGGTTCGCCTGCGCATGAGCGGCGCCGCCGAACTGGCCGTGCCGCTGTTGGTCGATGTCGGGGTCGGCGCGAACTGGGATGAGGCGCACTAATCGGCAGAGTCAGGCTGCGGCATAAGGTCGCAGCGCTGTCGGCGCTTTAAAACTTTAGGGGATTAGCGGGCATCTACTTATTGCGAAGAGGTTTTAAAAAGGCCCTGAACTTTCTGCCGGAGGCGGGAGTCACAAATTAAGAATGGCTGATGAAGCCCTTCGATACTCCTAATGTGGTGTTAAGTGTTGGCAGATCTCTGAACCCCGCCCTAGCGGTTCAGATCTTAAACCCCGAGCCTCTCCCTCCCCATACGATGCTCGGGGTTTTTTTTGCCCGCGATTTATTCCTCCAGCCCTTCGGGCATGCGCTCTTCCAGCTGCAGCCAGCGCGCCAGCACGGCCTGCGCCTCTTCGATGCCCTGGCGTTTCGGCGCCGAGAACAGCTGGATACTGATCCCCTCGCCCCAGCCTTTGCGCAGGTCCTGTTGCACCTTGAGCAAGGCGTTCTTCGCCGCGCCGTAGGCCAGCTTGTCGGCCTTGGTCAGCAGGATGTGCATGGGCATCTGGCTGGCGGCGGACCAGTCGAGCATCAGCAGGTCGAACTCGGTCAGCGGATGGCGGATGTCCATCATCAGCATCAACCCGGACAGGCTGCGGCGGCTGCCCAGGTAGGCTTCCAGGTGGCGCTGCCAGTGCAGCTTGAGCGGGATCGGCACCTTGGCGTAGCCATAGCCCGGCAGATCGACCAGGCGGCGCTCGTCGTCCAGGCGGAAGAAGTTCAGCAGCTGGGTCCGCCCAGGGGTCTTCGAGGTGCGCGCCAGACTGGCGTGGGTCAGGGTGTTCAGGGCGCTGGATTTGCCGGCATTGGAGCGGCCGGCGAAGGCGACTTCGTAGCCTTCATCGTCCGGGCACTGGTCGACTTTCGCGGCGCTGATCATAAAGGCGGCCTGTTGGCACAGACCGATGATGGGATTCTTAGGTTGCATCGAATTTTCCGGTGAGGGCGGTGCCAGCGGTTGGCCCGGCATGCGGTGTCGTTTCCGTTTCAGTGACGCCAGTATATAATGCCGCAGATTTTGTGTGCGCTTTGTCCCGTACCAAGATAGGTATTTGCGGGAACGATGTAGAGATTCTGCGCATTAAGAACGCAGGACGCTTTCCTCCCTGATGAGGTCGATCTGATGAAGATGTTGCTGCTGGCTGCCGGTGCCCTAGTGTTGTCCTTGAACGTTCAGGCGGCCCAGGATCCGGAGGCGGTGTACAACCGCGCTTGTGCTGCTTGCCATAACGGACAGCTGCCGATGGCGCCGAAAAAGGGCGACAAGGCCGCCTGGGAGCCGCGTTTGGCCCAAGGCATGGACACCCTGGTGCAGCACGTCACCAAAGGTTTTAACGCCATGCCGCCAGGCGGCCTGTGCACCGACTGTAGCGCCGAGGATTACCAAGCCGTCATCGAATGGATGAGCAAGTAAGCTCGCGTTGATTTTCTCTCCCCTTAGCCGTAATTGGATTAGCTGATGAACAAAGTACTCGTGAGTCTGCTGTTGACCCTGGGCATCACCGGTATGGCTCAGGCCGCAGGCGACGCCGTTGCCGGTCAGGGCAAAGCCGCTGTGTGTGGCGCCTGCCACGGTGCCGATGGCAACAGCCCGGCGCCGAACTTCCCGAAACTGGCGGGTCAGGGCGAGCGTTACCTGCTCAAACAAATGCACGACATCAAGTCCGGCAACCGTCAGGTGCTGGAAATGACCGGTCTGCTGACCAATATCAGCGATGAAGACTTGCAGGACATCGCGGCGTACTTCGCCAGCCAGAAGATGAGCGTCGGCGCGGCCGACCCTAAGCTGGTTGCGCGGGGTGAAGCGCTGTTCCGCGGCGGCAAACTCGATCAAGGCATGCCGGCCTGCACCGGTTGCCACTCGCCCAATGGCGCGGGCAACGCCGCGGCAGGCTTCCCGCAACTGGGCGGTCAGCACGCGACCTACGTGGCTAAGCAGCTGACTAATTTCCGCGAAGGCGAGCGTACCAACGACGGCGACAGCCTGATCATGCGGGGTATCGCGGCCAAACTGAGCAACAAGGACATCGCCGCGGTGTCCAGCTATATCCAGGGCCTGCACTAAGATCCAGATCGGTAATATCCGGTACGGATTAGAGCAAAGAAAAGGGTGGCGAAGGCCACCCTTTTTCATTGGGGCCGCCGTTACAATGGCGGGAACCAGCCTCAAGGCCGTCGGTCGAAATCCAGTTCGCCATCGGGCGATTTTTATCTGCCAAGGAGTACAGCATGCGTAACCTGATTTTCAGTGCCGCCCTCGCGACTGCGAGCCTGTTCGGGATGACCGCCAACGCAGCCGAGCCGATTCAGGCGGGCAAGCAGTACGTCGAGCTGAGCAGCCCGGTCCCGGTCTCCAAGCCTGGCCAGATCGAGGTGGTGGAGCTGTTCTGGTACGGCTGCCCGCATTGCTACAACTTCGAGCCGACCCTCAATCCGTGGATCGAGAAGCTGCCGAAAGACGTCAACTTCATCCGCATCCCGGCCCTGTTCGGCGGCCTGTGGAATGTCCACGGCCAGCTGTTCATCACCCTCGAGTCGATGCAGGTCGAGGACAAGGTTCACGCCGCGATCTTCGAGGCCATCCAGAAGGACGGCAAGAAACTCGCGACGCCCGAGGAGATGGCCGAGTTCCTCGCCACCCAGGGCATCGACAAGGAGAAGTTCCTCGGCACCTACAACTCCTTCGCCGTGAAGGGCCAGATGGAGAAAGCCAAGAAGCTGGCCATGGCTTATCAGATCAGCGGCGTGCCGGTGTTGATCGTCAACGGCAAGTACCGTTTCGACATCAGCTCTTCCGGTGGCCCGCAGCAGGCGCTGGATGTGGCCGATCAGCTGATCGCCAAAGAACGCGCCGCGCAGTAAGCGGCCATGCTGCGTCGTTGGGGTAGCGAACGTGTGGCTGGCTTGCGCAACCCGCAGGTCAACCCGCACTGCGTGGATTCCAGCGGCCTGCCCGCGGACGGTCGACTGCGGCTGCTCAGTTTCAATATCCAGGTGGGCAATAGCACCGAGCGCTACCGGCATTACCTGACCCGCGGCTGGCAGCATCTGCTACCGCATCCGGAGCGCGCCGCTAATCTGCAACGCATCGGTGCGCTGCTCGGCGACTACGACCTGGTCGCCTTGCAGGAGGTGGATGGCGGCAGCCTGCGTTCGGGCTACGTCAATCAGGTCGAACACCTCGCCCAGCTGGGCGCCTTTCCCTACTGGTACCAGCAACTCAATCGCAATCTCGGGCACCTCGCGCAGCACAGCAACGGGGTGCTCAGTCGCTTGCAGCCGACGCTGTTGGAGGACCATCCGCTGCCCGGCCCGCCTGGGCGGGGGGCGATCCTGTTGCGCTTTGGCGAAGGCGCCGAGGCGCTGGCGGTGGTGATGATGCACCTGTCGCTGGGGCCGCGGACGCGGACCCGGCAACTGGCCTATATCCGCGAGCTGATCGGCGGTTACCGGCATCGGATCCTGATGGGCGACATGAACACCCATGCCACCGACCTGCTGCTGCATTCGCCGTTGCGCGATCTGGGGCTGTTGGCGCCGCAGGTGGAGGCGACCTTCCCCAGTTGGCGGCCACGGCGCTGCCTCGACCATATCCTGTTGAGTTCCAGCCTGACCCTGGAGCGTGTGCGGGTGCTGGCTCAGCCGATTTCCGATCATCTGCCGGTGGCGGTCGAGATTCGCCTGCCCGAGAGCCTCGGCCGCGCTGCGCAGCGTCGACAGGTTGTTGGATAAGGTGCAGAGCCTCTTGCTTATCAGCCGATGAAAATCTTCTCGCTTGTTCTCATGCTTGCCCTGCTGGCCGGTTGTGCCAGCGGTCCGCGGATCGACACCAGCCACCCTTCGGCCAATCACGACAGCCGGGTGCAGTTCGTCATCCTGCATTACACCTCGAGCGGGCTGGCGCGCTCGCTGCAGTTGCTGACCCAGGGCGAGGTCAGCAGTCATTACCTGATCGGCGCCGCGCCGCCGACCATCTACCGGCTGGTCGATGAAAGCCGGCGCGCCTGGCATGCCGGTGAAAGCGAGTGGCAGGGCCGTACCTGGCTGAACGCCAGTTCGATCGGCATCGAGCTGGTCAATGAGGGCTATCAGGACACCCCGAACGGGCGGGTTTGGCAGCCCTATTCGGAGGCGCAGATCGAGGCGCTGATCGCCCTGCTCAAGGACATCGTCAAGCGCCATGGCATCGAGCCGCAGAACGTCATCGGCCACAGCGACATCGCCCCGCTGCGCAAGCTCGACCCCGGGCCGCTGTTTCCTTGGCAGCGCCTGGCCGCTGCTGGCCTTGGAGTCTGGCCGGATGCCCAGGCGGTGGCCCGGCAGCAGGCGTTGTTCGCGCTTAAGCTGCCGAGCATCGGCTGGTTCCAGCAACAACTGCTGAGCCTGGGCTATGCCGCGCCGCAGACCGGCGAGCTGGATGTGGCCACCCGCCATGTGCTGGCCGCGTTCCAGCTGCACTACCGGCCGAAGCGCTTCGATGGCCAGCCGGATGCGCAAACCGCCGCACTGCTGCTGACCCTGAACCGGCAGCGCTGAGGCTCGGGGCATGACGCAGGGGGCGCCGCACCAGGTTGGCACGGCGTTGCGACTTAATTGGCCGGGCTGCCGAGCAGCACTTATTCCCCCGGCTAATCCCGGGGCCTTGGCGTTTCTGGCGTCGGGCTGGTCCGCACCGCTATCATCCGCGGCAAACCAGGGGGACTGATCATGCTCAACGGCTTATGGCTGAGCTTTTTCGTAGTGGCCGCAGTGGCCGCAGGGGTGCGCTGGATCGGCGGCGATCCGGGCGTCTTCGCCGCGATGGTCGAAAGCCTGTTCGCCATGGCCAAGCTGTCGGTGGAGGTGATGGTCCTGCTGTTCGGCACCCTGACCCTCTGGCTGGGCTTTTTGCGCATCGCCGAGAAGGCCGGCCTGGTGGATCTGCTGGCGCGGCTGCTCGGGCCGCTGTTCGCTCGCTTGATGCCGGAGGTGCCGCGGGGGCATCCGGCGCTTGGCTTGGTCACCCTGAGTTTCACCGCCAATGGCCTGGGCCTGGACAACGCCGCCACGCCGATCGGCCTGAAAGCCATGAAGTCGCTGCAGGAGCTGAACCCCAGCGCCACCTCCGCGAGCAACGCGCAGGTGCTGTTTATGGTGATGAACGCCTCGTCGTTCGTCCTGTTGCCGGTGTCGATCTTCATGTATCGGGCCCAGGCGGGAGCCGAAGACCCGACCCTGGTGTTTCTGCCGATCCTGCTGGCCAATAGCCTGTCCACCCTGAGCGCGCTGCTCGCGGTGGCCTTTATGCAGCGCCTGCGGCTCTGGGACCCGGTGCTGCTGGCCTGGTTCGGCGGTGGCGCGCTGCTGCTCGGCGGTTTTATGGCGATCCTCGCCGGCCTGTCCGCGACCGCGCTGACGGCGCTGTCCTCTCTGCTCGGCAACCTCACGCTGTTCGGCCTGATCCTGAGCTTCCTGCTGATGGGCGCGCTGAAACGGGTGCCGGTCTACGAGAGCTTCGTCGAAGGCGCCAAGGAAGGTTTCGAGGTGGCGAAGAATCTGCTGCCCTACCTGGTCGCCATGCTCTGCGCGGTGGGCGTGCTGCGCGCGTCCGGCGCGCTGGATGTGCTGCTCGACGGCATTCGCTGGTGCGTCGAGGGCCTGGGTTGGGACACCCGCTTCGTCGAGGCGCTGCCCACCGGCCTGGTCAAACCTTTTTCCGGCAGCGCGGCGCGCGCCATGCTGATCGAGACCATGCAGAGCCAGGGCGTCGACAGTTTCCCGGCCCTGGTCGCGGCGACCATGCAGGGCAGCACCGAGACCACCTTCTACGTGCTGGCCGTGTACTTCGGCTCGGTCGGCCTCCAGCGTGCTCGCCACGCGGTCGGCTGCGCGCTGTTCGCCGACCTGGTGGGGGTGCTGGCCTCGATTGCGGTCTGCTACTGGTTCTTCGGCTGAGCGGTTGAGGGCGATGCAGGCACGGCCTGCTCAATCACCTCGAAGCGCAGCACGCCAATCACCTGGCCATCCTCGGTCAGCACCCGCACCTCCCAGTCGCCGCCGAGCCGCGCGGGGAAGTTCTGCTTGTGGGTCCAGGCGCGGTACCCCGCCTTGCGGCCACCGTGGATATCCAGGGCGATGCGATCCACCTCCACACCGTCGTGGCGCCAGACATGGTAGATGCGCTCCGCCAGGCCGCGCGGCGCGTTGATCGCGGTGTAGGCATACAGCCCCTGGGCGCGCATCCGCTCGGCCGTCACCCGGGTGAGGCCTTTGCCCGGCGAGCGGCTGTGGTCATCCAGTTGCGTGGTCACCGCCACCTCGGTCAGCCACAGCGTGGCCGGCGGTACCCACGAGCGCGCCAGCCAGCCCACGCCACCCAGGGCCAGGGTCAGCCCGATCAAGGCCAGCCCGCGCCACCAGCGCTGCACCGGGAAGGTCACCAGCAGGCTGGGGAACGACAGCAGCACCGCGGTGCCCAGGGCCAGCTTGTAACTTTGCGCGGTGGTCAGGTGCAGAATGATCGGCAGCGCCGTCAGCAGCGCGGCGAACAGTGTCAGGGTGTGCAGCGCCAGATACAACCAGCGGCGCGGGGCGAGCCACTTGTTGTACAGCGGGTCGATGATGGTGATCAGCCCGGCGCCGGCCAGCAAGCCGGTGAACAGCAACTGGCCGCTGTTCCAGGTGGTGGTGATGAGGAAGAAGGGCAAGACGAAGAACAGACTCTCCTGGTGGATCATCTGCGTCGCATAGCGCAGCAGCGGTTGCGGTATCGTGCGGCCGAACAGGCGCGCGATTATCCGCGTGAGCAGGCTTTCCAGCGTCAACCAGAGCCAACTGACCAGCAGCGCCAGGGCGATCAGCGTGGCGAGTTTCGCCTGCCGGTCGACCAGGATGAAGCTGCACACCCCGGAGACGAAGCCGAAGGCCGCCACGACCCCCGGGTAGCGTTGCGTGAGGGCGATGAGGCTGAGCAGGCGGGTCTTCCAGATAAGCATGGGCGGTTCGCGTTGAGGGGCAGTAGAAACACGGCAGGTGCGCAGGATACTGATCACCCTCGGCGCTGAGAAGGATATTGCCGGCCCGCCGGTCACTCAGGCCGCCGGTGGCGATGCCCTAGCTTGGTTGTGCCTAGCCGAGCGCTGTGGGGTTCATGGCGAGTGGATTTCATCCAGTAGCGCCGCATCCGCCAGCGCGCTGGTTTCCTGGGCTTCCAGCACCGCATAGGCGCTGCCGCAGAACAGCGAATTGAGCCGCTTCATGTCGGCGATCAGCTCCAGGTGCAGCGAGCTGGTCTCGATGCTCTGCACCACCTGCTGATGCAAGCGATTGACGTGAGAGTGCGCCAGGCGCCGCTCCTGGGCGCGGAAGCGGCGCTTCTCGCGCAGCAGTTGGCGGGCACTTTCCGCATCGCCGGAGAGGAACACCGAGAGGCCCAGGCGCAGGTTGGCCATCAGCTGCCCATGCAGGCTGGTCAGCTCATCCAGGCCGCTGTCGGAGAACGAGTGGCGTTGGGCGGTTTTCTGGTCCTGCACCTTGCCGAGCATGCGTTCGATGATGTCGCCGGCCTGTTGCAGGTTGATCGCCAGCTCGATGATCTCCGCCCAACGGCGGCTGTCGTGCTCGGCCAGGGCCTCGCGCGGCACCCGCGCGAGGTAGAGTTTGACCGCGCTGTAGAGCGCGTCGACGTCGTCGTCCAGCCGTCGCAGTTCCTTGCTCAGCGCCGGCTGGTGGCCGCGCAGCACCTCCAGCAGGTGGTTCAGCATGGTGTCGATCAGGTCGCCGATGCGCAGGGTCTCGCGCACCGCATTGGCCAGCGCCAGGCCCGGCGTTTCCAAGGCGGTCGGGTCGAGATGGCGCGGCCGCGCCACGCCGTTCTGCTCTGCGCGTTCGGGCAGCAGCCAGTTGCAGAAGCGCGCCATGGGCCCGACGCTGGGCAACAGCAGCAGGCAGCGCAGGCTGTTGTAGAGCAGGTGGAAGCCGATCACCAGGCTCTGCGGGCTGAGCTTCAGGCTGGCCAGCCAATGCACCAGCGGGTCGAGCACGGGGCTGATCAGCAGCAGGCCGATCGCCTTGTAGAGCAGGCTGCCGAGGGCGACCCGGCGCCCCGCCGGGGTCTGCATGCTGGTGCTGAGAAAGGCCAGGATGCCGCTGCCGATATTGGCGCCGATCACCAGGCCGATGGCCACCGGCAAACTGATCAGCCCGGCGCCGGCCAGCGTCGCGGTGAGCAGCACCGCCGCCAGGCTGGAATAGGAAATCAGCGCGAACAGCGCGCCGACCAGCGCATCCAGCAGCAGGTCGCCGGTCAGCGAGGCGAACAGCACCTTGATGCCCTTGGCCTCGGTGATGGGCGTGGCCGCGCTGACTATCAGCTCCAGCGCCAGAATGATCAGCCCGAGGCCGATCGCCACCCGCCCCAGCTGGCCGGCGCGGGTTTGCTTGCGCGACAGGAAGAAGATCACCCCGAGGAAAATCAGCAGCGGCGACAGCCACGACAGGTCGAAGGTCAGCACCCGCGCCATCAGGGCCGTGCCGACATCGGCGCCGAGCATGATCGCCAGCGCCGGGGTCAGCGCCATCAGACCCTGGGCGACGAAGGAGGTGACCAGCAAGGCGGTGGCGTTGCTGCTCTGCACCAGCGCGGTGACGCCGATGCCGGCGGCAAAGGCCAGCGGCCGCTGGTTCATGTTGTGGCTGAGCACCTTGCGCAGGTGCGAGCCGTAGACCCGCAGGATGCCGGTGCGGACGATATGGGTGCCCCAGATCAGTAAGGCGACGGCAGACAGCAGGTTGAGCAGGGTCAGCATCGGTGCGGCCTCCCTGGCAGCCTTCGGCATTGACATGGGCGGCGCTCTGGCTCGGCAGCGATGGGTCGGGCGGGCGCCGCGTATAAGTAATGGACTGGCGAGAGTGGGTACTTGTTCGGCTATTTCTCGCAGGCCTGTCTTTAGCTTTAGTTGGCGATTGCCAGCGGCGCCAGCTTTATTCTGCCCTCTGTCGTCGGGGCAAGGCGGAATAGACACAGCCGGTCGCCCGATCCCGTCGGACTGGCCGAGCTGTTAACCTAGGCCGACCGACCGCCAGTGACCCCAGCCCATGCTCACGCTCTACCACGCCCCCGATCTGGAAACCCTCGGCGAGTTGGCCACCACGTTGCTGGCCCAGCCGCAGCGCGAGCCGTTTGCGCCGGCCTTGGTGGTGGTGCCGAGCCAGGGCATGGGCCGCTGGCTGACCCTGGAACTGGCGCGCAAGCAGGGCATCGCCATGCAGCTGGAGGTCCAGTTGCCGGCGAAATTCGTCTGGGAAGTGTCGCGCCTGGTGCTCGGCCAGTTGCCGGAGCAGTCGGCGTTCTCGCCCACCACCCTGACCTGGCGCCTGTACGACTGGCTCTGCGCGCCGGGCAACCTCGAGCGCGCGCCGCGGCTGGCGCAGTACCTCGAAGGCGGCGACGAACGCCGGCGGCTGTCGCTGGCGGCGCGGATTGCCGACGTATTCGACCAGTACCTGCTGTATCGCGACGACTGGCTGGCCGCCTGGGAGCGCAATGAACGGGTCGATCTGGGCCCCGACGAAGGCTGGCAAGCGCTGCTCTGGCGTGAACTGACCGCCGATGGCCACCCGCACCGGGCGCGGCTGCTGGACGATCTGCTGCGGCGCCTGCACGACGACCAGCCCATCGCCGGCCTGCCCGAGCGTCTGCTGGTGTTCGGCATCAGCAGCCTGCCGCCGCACCATATGCGCGTGCTCGAAGGCTTGGCGCGGCATATAGAGATAGTCGTGTGCGCTCTTAACCCGTGCCGCGAGGCCTGGGGGGATATCCGCGATATTCGTGAGCTGGCGCAGCAGCCCTCAAGCGCAGCGGACTCTCAAGAGCTGAGCCCGGATGATTGGTATCTGGATGTCGGCCACCCGTTACTGGCCAGCCTCGGCAAACAGGGCCGCGACTTCTTCGATGCGCTGTTCGCCCTGACCGCCACCGAGGGCAGCCAGGAGCTCGGCCTCTATTCGGAAGACGCCGACCTGCATGACAGCTCGGTGCTGCGCGCCCTGCAAAACGACATTCTGCGCCTGCGTACCCGTAAGCCCGAGGAACGCCTGGCGTTGCGTGGGGGTGATCGTTCGCTGGAGGTGCACATCGCCCACTCGCCGCTGCGCGAAGTGGAAATCCTCCATGACCAGTTGCTCGCGCGCTTCGCGGCCGAGCCGGGCCTGACGCCCGATCAGGTGGTGGTGCTGACCCCGGATATCGAACGCTACGCGCCCTATATCGAGGCGGTCTTCGCTCCGCGCGAAGGCGTGCCACGGATTCCCTTCAGCCTGGCCGACCGCAGCCTGCGGGCGGAAGTGCCGCTGATCGAAGCCTTCCTCAGCCTGCTGGCCCTGGAGCAGAGCCGCTTCACCGCCGAGGAAATCCTGACCTGGCTGGAACAGCCGGTGATTGCCGCCCGTGCCGGGATCGAAAACGAAGACCTGCCCCTGCTGCGCGACTGGCTGCGCGAAGCCGGCGTGCGCTGGGGCCGGGATGCCGGCCATCGCCAGCAGCTCGGCTTGCCGGCGGAGGTGGCCTTTACCTGGCGCCAGGGGTTGGATCGCCTGCTGCTCGGCTTCGCCGCGCCGCCGCAATTGGCGGGCAGCGCGGCGCCGCTGCTCGGCGACAGCTGGCCGCTGGACGCCCTGGAGGGTGGCCGCGCGCAACTGCTCGGGCGCCTGGCCGCTTTCGTCCAGCGCCTATCTAGTCTTGCCGAAGACCTGCAACGGCCACGGCCGCTGGCGGCCTGGGCCGACACGCTGCAAGGGCTGATCGACGGACTGTTCGATGAGCGCGAAGCCGGCGACACCCTGCTCCTGCTCAGCCAGGCCTGTGGGGCGCTGCGCGATCAGGCGACGGCCGCCGGTATCGAACGGCCGCTGGAGCTGGCGCTGGTGCGGCAGCAACTCAGCGCGGCGCTGGAGCAAGGCAGCGGCGCCTCGGGTTTCCTTACCGGTGCGGTGACCTTCTGCACCATGGTGCCGATGCGCAGCCTGCCGTTCCGCCTGGTCTGCCTGCTCGGCCTGGATGACGGCGCCCTGCCACGGCGCACCCCGGCCGCCGGCTTCGATCTGATCAGCCAGCGGCCGCGGCGTGGCGACCGTGCCCGGCGGCTGGACGACCGTTATCTGCTGCTGGAGATCCTGCTCTCGGCCCGCGCCGCGCTCTACCTCAGCTACGTGGGCCGCGACCCGCGCAATAACGCCGAGCTGCCGCCCTCGGTGCTGATCAGCGAGCTGCTAGATGTGGTCGATCTAACCGCGGCCTGTGACAGCGGTGCTTTAGCGCTAAAAGCCAGCGCCCGTATAACCCATCAGCATCCGCTGCAACCCTTCGCCCCCGGCAACTTCGCCGATGGGCGGCAGGCCGGTTTCGCCGCGCCCTGGTTCCGCGCCGCCCAGCGCCTAAGCCAGTCGGCCGAGACGGCGCAACCCTTCGCCAGCGTGCTGGATGCGCCGGACCAGGACTGGCTGACAATCGAACCCAGCCAGTTGATCCACTGCTTTAAGCACCCGGCGCGCTACCTACTGGAGCAACGCCTCGGTCTGCGCCTGGCGCAGAGCGAAGAAGCCCTGGCCGGCGACGAGCCGTTCAGCGTCGAGTGGACCAGCCAGCACGGCCTGCGCCAACTGGCGCTGCAGGCCATCGAGCGTGGCTGGAGCGAGCGCGAGGAACGCGCCGTGGCCGCCGCCTCCGGTTGGCTGCCGGTGGGCGAACTGGGCCAGGCCCATTGGGGCCAGATTCGCGGGCCGATCCGCGCCTTCGCCCCGACCCTGTTCGACGAACGCCCGGAGGATGCGCCGCAGCCACTGTTGGTGGATATCCAGCTGGCCGGCGTGCGCATCCACGGCTGGCTGGACGGCGTCAGCACCAGCGGCCTGTTCGACTACCGCCTGCGCGACCTCGGCGCCTGGGAGCTGGCGCCGTTCTGGCTGCGTCATCTGCTGCTCAACTGTGCCGCGACGCCCGGCATCGACCGCGATAGCCGCCTGCTCTCGCCGAAAAGCGAATGGCGGCTGGGGCCGCTGGCCAATCCACTGCAGCTGCTCGAGCCCTGGATGCACGCCTACAAGAGCGCGCTATGCGAGCCGCTGCCGGTATTGGCCAAATGTAGCCATGGCTTTGCCAAGAAATGGCGCAAACCCGGGCGCAAGGAACCGATCGACGCGGCTCGCGACGAAGCGCGGCTGATGTGGCAAGGCAATGATTTTATGACCGGCGAAGGCCAGGACCCCTGGAACGCCCTGGCCTTCCGCGACCGCGAACCGCTGGACGAACGCTTCGAAACCCTGGCCGAACAACTCTACGGCCCGGCACTGGATGCCCTGCAAGGAGAGCAAGAGTGAATCAAGTTATCCACGTGTTCTGTCTCGCAATGCTTAACGCCATTTTGGGCCAAGCAGTCGCTTCTCCCACGAGTGAGACTGAGCAACTGTTGACGCAAGGTGCCTGGAAAGTTGCGGCTCAGCAGATATTTGCAGAGGCACGAACTCTTAACCGGCATGAATCTGCTATCGCACTGGGGCAAGTTAGGGCTGGGTTGGTCGATGATGCGCTGGTTACGATCAATGACACCCATGCTGTTAGCCGTGTGTGGCTGATTAGCGAATTAATGCGGAAGTCGCCTGCTTTGCCTGACGAAACTAGATCGCAGTTGTTTCAGCAAGCAGTTCAGATTGCCCAAACGAATGCTCATGCTGATCTAGCTGCGGGTGACTTCGCCATGCTTGCCTTGTTATCAGTGAGGCAGGGAGATACAGAGATCGGCAAGACATTATTTGCAGACGCTGTTTTGGCCGCGCAGAAGGGACAGGGCGAAGATAGTGCTGGTTTGCGGCGCATTACCGAGCAGCTCACTCGCGCGCCCTTATCCGAGTTGAAGGACTGGATGCTCACTGCGTTGATCGAGGCTCTACCTAGTAGCCGCGCAGACAAGCTTGCCTTCCCCTGTGTCGATTTGCTGAGTGTGGCAGGCCGGCTCGGAGAGCCGAAGTATTACCCCGTGTTGCTTGAGTGTGCACAGCGAGGTATTGCAAATATCAGTCGCGAGGGGTTGCAGACTAATGCGTCAGCAGCGCTGGCCGAAGTGAAGCTTGAGCTGGGTTTGCTCGGCGAGGCGCGAGGTTTACCGCCAGCGCTACATGCCAGAATTGCGGTCCGGAATGGTCAGTTTGTACAGGCTCAAGCAATTATCCAGGACATGCCGCAAGGGCTTTATGTAGATCTCGCGCAGGATACTTATCAGGCGGTGATCCGCGATGCTTTTCAGCGGGGGGATTTGGCGGCGGCGGAGTTTTTTATCAAGCGCCCTGTTCGCGATCTTCCAGCCGTGCAGCTGGCTAATTGGCAAACATTGGCACAGCACCAGTTGCAAGTGGGGCAAGTTCAGCTTTCCGATGAGAGCGATGCCAGGTCTATCGAGGTATTGCCCCGTTTGAGTGCTGCTCAGGATGTCTATGGTCGGAATGTACAGGCTGTGGCGCATCTGGCCATCGCGCTGCAGCGCAGAGGGCGGCCCGAGCAGGCGCAGCAGGTGATGCAAGTGGCGCAAGAGCTGCTCGTGCGTATCCCGGATCGTCGGATTGATGATCAGATTGAGGCGCAGTTGAGTGTGGCCGCGGCTCTCTGGTGGAACAATCAGCGTCCTGCTGCACACCACAGCATTCTTCAGGCGTATCTGAAGGTTCAGCAGATGTCCGAAGACGGTTATTCAGCGGTTAGCCGTAAGGCTCGACAGCTGTCTGCTGTCGGCAATGCCATCGTGGACTTGATATGAGGCCACTATGACTACGTTGAATTTGCTGCAGGACAGCTTTAGCGGCCGCTCGCTGATCGAGGCCAGCGCCGGTACCGGCAAGACCTGGACCCTGACAGCGCTGTACGCCCGCCTGCTGCTGGAAAAGCAGCTCAGCGTCAGCCAGATCCTGGTGGTGACCTTTACCACTGCGGCCACTGCCGAATTGCGTGAACGCATCCGCAAGCGCCTGGCCGAGCTGCTGGCGGTCTACGACCAGGGTCCGGGCACGGACGAGCTGCTTAACCGCCTGCACGCCCAGTACCCGGATGCGGCCAGCCATCGGCGCTTGCTGCTGGCGGTGCATGGTTTCGACGAGGCGGCGATCTTCACCATCCACGGTTTCTGCCAGCGCGCCTTGCAGGATGCCGCCTTCGAGGCCGGCGGCGATTTCGATAACGAGCTGACCCACAACGACCGCGAGATTCTCGACGCTCTGCTGGCCGACCTGTGGCGGCATGAGCTGGCCGCCGCCGAGCCGGAGTGGGCGGCCTTTCTGGTGCAACAGAAGATCACTCCGCAGGCCCTGCGCCAGCGTCTGCGCAACCACTTGGGCAAACCCTATCTGCGTATCGAACCACAGCCGGGGGCCAGCAGCGAGATGAGCGCCCTGCGCGACGCCTGGCAGCAGGCGCAGCGCTGCTGGCAAAGCGAAAGCGCTGCGTGGCTGGCGCAGCTCAAGGCCTTCGACGGCTTCAAAAGCAATATGTGCAACCCGGCCAAACTGGGTGTCTGGCAGGCCGAGCTGGATGGCTACTTCAGCGATGCCGCCGCGCTATTTAGCAAGACCGAGGCGCACCGCCGCCTGTCTCGCGAGGGTCTGTTCAAGGCCAGCAAGAAGGATCGCGAAGCGCCGGCCAACCCCCTGGCAGCGACCCTGCAGGAGCTGTGCGACGCCCTGGATACGGCCCAGCCCGAGGCCGAGCAACGCCTGATCGATCTGCAGGTGCGCCTGATCGGCCAACTCAACGAACAACTGCCCGCGCGTAAGGCCGCCCAGCGCCTGCTGGCCTTCGACGACCTGCTCAACAAACTGCAACAGGCGCTCTACGGCGAGGGCGGCGAACATCTGGCCGGCACCCTGCGCGCGCAATACCCGGTGGCGCTGATCGACGAGTTCCAGGACACCGACCCGGTGCAGTACCAGGTTTTCCATCGTATCTACGCAAACCAGGGCGACCTCTGCTTCGTAGGCGATCCCAAGCAGGCCATCTATGCCTTTAGGGGCGCAGATCTGGCGACCTACCTCAAAGCCCGCGACGAGGCGGCACGGCAGTACAGCCTGGCCACCAACCACCGCTCCACGCCCGAACTGATCGCCGCACTGAATCAGCTGTTCGAGCGGCCCATGCCGTTCGCCGAAAAGGGCCTGGACTATCCGCCAGTAGCTGCCAGCCAGCGTTCACGACCGCAGCTGGTACTACCCGTCGTCGATAACGAACAGGACGCACCGCTGGCACTGGTCTGGCTCAGTGATGAACACCTAGGTAAGGGCGAAGCGGGCGCATTGGTCGCCCGTGATACGGCGCGACGGATCGCCGCCGTGCTGGCCGCCAGCAGTCAGGGCGAGGCCTATTTCGACGAACAGGGCCAGCGCACTCCGCTAAAAGGCGGCGATATAGCCGTACTGGTCGCCAGCCACCGTCAGGCCAGTGAGGTGGCCGAGGAACTGGCTGTCCGCGGCGTGCCCAGCGTGCGCCGCGGCAAGGAGAACGTCTGGCACAGCGCGGAGGCCGAGGAGCTGGCCGCGGTGCTGGCCGCCTATGCCGAGCCGGGCCGCGAGGGCGCGTTGCGCTACGCCCTGGCCAGCCGCCTGCTGGGGCGCAGCGCCGCCGATCTGGCCGCCTGCACGGACGATGCCCAGGCCTGGGACGCCGAGCGCGAGGCCGCCGAGCGCTACCATCAGCTGTGGCAACAGCAGGGCTTTATGCGCGCCTTCCGCGCCTGGCTGGATGAGCAGCAGGTGGCGCAGCGCCTGCTGGCCCTGGTCGACGGCGAACGGCGCCTGACCAACCTGCTGCACCTGGCCGAACTGCTGCAGACCGAGAGCCTGCAACGCCCCGGGCTGGAGCAGTTGCTGAGCTGGTTCAATGCCCAGCGCAGCGCCGAAAGCCACGGCGAGGAGGCCCTGCTGCGCCTGGAAAGCGATGCCGAGCGGGTGCAGATAGTCACCATCCACACCTCCAAGGGCCTGGAATACCCCCTGGTGTTCTGCCCCTACCTGTGGGACGGCGCGCTGTTGCGCCAACATGAAGACATCAGCTGCCACGCCGACGACGGCACGCCGCTGCTCGACCTCGGCGGCGAGCAGTTCGACAGCCACCGCGAACGCGCCCGTCATGAGCGTTTCGCCGAGCGCCTACGCCTGACCTACGTGGCCCTGACCCGCGCCCGCGCCCGCCTGTGGCTGCACTGGGGGCCGGTGGACTGCAAGGCCAAGAAGGACGGCACGTTGGCCGAGAGTGGCCTGCACAGCAGCGCCCTGGCCTGGCTGCTGCACGGTCGTCACTTACAGGGCGACGATGCCCTGGGCGAACTCGCCGGCCATCTGCAAACACTGAGTCCCCATGGCCTGCGCGGCGAAATCGAGCAGCTGGTCAGCAGCAGTCAGGGCCATATGGCCATTCAGCCGCTGCGCGCCACCGAAGCCAGCACCGCCGGCGAACAACGCGCCCCGGCGCCGCAACAGCTGGCCACGTTGCAACGCAGTCTGCACAGCGCCTGGCGCATCGGCAGCTTCTCCGGCCTGGCCGCCGGCCTGCACATGGAGGCGCCGGATCGTGATGGCCTGGTGATGCCGGATGCCAGCGAGCCGGGGGCCGGCTTCTTCGGCTTTCCCCGTGGTGCCCGTGCCGGTACCTGTCTGCACGCCGTGCTGGAGGACTGGGTACGGGGCAAGGGCGAGCTGCCGCAACTGGTGGAACACGCGCTGAAGGCCCACGGCCTCTCCACCGACTGGACCGAGCTGGCTGCCACGCACCTGCAGCAGGTGCTCGACAGCGATCTGGATGGCCAGGGCCTGACCCTGGCCGCCCTCGCCCCGGCCCGGCGCCTGCCGGAACTGGGCTTTACCTTCCCGGTCGCCAACCTGGATGTGCAGCGCCTGCGGGCGATCCTGGCGGACCCGCTGCATGGCCTAGCCGCCCCCATGCGGGAAGCGGCGGCGCGGCTGGAGTTCGACGGCCTCAAGGGCTTCCTCAAGGGCTTTATCGACCTGACCTTCGAGCATCAGGGGCGCTGGTATATCGCCGACTACAAATCCAACTGGCTCGGCCCGGACGCCAGCTATTACGGCGGCGAGCGGCTGCTCCAGGCCCTGGCCGCCGAACATTACTACCTGCAATACCTGATCTATCTGGTGGCGTTGCGGCGCTTCCTCCGCCAGCGCTTGGCGGACTTCAACGACGACCAGCTGGGCGGCGCCTATTACCTGTTCCTGCGCGGCATGCCGAGCGCCGGGGTGTATTTCTCGCGTCCGGCCGACTCGCTGCTGGATGCGCTGGATCGGCTGTTCGAGGAGGGTGTTTGATGTCGTCAGTAGGGTGCGCCGTGCGCACCATCCGCCTGCTTTCCGGTGCGCATGGCTACGCCTTTCGTCAGGAGTCTTACCCATGACCTTCGGCCCGCTGACAGAGGCTTTCGTAGGGTGCGCCTCGCGCACCGGTGGTCTACTCGGCGCTACCGATTATTGTGGTGCGCGTGGCGCACCCTACGGGACTTGCCCATGAGTTTTGCTGCCCTGCCCCTCGGCCCGTTGGAGCGGGCCTTCGTCGACAGCCTGCAGCGCCTCGATCCCCAGGCCGGCGAAGCCGTGCTGGTGGGCGCTGCGCTGACCTGTGGCGCGCTGGCCGAGGGCGATGTCTGCCTGCCATTGCGCCGTTGGGCCGGGCAACGGGCCTGGCCGGAGGCGGGCGGCGGGCTGCTGCTGCCGGCCTTGGCCGACTGGCGCGGGCAACTGGCGGCGTCGTCCCTGGTCGGCCTGCCCGGCGCCTTCGCACCGCTGATTCTGGATGGCGAACGCCTCTACCTGGCCCGCTATCACGCCTACGAAACCCAGCTGGCAGGGCAACTGCTCGCCCGCGGGAGTGCGACCCCGGAGATCGACGAGACGCTGTTGGCCGACGGCCTGACCCGGCTGTTTGCCCGTAATAGCGGCCAGGCCGGGCCGGATTGGCAACGCCTCGCCGCGGCCCAGGCGGTACGCCGCAATCTGGCGGTGATCTCCGGCGGCCCCGGCACCGGCAAGACCAGCACCGTGGTGCGCCTGCTCGCCGCGCTGCTCGAACAGCCGGGCGGTTCACGCCTGGCCATCGGCCTCGCCGCCCCCACCGGTAAAGCCGCCGCGCGCATGGCCGAGGCGATCCGCACGGCCAAGGCCGAGCTGCCGGTCAGTGACGCGATCAAGGCGGCGCTGCCGGACGAGGCGCGCACCCTGCACCGTCTGCTCGGTAGCCGCGGCGACAGCCCGCGGGTGCGGCATAACGCCGCCAGCCCGTTGCCGCTGGATGTGTTGGTGGTGGACGAAGCCTCGATGGTCGACCTGGCACTGATGGCCAAGCTGGTCGACGCCCTGCCCGCCAATGCGCGACTGATCCTGCTCGGCGACAAGGACCAGCTGTCCGCCGTCGAAGCCGGCGCGGTCTTCGCCGAGCTGTGCGAGGGCAGCGGTTTCGCTGCGCACACCGCAGCCGCCTTGCAACGCCTGACCGGGCAGTCGGTGGCGGTGCAGACCCCGCGCTCCAGGCTCGGCGATGCCGTGGTGTTGCTGACCCACAGCCACCGCTTCGCCGGTGACAGCGGCATTGGCGAACTGGCGCGGCGCATCAACGGCGGCGATGCGGCCGGAACCTTGAATCTGCTCAAGGAGGGCCGCGCCGATCTGGCCTGGCAATCCCAGCCGGCCCCGGCCGCCCTGCTCGACCGCCTCGAGCAGGGTTATGCGCCCTATCTGGCGGCCGCCCGCAGTGGCGATCCGACGGCAAGCTTCCAAGCCTTTAATGCCTTTCGCGCGCTGACCGCCCAGCGCGAAGGGCCCTGGGGCGTGGCGGGTATCAACGAGGCGCTGGAGGCGCGGATCAAACGCCGCTTCAGCCTGCCCAGCCGCGAGCGCTGGTATCCCGGCCGGGCGGTGATGGTGCGTCAGAACGATTACGCCCTCGGCCTGTTCAACGGCGATATTGGCCTCTGCCTGGCCAGCGAACACGGCCTGCGGGTCTATTTCGAGAGCGCCGGCGAGGCCGAGCACAGCTTCCGTCCCTTCTCGCCCGCTCGCCTGCCCAGTCACGACAGCGCCTTCGCCATGACCGTGCACAAAAGCCAGGGCTCGGAATTCAGCGAGGTGCTGTTGGCCCTGCCGGAAACCCCTAGCCCACTGCTGACCCGCTCGCTGCTCTACACCGGCATCACCCGGGCCAAGCACAAGGTCGAACTCTGGGCCTTGCCGGCCCGGCTCGCCGAGGCCGTCAGCACCCGCGCCGAGCGCGCGGCGGGCTTGGCCGAGCGGTTGGGGGTGAGTCCGGTTGTGGACGAGCCGCCGCGCAGCGCTTCAGCCGTTGCGGTTACGCCGGGGAGCGATCAGCTCAGTTTGTTTTAATGAAGCTCTTCGTAGGAGCGGGCCATGCCCGCGAAAAGCGGCAACGCAAAAGCATCGCGGGCATGGCCCGCTCCTACGGGTTTTGATGCGCGACCTGCAAGGCGCTTACTCGCCGGGAATATCCTTGCGCAGCTTCACCGGCTCGCTGAGTTGCTCCTGCTTCTTCTCCCGCGCGCTGCGCATGCGGATGTTGACGGCTTCGACCGCCAGCGAGAAGGCCATGGCGAAGTACACGTAGCCTTTGGCTACATGCGCATCGAAGGCTTCGGCGATCAGCACGGTGCCGACCATGATCAGGAACGACAGCGCGAGCATCTTCAGCGAGGGGTGCTTGTCGATAAAGGCGCTGATGGTGCCGGAGGCCAGCATCATCACCAGCACTGCGACGACTATCGCGGCGATCATCACCGGCACGTACGAGACCATGCCGACCGCGGTGATCACCGAGTCCAGCGAGAAGACGATGTCGATGATGGCGATCTGGATGATGGTGCCGAGAAAGCCGCCGCCCATGCCTTTCGGCTCATCGAGGGTGTCGTCTTCGCCTTCCAGGCTGTTGTACATCTCGCTGCTGCTCTTCCACAGCAGAAACAGGCCGCCGAAGAACAGAATCAGATCGCGCCCGGAAAAGCCCTGCTCCAGTACCGTGAACAGATCGGTGGTCAGGCGCATGACCCAGGTGATCGACAACAACAGCATGATCCGCGTGACCATCGCCAGCGCCAGGCCGAAGATGCGGGTCTTCGCTTGCATGGCTTTCGGCATGCGGCTGACCAGGATCGAGATCATGATGATGTTGTCGATGCCGAGGACAATTTCCAAGGCCGTCAGGGTGAAAAACGCGACCCAGATTTCCGGGCTGGTCAGCCATTCCATGTAAAACCTTCCTCTTGCGGTGGTGCAGGCGATTAAGTCAGTGGCTGCCGAACAGCGGGAAGATCCCCATCAGCAGCGCGGCGAACAGGATACACAGGCAAACCAGCACTGCCCATTTCAGGGTGAAACGTTGGTGCTCGCCAAACTCGATACCGGCCAGGCCGACCAGCAGGTAAGTAGAGGGTACCAGCGGGCTGAGCAGATGTACCGGTTGGCCGACGATCGAGGCGCGGGCCATTTCCACCGGGCTGATGCCGTAATGGCTGGCGGCCTCGGCGAGCACCGGCAGCACGCCGTAGTAGAAGGCGTCGTTGGACATGAAGAAGGTGAACGGCATGCTCACCACGGCGGTGATCAGCGCCAAATATGGCCCCATGGCGTCTGGAATCACCGCCAATAAACTTTTCGACATGGCGTCGACCATGCCGGTGCCAGAGAGGATGCCGGTGAAGATCCCCGCGGCGAAGATCAGCCCGACCACCGCCAGGACGTTGCCGGCATGGGCGGCGACGCGCTCCTTCTGCTGCTGCAGGCAGGGGTAGTTGACGATCATGGCGATGCCGAAGGCGAGCATAAACAGCACCGGCAGCGGCAGCAGGCCGCTAATCAGCGCCAGCATCAGGGCGGCGGTGAGCGCGCCGTTGAACCAGATCAGCCGTGGGCGGCGCGCGTCCGGGTACTGCGACACGCTGATGGCGCCGTGCTCGACCGCATCGCCGGGCAGATGCAGTTCGCCGAGGCGCGCCCGCTCGCGTTTGCCGTAGAGGTAGGCGATCAGCAGGATCGCCACGACGCCGGCGAGCATGGCCGGAATCATCGGCACGAAGATCGCCGACGGGTCGACGTGCAGGGCGCTGGCGGCGCGCGCGGTCGGGCCGCCCCAGGGCGTCATGTTCATCACCCCGCCGGCGAGGATGATCAGCCCGGCCATGATCCGCGGGCTCATGCCCAGGCGGCTGTAGAGCGGCAGCATGGCGGCCACGCAGATCATGTAGGTGGTCGCGCCGTCACCGTCCAGGGACACCACCAGGGCCAGCACCGCGGTGCCGACCGAGACCTTCAGCGGGTCGCCTTTGACCAGCTGGAGAATCTTGCGCACCGCCGGATCGAACAGCCCGGAGTCGATCATCAGGGCGAAATAGAGGATGGCGAACATCAGCATCACGCCGGTCGGCGCGAGCTTGGTGATGCCCTCCAGCATCATCGGGCCGATCCCGGCGGCGAAGCCCCCGATCAGGGCGAAGACGATAGGGATGATGATCAGGGCGATCAACGCCGAGAGGCGCTTGCTCATGATCAGGTACATAAAGGTGACGACCATGGCGAAGCCGAGGAAGGTCAGCATGGGATTACTCCAGGCGAGTGGGTGACGTACGGGTCAACGGGCGCGGCAGCACGGCAGCGGTCGGGACGGGCGGCCTGGAGGATCGGAAAGGCGGGTGCAGCGCAGCAGGACAGAGCAGGAACTCGACATGACAAACCACCGATTGTTTTTTTTCTGGGGGCCCGCGGCTGGTGGCGGGAGGCTGGATGCTAAGCGGCGAAGCTTTCAGCAGGCTTTCGTTGGCGCAGGGGTGTGCCGGGATGCGGAGCTTCCGACGGACGGCTTTCAGCCTCTTACGCTTTTTATTGGATCCCCGCATTCGCGAGGATGAGGGGTTAGGCGGGGTTGTGTAGGGTGGAAAAGCCGCAAAGCGGTTTTCCACCATAGGGGAGTCCAGGGTGCCTAGTGGGTGGATAAAAAGAGTGTTATCCACCCTACGTTTATTGATCCTCCGAGGCGGGAATCCAGTGAGCGACGCCGCCGCTATGCCGCCATATAGATGGGCTGCTCAGCTTTTCAGCAATCCGCCATCGACGGGGATCAGCGCTCCGGTCACATAACCGGCCAGCGCCACGCCGAAGCCCAACCCGGAGCTGCCTCCGCAGACCAGTGCCGTACGCTTTTCGAGAGAAAGATGCATGGGGTCTCCTTACGTCTTAATACAGCCTGGCGGGTTTGCAGACAGCTCGCGGCCATCTGCAAATCCCAGGTGATTCAGGCTGTCAGTACGCGGCAAGCATGGGCCGGGATGGTCACCGACACCGGGTTGCCGATGGCCAGGCCGATGCCCTGGCAGGGTGTGCTCAGTGCGGTCAGGGATACGCCGGAACACTCGATGGTGGTTTCGATGGTCGCGCCTATGTCGCGCACGAAGGTCACCGTACCCTGCAGACGGTTGTCTGCACTGGCCTGCGGCCGCGACAGTTCCAGGTCCTCCGGGCGTACCAGCATCTTGATGTTGGCGCCGGCCTGGATGCTCGCGCAGATCGGCACCTGGAGCGCCGCACCGCCGGGCAGGCCGACCCGGCCGTTGCCCAGGGCGGTCGCCGGGAAGATATTGCCGGTGCCGATGAAGTCGGCGACGAAGGCGTTGGCGGGGTTGCGGTAGATCTCGATCGGCGTGCCGACCTGCTGCACCCGATGCTCGCCGAGCACGACCACTATATCGGCCATGGTCATGGCCTCGCGCTGGTCGTGGGTGACCATGATGGTGGTGATATTCAGGCGCTGTTGCAGTTGGCGGATCTCCACCTGCATGGACTCGCGCAGCTTGGCATCGAGTGCCGACAAGGGTTCGTCCAACAGCAGCAGCTTGGGGTGCGCGGCGATCGCCCGGGCAATCGCCACCCGCTGGCGTTGCCCGCCGGAGAGCTTGGCCACCGGGCGGTCGACCATCTCCTGCAACTGGATCAGTTGCAGCAATTCGGTCACCCGCGCCTGCTGATCCGCCTTGCTCACCCCGCGCAGGCGCAGCGGATAGGCGATGTTTTCCCCGACGGTCATGTGCGGGAACAGTGCCAGCGATTGGAACACCATACCGAAGTTGCGCTGGTGCGCCGGGGTGTGGCCGATGTCTTGGCCATCCAGGCGGATTTCACCGCCGCTGAGGCTTTCCAGGCCGGCGATCATGCGCAACAGCGTGGTCTTGCCGCAACCCGAGGGGCCGAGGAAGCACACCAGTTTGCCCTCGGGCAGGTGCAGGTTGACGCCCTTCACGGCGCAAGCCGAGCCGTAGTGCTTCTCGACGTTTTGCAGAATCAGTCCAGTCATGCTTCACCTCGAAATTAGAACGACACGCCACCTTCACCAACCAGCTTCTCCAGCGCCCAGATCAGGGCGAAGTCGATCAGCACGATCAGCACGGCGAACGAGAAAACGGTCGGATCGAGGGAAGACACGGTGCGGCTGTACATCCAGATCGGCACGGTCATCACGTCGATGGTGTAAAGGAAATAGGTCACGGTGAACTCGTTGAACGAGACGATGAAGGCCAGCAGCATCCCCGCCAGGATGCCTGAACGCATCAGCGGCACGACCACATCGACTATGGCTCGCAGCGGTGCTGCGCCAAGCATTTGCGCGGCCTCCTCGACTTCGCTGCCGATCGACAGCATCGCCGCGGTGCAGTTCTTCACCACGAAAGGCAGGGCGAGGATGACGTGGGCAATCACCAGGCGCGAGGTGTTCATCTGAAACGGCAGGCTGTCGAACACCAGCAACAGCGCGAGGCCCAGCACCACCATCGGGAACACCAACGGCAGCGCCATCAATTGCAGCGCCACGGCCTTGCCGCGGAACTCGCAGCGCACCAGCGCATAGGCCGCCGGCACGGCGATCAGGGTGGCGAAGATCATCGTCAGGCAGGCCACCAGCAGGCTGGTGGTCAGCGCCTGGCCGAGGCTCAGCACATCGCTCGAGTCCGGCGAGACGAAGGTGTTCCAGGCCGCCCTGTACCACTGCAGGCTGTAGCTGGCCGGCGGGAAATCCAGGTTCGAGGCGCCACTGAACGACATCACTATCATGCTCAGGATCGGCAGCACGGCCAGCAACAGGATGAACCCGGACAGGCCCATGGCGAAGCGGCCGCTGTCACCCGGCAAGGTCGGGGTGCGACTAAATAGACGACTCATTGCGAAGCCTCCAGCATGCGGCGGCGCCGGCCGGTAACGTATTCGGAGAGAGTCATGATCGCCAGCGTGCTCACGATCAGCACGACGCCGGCGGCGGAGGCCGCGGGCCAGTTCATCAGCGGGGCGATCTGGTCATGCACCATCACGGCCAGCATCGGCACCCGCCGACCGCCAAGCAGCAAGGGCACCACGAAGCTACTGGCGTTGTAGGCGAACACCAGCGTGGCGCCGGTGATGATGCCCGGCAGGCTCATCGGCAACACCACCTGGCGGAACACCTGGAGGCGGCTGGCACCCAGGGTGGCGGCGGCTTCCTCGTAGCTGCGCGAAACGCCGCGCATGGCGCTGGCGATCGGCAGTACCGCCAACGGAAAGGCGGTCTGCACCAGGCCCATCAGTACGCCGGTCTGGTTGTAGAGCAGCATCACCGGCCGATCGATCAGGCCCAGGCCCATCAGCGCCTGATTGAGCATCCCGCCCGGGCCGAGGATCACCAGCCAGCCGTAGCTTTGCAGCAGCAGGTTGACCAGCAACGGCAACAGCACCGCGGCGAGGAACACCCGGCGCAACAGCGGCGACTGCAAGCGCGACATGCTGTAGCCGACCGGGATCGCCAGCAGCACCGCGATCAGCGCGCTGACGAGGGCCAAGCGCAGGGTCAGCAGCAGCGATTTCAGGTAGTAGGGCTCGGCCAGCTGCGCGTAGCTGGCGAGGCTGAAGCCAGTCCATTCGGCCCCTTTGACGCCGACACTCATGCGCAGTACCAGCAGGCTGGCGGCAATCAGTACGGCGAGAAACAGCAGCGACGGCGAGAGGAACAGCCAGGCCCGCGCCGTCGGGGAAATCGCCTTGGCCGGGCGCAGGGGCACCGCGCCGACCGGGCGGGTCAGAGTTGAGTGTTCCATTTCGGTTATCTCATCAGAACAGAAGATTGCCGCGCAGCGCGCAGGCGGTCAGGGGCCGTCTGCGCGCTGTGATTACTTAGAGCCTGTTCATGATCTGCTGCGCGTCGGCCATGCGGCGTTGAAAACAGGCTCGGAATGCTCATTTACCACTCGTAAACTCCGCTTCCTCGCCTGTTTTCGCCTTGCCTGACCTTAGCTCGCGAGATCGTGAACAGGCTCTTACATCAGGAAGAGAAGATTTCCGTATAGCGGCGAATCCACTGGTCGTGAACGGTGGCGAGGAAGGCGTTGTCGTGCATGATCGCCTTCTCGGCGATCTGCTCCGGCGTGAGGATGTACGGGCTCTTGCGCGCTTCTGCCGAGATGATCGCCTTGGCGTTGACCGGACCGTTGAAGATGTCCTCGGCCATCTTGCCCTGCACCAGCGGGTCGAGCGAATGGTCGATAAAGGCATAGGCCAGATCGGTATCGCCCGGGCGATTCTTCGGCATCACCGAGAGCATCAGGTCGGTGTAGAAACCTTCCTGCATGCCGAAGGTGGCGCCCAGGCCGTAGGCCGGATCGCGAATCTGTTTCGGGAAGAAGGCCGGCGCGTAGAGGCCACCCATGTCCAGCGAGCCGGTGCGGAACAGCTCGGCGATCTGGTTGGGGTTTTCACCCAGGGTAATGACCCGATCCTTGAGCTCTGCGAGCTTCTTGAAGCCCGGCTCGATGTTGTGCTCGTCGCCACCGGCCAGCTTGGCGGCGATGATGATCAGGTCCATGGCCTCGGTCCAGTTCGGTGGCGGCAGGAAAATGTTCGGCGCCATGTCCTTGTCCCACAGGGCCGCGTAGCTGTCCGGCACTTCCTTCACGGTGCGGGTGCTGTAGATCAGGCTGTTGCACCAGAGCAGGTAGCCGATGCCATGGCCGTTGGCGCCGGTTTGGTACTGGGCCGGCACGTCTTTGAGGTTGGGGATGCGGTTGAGGTCGGGCTTTTCCAGCAGACCGGCGCTGGCCAGGCCTTCTGCGCCCACCCCGGCGAGGGTGATGATGTCGTACTGCGGGCGGTCGCCGCCGGCCTTGAGCTTGGCGACCATCTCCGAGGTGCTGCCGGTACGATCGGCGATCACCTTGGCGCCGGTCTTGGCTTCGAAGGTGGCGGCGATATTGCGCAGCGCGGCCAGACCGGTGTCGTCGGACCAGGTGAGCAGGCGCAGGGTCTTGCCATGAAACTTCATGTCGCTGCCGCTGGCCCGGATAAAGGGCATGGACAGGGCGGCGGCGGCCACCGAGGCGACGCCCACCGTTTTAATGAACTTTCTTCTGCTGAAATCGTGCTCGCTCATCGCAGTTTCCTCTTGTTTTTATCTGTCTTCGGGAGCTGAAGGTCTGGCCTCGAGCCGATGCCTGTGCCGCGCCGCGCTCCCCGCACTAGATCGTTCAACCTGCCTTGGCGGCCCAGCGCTGGCTGTCGCGGACTGGGCTGGCGAGGCCATCCTGCGGCGCGTCCGGCAGGGCAACAATCGAAAGTTTGTCATCGAAGCCATGTTCAAAACGCATGGCTAAAAGCCAGGCATGCCTGAGCCGCCCGAGGGCGGCCCAGGCCGCCGAAACGCGGGCGCGGCTTAGCGGCACTCCATTGCCGCAGACCCGACGAAGGGTGAGGCGCCCCGTAATAGCCTATTTCTCGGGCCGATACGGGTGGCGTCCGTAGGGTGCGCCACGCGCACCAAATGTCCTCTGCAACTGGTGCGCACAGCGCACCCTACGGCCCAGATCGTCGAATCAATATTTCTGCGTCAGCACACTAGAGCGCCCGGATCACGTGCTTGATTTCCTGGAAGGCGCTCAGCCCCCAGGGCCCCAGCTCACGGCCGATGCTGCTCTGCTTGTAGCCGCCCCAGGCGGCCTGCGGGAAGATCACCTGCGGTGCGTTGATCCACACCAGCCCGGCCTGCAGGGCATTGGCGACCCGCTCGGCAGCGGCGGGATCGCGGCTGACCACGCTGGCCACCAGGCCGAATTCGCTGTCGTTGGCCAGCTCGATGGCCTCGGCCTCACTGGCGAAGCTGCGCACGCAGAGTACCGGGCCGAAAATCTCCTCGCGCCACAGCGCACTGTCTGCGGGCACGTCGGTGAATACGGTGGGCCGCAAAAAATAGCCGCGGGGCAGCTCAGCGGGACGCTCACCGCCGCAGACCAGCCGCGCGCCGGCGTGCAGGCCACGCTCGATATGCCCGCGAACCCGTTGGTACTGCGCCTGGTTGACCAGCGTGCCCATCTCGACGCCGGGTTCGAACGGGTCGCCGACCCGAATGGCTTCGGCCCGCGCCTTGAGCCGCGCGAGAAACGCCTCGGCCAGCTCGTCCGCCACCAGCACCCGGCTGGTCGCCGAACACATCTGCCCGGCGTTGAAGAAACCGCCACCGCAGGCCAGCTCGACCGCCAGCTCCAGATCGGCATCGGCGAGCACCAGCAACGACGATTTGCCGCCCAGTTCCAGGCTCACACCCTTGACCGTCTCGGCGGCGCGCTGCATGACCTGCACGCCCACCGCGTTGCTGCCGGTGAACGACAGCTTGGCCACCCGCGGGTGGGCCGCCAGCGGCGCACCGACCGCCAGCCCGGTACCGCAGACGAGGTTGAATACCCCCGCCGGCAGCCCGCTCTGGGCGATGATCTCGGCCAGCTCCAGCTCGGGCAGCGGCGTGACCTCGGAGGGCTTCAACACCACGCTGCAACCGGCCGCCAGTGCGGGCGCCAGCTTCCAGGCGGTGGTGACCATGGGGAAGTTCCACGGCACTATCAGGCCGACCACGCCGCACGGCTCACGGCGCAGGCGCGCCGCGAAGTCCTCGCTCGGCAGCGCCACGGGGCCGTCCTGTTGCGCGTCCAGGGCCTCGGCCAGGCCGGCGTAATACTCGAAGGTGGCGATCACGTCGTCGACATCGATCGCCGCCTCGCTCAACGGCTTGCCGTTGTTGCTCGATTGCAGCTGGATCAGCCGCTCACGCCGTTCGCTCACGCCGCTGGCGATCTTGCGCAGGCAGGCCGCCCGCGCCGCGCCGCTGCTGCGCGCCCAGGCCGGGAAGGCGGCGCTGGCGGCCCGCACGGCCTGGTCGACGGTGTCGGCGTCACCGGCGCCAACGCTCGCCAGCGGTTCCTCGGTGGCCGGGTTGATCAGCGTCAGGCGCTCGCTGCCGGTCTGCCATTGGCCGTCGATATACACGCCCGCGCGCGGCTCGTTCAGATCTACTGGGTTCAGAGTCGGTTGAGTGTTCAGCATTGCGTCATCCCGTTCATCCAGGTGTGTTGATCGATCTCGATCAGGGTCGGTAACTGACTGTCGCGGGCCTGGCGCAGCGCCGTGCGCAAGGCCTCGACACCCGCGACCTGCTCGGCCGCGCAACCCAGCGCCCTGGCCACGCCGACGAAGTCGGGGGTGTAGATGTCCACGCCAACCGGCTCGATGGCGCGGTTGACCATGTACTTCTTGATCTCCTCGTAGCCCTGGTTATTCCACAGCAGGACGATGATCGGCGTGCGCGCCTCCACCGCACTGGCCAGCTCCGCCAGGGTGAATTGCAGACCGCCATCGCCGATCAAACACAGCACCGGGCGCCGCGCCTTGACCTCAGAGCCGCCACCCAACCAGGCGCCAATCGCCGCCGGCAAGGCGTAACCCAGGGTGCCGTAACCCGTCGAGGAGTTGAACCAGCGCCGCGGCTGCTCCAGGTTGAGGGTCAGGTTGCCGGTGTAGACCGGCTGGGTCGAATCGCCGACCAGCACGGCGTCGGGCAGCACCTCCAGCACGGTCTGCAGGAAGCGGGTCTGCCCGCGCGTCGCGTCATCCCAGGAGGCTTCAAGCGTTTCGCGCAACGCGGCGGCGCGGGCGCTGCCCCAGTCGGTTAGACGCGGCGCCAGCGCCTGTGGCGTGAGGGCGGCGAGCAAGGCTTCCAGCGCCGCACCGGCGTCGGAAACCAGCGCCACGCGCGGCGGATAGTTGCGCACCGTCTGATCCGGGTCGATGTCGATGCGCAGCAGCGCGCCGGGGATCTCGAAGCCGCCGGCGAAGGTCACGTCATAGTCGGTCTCGCCCAGCTCGGTACCGACGGCCAGTACCACGTCGGCCTCGCAGACCAGTTCGCGGGTCGCCAGGGTCGACTGGGTCGAGCCGATCAACAGCGGGTGGCGCGAAGGCAGCATGCCCTTGGCATTGATGGTCAGCGCCACCGGCGCCTGCAGCAGCTCGGCCAGTCGGGTCAGCGCCGGCGTCGCGTCGATGGCGCCGCCGCCGGCCAGGATCAGCGGGCGCTTGGCTGCGGCCAGCAGGCTGGCCATTTGCGCGATGGCGGCAGGGCCGGCGCCGGCTTTCGCCACGCTGACAGGCTGGCTGGCGAGCAGTGCGTCGGCCTCCTCCACCAGCACGTCGAGCGGAATCTCGATATGCACCGGGCGCGGTCGGCCGGCCTGGAACACGGCAAAGGCGCGGGCCAGCACGGCCGGTAGTTCGGCCGCCGACATCAGGGTGTGCGAGAAGGCGCAGAAGCCGGCGACCAGATTGCTTTGCGACGGCAGCTCGTGCAGCTTGCCGCGCCCACCGCCCAATTGGCTGCGCGCCTGCACGCTGGAGATCACCAGCATCGGGATCGAGTCGGCATAGGCCTGGGCCATGGCCGTGGCGATATTGGTCATGCCGGGGCCGGTGATGATGAAACACACCCCAGGTTTGCCGCTGGTCCGCGCGTAACCATCGGCCATGAAGCCGGCACCCTGTTCGTGGCGCGGGGTGACATGCTCGATGCTCGAGCGGGCGAGGCCGCGATACAGCTCGACGGTGTGGACGCCTGGTATGCCGAAGACCTGCTCGACCCCATAGCGCTCGAGTAACTGCACCAATACTTCGCCACATGTGGCCATTGCATAGCTCCTGTTCTGATCCTGAGGTAGTGCGGCATCCCCGCGTATCTGCAGGCTGGTATCAAGGTCCAGGGGGCTATTGGCAGGCGCGGGATGAAGCGCAGAGGAGGCGCAATTGGAACTGCCGGCGGGCCGCTGTGACAACGCAAAATTTGTCATACTAGGTATGTTCTCACCTCATGCCTGAGCACCGATGAAACGGCTTCCCCCTCTGCCAGCTCTGCATACCTTCCTGATCACCGCCCAGTGCTGCAACTTCACCCGGGCCGCCGAGCTGCTGCACATCACCCAGGGCGCCGTGAGTCGGCAGATTGCCGGCCTGGAGAGCCACCTGGGTTATCCGCTGTTCCAGCGCCAGGCGCGCGGGCTGAGCCTGACGGCCCAGGGCCGCGAGCTGTTCCCGCGCATCCAGCAGGTGTTCGCGCTGATCGACGAGGCGGTCGAGCAGGTGGGGGCGAAACGCGAGGCGCTGCAACTCAAGGCTCCCACTTGTGTGATGCGCTGGCTGCTGCCGCGCCTGTTGCAGTGGCAGGCAGTGCGGCCGGATGTGCCGGTCGAGTTGACCACGACCGTGCAGCATGGGGTCGATTTCCGCCGCGAGGAGTTCGATGCCGCCGTGGTCTATGGCGCGGGTCCCGGCAACTCGGTGGTGGCCCACCACCTGTTCGATGAACAGCTCACGCCGGTCTGCTCGCAGCAGTTGATGGCCGGCCCGGTGCCGCTCAAGACTCTGGCCGATCTGGAGCGGCACATGCTGTTGCACCCGACCCGTGATCAACGCGACTGGGAAACCTGGCTGCAGGTCGCCGGCGCCAAGGTCAACAACATCGGTAAAGGGCAGCATTTCGACACCCTGGACCTGGCCATGTCGGTCGCCTCGCAGGGCACCGGCGTCGCCATCGGCGATTGGGCGTTGATCGGCGAGGACCTCAGCGCCGGGCGGCTGGTCACCCCCTTCGAACTCAAGGTCCGCACCGGCGCCGCCTATTACCTGGTCTACCCGGAGCGCCCCGACCCCTCGCCGCAGCTGCGTGAGCTGGTCGATTGGCTGCTCGGGCAGGCCGCCGAGCGCACGGATCGGCCCGCCAGCTGAATCCCGCGGGGTGCCGGGTTTATCCCGCGCTGCCCAGCAAGCGCAGCACCAGGAGCAGGCTGCCGGCCGCCAGCAGCGTCTGCAGGGTGATGATGCCGGCCATCAGATGGCTGTCACCGCCGAGCTGGCGCGTCAGCACATAAGCGGTGGGCGCCGTGGGCAGGGCGAAGAACAGCACCAGCACGGCGCTTTCCATGGGCGGCAGGCCGACTATGCGGGCTGCCGCGAAGGCCAGCAGCGGCATCGCCAACAACCGTAGCGCGCAGTTCCAGGCCAGCGTTGGGACTTCGCCCGTCAGCTCCTGCGGGCGCAGCGCGGCACCGACGCAGAGTAGACCGAGCGGCAGGCTGGCGGCGGCGAGCAGGCCGAGCAGGCGATCCGTGCCGCCGGGCAGGCCGAGGCCGCCGAGGTTGGCCAGCGCACCGGCGATGCAGGCGAAGATCAGCGGGTTCTTCAGCACCGGCAGCAGTAACGCCCGTAGGCTGACCCCGCGTTCGGCGCTCAGCGCCCAGACCGACAGCACATTCACCGTCGGCACCATCAGCGCCAGCAGCAAGGCGGCGAGGGTCAGCCCCTGTTTGCCGAACAGACTGCCGATTGCCGCCAGGCCGAGGTAGGTGTTGAAGCGCAGGATGCCTTGAGTGAGGGCGCCGAAGCGCCCGGCCGACCAGCCGCACAGGCGTTTGCCGAGCAACAGCGCGAGCCAGGCCAGACCCAGGCCGAGCATGACGGCCAGGGCCAATCGCGGCAGCGCCGGGTTATTCAGCGGCGCCGTGGCCAGACTGCTGAACAGCAGGGCGGGAAACAGGATGAAGTAGTTGAGGCGTTCGGCCGCGGGCCAGAAGGCCTCGCCGGGGAAGTCCCAGCGGCGCAGGGCGTAACCGCCGACTATCAAGGCAAACAAGGGCCACAAGGCCAGCAACAGATCGAGCACGGACACCCCCGGTGGCAGGCGCTCATCTTGGTGAGCTGAGGGCGGCGACGCAAGGTCGGCATCAGTAGTAGTTTCACGCCTGTAGTAGGCTAAAGCGCTCTAGTGCGGAGGTGAGTCATGAACGACCTGCATAGCGGCGGCTGCCACTGCGGCGCCCTGCGTTACCGGTTCCGTGGGCCGCTGGAAGATATTGCCCACTGCCATTGCTCGATCTGCCGGCGCACCACCGGCGGCATAGTCACCACCTGGATCACTGTGCTGCTGCCGGCCTTCGAGTGGACCGCCGGCACACCCGCCGAATACGCCTCTTCGGCGACCTGCACGCGCAGCTTCTGTGCGAACTGCGGCGCCCATCTGACGCTGTTCACCACACTGAGCGCGGATACCCTGGATATCACTATCGCCACCCTCGACCACCCGGAACAGGCGCCGGCGGATCGGCATATCTGGGTGAAAAGCCGCCTGCCTTGGTTATCGCTGGACCCACAGTTGCCGGAGGAAGAGGAGGAACAGATGCCGTAGGGCCTAGGCTGGGTAGCGCCGTTCTTTAGCGAAACCCAGTCTACGGCAACACCAGCCCGCCCGAGGCCTTGTGCAGTGCGCGCAGGTGTTCGCCGAGCTGTTTCAGGTTGGTTTCACCGGCCTCCAGTTCGGTCAGGCGCGCGGGCTCCAAGAGGGCACGCACTTCTTGATCGAGGTCATCGCTCAGTTGTCGCAGCTGCTGCTGGCGACTGCGGCTTTCCTGCTCGAGGTGCTGCCATTCGGCGGCTTGCGGCAGACCGTAACCACCCTCCAGCAGCTCTGCCGGGCGGCTGAGGAAGCCGCTGCTGGCGAGGATCTTTTCCAGGGTGCCGCCGGCCTTGTCGACGCTGCCATCGCGCCGTTCGCGGCCGCTCAGGTAGCGGCGCTTCAGTTCATCCTGGGCCAGCAGCAACTGGCGCCGCTGGGCCGCCTGCTCCAGTAATAACAAGGCGGCGCTAGTGCGCAGGTCGGCCTGGGCAAACCAGGGCCGGCGTTCGCTGGCGGCCAGGGCCAGCCAGTCGTCGACCTTCTCCTCGGGGATGGGCAGGCGCTCCTTGAGTACCAGGAACATGGCCTGATAACGGTCGCGAAAGGAGTCGAAGCGGTAGCCCAGGCGCAACGCTTCCTTGGGGTCGTCCAGTACGCTGCGGTCGGCCAGGCCGCGGCCTTCCAGCAGGTCCAGCAAACCGTTGGGCAGGATGCTGTCGAGGCTGTTCAGCTCTGCCCGCGCACTGCCGCTGCGCAGCAGCTTGAGGGTTTCCACGGCGCAGTTATTCGACACGAAGTAGTAGTTGCCGTCGTAACTCCAGTGTTGCTCGGCGGCGTGTTCGACCAGTGCCTCCAGTTCTTGCCGCGAGAGTTTCAGCGGCACCGAGGCGAGGCCGCGCAGCTCGACTTTGGTGTACTCCTCGATGACCTGGCCGAGTGGCAGGACGAACAGCCGCGAAGGATAGGCGCCGGTCAGACCGTCCCAACTGGACAGTTGCAGGTCGCCGACGAAGGCGCGGTAGGACAATACCAGGTGCCGATCCAGATCCAGCCGACAGTCCGGCCCACGCGGGCGCCCCGGCGCGCAGATGACCAGGCGCAACATGCTGTGGCCCCAGCGGCTGGCCCACTGGTCATTGGCTTCGGCCAGCAGGTAGTCGACTGCGTAGACGCGCTCCGGGTCGAGCGTGCCGAGCGGCTGGCGGGCGAAATCACGGCCGGCGTTCAGGTAGGCATAGGCGGGGGCGCAGGGCGGTGGTGCGCTCGGTGCCCAGCCGAAGTGCGCGCGCAGATAGCGATACAGCGCCGGCCGCCGACAGGCGTAGGCGGGGTCGAGGAGGAAGTACTCCATATTCACCGCGACGAACTCGCGCGGGTTGCTCAGCTCGTAGCTGTCCGGGCTGCGGGCGACCTGGCGATTGCTCTGCTCACGCGCGCCGCGGCGGCCGACGTATTGCGCCCAGCCGGCCAGGTCGAGCAGGCGCGGATCATCGCTGAGGGTGAAGCGGCGTTCCGTCTGGCCGCGACAGTTAGCCGCCAGGCCGATTTTGCCGAGGCTGGAGGCTCGCTGCTGGCAGCGTCGTAACAGGGCTTTTTCGGCCGGCGGCCACAGCTGTGCGCGGTCATAGAGGTGCGTCAGTTCATGCAGCACGGTGGCCAGCAGTTCACGCTGCAGGGTGCCGTGGGGGCGCTTGGTCTTTTTGCTGGCGGCGGAGCCATCGACCAAGGCTGGCAGCAGCTTGGCGTTCAGCACCAGGGCATCGGGGCGGATGGCGCGGCCATAGGCGTTGGCCGGCAAGTCGCTACTCCAACTGACTTCGACGCGTCTATCCAGTTGCTCGATTACGCGTGGCGGCAAGGCGCGGTGGGCCTCATCGAGCAGGGCCTGGCTGGCGTGTCGTGCGCTGTCGCTGAGCCCGGCGCCGTGCAGTACCAGGCGCAGGTCAGCCTGGGCGCTGGTGCCGCCCAGCAGTAACGCCGCCGCCAGCAGCCAGGCGCCGACCGGCCTCACAGCGCGAGAATGGCTTCGGCCAAGGCTTGATCGCTGGCGTCGCGGGCTTCGGGTACACGGGCGCGCAGGGTGTCGAAGGCCGCTTGCAGTTGCGCGCCGCGGATGGCGCCTCGGCTGGCGACAAAGCTGGCGGCATCGTCGCGGGCTTCGAGGACTAGTTTCGAGTCGCGGATCGAGGTGGTGGTGTCCGAGCTGAAGTCGAGGGTGCGCTCGACAGCGCGAATGATGACGTTGCTGGTCGCGACCAAGGTCTGCGCCTGGGCGGTCCCGGTGGCGATAAGCAGGGCGAGGGCTGCGATAGTCAGCGGGCTGCGCATGGGGATCTCCGGTTTAGCAAAGGGCTGGTGGTGATTGGACGAGTATGGCCTGCGCCAGTTCCAGCGCTGCGCCGTACCCAGCAGCGCCAAGACCGTCGCCGGGCCGCCGTAAGCCGTGCTCTAACCGAGAGGGTTGGCGGAGTTGCCAACCTGTACCCCGGTCGCCAGTAAGGGCGACCAAGGTCAGCAAGCGGTGACCTATGGGCATAGGCATCCGTGCTTATGGCCAAGGAGGCGCCAGGTTAGAGCGTGAGAATTGCCTGGGCCAGTTGCAGGTCGGTGCTGGCGCGCAGTTGCGGCACCTGTTGACGGATATGCTGCAACGCGGCCTCCAGCTGCACGCCACGAATCTGGCCTTGGCTGGCGACGAAGCTGGCGGCGTCATCGCGGGCGGCGCGGACAATCTTATCGTCACTGAATGAAGATGAGACGTCGGAGGTGGCATCCGAGGTGGCCCCCAGTGCGCCGACCGTGGCGTCGGTGGTGACCACGAAGCTGGTGGCCGAGGCGCTGGTGGCAACAGCCAGGAGGGCGGCGGCGCTAAGCAGGCGCAGACGGGACATGACGAAATTCCTCTGGGTAAGCGAAAAACGAGGCCCTCGGGCCTCGTGGGGTCTCGTTATTAGCTTAGCTCAGCCTTCATCGCCCGCGCCAGACAGGCTCAACGCCAGAAGGGCTTGTCCAGCTCGGCCAGCTGTTCGCAGCGACTAATCCCGGCGTCGGCCAGTAGGCGCTCATCCAGTTGGGCGAGTTGCCGGCGCGTACGGGCGTTCTGGGCCCAGAGGCCGAGGCCGGCGAACAGCCGTAGCGGCCAGGCGCTGCGAGGTTTTACTGAGCTGAGGGGGAGAGCTGCGTGGCTCAGTGTGCGTTCCATGGCACTGTCCTTCCCGCGTCGTCGCGGGGTTGGGGTATGGGGAACCATAGTCCCGCTTGCCGAGCCATCCTGGCAGTCACAGTGCTGGAGAATTGTGTTGGAGCAGTTTCTGGTTTTGTTGAACTGTACTGGTGGCTTGTAGGTTGAGCTGTGCTGTCAGCCAATAAATGCCTAGAGCCATAACGACAAAACCCGCCAACAGTGCTCTGCGGCGGGTCTTGTTGCTGCTGTTCGGGTGGCTGACGCTGCGTGGCTAGCCCAGCCAGGTGCGGCTTAACGCCAGAACGGCTTGTTCAGCTCGGCGTAGCGTTGTGCTTCGCTGATCCCGGCATCGGCCAGCAGGCGCGAATCCAGGCGGGCCAGTTGGTGGCGGCTGACGATCCGGCGCTGCCACAGCAGCAGGTTGGAGAGCGCGCGCAGCGGCAGAGCGGCTTGAGCTTGGGACGAAGTGTTAGCGAAGAACAGGTCGGAACTGAGGGTGCGTTCCATGGTGTACATCCTTCCGCTTGTGGCGGGATTGGTTATTTAACTGGTGGCTATGATCCTCCTGTAACACCTGGGCCTGTAGTCACAGTTGTTCTAAATTGTGCTGGTCGGCGTGCACTTTTTTGGTGACTGTTTTGTTACTTATCGAAGCAACTGTACTGGTTTGCACCAAATCATGGCATTTTTGTCCGGCTAGCTCTGACTTTTTAGCCGGATTTGTAACCGATGGGAACGCACGACCAGTACAGTTTTGCAAAGTTGAAAGGTGTTTTACCTGTAGAGGCATGAGGGAAGCAGACTTTTTGCTGTCCAGCCTGCTCTGTACGGGTCGGACCGCCGGGATCAGGCCAGGCCGAAATAGTGGTTCGGCACTGCGCGGTAAGCCGGATGCACACAATTGTCGATAATCGCCCGGGCGCGTTCTTCTCTAGCAAGGTCGAACCCATGGCTCTATTTCGGGCCTTTGGTCGGCGGAAATAAAAACCCCGGCACTGGGCCGGGGTCTTGTGACGCGGCAGAGCAGCCTTAGTCGACCGCTTTGACCATGTCTTCGATGACCTTCTTGGCGTCGCCGAAGACCATCATGGTCTTGTCCAGGTAGAACAGTTCGTTGTCCAGGCCGGCATAGCCGCTGGCCATCGAGCGCTTGTTGACGATGACGGTCTTGGCTTTATAGGCCTCGAGAATCGGCATACCGGCAATCGGCGAGTTGGGGTCGGTCTTCGCCGCCGGGTTGACCACGTCGTTGGCGCCGAGCACCAGCACCACGTCGGTCTGGCCGAAGTCGGAGTTGATGTCTTCCATCTCGAACACCTGCTCGTAAGGCACTTCGGCCTCGGCCAGCAGGACGTTCATGTGCCCCGGCATCCGCCCGGCGACCGGGTGGATCGCAAACTTCACGGTGACGCCGCGGTGCGTCAGCTTTTCCGCCAGTTCCATCAGCGAGTGCTGGGCACGTGCCACCGCCAGGCCGTAGCCCGGCACTATGATCACGGTGTCGGCGTTGGTCAGCAGGAACGCGGCATCGTCGGACGAGCCGGACTTCACCGGCCGGGCTTCCTGGGCGCCAGCCGGGCCGGCGGCTACCGCGCCGCCGAAGCCGCCGAGGAGGACGTTGAAGAACGAGCGGTTCATCGCCTTGCACATGATGTACGAGAGGATCGCACCCGAGGAGCCGACCAAGGACCCGGCGATGATCAGCATCGAGTTGTTCAGCGAGAAGCCGATCCCCGCTGCCGCCCAGCCCGAGTAGGAGTTGAGCATCGACACCACCACCGGCATATCGGCGCCGCCGATCGGGATGATGATCAGCACACCCATCACGAAGGCCAGCGCCAGCATCAGGGCGAAAGCGCCGAGGTTGCCGGTGAAGGTGAACACCAGGCCGAGGCCGAGGGTGCTCAAACCGAGCAGCAGGTTCAGCTTGTGCTGGCCGGCGAACTGTACCGGTGCGCCCTGGAACAGGCGGAACTTGTACTTGCCCGCCAGCTTGCCGAAGGCGATCACCGAACCGGAGAAGGTGATGGCGCCGATGGCCGCACCGAGGAACAGTTCCAGGCGATTACCGGCCGGAATCGCGTCACCCAGTTGCTTGACGATACCCAGGGATTGCGGCTCGACCACGGCGGCGATGGCGATGAACACCGCGGCGAGACCGATCATGCTGTGCATGAAGGCCACCAGTTCGGGCATCTTGGTCATTTCGACGCGCTTGGCCATGATCGCACCGGCGCTGCCGCCGACCAGCAGGCCAACGAGCACATAGCCGATGCCTTGGCTGGCGCTGCTCTTATCGGCAAATTGGGCGCCGAGCTTGAACACCAGGCCGACGGTGGTGATGATGGCCAGCGCCATGCCGAGCATGCCGAACAGGTTGCCACGCCGCGACGAAGTCGGGTGGGACAGGCCCTTGAGTGCCTGGATAAAGCAGATCGAGGCGATCAGGTACAGGGTAGTTACCAGATTCATGCTCATTATTTGTCACCCTCCGCTTTCGCCTTGGGCGCTTTTTTCTTGAACATTTCCAGCATCCGGCGGGTCACCAGGAAGCCACCGAAGACGTTAACCGCGGCCAGCGCCACGGCCAGGGTGCCCATGGTCTTGCCCAGCGGGGTGACGGTCAGCGCCGCGGCCAGCATGGCGCCGACGATGACGATCGCGGAAATCGCGTTGGTCACCGCCATCAGCGGGGTGTGCAGTGCGGGGGTAACGTTCCAGACCACGTGGTAGCCGACATAAATGGCCAGCACGAAGATGATCAGGTTGTAGATACCGGGGGAGATCAACTCTTCCATCGTCCTAGCCCTTCTTATGCGTTCTTACGGATGACTTGGCCGTCGCGGCACATCAGGCACGCGGCGACTATGTCGTCTTCGAGGTTGAGGTGGAACTTGCCTTCGCCGTCGACCACCAGCTTGAGGAAGTCCAGCAGGTTACGCGCGTACAGCGCCGAAGCGTCTGCGGCGACCATGGAGGCCAGGTTGGTGTGACCGACCAGGGTCACGCCGTGCTGGATCACTACCTGATCGGCGACCGTCAGCGGGCAGTTGCCGCCTTGGGCGGCCGCCAGGTCGATGACCACCGACCCCGGCTTCATCTGCGCCACCGTTTCCGCGCTGAGCAGCACCGGTGCCTTGCGGCCCGGAATCAGTGCGGTGGTGATGACGATGTCGGCCTGCTTGGCACGCTCGTGCACGGCAACCGCCTGACGCTGCATCCAGGAAGCCGGCATCGGCCGGGCATAGCCGCCCACGCCTTCGGCGCACTCACGTTCTTCGTCGGTTTCGTACGGCACATCGACGAACTTGGCGCCGAGGGACTCGATCTGCTCCCTCACCGCCGGACGTACGTCCGAGGCCTCGATCACCGCGCCCATGCGCTTAGCCGTGGCGATGGCCTGCAGGCCGGCCACACCGGCACCGAGAATCAGCACGCGGGCGGCCTTCACGGTGCCGGCGGCGGTCATCAGCATCGGCATGAAGCGCGGATAGTGGTGGGCGGCCAGCAGCACGGCCTTGTAGCCGGCGATGTTGGCCTGGGACGACAACACATCCAGGCTCTGCGCACGGGAGGTGCGCGGCGCTGCTTCGAGGGCGAAAGCGGTCACGCCGCGCTCGGCCATCTGCGCGATGTTCTCGTTGTTGAACGGGTTGAGCATGCCGACCAGCACCGCGCCGGGCTTGAGCTGAGCCAGCTCGGCGGCGTTTGGCGCAACCACCTTGAGTACCAGCTCGGCACCCAGGGCCGCGGCGGCATCACCAATGGTCGCGCCAACGGCGGCATAGGCACTGTCCGGAACACTGGCATTAATGCCGGCGCCGCTTTGGACGGTGACCCGATGGCCCTGGCCGATCAGCTTTTTGAGGGTCTCGGGAGTTGCGGCAACCCGCGTCTCGCCAGTTAAGGTCTCGAGAGGAACACCAATGTGCACTTCAAATCTCCTGCGTGATCGTTTTTAAAAAAACCAGAGCACTTTTAAAAAACCAGAGCACTGCGGATGGCGCACTGGGGTGGCGGATCATCACAAACCCGCACGGATTGCCATGCAATTGGCGGGGCGCGGCATTTTGCAGGTGAACCGTGGGGCCTTCAAGAAGTTCTGAAGGCTGACCTACAGATAACTACAAGTCATTGGGTGACCGATAGTTTCTATCAGGGTGCGACAAGTAGCGTGACTGCGGGCTTACAGCCTAATAGCGGGGCTATGTGCGGGGAAATGACATCCCTGACGTGAATAACCGTCCATCAGGTCGAGCCTAAACCCGCTGAGACCTGGCGGCATCCTGCGTTATCAGCATAAGTAGCTGTTAATTAAAGTTTTTAATGACCCCTATTAGGATCTGAGATGGATCGGGCTGTAGCTAAGCTCATTCCTGACTACGGAGTCAACAAGGGTGGTTGAAAATCGGCTCAGAGGTCTTCTCAGGCCAGTAGCCCCAGGCTCTTGGCGCGCATCAGCGCTTGCGTGCGGCGCTTCACGCCGAGCTTGCTGTTGATCTTTTTCGCATGGGTTTTCACCGTATTCACCGAAATAAACAGGTAAGTGCCGATTTCCTGGTTGGAAAAACCGTCCGCGAGGAGCTGCAGCACCGCCCGCTCGCGTTGGCTGAGCAGGGCGTTGTGCTCCGCTGCCGAGTGGTCGCCGGGGGCGGCTGTTTTCGGTGCGGCTGGGTTGACGGGGCCGGCCTTAGGGTCGGGCCAATCCTGCAACATGCCGTGCAGGCCGAGGGTTTCCGCCTGCTGCCGCGCGCTGTGTTCCAGGCTCGCGGCATCGGCGCGGCCGAGGCTGCGCCCGGCTTGCGCCAGCGCGAGCTGAACCTCGCAGGCCAGAGGTTTGAATTGCAGCGTGTTGCACAGTTCGAGCAGCGCCTGCAACAGGCCCTCGGCCTGCTCCGCATCCCCGGCGGCGTGCAGGGCGCGGGCTAGCAGCAAGCGATTGCGCAGCGCCAGGGTGGGGTAGTCGAGCGGTGCCATCGACGCCGGTTCGGCGTGGAAGAAGCGCTGAATGCCTTCGGCGATCGGGGTGATGCGCTCCCAGCGCCCCTGGCGGCCGAACACGCGCATGCTTTGCAGCAGCTGCACGCCGCGATAGCAGAGGCGCCAGACCTGGCCGCACTGCATCTGTCGCTCGGCCTCGCGCAGGTACAGGAAGGCCTGGTCGAACTGGCCGTGGCGCGAACTCAGCTCGGCCAGGCCGAGATACCCGTGCAACACGAAGGGGTCGGCGCATTCCTGCGCCTGCGCCACGCCGACCTGCAAGGACCGCTCGGCTTGTGGGTGCTCACCGTGCAGCAGATGCAGTTCGGCTTGCAGCAGATGCAGCCGGCCGAGCAGCAGGCTGTCGAGCGCTTTACGCGAACCGATCAGGGCGAAGCTTTGCTCGATCAGGCTCTGCGCCCGTGGCAGCTCACCACGCATCAGCAGCAGGCGAATCCGGTCGAGGTTGATCAGCGCTTCGAACAGCAGGCTGCCCTGGCGTCGCGCCAGCTCCAGGGCCGAGCGCAGGTAACCCGGTGCCGCCTGTGGATCGCGGGTGGCCATGGCCACCCGGGCCAAGGTCGAATAGCACAGCAACTTGGGCATCCAGTCGGCTTCCGGCAGGTGCTCCAGGGCCTGCTGGCAATGGCGCCTGGCGTCATCGGCGCCGTGGTTGCCGCGCAAGGCGGCCAAGGCGCCGCGCAGTGCCTGCCAGTTGGCGGTCAGCCGCAGCCTGCGCTGCGCACTCGGCTGTGGCTGGAAGCGCGCGAGCTGGTCGATGCAGGCTTCGGCCTGATCCAGGCGCCAGCTCAGCAGCAGGGCCCAGGCGTTCAGCGTCAGCAGGCGCGGCGTGCTTTCCAGCAGCACCGCCGGCAGTCGTTCGCGCCAGGCGAGCAGGTGGGCCAGGTGCTGCTCACCGGTCAGCCATTCCTGGCCGAGGCGTTCCAGGTAGTTGGCGGCGACTTCCGGCTGACCGGCGCAGAGCGCCTGCTCGATGGCGTCCTCGACCTGCCCGGCGGCGATGAACATGCGGCACGCACGCAGGTGCAGCTGGGTCGCGGCGGTAGCGCTGATGCGGTTGCGCAGGACGCGGGCGACCACCGGCAGCACGCGATACCAGACGCCGTCCTCATCCAGCGGCATGAAGAACGCCTGGCGCTGCAGCAGCCGCTGAAACAGCTGGGCGCCGTCGCTTTCTTCCCAGAGGTGCTGGCAGAGCTCGGCGGAAATCTTCGGCAAGTGCACCAGGGCGAGCAGGCAGCGGGTTTCTTCCGCATCGAGGCGGTTGAGCAACTCGTGGTCGAGGTATTCCTTCAGCCAGCAGTGCTTGATGTTCTGCCCGCAGGCCTTGGCCGGGTCGCTCTGCGGCATGGTTTTGCCCGACAGTTGCAGGCGCGTGCCGGCGCACCAGCCTTCGGTTTCCTGCCACAGTTCGGCCCGCATGGCCTGGCCGCTTTGTGGCGCGAGCAGGTCGATCAGTTCTTCCTGCTCGCTGCGGCTGAAGGCCAGTTGCTGGGCTTCCAGCTCCAGCAGCTCGCCGGCTAGCAGCAGGCGCGGCAGGTTCCACTCCGGCCTTTGCCGGGCACTGACCAGCAGATAGAGGTTGGACTGCGGGCGGGCCAGTAGCTGATCGATGCAGGCGTCCAGTTCGGCGGGCGGGTTGCTCGGGTAGTCGTCCAAGACCAGCCACACCGGCTGGTTCTGCCCGCCGAGCAATTGCAGCAGCGCGGTCGTCGAGGCGCTGGCCGGGAGGCTGCTGTCGAGGGCGGTCGCGATCTGGCTGAACAACTGCTCGGCACTCAGCGGCTGGCCGGCCAGGCCCAGCCAGATGACCCGGCCCTGCGCAGGCAACTGGCGCAGGTATTCACTGAGCAGCACGCTTTTACCGAAGCCCGCAGGGGCGACCAGCAGGCGCAGGCGTTCTTCCTCGGCGTGCAGTAGTTCGAGCAGACGTGGGCGCGGCAGGTGCGCGGGCGGCAGGCGCGGCACCTTGGCAAGAGGCGCACTGGGCAGGGCGATACCGGAGTATTGGCGCGGCATGGGCGGTTCTCGCGAATTGTAGTTATGGATGAACCGGAGAACTCCACCCTAGCCCCATCACCCTTAAGGGGGAAGCAGGATGATTGGGGGTGATACGGCGCCATAAAGCTATGCGTAGCGCAGATGCGACAACGCCCCGCAAGCGGGGCGTTGTGCATGCTGGAACGCGGCGCCAGGCCGCGTTGTGGCGGGTTTAGCGCACGCCGGAATTACGCAGCGCGGCGGGGGTGTAATCGGCGCCGGTGGCCTTGAAGCCGAACTCGGTACCGTGCTTCTCCTCGTTGCGCATGCCCAGGGCGATGTAGCGCCCGGAGATGATGTCGTACAGCGCCTCCAGGGTGTAGACGGGGACCTGCCGCTGGTAGTGCTGCTCGGCATGGCCCTCGCCGACCCGCCAGAGCTGGCCGCGACCGTCGTAGTGGTCGGCCAGGGCGACCTGCCAGCTATCCTCGTCGACGAACAGGTGGCGCTTGGCATAGATATGCCGCTCGCCCGGCTTGACCGTGGCCTCCACTTCCCAGACCCGGTGCAGCTCGTAACGGGTCAGGTCCTGGTTGATATGCCCGGGCTTGAGCACGTCGGCGTATTTCAGGCTGGGCGAGTCGAGCTTGTAGCTGTTGTAGGGGATATACATCTCCTTCTTGCCCACCAGTTTCCAGTCATAGCGATCCGGCGCGCCGGAAAACATGTCGAAGTTGTCGGTGGTGCGCAGGCCGTCGGCGGCGGTGCCGGGGCCGTCATAGGCGACCTGCGGGGCACGCCGCACGCGGCGCTGGCCGGCGTTGTAGATCCAGGCCAGGCGCGGCTCCTTGACCTGGTCGATGGTCTCGTGGACCAGCAGCACGTTACCCGCCAGGCGCGAGGGCGCGGTCACCTTCTGCTTGAAGTAGAGCAGGACGTTGCTCGCCTTGGCCTGGTCCAGTTCGATCATGTCGGTCGGGAAGGCCACCTCGTCCTCGAAGTGCACCGTGCTGAAGGAGCCGTTGGTCTGCGGCGTGGCCTGGACGATCAGGCGCCGGGCGTTGCCGCCGCGGTAGCGAGTGATATGGTTCCACAGCACCTGGACGCCATCCTTGGGAATCGGGAAGGCGTAGTAGCGGCTGTCGGCGAAGTTGGACAGGCCGTTGCCGTTGTCCACCGGTTGGGTATTGAGTGCGCTCTTCTTCGCCGCCGCGTAGATCGCCTGGGGGGCGGCCGCGGTGCGGTGGCTCGGGTAGACCGGGATCTTGTAGGTGGCGGCATAGCGCTTGAACATCGCCAGCTGGCCGGGTGACAGCTTGTCCTTGTACTGCTCGACGTTAGCCGCGGTGATGGTGAACAGCGGCTGTTCATTGGCGAAGGGGTCGGCGAGGAAACCGTTGGTCACCGCCGCTGCGTCGGTCGGCAGGCCGCCGGTCCACTCGGGGATGCTGCCGTCGGCGTTGCCGGCTTTCTCCGCGCCCAGCGGAGTCAGGGTGGTGCCGAGCTTGGCGGCCTCCTCGGGGGAAACTGCAGCCATCACGCTGCTGGCCAGGAGGGACAGGGCCATGGCGGCGCCAAATTGCATGAATCGTTTTGTGCTCATCGTTCGAGTCCTTATGCGGGCCGCGCTTAGAAGTTCACGCCGAAGCTGAGGGCGACGAAGTCGCGGTCGGTGATGACGCTGTAATCGCCACCGAAGAAGTCGGTGTAACTCAGGCTGGCGGTGTAGGTGTTCTGGTAGTCGGCATTCAGGCCGAGGCTGATGGCTTTGGAGCCTTCGGTGAAGTTCGGCCCATAACCGTCGACGTCGTGCGACCAGGCCACGCTCGGCGTCAGGTTGATCCCGGCGATGGCGTTGCTGTAGTCCAGGCTGGCGCGTGCGCGGTAGCCCCAGGAGCCGCTGGTGTAGAAGCCCTTGTCATTGCATTCCTGCGGGTTGGCGGCGTTGAGGGCGCGGCAGGTCGGCTGCGAGGACAATTGCCCCGAACCGAAGATCGGGTCGCGACCGAAGCGCAGCTCGCCGATATCATCGCTGATGCCGTTGATGTGGTTGTAACCCACCTCGCCCACCAGGGTCAGGCGGCTGGCGCCCAGCACCCGGTCGATAAACTGCACCGCGGAGACCTGCGCCTGGGTGACCCCGCGGCGGTCGTAGCCGTGGAGTTCGCTGCCGGAGGTGTTCTGCGCCTGGCCGGACTGGAACACCGGCGAGAGCGACAGGCCGAGGGCGGCGAAGGACAGGTCGGTGGAATTGATCTGCAGCGGCATGTTCGGCCGGTAGCTGACCTCGCCGGACAGCGCCGTGCCGCCGGCGTTGGTCTGGAAGCTCAGGCCATAGAGGCGGATGTCCTCGGGGTACTCGATAAAGTAGCGGGCGTTCGCCGCGCCGGGGATAAGGGCCGCGCTGGGGGTGGTGGTGCGGATGGTGCTGAACACCGGGCCGCGGCTGTGGTAGTTCATCGCGTAGGCGCCGAACTCGGTGTCGTTCAGCTCCGGCACGAACCAGCGCAGGGCCAGGCCGTACTGGCCGCTGTCCTTCGCATCGCGGTCGCCGGCGCGCGGGATATAGAGGTTTTCGCCAGGGGCGAAGCTGTTGTTCGACTCGCCGGGCGGCAGGTCCGGGCCGAACACCACCAGGCGATCCGTGCAGCCATCGGCGACCACATCGGAGGTGGAGAAGAAGGTGCCGCAGTTATCCACCACGGTCTGGTCCCACTCCAGTTGATAGAAGGCCTCCATGCTTAGAGCATCGGTCAGGCTCTGGGACAGGTAGAGCATATTGACCGGGATCAGGCCTTCCTTGATCTCCGCACCGGGGCGGCGGAAGGCGGCCACGTCGATCGGGTTGATCGAGTTGATGCTATTGCCGATAAAGGTGCTCTCGCCCCAGCTGACCACCTGCTTGCCGACCCGCACGCTGCCCGGCAGATCGCCGAGGTTGTAGTTGTGATAGAGGAAGGCATCGAGCAGCTGCGCACCGGAGGACTGCGCGCCCTCTTTGCGGTTGTGGTCGTCGATGTCGTAGAACAGCCGGTGCTCGTCCTTCAGCTCGAAGTCGTACCAGTACTTGCCGCGGATAAACACCCCGGTGTCGCCGTACTTCAGTTCCAGGTCGTGGATGCCCTTGAAGATCTTCGAGAAGGTCTCGCCCTTCTTGAAGTTCAGGCGGCCGTCGTCGGAGGTCCGCGAGGAGGCTTTGCCGCCGCTGGCCACGGAGATGAAATCCGGGTCGGCGCCGCGGGTCGACCAGCTGGCTCCCACCGACAACTGCGAATCGAACTGCGCTTCGAGCTCCCCGATATTGAAATTAATGGCGTGGGCCTGGGCGCTGCAACCCAGGGCAACGGCGGCGGCCAGCAGGTGCGGCCGGAAGATTCCGCGCATTGTTCTTGTTGTCATGCGGCTCTCCTGAGGAGGAATAAGTGAGCCGCCATCCTAATCAGCCGAAAGTCTGGCCATAACTGCCTAAAGGGGCGATTTCACCTATCACCCAGGTGGGTGATGGCCGCGCACAACTGCGTCCTGCGTGCGGCTCTTTAGCGGTCTATAGCGCAGGGTTTCGCGCGGGCGCGGGCATTTGTCTCGCGGCTGATACCTAGGGTTACAACGGGTGTTTCGTGGGCGCGGGCCGCCCAGGTGAACCCCTCTATAGCCAGCGGAACCCGGGTTGGCAGGCGTGATTACCGCGCTGTAGGAGCGGCCCATGGCCGCGAAAAATTGCCTCAACCCCGCCCGGCCTCGGAGCGGTACTGCCGTGCCTCTTCCACCAGCCAGTCCCGGAAGGCGCGCAGGGCCGCCGACTCGACTTTGCGCTCGGGGATGATCAGGTAGTAGGCCTTGTCGCTCAGGCAGGCGTGATCCAGTGCCACCACCAGCCGCCCTTCGGCCAGCTCGCGCTGGATCAGGAAGGGTGGAATCAGCGCGATGCCCATCTCGTGCATCGCCGCCTGGGCCAGCATGGAAAACAGCTCGTAGCGCGGCCCGGTCATGTCGCGCGGCACGTTCAGGCCGAGCGAGTTGAACCATTGGCGCCAGGCATAGGGGCGAGTGCTCTGTTGCAGCAGCGGCAGGCCGGCGATGGCCTCGGCGGTCAACGGGCCGCCGGCGGGGATCAGCTGCGGGCTGCACACCGGCAGCGAGTTTTCTGGCATGAGGACGTGCGACTCGGTACCCGACCAATCGGCATCGCCGAAATACACCGCGGCATCGAACTCGGTGTCGGCGAACAGGAAGGGCCGGGTGCGGTTGGTCAGATTGACCGTGACCTCCGGGTGCAGGGCCTGGAAGTGCTTGAGTCGCGGCAGCAGCCACTGGGTGCCGAAGGTCGGCACTATGGCCAGCTCCAGGCTGCCGGCGCCATGCTGGCCCATCACCGAGAGGGTGTCGCGCTCCACCGCATCCAACTGCGCGGCCACCCGCCGACTATAGGAGAGGCCCGCCTCGGTCAGCTTGACCCCGCGCCGCGAACGCCGGAATAACGCGATGCCGAGGAATTCTTCGAGGCCGGCGATTTGCCGACAGATGGCGCTTTGCGTCAGCGAGAGTTCTTCGGCCGCCTTGGTAAAGCTCTGGTGGCGGGCGGCGGCCTCGAAGCTGACCAGGGCGGCGGTGCTGGGGATTTTACGACGCATGGGCTTCTCTTATGCGTTAGATGCACATGAAAACCAGTTGATATGGCTTTTAAATTCATTACGGAATGAGAAATTAGCACAACACTGTGCGAAATCCTCGTTTGCCTGATCCGGCCTAGGCTGACTAGGATTAACCTATTCGCCAGCCCGTCGCTGGGCATCAACAACCGCAACGAACGATTGAGGAATCCGCACATGGCCGGTAAAGCACGCTTCAACTGGGAAGATCCACTGTTGCTGGATCAGCAACTGAGCGCCGAGGAACGCATGGTGCAGGGCAGCGCCCAGCAATTCGCCCAGGACAAGTTGGCCCCGCGCGTGCTGGAAGCGTTCCGCCATGAGCAGACCGACCCGGCGATCTTCCGCGAGATGGGCGAAATCGGCCTGCTCGGCGCGACCATTCCGGAAGCCTACGGCGGCAGCGGCCTCAACTACGTCAGCTACGGCCTGATCGCCCGCGAAGTGGAGCGGGTCGATTCCGGCTACCGCTCGATGATGAGCGTGCAGTCCTCCCTGGTGATGGTGCCGATCAACGAATTCGGTAACGAGGCGACCAAGCAGAAATACCTGCCCAAGCTGGCCAGCGGCGAATGGATCGGCTGCTTCGGCCTGACCGAGCCGGATCACGGCTCCGACCCGGGCTCGATGATCACCCGGGCGAAGAAAGTCGACGGCGGCTATCGCCTCAGCGGCGCCAAGATGTGGATCACCAACAGCCCGATCGCCGATGTGTTCGTGGTCTGGGCCAAGGACGATGCCGGCGAGATCCGTGGCTTCGTCCTGGAAAAAGGCTGGGCCGGGCTCAGCGCCCCGGTGATTCACGGCAAGGTCGGCCTGCGCGCCTCGATCACCGGCGAGATCGTGATGGACAACGTGTTCTGCCCGGAAGAGAACGCCTTCCCCGACGTGCGCGGCCTGAAAGGTCCGTTCACCTGCCTCAACTCCGCGCGTTACGGCATTGCCTGGGGCGCACTGGGTGCCGCCGAGTTCTGCTGGCACACCGCGCGTCAATACTGCCTCGATCGCAAGCAGTTCGGTCGCCCACTGGCGGCGAATCAGCTGATCCAGAAGAAACTGGCGGACATGCAGACCGAAATCACCCTGGCCCTGCAAGGCTGCCTGCGCCTCGGCCGGATGAAGGACGAAGGCACCGCGGCGGTGGAAATCACCTCGATCATGAAGCGCAACTCCTGCGGCAAGTCCCTCGACATCGCCCGCATGGCCCGTGACATGCTCGGCGGCAACGGTATCTCCGACGAGTTCGGCGTCGCCCGTCACCTGGTCAACCTGGAAGTGGTGAATACCTACGAAGGGACCCACGACGTGCATGCGCTGATCCTCGGCCGTGCCCAGACCGGCATTCAGGCGTTCTACTAAGTCGATTGGGAATGGCTGCGTGGGTCTCCTACGCGGTCGACCCAAGCTCGTAGGGTGCGCCATGCGCACCGCTGCGCTATTTCCGGTGCGCATGGCGCACCCTACGGAGAATCCATGTCCGGCGCCCTTTCCCACCTCCGCGTTCTCGACCTTTCCCGCGTCCTCGCCGGCCCCTGGGCCGGGCAGATCCTCGCCGACCTCGGCGCCGAGGTGATCAAGATCGAGCGCCCCGGCAATGGCGACGACACCCGCGCCTGGGGCCCGCCCTTCCTCAAGGATGCCAACGGCGAGAACACCAGCGAGGCGGCCTACTACCTCTCGGCCAACCGCAACAAACAGTCGGTCACCCTCGACTTCACCCAGCCGGAAGGCCAGCACATCGTCCGCGAGCTGGCGGCCAAGTCGGACATCCTGCTGGAGAACTTCAAGGTCGGCGGCCTGGCCGCCTATGGCCTCGACTACGCCTCGCTGAAAGCCATCAACCCGCGGCTGATTTATTGCTCGATCACCGGCTTCGGCCAGTACGGGCCCTATGCCAAGCGCGCCGGTTACGACTTCATGATCCAGGGTCTCGGCGGCCTGATGAGCCTGACCGGGCGCCCGGACGGTGAAGCGGGCGGCGGCCCGGTCAAGGTCGGCGTGGCGCTGACCGATATTCTCACCGGCCTCTACTCGACCGTCGCCGTGCTCGCCGCGCTGGCGCACCGTGAGCAAGGCGGCAGCGGCCAGCATATCGACATGGCCCTGCTCGACGTGCAGGTCGCCTGTCTGGCCAACCAGGCGATGAACTACCTGACCACCGGCACCGCGCCGAAGCGCCTCGGCAACGCGCACCCGAACATAGTGCCGTACCAGGACTTCCCCACGGCGGATGGCGATTTCATCCTCACCGTGGGTAACGACGGCCAATTCCGCAAGTTCTGCGAAGTCGCCGGGCACCCGGAGTGGGCGGACGATCCGCGATTCGCCACCAACAAGCTGCGGGTGGCGAATCGTACGGTGCTGATTCCGCTGATCCGCCAGGCCACGGTGTTCAAGACCACCGGCGAATGGGTGACGGCGCTGGAGCAGGCGGGAGTGCCGTGCGGGCCGATCAACGACCTGGCGCAGATGTTCGCCGACCCGCAAGTGCAGGCGCGCGGCCTGCGTGTCGAACTGCCCCACGCCTTGGGCGGCACGGTGCCGCAGGTGGCCAGCCCGATCCGTCTTTCCGAGACCCCGGTGCAATACCGCAACGCGCCGCCGCTCTTGGGCGAGCACACCGTCGAGGTGTTGCAGAAGGTCCTGGGGCTCGACGCCGGGCAGATCGAGGCTCTGCGTCAGGCGGGCGTGGTTTAACCCGGCGGCAACAAAAAGGCCCCAGGTTTTCACCTGGGGCCTTGTCGTAGTTGGTGCCCCAGGCGGGATTCGAGCCACGTTCGGAGGGCAATGCGCTACATAGATTCTGGTTAATTTTAGATCTCATTAATTGCCCAGAAACTATGTATTTCAAGGGCTCCGCAGTGCTGACCTAACTGCAGTGAAGATCCTTTTGAAGCACTTAAGCTCAGAAATTAAGGACACAAAGTCGAAATCGACAACATCGAAAAATGACCACTAGCCACATCATCCAGATGCAGCACCTTGATCTTCATTCTTCCCCAGTGGGCGCTGAGCGGTTAGGACGGACACAGATTTAGGAATACCGCCTCCAGCTCCAATGCCAGCCCATGAACCTGCATCGTCGTACGTAGATCCATCAACGCCGGCGGCATGCCGCCCAGGTTGTCTATCCAGATCTGTCGGTTGCCGTGCTTGCTGAGCAAAGGCTTCCAGTCTGGCACCAGCCAGAGCGGGGCATTACTGTGCCAGCTATGACCCCGGTGTAGTGCCGCTGTTGTAGGAGCACGGCGCCGAAATGCTGGTTGCCGATTTCGCCCCGGAGGCCATCGAAGGCGAGCCGTGGGATGCTGCGTTTCCCCTTCGAGCAGACGCTGCGCGAGTGGTATGCCGATCCGCGCTACGCGTCATTGAAGGCGCTGCGTCTGCGTTGTACCCGGGATGGTTCGATGTTGCTGGCGAAAAGCGCTTGCCGGGCGGTCAGTGGTCTGCCCGCATGGCCTGCTGGTCTAGCCAGGTGACGATGCCGGTGATGTAGCGCTCGGCGGCGGCCGCCTTTTGCAGCGTGTCGGGTTGCAGCAGCTTGGGGCGGACGAAGCGGTAAGCCAGGCGTTGGTGCTGCAATTGCTCCGCCTCGCTAGTCGGCAAGAGTTCCTTCAGTTCGTCGAAACCCTGTTCGATAGCCTGATCCTGGGCGCTCAGCCCGGTCTGGTGGTAGGCCATGGAGTGCTGGTTCAGCACTACTGCATTGCGCGCCAAAGCATGCAGGAGGATTTCGCTGATGCGCAGGCTTTGTCGGTTCAGGGCCCGCGCCAGTTGCGATACCGATTGTCCTGTGTAGGTGGTATCCATCTGTCGGTTCAACTGCGCGCGGTTGTCCAGCAGGGTGATGAGCAGGGGGGCATAACTGCTGGCCTGCTCGCGGGACAGGCCACCTAGTTCGTCCAGGCTGGCGCCCATGCCCGCCAGTGGGGCGGCGAGGCTGGCCGGCAGGGAGAGTTTTACGGCCACTTCCTTGAGCTTTCGTCGGGTTTCACTCAAGGCTTCCAGGATGCTTTCGTCCGGAGGTGTCGCGGCGCGCGGGTCGGTGTCGTAATAGGTCAGTGCGTCGATCGCCAGCAGGGTTGTCTGGCTGTGTAGCTGTTGCTGGTCCTGAGCGGAGGAAGAGGCCCAAGAACAAGATACGGGGGCCAACAGGGCAAGCGTCAGGAAAAACTTCGTCATTGTTTGCATGGTCAGGTCTTCCTTGTCTGAGATGGAGGTCTGTTCCGGCCTTGCGGCCGAGTGGCGAAGGGGGGCCTCCGGCTCAGTGCAAGCGCGAACAGGTTCCGCCGCTGAAGGGGCTGGTGACGGGCATGGTCATTCTCCTTTTTAATGTTTTCAGCACTGCCGGTGAGGCGGCTGTAAAAATGGGTGGATTACCGAAGCTCGCCACTACAATTTTTACGTGTTTCTTACAAAGGCCAATTGTCGACCAGTTGCGCAAGCCTTCTGACCCCATCCATCAAGAACTGATTAGCCGCTTCATCGACAAGGCGGCCGTCCTTAAGCTTGCTAGCAACGCTACCGATCACGATCTGTGGGTAAGCGACCTGTACGGCCTGAATAGCCACTAGCGTTTCATTCAATTGCTGATGCGCCCTCACACCTCCGGTGAAAGCAGGAGATGCGGTAAAGGTAAGGACCGGTTTGCCCGTCAGCGAAGACTTGCCGTGGGGTCGCGATATCCAATCCAGCGCGTTCTTCAATACCCCCGACATACCATGGTTGTACTCCGGCGAGCCGATCAACACGGCGTCGGCGCGTCGCACCGCCTCACGCAGAGCCAGCACAGCTACTGGCGCCGCATCGCAATCGAGGTCTTCGTTGTAGGGCGGCACATCATGCAAATCATGCAGCTCCAATGCCACGCTTGCGGGAAGCTGTTCGGCAACCGTACGCAGCACGGCGCTATGGGCCGAGTCCTTCCTCAAACTGCCCGACAGACCAAGAATCTTTACTGCTACGACCATCTATAAACTCCTCTAGTGTTCAGCCGCGCTGCAACGCCAAGGCAACGCCCTGGCCACCGCCGATGCACAGCGTCGCCAACGCCTTGCGGGCGTTACGCCGCTGCATTTCGTGCAGCAAGGTGACCAGTATTCGACAGCCTGAAGCGCCAATCGGGTGCCCGAGGGCGATTGCGCCACCGTTGACGTTGACCCTGTCGGTATCCCAGCCCAGCTCCCTGCCGACTACCAGTGCCTGTACGGCAAAGGCCTCATTGGCTTCGATAAGGTCCAGTTGATCCAGCGTCCAGCCAGCCTTCTGCAGGCACAGATCAGTGGCAAACACCGGGCCGACACCCATGACCGAAGGGTCCACGCCGACACTGGCATAGGCCTTGATCCGCGCCATGATCGGCAAACCCAAGGCCTTGGCCTTGTCTTCGCTCATCAGCAGGACGGCAGCCGCGCCGTCGTTCAGCGTCGAAGCGTTGCCCGCCGTGACACTGCCATCCGCCTTAAAAGCAGGTTTGAGGCGCGCGAGATCTGCGGAGGTTCCAGCTGTAGGTTGCTCATCTGTCTCGAACAGATGCGTTTCGCCGGTCCGCTGCGGAAGATGCACAGGCGTTATCTCATCTACGAAGCGGCCAGCATCCCGCGCCGCGCTGGCGCGCTGTTGAGACCTTAGCGCATAGGCATCCTGTTGCTCACGGGTAACACCATATTGTTCTGCCAGGTTTTCTGCCGTGATACCCATGTGGTAGTCATTGAAAGCATCCCAAAGGCCGTCATGAATCACACTGTCGACCAGGCCCTTGTGGCCCATGCGCAACCCCTGTCGGGCCTCCGCGAGCACGTACGGGGCTTGGCTCATGGATTCCTGGCCGCCGGCAATCATCACCTCGGCATCGCCGCAACGAATGGCTTGAGCAGCCAGATGAACAGCCTCCAACCCTGAACCGCAAACCTTGTTGATGGTAAGAGCCGGCACGGTGTAAGGCAGCCCAGCCTGGATCGCGGCCTGACGCGCCGGGTTCTGCCCCGCGCCAGCCACCAGTACCTGGCCCATGATCACCTCACCAACCTCGTGGCCAGCCAGCCCCGTGGTGTCGAGCAACCTGCGTATGACCGCCGCCCCCATGTCGACGGCGGAGACCCTGGCCAACGAGCCCTGGAAACGGCCAATGGCAGTACGCGAGGCGGAAACTATTACTACGTCGTTCATTGCATATCTCACTGGGCGCAGTTCCTGCACGCGGACGGTGTGGCGGCGCGGAGGTCGAGCAGAGAAGCCTGGGTGGGCTTCGACACTAGTGGTTGCTTGCCCCGACCATGAAGAAGATCGCCTTGGCCGGCTGCTCAGACTTGTTGCGCCAGGCATGCCGGGTACCGTTCTGAATCACCACGTCGCCCGGACGGATCAGCCGCTGCTCGCCGTTGTCGAGCTCCAGCCAAAGCTCGCCTTCCAACAACACCCCATAGTCGATAGTCGGTGTCTTGTGCATGCCGGGGGTTTCGGCCTCGAAGCATTCGAACAGACCGGGTAGCGCGACCGCCATTTGCTCGAAGGCACGCTGCGGATCCAGCGGCGCCGCCATGATGCTGTCGGGCGGAAAGCTGACCGCCAACAATGAGGTGCCGCCGAGTCCGGGAATCAACGACCCTTGCAGCTGGGTCAGGTCTTCCGGCACCTCGGACAACCGCGGAGGACAAGGCGTCGCCCACAGCTGGGCGACGCCATGCCCGGGGAGGTCGACAAAGTCGGTGGCACGGGGGGCCGCGCCATCGGAAATGAACACAGCCTGTCCACTCGCATCGTGTCCGGTCACTATCCTGCGTATTTGCATCGGGTAGCCTCCAATATCTGCAATCACCCCGTCGCAGGCTTGCACCTGTGGCGGCGTGGGTCTCGTGAGCGACGGCAGATGCGCGCCGCTCACCACCGGTTTTATGGGCAGATGACGAAGTTACCGAAGCCACCGTGACGGTTCTCGATGCCGCTGATGGCCTGGTTGACCTCCTCGAGGGGGAACACGCTGTGCTCGAAGAACGACAGGTCGAGTACGCCCGACTCGACCATATCGGCCATATCCTGGCCCTGGCCGGTGGTGAACCAAACCGAACCACTCACGGTGATGCCGTTGTCCATCATCCAGTGCAGATCCAGCGGCACCTCACCGGCGACGGCACCGATGTTGACCAGGTGGCCACTGCGATGAAGGCTGCGCATGGCATCGACCAGGCTTTCCGCCGGAGCACCCGGGCCCAGTGCGTCGATGACCACATCGACCCCTTCGCCGTTGGTGACGTTATAGGCCCACTCCTGGGTGGAACCGCTGCCCAGGGTATGGATCTCGATGCGGCCAGGTGCGGCCAGATCCTTGACCCGCTGGAACAGCGCTTGGTTACGCGCCGTACCGAGGATCTTGCGCGCGCCCAGCGCCAGGGCCAGGGCGACGGCACCCAGGCCGAGCGTGCCGCTGATGCCATTGATCAGCACGGTGCTGCCGGGGCCCACATTGGCCGCGCGCAGAGCGCGGTAGGCAGTCCCCAGATAACCGAGGCGAGCGGCGGTCTCGAAGCTCAGGCAATCGGGCAACTTGACCAGGCTGTATTGCGGCGCGGGCATGTATTCGCACAGGCCACCGTAGGGGTAGTCCTCGAACATGCGTGGACTACGAGGGGTGAAGCCGAAGTAACCGTTGAAGGTGTAGGCCGAGCAGCCCGTGGTGTTTCCCGAGCGGCAGGCGCGGCAGGAGCCGCAATAACGCGCAGGGTTGACGTACACCCGATCGCCCGGCTTGAAGTCATAGACCTGCTCGCCGACCGCCTCGACCACACCCGCCGGATCCAGGCCGAAGATGGCCGGCAGTTTCGGCAGGGGCAGATTGGGGAACCAGTTGACCCAGTTGGTCAGGATATTGTGCAGATTGGGCACGATGCCGCAGGCCTTCACCTTGACCAGCACCTCGGTCGGGCGGATCGCGGGAACCGGGACCTGTTCGATCACCATCGGCTTGCCGCCTTCGTACATCCGTGCAGCACGCATCATTCTTGTAGTCATGATTTTCTCCAACACTATTGTTCTTGTTCTCCGGTAGCTCGAACCACGTCGGCCGTGGTCGGTCTACCTTTGCGACGCCTAAAACCTGGGTTAACGCAAGCCATCCTCGCCCTTGATCGCGTCGGCGGCCAAGCCGCCCAGCCGTGCATGGATGCGCCCACCGGTCGCCATGGCCAGGCCGAAGGCGATTTCGTTGCGGCGCGGCCCATCCCATACGCTCATCTCGGCCACGCCGAAGTGGCTGCGCACGTAGGCGGCCTGGATATGGCCCAGGGGAATCATCACCCGGGAGCCGGAGCCGGCGATGGTCTTGGCAGCCGGGACTATGGCCTTCGGATGACCCAGGGCCTCACGCATGGCCCAGCCGCCAGCCTCATGCCAGACCGCACCATGCTCCAGCTCGCCATCCTCGCCGACAATCGCCCCTTTGCCATACGCCTGCACCTTATCGGCCCCACCTAGCGCGACGATCAAGCGGTTGGACAGCTCGGCGCCCAAGGCCCGCAGCTCCTCCATGAAGGGCAGCAAATCCTCGACGTATTTGCCCGCATAGGGGTTTTCCACGATTGCCGTCGCCACCGCGATCTTCAACGGGGCGGCCGCGACCGGGCCACCTTCGTGCAGCACCTGCTCCACATCGAGTTTGAATTTGCGGATTTTCACCAGTGACATGCTTGCTCTCCTGCTAGGCCCGCGCGCTAAGAGATTTTTTCTGCGGGCTTCCCTAGTATGCATTTTATGAGTTATCGTGCAAGAACTTAGTTTTTATGCACAAAAAAGGAAGGCAATGATGAAGCTGATTTCGTATCGCAAAGACGGCAAGCCGAGCTTCGGCGCAGTAGTCGCAGACAAGGTCGTCGACCTGGGCAAGCAGTTCCCCGCCACCGCCAATCTGGCCGAATTGTTGTCCGACTCGAGCCTGCTGGAACAGGCTAAGGCCTACGCCGCCAGCTCGACCGCCGACTACGCCTTCAGCGATGTGCAACTGGATCCGGTGATTCCCGCTCCCGGCAAGATCATCTGCGTGGGCATCAACTACGTCGCCCATGCCGAAGAGGCCGGCCGCAAGGTGGGGCAGCATCCGGTGATATTCCAACGCTTCGCCGAGACCCTGCTGGCCCACAACGCCCCGCTGCTTCGGCCGATCGTCTCCGAGGAGTTCGATTTCGAGGCCGAGCTGGCGGTAGTCATAGGCAAGGGCGGCGCCCATATCGCACCTGAAGACGCCATGGCGCATGTCGCGGGCTATACCTGCTTCAACGATGCCAGCGTGCGCGACTGGCAGTTCCACACCCACCAATACGGCATGGGCAAGACCTTCCGCAGCACCGGCGCCCTCGGTCCATGGCTGGTGACCGCCGATGAGATCGCCGATTACCGCGAACTGCGCGTCATCGGCGTGCTGAACGGCGAGCAGGTGCAGGAAGGCGCCCTGTCCGAACTGGCGTTCGACATTCCCCAACTGATTTCCTACGTATCCAAGGCGCTGACGTGGAACCCGGGGGATATTCTGGCCACGGGCACCCCAAGCGGCATCGGCTTCAAACGCAACCCGCCGATATTCCTCAAGCCGGGTGATACCTTCGAGGTGGTCATCTCGCAGATAGGCACCCTGTCCAATCCGGTCATCGACGAAGCCTGACTTCTTCCTCCGAACAACCATAAAACGAGGATTCACCTGCATGGCTACTCTGCCCAGAATCAATTTCACCCACACAGGCACCTTCTGCGAGGATCTCGACAAGATGGTCGACTTCTATTGCCAGAAGCTCGGCTTCATCGTCAGCGACAAGGGGGTCGCGTCGACCGGCCATCGCCTGTTTTTCCTGACCCAGAACCCCGAGATCCACCACCAGGTGGTCCTGTTCGACGGCAAACCGAGCGACCTGCCGTTCAACCCGATCAACCAGCTCTCGTTCCTGCTCGACTCGATCGAAGACCTCAGACTTTACTACCAGTTCGCCAAGGAAAACGGCATCGAGAACATCGACCAAGTCGATCATGGCAACGCCTGGTCGATGTATTTCAAGGACCCGGAGGGCAACCCGATCGAGATGTACGTCGACACGCCCTATTACACCAATCAACCGTGCCGCGAACCACTCGACCTCGACATGAGCGCCGAGGACATCCTGTCCATGACGGAAGCCATGTGCCGCCGTCGCCCAGGGTTCCAGACCCGCGCCGAATGGGTGCAATCAACGACTGATCGGATCGCTCAGCAACGCGTGCGTTGGTAATCCACCTCTGCGCGGGCCGCACTTTTCCGGGCCGCGCGAACATGCGGATATGTAAACGATATGCACAAGAACCTCATCGCAGGGCAATGGTTGGACGGAACTGGCGTTCGTGAAAACCTCAGCCCTTCGGATACGAAAGACCAGGTAGGTCTGTACGCCCAAGCATCCGCGGACGATACCCAGATAGCCATCGCCGCCGCCGAACAAGCACAGCCTCTGTGGGCCGCTAAAAGCCCGCAGCAACGTGCAGACGCGCTCGACCTTATCGGCACCGAAGTTCTTCTGCGCCGCCAGGAACTGGGCACCCTGCTTGCCCGCGAGGAAGGGAAAACCCTGCCGGAAGCGATTGCCGAAGTCGCTCGTGCCGGCCAGATATTCAAGTTCTTCGCCGGCGAGGCACTGCGCATCCAAGGCGAGCACCTGGACTCCGTTCGACTTGGGATCGAGGTCGATGTGCTGCGCCAACCGGTGGGGGTCATCGGCATCATCGCCCCGTGGAATTTTCCCATTGCGATTCCGGCCTGGAAGATCGCCCCAGCTCTGGCTTACGGCAACGCGGTGGTCTTCAAGCCCGCCGACCTGGTGCCTGGCTCCGCCTGGGCGTTGAGCGAAATCATCCATCGTGCGGGGCTGCCGGACGGAACCTTCAACCTGGTCATGGGACGCGGCAGCGTGGTGGGCCAGACCCTGGTCGAGTCGCCCCGGGTGAAGGCACTCAGCTTCACCGGTTCGTCGGATACCGGCCGGCAGATCCTGCACACCGCCGGCGCCCGCTTCGCCAAGTTGCAACTGGAGATGGGCGGCAAGAATCCGCTGGTGGTGCTGAACGACGCGGACCTGGCGCAGGCCATCGAGTCCGCGGTGCAAGGCGCCTACTTCTCGACCGGGCAACGCTGCACGGCCTCGTCGCGCTTCATCGTCGAGAAAGGCATCTATCGGCGCTTTACCGAAGGCGTGCAGGCCCGCTTGCAGGCCTTGCAGGTCGGTCATGCCCTGCATGCCGACACACAGATCGGCCCGGTGGCCGAGCAGGCACAGTTCGAGCAGAACCTGGCCTATGTGGACATCGGCCTGGCCGAAGGCGCGGTGCTGGCCTGCGGCGGCCACCCACTGACGCGCGATACCCAGGGCTACTTCATGAGTCCCGCGCTGTTCGTCGATGCCGAGGCACAGATGCGCATCGCCCAGGAAGAGATCTTCGGGCCGATCGCCTGCGCCATACCTGCCGATGACTACGAGCACGCCCTGCAGCTGGCCAATGCCAGCCCCTTTGGCTTGTCCGCGGGGATCTGCACTACCTCGCTGAAGTATGCCTCGCACTTCAAGCGCCACGTGCAGAGCGGCATGGTGATGATCAACGCGCCGACCGCCGGCGTGGACTATCACGTGCCGTTCGGCGGCACCAAGGGCTCGAGCTACGGCTCGCGAGAACAGGGGCGCTATGCCGCCGAGTTCTTCACCACGGTCAAGACCGTGTACACACAGGCCTGAAATAGCCGTGCCCGCATGCCAGACAGCGGGCGCCACAACAACAAGACGGAGATGGCTATGGATTACGATCTGATCATAGTGGGTATGGGCCCCGTGGGGGCCATGGCAGCCAACCTTGCCGGCCTGTGGGGTTTGAAAACACTGGCGCTGGACAAGGCCGACAACGTCTACGAGAACCCGCGCGCCATGGGCCTCGACCACGAGGTGATGCGCGCCTTCGGCAACATCGGCCTGGCCGATGCAATCGCCCCCTATGTCATGCCCTACCGGGCCTCGCACTACCTCACGACGCAGTCGCGCCTGATCAAGCACATCGACGCGGCCAAACCACCGCATGCGCTGGGCTGGGCGCCTAACTATGTATTTTCCCAGCCGCCGGTGGAGCGCGAGTTGCGCGCCAATATCGCCTCGTTTGCGCAGGTTACCGTTGAGCTCGGCGCCGAAGTCCTGGCAGTCGAGACCCAGGGCGAGCTGGCGCAGGTGCAGGTACGCAACCGCCACGGCGAGGTGCGGACCGTGAGTGCCGGCTATGTATTGGCTTGCGATGGGGGCACCAGCCCCATTCGTGCGCGGTTGAAGCTGCGCATGGAGGACTTGGTGTTCGACGAACCCTGGCTGGTGGTCGACGTGATGCTCAAGGAGGGGGCCGGCGAATCGCTGCCGACCACCAACGTCCAGTACTGCGAAGTCGAGCGCCCCAGTACCTACGTGGTCGGGCCGGGCCGCCACCGGCGCTGGGAGTTCATGATCAACCCCGATGAAACCCCGGCCGACATTGCCAAGCCAGAATCGATCAAGCACCTGATCTCCCGCTGGCTGGACGCCGACGACTACGACATCTGGCGCGCATCGAGCTACCGCTTCCACGCGCTGGTTCTCGAGCAGTGGCGCAGCGAGCGCATCTTCTTTGCAGGCGATGCCGCGCATATGACTCCCCCCTTCCTTGCTCAAGGGATGTGCCAGGGTATTCGTGATGCGATGGGCTTGATCTGGAAGCTGGCGCTGGTTCAGCGCGGCCTCGCCGGCCCCGGGCTGCTCGATACCTATCAGCAGGAGCGTGCGCCGCACGTACGCCAGACGACTGAAGCGGCCAAGGAATTTGGCCTGATCATCTGCGAACGCGATCCCGCCAAGGCCGCCGAGCGCGACGAGCATCTGCTGCAGAGCATGAATAGCACAGCTGGGGGCACCATTCGCCAGTCGCTGATCCCTGGTCTTAAGAGCGGCCTGATCGATGATCGAGCGCCAGCGGGCGAGCTATTCCCGCAACCGATGGTGATCAATCGCGAGGGCGTGCAAGGTCTGCTGGACGGCTTCACCGGGCAAAGCTTCCGCATCGTGATCGCTACGGGTATCGACGCCCAGCCGCTGCTCGAACAAATTCATCTGCGCCTGGAAGGTAGCCCGCTGCCCTTCAAGGTGGTGCGCCTGACGGCCGAACGCCCGACGCCCAGTGACGATCCGGATCATTACCAGGAGGTGGACGCTGTCCTGGAACAGTGGATGAACGAGCGGAACTGTAAGATCGTTATCGCACGACCCGATCATTACGTGTTCGGTGGAGCCTGTACGACCGAAGGTGCGTTGGCCCTTTTTGAGCGTTGCCTGGAATCGCTAGCCAGTTGAGCGTTGACGCAATGTGCAGGCGTTCCGTCTTCGACTGCACGTTGCGTATTTTTTATCCCCCAAAGCAGCAGGCCTACCGCAGCCTGCGGCAGCCGCCCTTGCTCACGAGGCGATGGCGGCATTCCCAGGGGCTGCTGACGGCGACGTCACGTCCCTAACCTCGGCGTCACCCAGTACCTGCCCGCCGCTACCCGCGGTACGGCAGGCTACTTGCCCGCTAGCAACTTGAGCCAGGCCTTCGGTTCGACCTATTGCAGCGTCGCATGCTGCCTGGGAATCACCTCGGTTACGCGCGCCAAGGTGCCGGTGATATGGCGCTTGAGCAGGCCGACCGCCTTCTCCGTATCTCGGGCCAGCGCCGCCTCCATCAACTGTTTGTGCTCGTCGCCCTTACGCCGCTCCCCAGTACGGTGCAAAGCAGAAAAACGACGATAGCGCTCGGCTCGATCGAATAACGAGTCGATCATGCGCAGCAACAGCGAGGACGGACTGGCAGAAAACAGCGCAAAGTGGAAAGCCTTGTGCCGCTGCGCCCAATCATCGTCCAGCACGACAGCCACCTTACCCAGCTTTTTTTCGATCAAACCCAAGCGATGAAAGGCTCCGAGGACGTTCGCCTCCCAGGCATCGTCGCCATACTCGATGGCATCGGCTAGCGCCTCGCTTTCCAGCAGGCAACGCAGACGGGTGATCTCGCGAAAGTCATCCACCGACAATTCCGTGACCCGAAAACCCTTGTTCTCGTTGGCCTCGACGATACCTTCCTGGGCCAGTCGGTTGAGTGCCTCGCGAATGGGCGAGCTGCTCAGGCCATAGGCCTTGGACAGCTCAGCCACCTTGAGTTTTTCGCCAGGCGCAAGTTCACAGCAGATGATCGACTTCTTCATCTGCTGCAACGCCACATCAATCAGAGATCCGCCGTGTGCGTTCAGCATGGAGTTTTCCGTCCAAATATTGCATTAAGTTGGATTTTATGCGCAAAAACACATTTGTGCAATTTAGTAAAGGCGTGCTCGCCACGCCTGCATCCGTCTCAAGCCAAGCTGAAATAGTTAAGGATGAGCTGCAACTGGACGCGCCACATCCTCTGCCACGCGGCTCAAGGCCGCACTTGCCTGGCTAGACAACACCTGGGCGTGAAGCGACTGCTCTCTCGCCCGACCAATCTCGCCAGCGGGTGCCTGAGTGCGGTTGGCGAGATGGCGCAGCTCGTCCGCCACCACGGAAAATCCCCGGCCCTGTTCGCCGGCTCTGGCGGCCTCGATCGCGGCATTCAACGCCAGCAGATTGGTCTGCTCGGCCAACCCACGGATCACCTCCAGAACCCGACTGACCCGTATGCTCTGTTCATCCAGACTCTGCATGCCAAAACTCGCCTCTTCCATCTGCACGGACAAGAGCGTGCCGCCTGCGAGGTCTGCTCGGTGCTGCGCGCCACGCCCCCCCCAGCTCGTCCTTGCGGCTGTGCTGCACATCCAGGTCCAGTTGGCCGAGGGTGACCCGGCTCACCGCGCTGGCGGTGTAACGCAGGGGCGCGACTATCTGCCGACGGATGAGCACGGCGGCACCCGCACTCAGCAAGACGGCGACCAGGGTCATGCCGAGCACGGCGTAGTAGGCCCGTTGATTCCAGCGCTGCTGACCGGTGATGATGCCGTGCTGCAAGGCCTCGGACTCATCCAGCATCTGCTCGGCAATGCTATGGCGAGGAGCGGCAACGCAGTATCGGGGCTTCAGGCGCCGAAATTGACTAATTGAACTAGCCACACAGGCCACTAGTGTGCTGTCTCAGAATTATTGTTTCGATGACACCGGCTCGTAGGGTGCGCCGTGCGCACCAGGCACCCGGGTGTCAGTGGTGCGCACGGCGCACCCTACACAGGCCAGCCGCAGCCGCTTGAGCAATGATTATTGCGAGACAGCACACTAGAGCCCTCCGGCTGCGCATCTCCGCCCCGGGATGAACCGCAAGGACTTGTACAACCGCCGCTGCGGATCTAGAGGTACAGGCGTTGCGGATTGGTGCAGGTGGCCATTTAGGCCGAACGGTGCAGGACATAAAAAAGCCGCCAACAAGGTGGCGGCATAGGTCTCAGGCTTGTGGCCTTTGACTAAGGAGCACTTCGTCTAATGCCTGTACCGGTGGCTCAAGGGTGAGTGATCGAGACGTCACCGGCTGGCCCTTCTGGCCCACTCAAACGTTTCTGCACCAGGCTGGCCACCAGCCCGCCAAGTACACCCAGCGCCGATGCCATGGCCAGCTCGACAAAGGTGTCGAGCGTTGGTGGCAGATGCGAGGCGAAGTAACAGACCAACCCCAGGAAAAAGCCCGTCAGGTTGTTGATCACCGGCAGCAGTCCCAGGGACAGCAGCAAAAAGGTCGCTAGCAGCACGACCAGGGTGATGGTCAAGGCACCCAGATACGGCGTCAGTGCCGCGCTGGCAAAGGCGGCCGCGATGCCGATGACTAGGCCGATGAGCACGCAGGTCAGATTGATCGCCCCGTCGCGCGCGGTGATGCCGCGGGTGAAGAACGCAATCCAGCCAATGAACGTAGCCCAGACCGGCACTTCGATCAGCAGTGCACTGATGGTGGCGGCGAGGCTGGCCACAACTGATAAACCGAGAATCGCCTTGAAAGTATCCAGAGTCACAGGGTTGCGCATGGCTGCCATTACCTCGTTGCCGGTTGCAGGGAAGGAGCGGTTTCAGGCAATAGCAGCCTGGCCAGTGCAGGGGTCAAAATCAGCGCGCCGAGCATGTTCCAGATGAACATGAAGGCCAGCAGGATGCCCATGTCGGCCTGGAACTTGATAGGCGACAAGGCCCAGGTCGCCACCGCGATGCCCAGGGTCACGCCGGTCAGCACCACGACCTTGCCGGTGGACAGCAGCGCCCGGTAGTAGGCATTCGACAGCGAGGCCCCTTGCCGCAGGTTGGCGAGGGTGATGCTGAGAATGTACAGCGAGTAGTCGACGCCGATGCCCACGCCGAGGGCGATAACCGGCAGGGTCGCGACCTTGAGGCCGATGTCCAGCCCGACCATCAGCGCCTCGCAGAGGATCGAGGTCAGCATCAGCGGCAGCACGGTGCAGATCACCGCCCGCCAGGAGCGGAAGGTGATGTAGCACAGGGCGATCACGGCCAGGTAGACCATCAGCAGCATCTGCAGGTTGGCGCGCTTGACCACGATGTTGGTGGCGGCCTCGATACCGGCGTTACCTGCGGCGGACATGAACTGCAGCGTGTCGCTGTTGTTTGCCGCGGCGAAGCTATCGACCGTAGCGACCACGCGGCTGAGGGTGTCGGCCTTGTGGTCGGAGAGGAACACGTTGACGGTCAGCAGGTCGCAGTTCTGGTTGAACAGCTCGCGCGGCGCGCGGGTGATGATGGCGTTCAACAGGCCCTGGTTCCGTGGGATCTCGTACCAGGTCATGCTGCCTTCGTTCATGCCGGCTGAGGCCTGTTTGCTCAGCGCCGCCAGCGAACTGGTGGAGACCACGCCGGGCAGTTGCTGCAGCTGTGCTTCCAGCGCGTCGACCTTGACCAGGGTGTCGTAGTTCGCGCAGTAGTACTGCGGGGTCTTGACCATCACCACGTACTTGTCGCTGCTGGAGGAGTAGTTACTCACCATGAAGGCGTTGTCGCGGTTATAGCGCGAGTCCGCACGGAGTTCCGGCGCGCCGGGGTTGAGGTCGCCCACCTTGACGTTGAGGCTGATGGCGAATCCCAGCGCGCCCAGGATGGCGGCCAGGATGACCGCGATACGCGCCCATTTGCGCTGCGTGAATTGATCCAAAAACGCCCACAGTGGATGGCGACGGTGCTGCAGATCGTTCAGCGACAGGCGTTCGGCTTCGGCTTCGCGCTTGGCGGCGTTATTGCTGACACCGGTATACGACAGCAGGATCGGCAGCAGCACCAGGTTGGTCAGGATCAGCACCATCACGCCCAGGGTCGCGGTGATGGCGAGGTCCTGGATCACCGGAATGTTGATGATCATCAGCACCGCGAAGCCTACCGCATCGGCGACCAAGGCCATCAGGCCGGTGAGGAACAGGCGGCGGAAGGTGAAGCGCGCGGCCACCAGCTTGTCCGCGCCGCGGCCGATGTCCTGCATGATGCCGTTCATTTTCTGCGCGCCATGGCTCAGGCCGATGGCAAACACCAGGAAGGGCACGAGGATGGAGTAGGGCCCCAGGTCGTAGCCGAGGGCTGGCAGCAGGCCGAGCAGCCAGATCACCGCGATCAACGAACAGGCCAGAACCAGCAGGGTGCTGCGCACGCAGCGCGTGTACCACAGCAGGACCAAACCGCAGATCACCAGGGTGAAAGCGAAGAACAGCTGCATCAGTTGCAGCCCGTCGATCAGGTCGCCCACCACCTTGGCGAAGCCGGTGATGTGTATCTTGATCTTGTCGGTTTCGTACTTCTGGCGGATCTGTTCGAGCTGGTTCGACAGCACGTGGTAGTCGAGTTGTGTGGCGCCCTGGGCGCTGCTGTCCTGCAGCGGCAGCAGGATCACGCTCGAGCGCATGTTGGCCGCCACCAGGCGACCCACCTCACCGGAGCGCTCGATATTCTGCCGGACCTGGTCGATGCTGGCCGGTGAGCCGTCGTAGTCGTCCGGAATCACCGGGCCGCCGTCGAAACCGTCCTCGGTGACCCCGATCCAGCGGGTGGCAGGCGTCCACAATGACTTCATGTAGGGGCGGTCTACGCCGTTGAGCAGAAACAGCTCGTCGCTGATCTTCTTGACCGTATCCAGGTAGTCGGCGTCGTAGATGGTGCCCTCGGTGGCGCGCACCGCCAGACGCAGGGTATTGCCGCCTTCGCCAAGTTGGCCGCGGTACTTGAAGTAGTTCTCGATGAAGGGGTGGCCGATCGGAATCATCTTCTCGAAGGCGGCGTTCAGGCGCAGGCCCGTAGCCTGCATGCCGAGCACCAGACTGGCGATCAGGCATAGGGCAACCACGAGGCCGCGGTGATTGAACAACAGGCGCTCAACCAGGCCACCGGAATTTCTGTCGAAAGGCAGCAGGGCGCTTTCGCTCTCAGGCTGATGGTGCGTCACTTTACTGTTCACTGCCTGGACTCCGTTGTGCTGTTGTCTCGGGTAGGCGGGCAAGGCCGTGGCTGCTGGCAAGAATCACCTGTCCATCGGCGCTGCTGGCCAGCCCGGTCAGGTAGGTTGGTTCTGCGAGGGTGGAGGCAACGAAGCTTTGGCCGTGATCACGGCTGAGCAGGGTCCTGCCGGACTCGTCGACCAGCATCAAGCTGCCATCCGCCAAGCGGGCGCCGGCGGTCAGGGTGACGGGCAGGCTATTGGCCACAGTACGCCAGCTGTCGCCGTGGTCTTCGGACAGGTAGGTTTTGCCGCGCAGGCCGAACGCCAGGAGGCCGCGAGCGTTCGTCGCTAGCAGCCCGAACAGGGTGCCGTTGGCCGGCGAGTCGAGTGCGGCGAAGTGCTGACCGTTGTCGAGCGAGCGCAGCAGCAAACCCTGCTCGCCGGCGATGAACAGCCCGCCGGCTGCTTCGTGGATGTCGTACAGGTGCAGGGCGGAGGGGTTGTCGATTCGCTCGCGGATCGATTGCCAGCTCGCGCCGCCATCTTCGGTGGCGAATGCCAGCCCGTAGGCGCCGAGGATCAAGCCACGCTGGTCGTCGAAGAAGTGCACGGCCAGGAAGGGTTTGTCCGGGCCCTCCTGCAGCATCTGTTGTGCGGCGTCGACTTGCAGTTGGCTCTGCTCGCTTGGCTGGGCGCGGTGCGCCTGCTGTGCCGCCTCAAGTTCCAGGCGTGCGGCCTGCTCGCCATCCAGTTGTTTGCTCCAGCTCAGTCCGCCGTCTTGCGAATGCAGCACCACGCCGGCGTGGCCGACGGCCCAACCCCGCGAGGCGCTCGGGAAAACCACGCGGGTCAGGGTCACGCTCACTGGGGAGGACACCTGCCGCCACGACCGGCCATCATCGTCGGAGAGCAGAATGAAGCCGCGTTCGCCCACGGCCACCAGCCGCTGGCCAGCCAACGTCACATCGAGCATCAAGGATTGGGTGGCCAATGCGCTGGGCAGGGCCGGCTGCTCGAACAGCTTGATAGCCGCTTCGGCGCCGCTTGCGACTTGGCTGACCGCGCATGCACTCAGTGCGAATGCGAGCAGAGTCGCCAGCCTGGAGTTGCGCCACCGTGGAGTTCTACTTACTCGTACTTGCATGACTGTCTATACCTCGAAGATCGAAAGGAGAGAGGCGCGGGGCGAGCGCGCCTTTCCTTCTGCGTGGTGACGCTTAGCGGACCGAGCCGGAGGCCACCGCGTTACCGGTGAAGAAGTTTTCCGATTTGCGAGGGACGATCTTGTAGCTCTCGCCGTTGAGCCCCTGTACGACGCTGTAGGTGTTGGCCTGCAGGTTGTAGATGACCACAGGTTTTACTACGACGGCGGGAATCGATGGCACCACGAACGGCAGGACCTGTGTCGCGCGCCAGAGCTTGCCCTCGGCGTCGTACCCATCCGCCAGGGCAATGGTCCAGCTGTCCTCGTCGATGTAGAAGCGGCGTTTGGGCACCGCATGGCGTTTGCCCGGCGCGACGCTGGCCTCGACCTCCCAGACCCGGTGCAATTCCCAGCGCATCTTGTCGGCGTTGAGGACGTCTTTAGTGAAGGCGTCGTCGCGCTTCTCGGCGTGGAACTTGTTGAGATTGTAGGGGATGTACATTTCCTTCTTGCCCACCAGCTTCCACTGGTAGCGGTCGGGATGGCCGATGAAGCCATGTACTTCATCGAAGTAGTTGGCCCCGGAAGCGACGAAGTCCGGCGTGTCGTAGCCGACTGTCGGTGCGCGCCTTACCCGGCGCTGGCCGACCAGGTACTGCCAGGCTTCGCGCGGGTTCTGCGGATCGATGCCGTCATGGGTGACCAGGGATTCGCCGGCCTTGAACGGCGGTTCGCTGGTCAAAAAGCGCAGTTTCACGTACTGCCCGGACCATTTGTCGAGGCTGCCATCCTGGTAGTAGTAGGGGTACTGCCAGTTCTCCACGCCGCGGCTGGCCAGGGTGCGCGAGCCGTCCGAGTTGCCGATCATGTTGAGGTAGCCCATCTCGATCGACTCGGCTTCGACGCGCAGCAGGAAGTTCCAGATCACTTCGCTGCCGTCCTTCGGAATCGGGAACGGGATACCGCCGTAGCAGCCCTCGACGGACAGACCGCCCTGGGTCAACTGGCATCTTGTGGCGTTGGCGAAGGTATTGTCGTAAACCTTCTGCGGCGCCGCGGCGGTACGATGGGTCGGGTAGATATCCAGGTGGAAGCTGTCGGGGTATTTGTCCAGCAGCGCCTTGGTTCCTTCGTTCAACTTGTCGGCGTATTGTGCGGCGTTCTTGGCGGTGATCTGCAGTACCGGCTTCTCGCCGGGGAAGGGGTCGGCCGGCACATCGCCGAACGTGGCGCCTGCCACCTCGCCGGTCAGTCCGCCGGTCCAGGCAGGGATGCTACCGTCGCTATTACCAGCCTGTTCCGCACCCAGGGGCGTCAAGGTGCCTTTCAGGGCGTTGGCTTCACCGGCGGAAACAGCGGCGTGGGCCTGACCGATCGCCAGGCCGATGGCGAGCGTCGCCGAAACTACGAATGCATGCTTGTTCATTATTGTTTTCCTCAACAAGGCTGGAACTAGAAGGTGCGTTGGATCGAGAAGGCGATGAAATCCCTATCCTTGAGGGTCTGCTTGTAGGTGTACGCGTTATGGGAGTCGACGATTGGGGCGCCATCGCCAAAGAAGTTCGTGTAGCTGAGCGAGGCGTACCAAGCCTTCTGGTAGTCGGCCTTGAGACCGATGGTGAAGTCGCCACCATGCTCGGGGCTGAACGCCAGTGGGGTCACCGACGAGCGACCGTGAGGGGTGTAGCCGACGTTAATGGGCACCTGCAGGTCGACTCCGGGCATTACCTGGAAGTACTGCGGTTCGAAGGTAAAGCGCAGGGAGTAGGCGTCGCGGGTAGCGTTGGGGTCGAGGTGATCACCGTTTTCCTTGACGCTCAGGCGACGGTTGAACGCCAGTTCGCCCACTAAAGCCGCGGCATCCCACAGGCTGGAACCGCCATAGAGGTTGACCATCGACACCTGGGCATGCAGCGAGTTGCCGATCGGGTAGGCCGGATTCGAGTTGTTGTCGGCATCCATGCCGGTCAGTACCACCCCTCCGGTTGCCGCCAACGGGGTATCGACACGCATCGATACTTCGCCGGCGACGTTGGCCTCACCCATGACGGTGCTGAAGCTGGCGCCATAGACCTTGATGTCCTCGGCATAGACATTCACGTAGCTGTCGTCGGCACCGGGAATCAGTGCTGCCGGGCGGAAGTAGAAGATCGGGGTTTTGTCATGGTATTTGGCGGCATACAGGCCGAATTCCCAGTCCTCGATGCTGAACTTGACCTGGGCACCGAATTGCCCGGAGTCCTTGGCATCGATGTCCTCGCCATGGATCAGCCGGCCGGTCGGGAAGAACACGCTCTCCGCGCCGTCGCCGACGAAGTCGCCGTTGCTGAAATAGCTGCCTGCGGCCGGGAGGCGGCTCTTGTTCCACTCGAACTGGTAGTAGGCCCCCACACTGACGGTGTCGCTCAGTTGCCAGTTGCCCGAGACCTGCTCGGTCGGCATGAGGATTTCCTTGAACTGCGAGCCGGGCACCGACTGCAACTTGACCAGGTCCACGGTCGACTGAGCGTTGGCGATGCCGTTGGCACCGAAGAACAGGCTTTCGCCATAGATCTGATTGAACTGCCCCAGCCGACCGGTCAGACGAGTCGAGCCGATATCGGTGGCGCCATAGACGAAGGCATCGAGCAGTTCGCCCTTGCGCCCGTGCAGCTTCTCGGTGTCCTCGGTGAACTGGTCGTGCGGCACGCTGAGCTGGTTGGCGGTGGCCGGCGAGTCGTTGTCGTTGTCCTCGTTGTACACCGTGTCGTACCAGGCCGCGCCACTGATACGGGCGCCGACCTCCTGGTACTTGATGTCCAGTTCGGAGAGCAGATCCAGGCGATTGGAAATCAGGCCGCTGCTGAAGTTGCGGTCACCATCGTCACCGTTAAGCGTACCCGGATCACCAGCGATGTTGTCCTCGCGGCCTTTGACGCGAAAGGAGTTGCTGTACTTGAGGGTGTTGTCCCAGCTCGCCGTGAGGTCGGGGACGCCCGTGTCGAGCTGAAATGCATAGGCATTGAGCGAAGTACACAGGGCCACAGCCGCGCCAATGGCGCTGAGCCTGTACGGAGGAGTTTCCAGGCGTGCCCGGAGTTTTTGCTGCGTTTTCATGGAAACCTCTTCTGTTTTTTGTTGTTGTTACAGCTGGTCTACATCGTGCCGGAGCACGGAAGATCGGGTGTGCGAGTGCCTGGATCCCTCTTTGTGCGTTCAGATGGAGAGTGGTGTGGGGGTCAGCGACCTTCGCATCGGTAGAGAAACGCCAGACCGGCCTCGGCGATTTGCTCGTCGAACTCCCCTTTCACGCCGCTGACGGCGATACCGCCTACGGTCTGGCCTTCGAACAGGGCCGGCAGTCCACCCACCATTGGAATGACCCCTGCCAACGAGGCGACGCCAGTGCGCCCGGCTGCCAGCATGTCTTCGAAGAAACGGGTGGGCCGGCGCGTGATGGCCGAGCAGCGAGCCTTGTCGATGGCGATTTGCGCCGAGGATTTAGAGGCGCCGGCCAACCGGCGGAAAGCCAGCAAATGCCCCCCGTCATCGACCACCGCGATGGAAACCGCCCAGCCGTTGCGTAGCGCTTCCTCCTCCGCCGCGGCCAGCATGCCGTCCACTTCGCTCAATTCGAGTTCTGCTTTCACACGCATGGCAGTGATCCTCTGATGCAGGTGGCAACGTGGTTCGTACGACTTTTAGGTTTATGCACCATTTTGCTATTGTGCCTTTTAATCTATTTTGTGCACAAAAACTATTCCCGCTTCCTCTCGAAGTCAAGCGAAAAAACAACTCTGTGGAGACAAGGGCCACTGAGGTGGCGTTGGCCAATCAGCCGGTGCAGTTCGCAGCACGACAGATCCCGTGGGATGCCGTCGCGGTATCCCCTGACCCGTGGGAAAGGGCTGGCTTGAGCGCTCCGATCGGGCCGCCTTGCGCAAAGGGAAAGCAGCCGTCCGGCGTACCCGCCGACATCGATGTTGCGTGAGCAGCTGCTGCAGAGCGGGCCGGCTACGCGACCGCTTTGTAGCCGGCGATGTTGGCCTGCGACGACAGCACGTCGAGGCTCTGCGCACGGGAGGTGCGCGGCGCGGCCTCCAGGGCGAAGGCGATGATGCCGCGCTCGGCCAGGCGTGCGATGGTCTCGTTGCTGAACGGGTTGAGCATGCCGACCAGCACCGCGCCGATCTTCATGCGGGTCAGTTCGGCATCGCTCGGGGCCAGCACCTTCAGCACCAGATCGGCGCCGAAGGCCGCGGCATCGTTGCCGATGACTGCGCCGACGGCGGCATAGGCGCTGTCCGGAATGCTGGCGCTGACGCCGGCTCCACTTTGCACGGTGACCTGGTGGCCTTGGCTCACCAGCTTCTTGATAGTCTCGGGCGTCGCGGCACCCCGGGTTTCGCCCGTGACCGTCTCAAGTGGAATGCCAATGATCACCGCAGCGCCCTCGCCGTCATCCCGAGCCCCTTAGCGTGAATTGGCATGACGCGCATCCAGGCTCAGCGGCCCCGCGCCGAGCGCGGCGACGACCAGCATGCCGCCGACGATGGAGAGGTTCTTCATGAACTTGATCTGCGCCATGTACACCTGATCGGCGGGTAGCGCCCAGTAGTTGTGGAACAGGACGTTCGTCAGCACGGTGAACAGCGCCAAGCCGAGTGCCGCCCAGCGCGCCTGCCAGCCCACGGCAAGGGCCAAGGCGGCGAGGACTTCGAAGGCGCCGGACAGCACGGCCAAAGCGGTCGCCGCCGGTAACCCGACGTTCGCGATATAGCCAGCGGTGCCGGCGATGTCCGTCAGCTTGTCGATCCCTGCCAGGAGGAATAGCAGTGCCAGCAGAATGCGACCGGTCAGCATCAGTGGTGATTTAAAGGCGTCCATCGATGCATCTCCGAGAGGTTGAGAAAATCTGAACAAGCGCGGCCCCATGAAACCGGGAATCGATGGATAGACGTGAGCGTTGGGCAGCGGACCATCACCGATGACCACGGACTTGCTGTCCTGGACGCCGCTGACCACCCGCCTCGGCCCCCTAACTTTCGGAATCGAATTCGACATACTTCAAGCCCTTCTGCGCCAACCGCGGGCGCATGTTGTTCAGGTCGAGGCTGAGCTCCCCAGCCTCGTAGCGACGGCGCTTTTCGCCTTCGTCGGCCTCGCGCAGTCGCGCGATGCTCAGCACGCTCTCGGCCCGGGCATGCGGCACGACACAGACCCCGTCGTCATCGGCGACTATTACGTCGCCCGGATGGATCAGAACCCCGCCACAGACCACCGGCACCTGGACGTTGGCCAAGGTCTCCTTGACCGTCCCTTGCGCCGAGATCGCCTTCGACCAGACCGGGAAGCCCATCTCGGTGAGGGTGGCGACATCGCGCACCCCGGCCTCGATCACCAACCCCCTCACACCGCGCGCCTTGAGCGCGGCGCCGAGCAGATCGCCGAAATAACCGTCCTCGCAGGGCGAGGTCGGCACCACGACCAGGATGTCGCCAGGGCGGGCCTGCTCGACCGCCACGTGGATCATCCAGTTGTCCCCCGGGGCGACTTCGCAGGTCAGGGCGTTGCCGGCGATCTTCGCCGGGCGATAGATAGGCCGCAGGTGAGGAGCCAGCAGCCCTCTGCGCCCCTGCGCCTCATGCACGGTGGCCACACCCAATTCGCCGAGGCCGAGCACTACCCGATCGTCCGTTCGCCGTACGTTCGTCACTACGATGGCCATTGCACTATTCCTCTTCTGGCTACATGTGCCGATAGTATTAACATACCGATAGGTATTCAAGTGCTTTAAGGTATGTTTATTCGAGGCCATTGCCTGCGCCTGCATCTGCGCGGATCCCGGCCGCTCTCGGAGTGAAGCCGTCATGTGCCCAGCAGTCAGCTGCGCTTGCTCAGTGACTTCAGCTCCTGAATGAATTCGCGTAAAGGCTGGCGCAGGACGTCGAACAGCGGGTTGTCGCGCTCACTGAGCATGACCCCGCCGAGGAGCTTCAAACCCACCGCAGTGGCGGCGGCCGAGTCCGGATCGAGCCCGCTCACTCGGCGAACGCGCTCGGCTATCTGCATCAGGTCGTCATGGTTGTGGTGGGTGAACACCAGCGCCGGTACGGTTTCGGCGCCGCCCTCATGCGGCAGCGGCGCGAGGGTAACTTGGTAGCTGTGGACTCGACTCATCACCTGCTTACTCCATTGCTGTTATCGATCGATGTTGCCGTGCCGCCCCACCCGCTTCGTTAGCGCGGGCACGCGCGACCAGTGCCACGCGGACTGCTGCGGCCAGAGGGCCTATGCGCGAACCATCCGAACGCCCCTTGGCCGCAATGCCGGTATCCATCGAGTCCCGGCAACGGGCCATGTCGCGCGTCACTCCGCCCGCCTTGCGCACGGTCGTTGACAATCCCGATTCTCGACTAGATACTTTAAAGTATTAAAATACCGCAACGAATGTCAACATCTCGCTAGCCCGTGATGCCCTCGGCGGGCAGGTCTTTCAGGGCGGAGGCAGCCCTGGGGCGCCTGACAGCAAGAGTCCCGTGAACTGCCGACCACAAGACGAAGAGAGCTTCCATGATCATCGACTGCCACTGCCACTACACGACCGAACCGCAGCTGCATCACGCCTTTCGAGAAGCGCAAGTGAGGTACGCCCAGGATCGGACCGGGGCGCCCCCCCTCTACCCGGGCATCGGCGACGACGAGATCCGCGCCTCGATCGAAGGCAACCAGCTGCGCCTGCTGCAGCAGCGTGGCATCGACATGACGGTCTTTTCGCCGCGTGCCGCCGGCATGGGCCACCATGTCGGCGACGAGAGCATCAGCCAGGCCTGGACTCGCGCCTCCAACGACCTGATCGCGCGGATCGTTGCGCTGTTTCCGCAGCACTTCTTCGGCGTCTGCCAGTTGCCGCAGTCGCCAGGCGTACCCATAGCCCACTCGATCCACGAGTTGGAGCGCTGCGTCAAGGAACTGGGCTTCGTCGGTTGCAACCTCAACCCCGACCCATCGGGAGGCCACTGGACCGCGCCGCCACTGACCGACCGCGCCTGGTATCCCTTCTTCGAGAAGATGATCGAACTCGATGTGCCGGCGATGATCCACGTTTCCGGCTCGTGCAACGCGTGCTTCCACACCACGGGCGCGCACTACATCAACGCCGACACTACGGCCTTCATGCAGTTGCTGCAGGGCGATCTGTTCAGCGACTTTCCGCAGCTGCGCTTGATCATTCCCCACGGCGGCGGGGCCGTGCCCTATCACTGGGGCCGCTACCGCGGGCTCGCCGACATGCTGAGCAAGCCACCCCTGGCGCGCCACCTGATGCAGAACCTGTTCTTCGACACCTGCGTCTACCACCAGCCGGGCATCGATCTGCTGTTCGAGGTGATCGACATCGACAACATCCTGTTCGGCTCGGAGATGATCGGTGCGGTGCGCGGCCTCGATCCCGAGACCGGACATCATTTCGACGACACTCGGCGCTATATCGATGCGCTCGCCATCTCGCCGCAGGACAAGCACCGAGTCTTCGAAGCCAATGCGCGGCGGGTCTATCCACGCCTGGATGCGCAGCTCAAAGCCCGCGGGCTCTAGCCCGGCGCCGGTCAATGCGGAAACGGAAATGGCGCCTCGGCAGTGACCGAAGCGCCATTGGAGTGTGCCTTGCCGGGCGGATCGTCCGGCAGGTGATGGGTCCGCCCCTGCAATGGCTACCCGTTACGAGGAGTGCTTAGCGCCCTGCGGCTGCTCACCATAGGCATGCAGCATCGCGCTCAGGGCAAGCCTGACCAGGTCGCCTGCGGTCGGCCCGGCCTTGAAACTCGCGGCCGCACCATAGGTCAGCTCGAAGACGATACCACCCAGGGTTTCTGGATCTGCGGGAGCGGCGCCCTCTGGAAACATCCGCAACAGGATCTCACCGAGACGCTGCCATTGCGCCCGGAACAGGGTGGCGTGGCGCTCGCCGAAGGTCGCGTCGCGGCGCGCGCGGCGGAACAGCTCGAGCGCGAGCAGGCCCCAACTGGGATCGGTCGAACGGTTCAACGCCCAGTCGCTGATGATCTCGATCATCGCCTGGGGGTCCGTCACATCGCCGATCAGCTCGGCGATTTCCGTCACGTCCTGCAGCGAATGAGCCTCCAGCAACTCGAGGATGATCTCTTCCTTGCCGTTGAAATTGGAGTAAAAGGCGCCCTTGCTGAAACCAGCCTCCTCGGCGATGCGATCTACGGAGGCGCTCTCGTAGCCTTCGCGCGCCACCACTGCGCGCGCCGACTCCAGCAGTTTCGCCCTAGTCACCGCACGGCTTTCTTCTCTGGATAGGCGAGCCACCCGCTTCCTCCTTGGATTGCACATAGATACCGCACGCCGCAGCGCGGGAATTCGCGCCAGGCGACTGGCACCCGGCGCATCTTAATCATTTCAACCCAGTACCGAAAGGACGCAGGCCGTCGCCCAAAACAGCATGTATTCCGGGCCTTGCTTCTGCCAGCGCCAGTTGAAGCCGTTGATCCTGAGCACGGCATAGCTCGCCCCCATGAGAACGACGACCGCCAGCGCAGCGGCGAGCTTCTCCTGGATACCGAACACCAGCCCGATACCTGCCAGCAGCTCCAGGGCGATGGTGATGGCGACGAATGCACGGCCAGGACGCAGACCGACTTTCGCGAACGTCAGCGAAGCGGGAGCGAAGTTTTGAATCTTGCCGATGCAATGGGGGAGGAACCAGATGCCGCACAGGATGCGCAGTACGGCGAACGGGTCAATCGATGCTAATACCATGGTCTGTTTCCCTCACATACTAATGCTGAATGCTTGCAGCGCGCGCTGCACCCGGGTGTCATCGGCAACGGCTTTGGCGTCGTGCTTGGCGTCTGGGCTGAGCAGGTCGGCCTTGGCCATCAGTTCGATCGACTTGTCGAAAGCCGCGTCGGGAATCTCCAGGCTCAGGGCACGATCACATAGTTGCTGAAGCCGCCGTGGCGGGCGCCGATGCCAGAGATAGCCTGGTTGATGTCGTCCAGGCGCGCGACTTCGTGTTCGAGGATGGACAGATCGATGGTCTTCGAGCGGATCATCTCGACCATGTCGTAGCCCTCGGTTGAGGTGAACCAGGCCGAGCCGATGAGCTTCATCGAGTTGTCCATCAGCCACTTCATATCGATCGGCAGTTTGCCGACCGTGCCACCCACGTTGACGATCGTGCCGCCGCGTGCCACGCCGTGCATGGCGTCATCGAACACCTCCAGCGAGACGGCCGCGCCCAGTGCATCCACCATGAAATGCGCGCCGCGACCGCCGGTGCGGCTGCGGGCCCACTGAGCGATCGAGCCGTCGTCGGTGGAGAACACCTCGATACGCTGCGGTGCCAGGGCCTTCACGCGCTCGAGCAGCGCGCGATTGCGCCCGGTACCGAGGATGCGGCTCGCGCCCATGGCCAGGGCGAACAGCGTGATGCCCAGCCCCAGGGTGCCCGAGATGCCATTGATGATCAGCGACTTGCCGGCCAGGGGTCCGCACTTGCGCAGCGCCGCGTAGCCGGTGCCCAGGTAGCCGAGCCGAGCCGCTTCTTCGAACGAGATGTTGTCGGCCAGCTTGACGATGGCGTGCTGCGGCGCCGCCAGGTATTCACAAAAGCCACCGTGCGGATAGAGGTCGTAGATGGTTTGCGACTTGTCCTTGGAGAAACCGAAGTAGCCGTTGAACACGAAGTACTCGCAGGCCACGCGGTTGTCCGACAGGCAGGCCGGGCACGAGCCGCAGGCACGCACCGGGCTCACGTAGACCCGGTCGCCCGGCTTGAGGCCGACCACTTGCGAGCCGACTTCGACGATCACGCCGGCCGGGTCGAGGCCGAAGACCGCCGGCAGCTCGGGCTGCGGCAAGTGCGGACACCAGGTCGGCCAGTTGGCCAGCACATTGCCCAGGTTGGGCACCATGCCGCAGGCCTGAACCTGTACCAGAACGTCGGTGGCCTGTGGTGCAGGGCGCGGCACAGTATCGATCGTCATCGGGGTACCAACCGCGTGCATGCGGGCGGCGCGCATCGTTGGGAGGCTCATGGGGTGTCTCCTTGCTTGTTGTTTTGGGGGCCGAGGGCCGGGCAATGGAAAGCGAAAAATAATTGACATTCCATTTGGTATGCGAATACTACAAGGCATGCCGATCCCGCGCAAGATGCATTTCCACGGCATGTATTTTATGATATATCGTGCATGAACATTGGTTTTGTGCATAAAAATAAGGAGACAAACGCGATGACCGCTCCCGTCTATCTGTCCAATACTTGGTATGCAGCCGCCTTCAGCGACGAGCTGAGCACCACGCCGTTGCTGCGCACCCTGCTCGGAGAACCGATGGCCTTGTACCGCGGTGCGTCAGGCCGCGCGGTGGCCCTACATGACCGCTGTCCGCACCGTTTCGCGCCGCTGCACCAGGGCCAGGTGTTCGGCGACGACCTGCGCTGCCCCTACCACGGCCTTCGCTTCGACCCTCAAGGTGCCTGCGTACACAACCCGATCGGCGAGGGCAAGATTCCCAAGGCGGCCTGCGTGCGCAGCTATCCGCTGGCCGAGCGCGACGGCATCGTGTGGCTGTGGTGGGGCGACGCGCCTGCCGACGAAACGACAATCCGCCGCTGGTCTGAATTCGATGACACGCAGCGCCATACCAGCGTTCAGGGCTACATCCACGTGCGCGCCAACTTTGAGCTGGTGATCGATAACCTGCTCGACCTGAGCCACGCCGAGTTCCTTCACCCCTACCTCGCCACCGAGGGTTTCAACCGGCGCACCCAGTACTCGATGGAGCAGCAGGGCAATACGGTGGTGGCGCGCAACTGGCGTCCGAGTGAGCCCATCAGCGGGCTGTTCGCCCTGGCTTACGGCGAGGGTGCGCCGACGAACGTCGATCACCTGTCTGTGGTTATCTGGGAAGCGCCATCCACCATCCGCCTGGACATCGGCGTCACACGGCCGGGCCGACCGGCTGCAGAAGGGCCTAGTTCCTATCAGGCGCACCTGTTAACACCCGAGACCGAGCACACCAGCCACCTGTTCTGGAAGTGGGCACGCGACTTCCAGATCGGCAACCAAGAACTCTCAGTGCAACTTCAGGCCAGCCTGCAGGAGGCCTTTGAAACGGAAGACGAGCCGATGATCGAAGCCCAGTCACGCCACATGGCGGGCCGCCAGCTGGACGAACTCAAGCCGGTGCTGCTGCCCACCGATTCAGCCGCCTTGCGCGCACGGCGAGTGTTGCGCCAACTGATCGACCAGCAGGTGATGTCATGATCGAGGTACTGGTCAGCCAGCGGCGCAGCGAAGCCGAGGACATCTGCAGCTTCGAGCTGACGGCCGTGGACGGCTCGCCGCTGCCGCCCTTCGAGCCCGGAGCGCACATCGATGTGCATTTGCCCAACGGCCTGATCCGCCAGTATTCGCTGTGCCCGGGGGCGGAGCAGCTCGGCCGCTACCTGATCGCGGTGCTGCTGGAGCCGGCCTCGCGCGGCGGTTCGGCGGCGGTGCACAGGCTGCAGGTCGGCGATCGACTGCGCATTGGTGCCCCGCGCAACCATTTCCCGCTGCAGGGCGACGCACAAGGCTCGGTGCTGCTGGCCGGCGGTATCGGCATCACCCCCTTGCTGGCGATGGCCGAGCATCTGGCGGCCCGCGGCGCGGACTTCGTCTTGCACTACGGGGCCCGCTCGGCCGCGCGCATGGCGTTCGAAGAACGGCTGCGCCAAGAACCGCTGGCCGCGCATGTGCACTTCCATCTGGACGATGGCGCGCCCGAGCAGAAGCTGGTGCTGGCTCAGGCCCTGGGTCCGGTCACGCCAGGCACCCAGGTCTATGTCTGCGGCCCCGGCGGCTTCATGGACTGGGTGCTGCAGGGCGCGCGTGAGGCCGGCTGGCCCGAAGCACAGCTGCACCGCGAGTACTTTGCCGCGCCCGCCCGCGTCCAGGACGCGGAGGACGGGGCGTTCCAGATCCAGATCGGCCGTGGCGGCGCCATTCACACGGTGCCGGCCGAGCGCAACGTGATCGAGGTGCTGAACGAGCACGGTATCGAAGTGCCTGTGTCTTGCGAACAGGGTGTTTGCGGCACCTGCGTCACCCGCGTGCTCCAAGGTCAGCCCGACCACCGCGACAGCTACCTCACCGACCAGGAGCGAGCGGCCAACGACTGCTTCACCCCGTGCTGCTCCAGAGCGCGCTCGCAGCTGCTGGTGCTCGATCTCTGAGCTACCCCCTTTCGTCCATCGAACCGAACCACAGGAACGATTTCATGACCCACCCATCCACCCACCCTCTCACCCCCATCAAGCTGGCCGGAGGAGCCCTCGGCTTCAACTGGCTCCCCGTGTTCGTGGCGCGTGAGCGCGGCATCTTCAAACGCCATGGCCTTGAGGTGGAACTCTGCCGCCTGGGCAGCGTGGACAAGGCAACCGCCGCCGTACGCACGGGCGAGGCCGATCTGGCCATCTCGCCACCTGAAGGTGTGCTGGCCGACGCTGCCGCTGGCGGCAATCTGAGGCTGATCGCTGCCAACTGCAACTGCCTGCCGCTCACTTTGGTGGCGCGCGCGGGCATCGAGCGCATCGAGGACCTGAAGGGCGCCGTGCTCGGCACCTCGTCGCTCACCGAAGGCACGGCCATCTACACGCGCGAGATGCTGGCCCAACACGGGCTGCAGTACCCGGAGGACTATTCGTTCTCCCTGGCAGGCGTGCACCAGGCGCGCTGGAAGGCGCTGCAGGACGGCAGCATCGATGCCGCCGTGCAGCCGCCGCCGTTCAATTTCCTGGCCATCGATGCGGGCTACAGCGACCTCGGCGAGGTCAGCGACTACCTGCCCGAGATCGCCTTCACCGCCATGCTCGGTCGGCTGGAGTGGGTGCAGGCCCACGAGGTCGCGGTGCTGGCCCTGCTGCGCGCGCTGGCCGAGGCCACCGCGCTTGTCTACGACGAGATGAACGACGCGACGCTGTTGCCCATCATGATGGAGGTGACCCAGTCGGACGCGGCCTACGCGAAGCGGGCGCTCGACTACATGCGTGACAAGTCGGCGTTTGCCCGCTCGCTGGAGATCCCGTCCGCCGCGTTGGACAAGTCGCTGGAGCTGATGGTCAAGGCGGGGCTGCTCGACGCCGCCGCGCAGGACAGCGCCCGTCGGGGCTGGGACGGCCGCTGGGCGCAACGTGCAGCGCAGGCCGTGAACGCTGGGGAGGCCGTGTGATGGAGGCGCTGAGTCTTGATCCCCTGGCCGTGCTGCGCGTGCTGTGCGGCGTCTGGTTTCTACCCCACTGCATCGGCAAGGTCCGCAACCTCGGGCCGGCCTCGCAGACCTTCGCCAAGGCCGGCTTGCACCCGGCGCGGGCCTTCGTGGTGCTGACCATCGTCGTCGAAGTGCTCGCCGGCCTGGGCCTGGTGTTCAACATCTATCCCGAGGTCGCTGCCGCTCTCGCCGCGGGCGTGCTCGCTGGGGCCAGTTATGCGGTGCTGAAGATCAACGGCTTCAACTGGCGCTGGCAGAAGCAAGGCCCCGAATTCATGGTTTTCTGGGCCATCGCGGCGCTGCTGTCGGTAGCCGGCTATTGATCCGGCCCTTTAATGTCTTGATTTCCGTAGGGTGGGTTACGCCGCTACGCGGCTAACCCACCCTACGACTGCGGACTGCCGGCTGAAAGTTCAAACTTCAGCGGGCCGGATCAATAGTGGCCTGTGCGGCCAGGTGCCGGCTGTCGGAGCGGCAGCAGGCCCTCGCTCGGTGACCTGGCCACGGGGCCCAGGCAGTTTTTCAACTCACACAAGCTGCCCTTCATATCAGGGAGTTGCTCATGATCAAGTCACGCGCCGCCGTCGCGTTCGCGCCTAACCAACCGCTGGAGATCGTCGAGATCGACGTGGCGCCACCCCAGGCAGGCGAGGTTCTGGTGCGCATCGTTGCCACCGGTGTCTGCCACACCGACGCTTATACGCTCTCCGGACAAGACAGCGAGGGCGTGTTCCCCTGCGTCCTCGGCCACGAAGGCGGGGGCATTGTCGAAGCGGTCGGTGAGGGCGTCACCTCGCTGCAAGTGGGCGACCACGTCATTCCCCTGTACACGGCCGAATGCCGCCAGTGCAAGTTCTGTACCTCGGGCAAGACCAACCTGTGTCAGGCGGTGCGCGCCACCCAGGGCAAGGGCTTGATGCCGGACGGAACGACGCGCTTCTCCTACAAGGGCACGCCGATCTATCACTACATGGGTTGTTCGACCTTTTCCGAATACACCGTGCTCCCGGAAATTTCCCTGGCCAAGATCCCCAAGGAGGCGCCGCTGGATAAGGTCTGCCTGCTCGGTTGCGGGGTGACCACTGGCATCGGTGCGGTGCTCAACACCGCCAAAGTGAGCGAGGGTGCCACTGTGGCGATCTTCGGGCTGGGCGGCATCGGTTTGGCGGCGATTATCGGCGCCAAAATGGCCAAGGCGTCACGCATCATCGCCATCGACATCAACCCGGCAAAGTTCGAGGTGGCGCGCGAATTGGGTGCCACCGAGTTTCTCAACCCGAAAGACCACGCCCGCCCCATCCAGGACGTAATCATCGAGTTGACCGACGGTGGTGTGGACTACAGCTTCGAGTGCATCGGCAACGTGCACCTGATGCGCGCGGCCCTGGAGTGCTGTCACAAGGGTTGGGGCGAGTCGACCATCATCGGCGTGGCACCCGCGGGTGCCGAGATCAGCACTCGGCCCTTTCAATTGGTCACCGGTCGCGTCTGGCGCGGCAGTGCCTTCGGCGGCGTAAAGGGGCGCACCGAACTGCCCGGCTATGTAGAGAAGGCGCAGAAGGGTGAGATTCCACTCGATACGTTTATCACCCACACCATGGGGTTGGAGCGCATCAACGATGCATTCGATTTGATGCACGCCGGGCAAAGTATCCGAACTGTCATTCATTTCTGACTTTGCGTGCCGACGCAGCAATTGCCAGTGTCGGCCCGTAACTATTGGGCGCGTGCCCGCCATTCACTAAACCGAGAAAAATAATGTCTATCTATACGCACGTTACCGTTGGCACCAACAACCTCTCTCAGGCCCGCGAGTTCTACGACAAAGTGCTGGAAGAGTTGGATTACAAACGTATCGCTGACCTGAATGAAAATGGTTCGATCTGGGGTTATGACTCCCCTGCGTTTTTCGTCCTCAAACCCGCAGATGGTGCGCCGGCTACTGTAGGCAATGGCGTTACTGTCAGCTTCCAAGCGCCGAGTCGTGCTGCTGTTCATGCGTTCCACGAGGCTGCTCTGGCATTGGGGGCCAAGGACGAGGGGCAGCCGGGGCCGCGAGGCTGGGCACCCAATGCCTATGCCGCCTATACCCGAGACCTCGATGGCAATAAGTTGGCTGTTTATTGCTTCCAACCAGCCTAATTAATCTAGGCAGGGACTATTCGAGTGATTCGGTTCGCTTGAAGTAATCCGAATAAGGAGCAGCGCTCTTATCTACCGATGCGAGCGCAGCTCTTCTTCACAACTTCCAACCGACCTTCCCTACCATCTTATTGCGGCTTTGCGCCGAAGTTCTCGGAGGTAGTTTCTCTGCTCAAGGGAAACTCTTATATGGACGCCTCCCGGAACTCAATCGGTAATCATGCTGGCGTGTAGGTAGGAGCAGTCTTATATCCGGCCTGTTGTGCAGGAGACGTTGTGTTGGCAAGGCATCGCAGCTTGTCCCGGTAGCGGGCACAACCGCAGTGGATAATGACTTATGCCCCATCTAGGCATTCTTGCATTCGCAATGCCTGCAGCGCTGCTGATTGGCATATCCAAGGGCGGTTTCGGCGGAGCCCTGGGTGGCCTTGCGGTGCCGCTGCTCGCACTCGTAATGCCGCCAACCCACGCGGCAGCTGTCGTGCTTCCGGTGCTATGCATGGCCGACTTCACAGGACTGCAGCGTTACTATCGAAAGTGGGACGTTGCCAACCTCAAGATCATGCTACCTGGGGCCATCGTCGGCATTCTGGTTGGCAGCCTGACATTCGGGATGCTCAGCGAGCATCTGATCGGCATGATTATCGGCGTCATTGCAATCGTGTTCTTTCTGCTCGGTTTGATCACCGGACAGAACAATACAGGGTCAGAAGAGCCCAAACGCCTCAAGGGTGCACTGCTCTCTGGAGCATCCGGTTTCACCAGCTTCGTGGCCCATGCCGGCGGGCCTCCGGTGATGATGTACCTGCTCCCCCAGCAGATGGAAAAGGTGCGCTTCATAGCCACCTGCAATGTGTTCTTCCTGCTGATCAATGCGATGAAGTTGATTCCCTACACCTTGCTTGGGCAATTCACTCAGGAAAGCCTCCTCACCAGCATGGCACTGGGGCCAGTGGTAGTGCTCGGGGTATGGCTCGGGGGTTGGCTGCAAGGCAAGGTCAATCAGACGTGGTTCTATCGCATCGCACGACTGGGTCTACTCCTTACAGGCACTCAACTGATGATTCAGAACTGGTGATTAAACACAGGCAACGAGAGCACTTGAACATCCAGCCGCCCTCAGATCCTGAGTCGCTGCTGTGAGGTCATCCCGGCTTTCCGACAGTTCTAAACTAGAGTTCGGCCGATTTGAGAGCAGTGATCACGCAGGCTTGGTGCCCACTCGCTCCTGGCACAGAGGCGGCACGGATTAGGCACAGAATTGGCACAACACAAAAACAAAGGGCCTAGGTTTTCACCTAAGCCCTTGTCGTATTTGGTGCACCAGGCGGGATTCGAACCCACGACCCCTGCCTTCGGAGGGCAGTACTCTATCCAGCTGAGCTACTGGTGCGATGCGGGCGCCATGATACGCATCTCGGTGGCAGGCGTCCATGCCAGGTAGACTTGTTCGTGATATTGAACGAAAGTACTAGGCTGGCCAGTCAATGATCAGAAAAGCGTCACTCTTAATGAGTTTTCGTTAATTTTTTCGAACAGGCTATTGCCCTTTGCCCGGCGCGACCCTAGGATTCGTTTGAGATTTCAAACGCCTTCGACGCGAACAGGGGCTTACCGTACTCAGCGGCCTGCACCTTGTTCCAATTGCCGCCGTCAGGGCTCAGTCGGTACGACGTGTCATCCATTATTTCCGGCTGCAGCTGTCTAAGCTGGGTCGAGTCACAACAATTCTGCCCGGTGCCTGTGTGTCGGGGTAAAGGAGACGGCCATGCAACTCAAAGACGCTCAACTGTTCCGCCAGCAAGCCTATATCGACGGCGCCTGGGTGGACGCGGACAACGGCCAGACTATCAAGGTCAACAACCCGGCCACCAACGAGATCATCGGCAGCGTGCCGAAAATGGGCGCCGCCGAAACCCGGCGTGCCATCGAGGCCGCCGACAAGGCCCTGCCGGCCTGGCGCGCGCTGACCGCCAAGGACCGCGCCAACAAGCTGCGCCGCTGGTTCGAACTGTTGATCGAGAACCAGGACGACCTCGGCCGCTTGATGACCCAGGAACAGGGCAAGCCGCTGGCCGAGGCCAAGGGCGAGATCGTCTACGCCGCCTCCTTCATCGAGTGGTTCGCCGAAGAAGCCAAGCGCGTCTATGGCGACGTGATTCCCGGCCACCAGCCGGACAAGCGCCTGCTGGTGCTCAAGCAACCGATCGGCGTGACTGCGGCTATCACCCCGTGGAACTTCCCCGCGGCGATGATCACCCGCAAAGCCGGCCCGGCCCTGGCCGCCGGCTGCACCATGGTGATCAAACCGGCCAGCCAGACGCCGTTCTCGGCCCTGGCGCTGGTCGAACTGGCGCACCGTGCCGGGATCCCGAAAGGCGTGCTCAGCGTGGTCACAGGCTCGGCCGGCGACATCGGCGGCGAGCTGACCAGCAACCCGATAGTGCGCAAGCTGTCCTTCACCGGCTCGACCGAAATCGGTCGCCAGCTGATGGCCGAATGCGCCAAGGACATCAAGAAGGTCTCGCTGGAACTGGGCGGCAACGCGCCGTTCATCGTCTTCGACGACGCCGACCTGGATGCCGCGGTGGACGGCGCCCTCGCCTCCAAGTACCGCAACGCCGGGCAGACCTGCGTGTGCGCCAACCGCCTGTATGTGCAGGACGGCGTGTATGACGCCTTCGCCGAGAAGCTGAAAGCCGCGGTGGCCAAGCTGAAGATCGGCAACGGTCTGGACGACGGCATCACCACCGGCCCGCTGATCGACGAGAAGGCCGTGGCCAAGGTTCAGGAGCATATCGCCGACGCCGTGAGCAAGGGCGCTACGGTGGTCGCCGGCGGCAACAGCCTGGGCGGCAACTTCTTCGAGCCGACCATCCTGGTCAACGTGCCGAACAACGCCGCGGTCGCCAAGGAAGAGACCTTCGGCCCGCTGGCGCCGCTGTTCCGCTTCAAGGACGAGGCCGAGGTGATCGCCATGTCCAACGACACCGAATTCGGCCTGGCGTCCTACTTCTATGCCCGCGACCTGGGCCGGGTGTTCCGCGTCGCCGAGGCGCTGGAGTACGGCATCGTCGGCATCAACACCGGGATCATCTCCACCGAAGTGGCGCCGTTCGGCGGCATCAAGGCCTCGGGCCTGGGCCGTGAGGGTTCCAAGTACGGCATCGAAGACTATCTGGAAATCAAATACCTCTGCCTCGGCATCTAGTAGCTACTGCGCATCGGTGATGCTGCGTTGCACCTTGTGACCCACATGGATGTGGGAAATGCCGCTACCCGCCGGGAGCGGGTGCGGCCCAGACCTTCGCTCGCTACTAGTCCGATGGTAAAAAGCAACAAAGAACCCCTGAGCAGTCGGCAGGGCCGTGGCAGTCGATCATCGTATGCTGCCCGCGCCTTTCCCCGGCTGCGTTACTCCTTGAACTGCGCCGACCGATGAGCGGCGAATGAGGACTCTATGAGCAAGACTAACGAATCCCTGATGCAACGCCGCCAGGCCGCCGTTCCGCGCGGTGTCGGCCAGATCCACCCGATCTTCGCCGAGTCGGCGAAGAACGCCAGCGTGATCGACGTCGAAGGGCGTGAATTCATCGACTTCGCCGGCGGCATCGCGGTGCTCAACACCGGTCACCTGCACCCGAAGGTCGTTGCCGCCGTGCAGCAGCAGCTGACCAAGCTGACCCACACCTGCTTCCAGGTACTGGCCTACGAGCCCTACGTGGAAGTCTGCGAGAAGATCAACGCCAAGGTCCCGGGCGATTTCGCCAAGAAGACCCTGCTGGTCACCACCGGCTCGGAAGCGGTGGAAAACGCCGTGAAGATCGCCCGTGCCGCCACCGGCCGCGCCGGCGTCATCGCCTTCACCGGCGGCTACCACGGCCGCACCATGATGACCCTCGGCCTGACCGGCAAGGTCGTTCCGTACTCGGCCGGCATGGGCCTGATGCCCGGCGGTATCTTCCGCGCCCAGTACCCCTGCGAACTGCATGGCGTCAGCACCGATGACGCGATCGCCAGCATCGAGCGGATCTTCAAGAACGACGCCGAGCCGAAAGACATCGCCGCGATCATCATCGAGCCGGTACAGGGCGAAGGCGGTTTCTACGTCGCGCCGAAAGATTTCATGCAGCGCCTGCGCGCCCTCTGCGACCAGCACGGCATCCTGCTGATCGCCGACGAAGTCCAGACCGGCGCTGGCCGTACCGGCACCTTCTTCGCCATGGAACAGATGGGCGTGACTGCCGACCTGACCACCTTCGCCAAATCCATCGCCGGCGGCTTCCCGTTGGCCGGTGTGTGCGGCAAGGCGGAATACATGGACGCCATCGCCCCGGGTGGCCTGGGCGGCACCTATGCCGGCAACCCGCTGGCGTGCGTGGCCGCGTTGGCGGTGATGGAAGTGTTCGAGGAAGAACAGCTGCTGGATCGCTGCAAAGCGGTCGGCGAGCGTCTGGTGACTGGTCTCAAAGCCATCCAGGCCAAGCACAAGAGCATCGGTGACGTGCGCGCCCTCGGCGCCATGATCGCCGTCGAGCTGTTCGAAGACGGCGACCACCACAAGCCGGCGGCCGCGCTGGTCAACGCCGTGGTGGCCAAGGCCCGCGACAAGGGGCTGATCCTGCTGTCCTGCGGTACCTACGGCAACGTCCTGCGCGTGCTGGTGCCGATCACCGCCGAAGACGCACTGCTGGACAAAGGCTTGGCGATCATCGCCGAGTGCTTCAACGAACTCGCCTAGGGCTCACCAGCCAGGCAGTCCTGAGACCCGCTTCGGCGGGTCTTTTTTTTGGCTATGTCGCCGTTATGTGTTGCGCCCAGGCGCCCGGCGCTTGAGTGCGAGGTAACCTGACGTCGTAGGGTGCGCCGTGCGCACCAAGAACCCGTGGCCTGCGCTGGTGCGCACGGCGCACCCTACCCATTGCTGAGCTTGTAGGCAGGAGCACTTCCCCAAACGCCTCATGCAACACCTAACTGGTACATAGACTTTTTTTGTAGGCCAGGCGCAACCGCGCAGCAAAGATGCTGCCGGAAGGTGCGGGCGGGACTGCCAAACAGGACGATTGCGTCTATAGATAGAAGATTGCGCCGTGCGCGCCGGCGGCAGCCTATTGGGCCTGTAACGCACTAGGCTTGTAACAGGGGCGCGCCGTTATCCTCTATAGCCTATATCCCTCGAAGGAGTTAGCCGTGCACGCCATGCTGCCGCTCCTCAATCAATTGACCTTCCCTGCGCTGCGCCGTGGGCCGCTGCAAGCCTTGCAGGTCAATCTGACCTACCGCTGCAACCAGCGCTGCCTGCACTGCCACGTCAACGCCGGGCCGACCCGCACCGAGAGCATGGGCGACGAAACCCTGGCGGTTCTGTATCGGGTGATCGACGCCCATCCGGTGCAGACCCTCGACCTGACCGGTGGGGCGCCGGAGCTGCACCCGCGCTTTCGCGAGCTGGTCAGCCACGCGCGGCGCGAAGGTTTGCGGGTGATCGATCGCTGCAACCTGACCATCCTCGCTGAGCCGGGCCAGGAGGATCTGGGCGCGTTCCTCGCCGCCCAGGGTGTCGAGATCACCGCCTCGTTGCCCTGCTACTCGCGGGAGAACGTCGACCGCCAGCGTGGCCAAGGGGTATTCGACGCCAGCATCCAGGGGCTGCACCAGCTCAATGCGCTGGGCTATGGGCAAGCCGGCAGCGGGCTGGTCCTCAATCTGGTCTATAACCCGCAAGGCCCCAACTTGCCGCCGCCGCAGGCGCAGCTGGAGGCCGACTACAAGCAGCATCTGGGTGAGGACTTCGGCATCCGCTTCGATCATTTGCTGTGCATCACCAACCAGCCGATTGCCCGCTTCGGCAGCACCCTGGTCAGCAAGGGCCAGTTCGCCGCCTACATGCAGCTGCTGCGCGACAGCTACCGGGCGGAAAACCTCGACGGGCTGATGTGCCGTTCGCTGGTCAGCGTCGATTGGCAGGGTTACCTCTACGACTGCGATTTCAATCAGATGCTCGATCTGCCGCTGGAGCAGCCGGACCGACTGATCGCCCGTGCGCGCACGCATCTGCGCGATCTGCTCGCGATCGAGTTGGACGGTAATCCGATCGTCGGCCGCGACCACTGCTTCGCCTGCACCGCCGGCCAAGGTTCCAGCTGCAGTGGGGCGCTAAGCGGATGAATCCGCGCAAACTGGCACTGCTCAGCCTGATCCTGCTGCTGGTGGGCGGCTTCTTTGCCTTCGACCTCGACCGCTACGTGGGCCTGGAGTACCTCAAGGCCCAGCAGGCGACGCTGCTCGCCCAGGTGGCGGCTCAGCCTGGGCAAGCGGCGTTGCTGTTCTTTCTGGCCTATGTGGCGGTGACCGCGTTGTCCTTGCCCGGCGCGGCGCTGATGACTCTGCTCGGCGGCGCGCTGTTTGGCCTGTGGCAAGGCGTGCTGTTGGTGTCCTTCGCCTCGACCCTAGGCGCGGCCTTGGCCATGCTCAGCAGCCGCTTCTTGTTGCGCGACTGGGTGCGGCGGCGCTTTGCCCGGCAACTGGCCGGGATCGAGAAGGGCATGCAGAGCGACGGCGGCTTCTACCTGTTCGCCTTGCGTCTGGTGCCGTTGTTTCCGTTCTTCATGATCAACCTGTTGATGGGCCTGACCCGCCTGCCGCTGCTGACCTATTGGTGGGTCAGCCAGCTCGGCATGTTGCCGGGCACCCTGGTCTATGTGAACGCCGGGCGCGAGCTCGGTCAGCTGGAGTCGTTGGCCGGAATACTTTCGCCTGGCCTGCTCGGTGCCTTCGTCCTGCTCGGCCTGTTCCCGCTGCTGGCGCGCCGGCTGCTCGGCTGGCTCCAGGCGCGGCGGGCGTACGCCGGCTGGGTCAAGCCGAAGACCTTTCAGCGCAACCTGCTGGTGATAGGTGCCGGTGCCGGCGGGTTGGTCAGCGCCTATATCGCCGCGGCGCTGAAGGCCAAGGTCAGCCTGATCGAGAAGCAGCAGATGGGCGGCGACTGCCTGAACACCGGCTGCGTGCCGTCCAAGGCGCTGCTGCGTTCGGCCAAGCTCGCGGCCGAGCTGAAAAAGGCCGCGGCCTTGGGGTTTACCCAGGTCAGCGCCGAGGTGGATTTCCCGGCGGTGATGCAGCGCATTCAGCGGGTGATCGCCACCATCGAACCGCACGACTCGCCGCAGCGCTATCGCGAACTGGGCGTCGAGGTGCTTGCCGGCGCGGCGATCATCCGCTCGCCGTGGACGGTGGAGGTCAACGGCCAGCTCCTGAGCAGCCGCGCCATCATCATCGCCGCCGGTGGCCGGCCGCTGTGGCCGGATATTCCCGGCCTGGCCGACCTGCCGGCGTTCACCTCGGACACGATCTGGAGCCTGCGTGAGCAGCCCAAGCGCCTGCTGGTGCTCGGTGGTGGGCCGATTGGCTGTGAGCTGGCGCAGGCCTTCCAGCGCCTCGGCAGCCAGGTGATTCAGGTGGAACTGGATACGCGCCTGCTACCGCGCGAGGACGAAGATGCCAGCGCGCTGGTGCTGGCCAGCCTGCGCGGTGAAGGGGTCGATGTGCGCCTGCGGCACAAGGCCGAACGTTTCGAGCGGGTGGAGGGCGAACGGCGGTTGCTCGCCCGTCAGCTGGATAGTGGTGAAGAGATCGTGATTGCCTTCGACTGTCTGTTGCTGGCCCTCGGCCGGGTGGCCAACGTGAAGGGTTACGGTGTCGAAGCCTTGGGGCTGGTGGTGCGGCCGAACGGTACCCTGGAGACCGATGAGTACCTGGCCACCCGCTTGCCGAATATCTATGCGGTGGGCGATGTCACCGGGCCTTACCAGTTCACCCATGTCGCCGCCCATCAAGCCTGGTACGCCGCGGTGAATGCGCTATTTGGAAGTTTTAAACGCTTCAAGGTCGATTACCGGGTGATTCCCCATTGCACCTTCACCGACCCGGAAGTGGCGCGGGTCGGCCTCTCGGAAGTCGAGGCCCAGGCGCAGGGAGTTGCCTATGAGGTCACGCGTTTCGATCTCGCGGAGCTGGACCGGGCGATTGCCGACGAAGTGGCGCACGGCTTCGTGAAGGTGCTCAGCGAGCCGGGCCAGGACCGCATCCTCGGCGTCAGCATAGTTGGGGCACAGGCCGGTGAACTGCTCGCCGAGTACGTGCTGGCGATGAAGCACGGCCTCGGCTTGAACAAGATCCTCGGCACCGTCCACAGCTACCCGACCCTGGCCGAAGCCAACCAATACGCCGCCGGCGAGTGGAAGCGCGGCCATGCGCCGCGAGGCCTGCTGCGCTGGCTCAAGCGCCTGCATGGTTGGCGGCGCGGCTGAGCTAAAGTCGTTGTAGCGCCGCGGCCCTTGGTCGCGGCGACCCACTGACCATTCCCAGCATGGGCGAGCATATGGCCAAGGATTATCTGCAACGCCTCAACCAGGTTCTCGAGCAGGGTCTGGCCAAGGATATCTTCGACAACCTGCGCAATTTCCTGATGTGCTCCCTGCTGTTCGCCGCCGGCACCAATGCGCTCCACGATCCTCGGCAGTTGTTCTTGGGGCTGGCCGTCTCGAGTCCGGCTGGCTGGGGGCTGATGGTACTGGCCGCTGTGCTCACCCTGCTGAACATCTGGGACGGTCTGCATAAGCTGGCCCGCTTGAAACGCCACCTGCTGTTGCAGGTGGCGGTGTGTCTGGTCTACGTCGTCCTGGCGCTGCGGGTGGTGGAAATTGTCTGGGGTTTCCGCAGCCCTTGAGTCGCCTGTGGGTTGGGCGACTAGGCCGCTTGGCTGTGCTGCGCGGGTGCTGCCTGCTCGCCACCGGCGATGGCGGGGCGCTGCTGAGTTGGCGCGAATGGAGCGCCGGCGGGCGTTTATGCGGTTGCTGGAAGGACTACCTCGACCGCGGCTTTATCCGGCGCCATCGCTTGCCGGGTTAGGTCATCCGGCTTCGGTGTTGGCAGAGCTCGCTGCTACGGGGCAGCGCGACGTTTTAATAGTGCTGCGCGGCCTGGCGCAGGCGTTGAAGGTCGAGGATTTCGATCGCGCCGTAGGTCAGGCGCAGGATGCCCTGGGCTTCCAGCTCCTTGAGGATCTGGTTGGTGGTCTGTCGCGAGATCGCCAGCATCAGCGCCAGTTGTTCCTGGGCCAGGTGGATCACCCGCCGCGGTCCACCCTCGCCGTAATTCTCCGCGATCATCAGCAGGCGCCGGGCCAGGCGCGGCGCGGCGGGTAGCAGGCTGATCTGTTCCAGGGCGATAAAGGCCAGGCGCAACTTCTGGCTCATCAGCAGGGCGAAGTCGCGCCAGTGTTGCGGTTCGCATTCGAGCAGGCTGAGCAGCGCCGTTTGCGACACGTGCAGCAGGGTCGTCGGCCCTTCGGCAAAGGCGTCATGGGTGCGCGGTTGAGCGTCGAACAGGGAAATCTCGCCGAACCAGTAAGGCGGCTCGACCAGGCTCAGCAAGGCTTCCTTGCCGCTCGCGCTGACCGCGCCAATGCGGATCGCGCCCTCTACCACCGCATACAGGCCACAGGGTTGGTCGCCGCGGCTGAACAAGCGCTGCCCGGCCTCCAAACGGCGCACTTGGGCGCTACTCAGCAGCATCTCCTGCAGGCTGGCGGGCAGGGCATTGAACCACTGGCCGCCGAGCAGGCGTTGGCGATAACGCAGGGCATCATTCATGGTTTTTCCAAGGCTTTGTCGGCTAGCTGACAGTGCTACAGCTTAGCTACGCGGCATTATCAGGTCAGCCCAACTCGAGGAGTAGCAGCATGAAAACCCTGGTCGACCACCTTGGCCAATACGCGGCCTATCATCGCGACCGCCGGAATATCTTCAGCCACTTCATCGGCGTGCCGCTGATCGTCTTTGCCGTCACCGCCCTGTTGTCTCGTCCAGGGCTGTCGGCGCTGGGCCTGTGGTGGTCACCGGCGACGCTCGCCGCGCTGGCGGCGGCGGGGTTTTACCTGCGCTTGGATCGGCGTTTCGGTCTGCTGATGACGGCGCTGCTCGGGTTCAGTCTGTGGGGTGGCCAGGTGTTGGCCGTGCAATCGACGCTGGTCTGGCTGAGTGGCGGTCTGGGTCTGTTCGTGGTCGGCTGGATCATCCAGTTCATCGGCCATTACTACGAGGGCCGTAAGCCCGCTTTTGTCGATGATGTGATGGGGCTGATGGTCGGCCCGCTGTTTGTGGTCGCCGAGTTGGCGTTTCTACTCGGCCTGCGTGACGAGGTTCGTCAGGCCGTGGAAGAGCGCGCCGGGCCCACCTGTATCCGCGCCAAGAAAGCCCCCGTCTGAGCCCACGCCAACAAAAAAGCCGGCGCGGGGCCGGCTTGTTGCTGCCTGACTTTTTGTTGCGGGGCCGGCTTAGTTCAAGCTCATCAACTGCTCGGTCAGGGTGCGCGTGTGGCGATCCACGGTGGTCGGTGCGAAGGGCCGGCCAGAAGCGCTGGCCAGCGCCGAGCTCTGGCTGTTCATGTCGTTGAGGGCGACTTTCAGGTAGCTCCAGCGGGTTTTGATTTTGCCGATCGCCGGATTGCCTTGGTCATTCAAAGCGACCAGTCGAGTATCGATGTCCGGCACCAGCACCCGTTCATCCTGGCCGAGGTACTGCTCACTGAGCTCGCGGGGCAGTTCGAAGCTGCCGATGTAGGAGCGGAACAGGTACTGCACGGACAGGTATTCGACCTTGACCGGCAGTTCCTCCTGCGCGCTGTTGCTGGCCAGGCCATGGGTGGTCAGCAGGAAGTCGCTCAGCGCCTTGCTCAGCTCCTTCTGGTAGGACCAAGGCACATCCTCCTCGTTGGGGCCGAAGGAAACACCGCGGCGAATCTGGGTAACAAGTTCCTGGTGGCTGTTGCGTAACGCATCACTCGCCGGCTGGCTGCTCTGCAGCGCCGCCGCCAAGGCGGCGAGGTCGTCGTCCACGCGCTGGGCATAACTGGCCTGGAAGCCTTCGCCGCGATACAGCAGCAGACTGCTGGTGGCGCGGAGGGCATAGACCTGCATCTGTTCCTGGGGTGTCAGGGGGGTGGCGGAGGCGCCTGGGGCGAAGCCTGCCAATAGCCCGATGGTCATGGCAAACAGCAGGCGGAACAACGAGTTACGAGGCATACCGAGGTGCTCCTTATTGTTGTTGTGAGCAGTCGGGCCGAGGGGGCAAGCGCAAGCCTAACCGCAGTACAAGCCTACCCTGCCTGCGGCCGACGGGAATAGTCCGAAAGGTTGATTTGCGCAGTGAATGACCGGCGGTCAGGGGGTTGGCTTGGCGCTGAGGGCTTCTGTCGCGACGCGTGGGGTGACGACTTCTTGCAGGTGCATGGCTTGGCGCCAGCTCTGCAGCTCGCCGCTGTCTTTGAGTTGCTGGTAGGCGCCCTCCAGGCGTTGGCGCAGCAGCTCGCTGCGCATGGAATGGCGCGAGAAGATCAGCCCCAGCGGCAGGCTGTGCAGGGTCAGCGCTGGCAACGCCGGGCGCTGACTTTGTCGCAGGGCGTCTTCGACCGGCATCTGGTAGTCGAGGAGGTAATCGGCGCGCCGCTTGTCGAGCAGTTCGAGGGCCGCCAGGTGGCTGTTGGCGGTCTGCAGTCTCAGCTCCAGGTTCCGATCCTCGAGGAGCTGGCGGGCCTCCGGGGCCCAGTAGGTGAAGCCGTGGATCAGCAGCAGGCGCTTGCCGACGAGGTCCTGAGGCAGCTGCGGGGGCGGCTGGCCGGCGGGGTAGTAGAGGTTGAGATTGAGCGAGCCGATCACCTCGCCACCGTTCAGGGTGTGGTCGCGCAGCAGGGGGTTGCCCAGGGCACCGAGGGTGACCTCGGTCGAGCCATCCAGCAGGTTCTTGTACAGGCGCGCCGGCGGATAGGGGGTCAGCTCCACCGGCAGCCCGGCCAGTTCGAACAGACGTTCGGCAAAGTCGATCATCGAGCCGGCGGGTCGCTCGAGGGCATCCCGATAGGAATAAGGTGGAAATTCCAGGAAACCGACCCGTACCGGAGCGGCGACCTGATCGTCTGCCTGGCCTTGCGCCATGAGCAGCGGCAGGACCAGCAGGACCAGCAGGGAGCGGCGGAAAAAGCTCATGTCAGTGAACTTCCTTGCTCAAGGAGGACTGCCCCGGCCGTGGCGAGGGCGGGCGGCGCTCTGCAGCGCCTCGAGCTGAGCATAGTTGGTCGTGGCCGGCGTTCAAGGTCGGCCAGATGGGCCTCGTTTCGTGCCAGGCACCCCGGTACCCTGACGGAGCGGTTCACCGACAGCCGCAAGCTCAGCCGGGCTCGGCGCAAGGCCCACATCGCGATACGTTTGAGTCGCCCGAGCGAGGCGCCTCTGCTCGCCCGGCGGGTGGGGCGCATGGAGTTTGCGTTGTCTTGTGCTGCGGGTTTAGGGCGCGGCTATAGCTTGCGCCACACGCTGGCCAGCCACGGCTGTTGCGCGCGCGGCAAGCCTGCCGGCCGGTAATAGTGTTCGAGTTCGTGGAAGCCCGCTGCCATCAGGTAGCGGCGCCAGCTCGGCAGGTCGTGGTAAGCGCCATAACGCTCGGCATTCCAGCCTTCCCGATTGTCCCCGCGCGGGTTGGAGCTGAACAGCACGCCGCCAGGTTTCAGCGTGGCCTGCAGTTGCCGCAACACCCGTGGCAACTCCTGGCTCGGCACATGAAACAGCGCGGCATTGGCGAACACGCCATCGAAGCGCTCCGCCGGTAGCTCGAGCCTGAGGAAGTCCTGCTGCCAGACCTCGCAGCCGCTGTCGGCCCGCGCCATCTCGGCGAAGCGCGGACAGCCATCCAGCCCGACAGCCAGGTGGCCCAAGCCCGTGAAGACCTTGAGATCGCGCCCCGGCCCACAGCCAAAATCGAGGAGGCTAAAGGGCGGCTCGGCCTCGATATGGCGCAACAACGCGGCGATGTTCTGGCTCACATCGTGATCGCGGGTACCGGCGCGGAAGTCCTCGGCGCACTGGTTGTAGTGCTCGAGGGTGAGGGCGGCGATGTGGGCGAGGTCGTCGGCAGAGAGTGTCATGGGGATGCGCGGTGAGCTTGCAGGGTTTCAGCGCATTGAGCTCGCTATCCTAGCCGGTTGCAACTCCTCGTGTTGCAGCTACGTGGTGACGCTGAATAACGCTGGGCGTTGTTCGACCTGAGATCTTAGGCGCTCGGCCGGCTGTGGGTGGCCGAACAGGTAGCCTTGGCCGAGGTCGCAGCCCAGGTGCTGGAGAAACTCCGCCTGGGCCGGCTGCTCGATGCCTTCGGCCAGCACCTTCAGCCCCAGGCTTTGGCCCAGGGTAATCACGGCGCGGGCAATCGCCACGTCATCCTGATCGGCGGGTAAGCCGCGAACAAAACTCTGATCCAGCTTGAGCTTGTGCACCGGCATGCGTTTGAGTCGCGCCAGTGAGGAATAGCCGGTGCCGAAATCGTCAATGGCCAGGCGCACGCCCAGTGCGCACAAGCGCTGCATCAGCGCCAACGCGGTATCCGGGTTATCCATCACCGCGCTTTCGGTAATTTCCAGCTCCAGGCAGCCTGGCTCCAAACCGGTTTCCGCCAGTACCCGCATCACCTGCGTGTCCAGTTCGCCGCGGCTGAACAGGCGGCTGGAGACGTTCACCGCGACAAACTCCAGGTTCAGCCCCTGTTGCTGCCACAGCCGCATCTGCCGGCAGGCCTGCTGCAGCACCCAGGCGTCGATGGCACCGATCAAGCCGCTTTCCTCGGCAATCGGGATGAACTCGCCCGGTGGCACCAGGCCGCGTTGCGGATGCTGCCAACGCACCAGTGACTCGACCCCCAGCAACTGGCCGCCGTCCAGGGCATAGATCGGCTGGTAATACACCCGCAGTTGTTGCTGCTCCAAGGCCTGATGCAGCAGGGCGCCGAGTTCGACGCGCTGCTGGGCCAGGGTGGTCAGCTCCTGGCTGTAGAAGGCGTAGGTTGCGCGCCCGTTGTGCTTCGCCTTGAACAGGGCCGAGTCGGCATTGCGCAGCACCTGCTCGACGTTCTGCGCATCGCCGGGGAACAGGCTGAGGCCGAGGCTGGCGCCGATAAACAGCTCCTGGCCCTCGAGCTTGAACGGCCGGCGCAGCGCAGCCAGCAGGCGTTCGGCGATGGCGGCGGCCTGTTCGGGCCGGTGGCAGCCCTCGCACAGCAGGCCGAACTCATCGCCGCCCAGGCGTGCCAGGGTCATGCCCTCGTGCAGCTGCGCCTGCAGGCGCTCGCCGACCTGCTTCAACAGCTGGTCGCCGGCGCTGTGACCGAGGCTTTCGTTGATGTGCTTGAAGTGATCGAGGTCGATCAGCAGCACCGCGCCACCCGGTTTATCGCGCCGCCCGTGCCCCAGCGCCTGCTCGACGCGCTCGGTGAACAGCAGGCGGTTGGGCAGGTCGCTCAGCGGATCATGATGGGCCAGGTAATCCAACTCGTACTGCGAGCGTTTGAGCGCGCTGAGGTCGGAAAACACCGCGACATAGTGGCTGATGCGGCCTTGTTCATCGTGAATGACCCGGATGCACTGCCACTGGGGGTAAACCTCGCCATTCTTGCGCCGGTTCCACACCTCGCCGCTCCAGCTGCCGTGCTGGTGCAGGCTCCGCCACAGTTGTTGATAGAAGCTCGGGTCATGCCGGCCGGATTTCAGCAGTTTCGGCGTAGCGCCGAGGATCTCGCCTTGCTGATAGCCGGTGATGCGGGAAAACGCCGGATTGATATGGCTGATGCGCGTCTGCGCATCGGTCACCAGCACCCCTTCCTGGGTGGCCTCGAACACCGCCGCCGCCTGGCGCAGACGCTCCAGGTTCATTTGCAGGTCGCGCATGGCCCGCCCTTGCTGGCGTTCATGGTTGCGCAGTATCTGGTGCAGGAGCAGTCCGGTGAGCAGGACAAAGCCCAGGCCCTTGGCCAGTTGCAGGCGTTCCAGTTGCGCCATGTGCAGGCCCAGTTCGGTTAGCAGGTAGTCGCTGCAGAACACCCAGAGGCCGGCGCTGAACAGGTAGATCAAGCTGAGGTGCAGGGCGCTACGGTAATTAGTCATCCAGGAGGGCGCCTCGAGTCGAGCACGGGCAGCATGGATAGAGGGGTGAGGCGCATATTTTGATCTAAAAGACCGACTGGTTTTCTGACAAGGCTCAGGGATAATGCCCTCGAGCTTGTCCGACAAGCTATGAGTTCATCACCCCCGAGGCAAGGTTTTCTATGTGGTACAACGGCTTTCTCGACCTGTCGGCCTGGCAAGTGCTGGCGGTCACCCTGCTGATGACGCACGTGACCATAGTCGCGGTCACCGTCTACCTCCACCGCTACTCGGCGCACCGCGCGCTGGAGCTGCACCCGGCCCTCAAGCACTTCTTCCGCTTCTGGCTGTGGCTGACCACCGGCCAGAACACCCGCGAGTGGACGGCGATCCACCGTAAACACCACGCCAAATGCGAGACCGTCGACGACCCCCACAGCCCGGTGATCAAGGGGCTGGCCACCGTCCTACGCACCGGCGCCGAGCTGTATCGCGCGGAAGCGCAAAACCCCGAGACCCTGCGCATCTACGGCAAGAACTGCCCGGAAGACTGGATCGAGCGTAACCTTTATTCGCGCTTCCCGATGGGCGGCATCGTGTTGATGGCCATCGCCGACCTGGCCTTGTTCGGCGTGATCGGCATCACCGTCTGGGCCGTGCAGATGATGTGGATTCCGGTGTGGGCCGCGGGGGTGATCAACGGCCTTGGCCATGCGGTCGGCTATCGCAACTTCGAATGCCGCGACGCCGCCACCAACCTGCTGCCCTGGGGCATCCTGATCGGCGGCGAAGAGCTGCACAACAACCACCACACCTACCCGAACTCGGCCAAGTTGTCGGTGAAGAAGTGGGAGTTCGATATGGGCTGGGCCTGGATCCAGCTGTTCAGCTGCTTGCGCCTGGCGAAGGTGCAGCGGGTCGCGCCGATTGCCCACCGGGTGGCCGGCAAGGGCAACCTGGACATGGATACCGCCATGGCGATCCTCAACAACCGCTTCCAGATCATGGCGCAGTACCGCAAGTTGGTGATCGGGCCGTTGGTCAAGCAAGAACTGGCCAAGGCCGACGCCTCGGTTCGCCATCAATTCCACCGCGCCAAGCGGCTGCTGTCGCGTGAGACCAGCCTGCTGGAGGACCAGCACCACGCGCGCATCCAGGTCATGCTGGAGCAGAGCCAGGCGCTCAAGGTGATTTACGAGAAGCGCCTGGCGCTGCAGCAGATCTGGGTGAAAACCAGTGCCAACGGCCACGACATGCTCGAAGCGATGAAGGTCTGGGTGCACGAGGCCGAGGCCAGTGGCATCCAATCGCTGCGCGATTTCGCCGAACAGCTGAAGACCTACTCGCTCCGCCCGGCAGCCCTGGCTTAAGCCTTGCCTGCTCGACTCAAGCCCGCCGTTCGGCGGGCTTTTTGTTGCGCGCGGGGCAGGCGCAGTATGCTGCAGAGGTCACCCATGGATTCACCCGGGAGGGATTCTGATGGACGAGCAGACCCCTCTACCGCCGGAGCTCGAGGCGCTGACCCTGGCTTTGCTGCACAGCCGTGGGGAAGTCGAGCGCTTGCGTGAACGCGAGCAGTTGTTCAGTTCCCTGCTCGACAGCGTCAACGCGGTGCTCTGGGCCTTCGACTGGCAAACGCAGCGGATCATCTACGTCAGTCCGGCTTACGAACGGGTCTTCGGCCGCTCCGCCGGGCTGCTGTTGGCCGATTATGGCGAGTGGCTCAATAGCATCTACCCGGACGACGTCGAGTACGCCGCCGCGAGCCTGGCCGAGGTGCTGGTCAAGGGCGCGGTCGAGGCCCGTGAATACCGCATCCTGCGCGCCGACGGGCAGCTGCGCTGGCTCAGCGACAAATGCTTCGTCAGCCGCCAGTGCGCCGCCGGCAAGCCGTTGATCGTGGTCGGCATCGCCGAAGACATCACCGCGCAGAAGCAGCTGGAGGGCGAGCTGCAACGCCTGGCGACCACCGACGTGCTGACCCAGAGCAGCAACCGCCGGCATTTCTTCGAATGCGCTCAGCACGAGTTCGGACAAGCGCGCAGCGCCGGTACGCCACTGGCCTTCCTGCTGCTGGATGTGGATGACTTCAAGTCGATCAACGATAGCCATGGCCATCAGATGGGCGACGTGGTGCTGCAGCGCATCGCCCAGTGTGGCGCCGGTGCGCTCCGGCGCGGTGACCTGTTTGGGCGCATCGGCGGCGAGGAATTCGCCGCGCTGTTTCCCCACTGTGCACCAGAGTTGGCCGAGCAAATCGCCGAACGCCTGCAGCGGGAAATCCAGCGGCTGACGTTCAGCTGTGATGAGCAAGTCTTCGGCGTCACCGTCAGCCAGGGGCTGACCAGCCTGCGGAGCAATGACGCCGCCCTCGATGCGCTGTTCGCCCGTGCCGATGCCGCCATGTACCAGGCCAAGCGTCAGGGCAAGAACCAGATCGTCTCGGCCTGAACCGGCGCCGGGGGCTGTTGCTCTTTATCTGCAGGCGCAGCGCCAGCCGCTCCGCACCCAGGCCTGGCGCCGCTGTCGAGCGCCAGGCCTGGGTGATGCCTCAGCGCCGTTGCGGCGCGGGTTGTTGCTGGGTGATGCAGTGGATATTGCCGCCGCCGAGGAGGATCTCCCGGCCGGGCACCAGCACCACCTCATGGGCCGGGAACAGGCGTTGGAGGATGGCGCGGGCCTCGGCATCTTTCGGGTCGTCGAAGCTCGGCGCGATGATGCCGCCGTTGACGATCAGGAAGTTGACGTAGGAGCCGGCCAGGCGGATCGACGGGTCACGCTCCTGGGTGCCGGCGACCAGATCGACGCCGGCGCATTCCGCATCGGTGGCGTAGAGCGGCCCGGGGATCGGCATCTTGTGCACGACCAGGCTGCGGCCTTGGGCATCTTTCGCGCTTTCCAGCACGCGCATGGCGGCCTGGCAACGCGGGTAGTTGGGGTTCTGCACATCGTCGGTCCAGGCCAGCAGCACTTCGCCCGGGCGCACGTAGCAGCAGAAGTTGTCGACGTGGCCGTCGGTCTCGTCGTTGAACAGGCCGTCCGGCAGCCAGATCACCGTCTCCACCGCCAGGTGCTCGCGCAACAGCGCTTCGATCTCTTCGCGACCGAGGTGCGGGTTGCGGTTGCGATTGAGCAGGCATTCTTCGGTGGTGATCAGCGTGCCTTCGCCATCCACGTGGATGGAGCCGCCTTCCAGTACGAAGCCTTCGGTGCGATAGCGCGGGCAGCGCTCGATCTCGAGGATCTTGCTGGCCACCTGATCGTCGCGCAGCCACGGCGCATACAGGCCGCCGTCGAAGCCGCCCCAGGCGTTGAAGGTCCAGTCCACGCCACGGACTTCGCCTTGGCTGTTGGTTACGAAGGTTGGCCCGGTGTCGCGCACCCAGGCGTCGTCGGTAGTGATTTCGACTAGGCGGATATTGGGCTCGTCGAGCCGTGCGCGGGCGTTTTCGTATTGCCCGGCGCTGACGCACACGGTCACCGGCTCGAAGCGCGCGATGGCCGTGGCCACCGCGGTGAACGCGGCTTGCGCCGGCTTGCCGCCGAGGCGCCAGTTGTCCGGGCGCTCCGGCCAGACCATCCAGGTCTGGCTATGCGCTTCCCATTCGGCCGGCATGCGGAAGCCATCGGTGCGCGGGGTGCTGTTTAGGGTTTTCATTAGTGTCGAACCTGTTGCCAAAAGGGGGAGTTCTGACCGTAGGAGCGGGCCATGCCCGCGAAACACCGGATATCGCGGGCATGGCCCGCTCCTACAACAAATAGCCTGTGGCCCGGATCAGGGGGCGCGCAATCCGGGCGGGCCGGGTCAGGACTGCAGCTCGCCGTCCAGCGTCTTGATCGGGCCGTAGAGGTTCGGCCGGCGGTCGCGGAACACGCCCCAGGCGCTGCGGGTATGTTCCAGCGCATCCAGGTCGAAGCTGTGCACCAACACGCCTTCCTCGGTCTGGTTGAGCTCCGCGACCTTCTCGCCGAACTGGTTGGCGATAAAGGACGAGCCGTAGAAGTTGATGTGGTAGTCGCCTTGGTCTTCGCGGCCGATGCGGTTGCTGGCGATCAGCGGCATCAGGTTCGCCCCGGCGTGGCCCTGTTGCACGCGCTGCCAGTGTTCGCGCGAGGTGATGCTCGGGTCATGCGGCTCGCTGCCGATGGCGGTCGGGTAGAACAGCAGTTCGGCGCCGAGCAGCGCCATGCTGCGCGCGCTTTCCGGGAACCACTGGTCCCAGCAGATGGCCACGCCGATCTTGGCGTAACGGGTCTGGAAAACCTTGAAGCCGGTGTCGCCTGGGTTGAAGTAGTACTTCTCGTGGTAGCCAGGACCGTCCGGGATATGGCTCTTGCGGTAGATGCCGAGGTTGCTGCCGTCGGCGTCGATGATCGCGATGCTGTTATAGCGTGCGCGCCCGGCATGCTCGAAGTAGCTGATCGGCAGCACCACTTGCAGTTCCTTGGCGATCTTCTGGAAGTGCGCGATGGCGGCGTTCTCTTCCGTGCTGGTGGCCAACTGCAGGTAGTCCGGATTCGGTTTCTGGCAGAAATACGGAGTCTCGAACAGTTCCTGGATCAGGATGACCTGCGCGCCTTTGGCGGCGGCTTCGCGCACCAGCTTCTCGGCGTTGGCGATATTCGCCGTGCGATCCCAGGAACAAGCCATCTGCGTGGCGGCGACGGTGACGATACGGGACATGGAACACCTCGTAAGAGTGATTACGACTGGATCATCTGCGGGGGTCATCAGACGCTAGCAGACAGCTGTGGCAATGCCGTGGCGGCAGACGAAGGCCTGCCGTGCGGTTGCTGACTTTATAGTCGATAAAAATCTGCTTTAGAAGCTTATTTTTTCTATCGAAAGATCTTTAACGATAAAAATACCGATAAATATCTGTTTTGTGCGGGTTGGTCGGGTGCAATAAGCCCGGCACCATGCACCCGGCTCAATGTGGTCGTTGGCCGTATTGATCGCTGCGGATGGTCTAGGGCTGCGGGTCGCGCTTGGGCAGGTAAGGCGGCAGGTAGAGACCAAGATAAACATCGAAGACGCGCATGCCTTCCTCGGCCAGGCGCGGCGTGATCTGTCCGTGCAGTTGCACCGAGCGTGCATACACCCGATCGCTAAGCTCCAGAGCCAGGGCGAACACGTCGATTTCTGCTGGCAACAGTGGCAGCGGAAAGTGGCGGTCGAACAACTCGTGCATCAGCTGGCCGAGTTCGATGTCGTGCTGGCGGTCGGCCTGGGTGACTTCACTCAGGCCGTGCTGCGCGAGGATCAGTTGGCGGGCGGCGGCGTCGGCGGCATAGATCGCCAGCATGCGTTGCTCGACCAGCCGCGAGAGATCGCGCCAGTCGCGCAGGGCGCCGTGCTCGATCGGCTGTTGCAGGCAGGCGCGGAAGGCCGCATGCACATCGGCGGTGAGGGCCTCGAGGATGGCCGGCACGCTGGCGAAGAAGTGATAGACCGAGGACGGCGGCATCTCCGCGCGCTCGGCCACGCTGTAGATCGACAGCCCGGCGACCCCCTCTTCGGCCAGCAAGGCACGGGCGGCGGCGAGTATCCCGGCGATCCGTGCCTGGCTGCTGGCGCGTGGTTTGCGGGCGGTAGCGGGGCGCTGCATGACGGTCACCTCTGCTTAGGAGGTGCTATTGGACGTCAGCCCGCGCCGTTCGGCAAGTCAGCTGCCGTCGCGAAAGCGCACCCAGACCTCGTCGCGTATCGGGCCGAGCTTCTCCGGTAGGGTTTCCAGGGCGAACAGGCGGCGCTTGGTGTCGCGGTCCGGATAGAGACCGGGCTGCTCGCGCAGCGCCGGCTCGAGGAACTGCTTGGCGTCGGCATTGCCGCTCGGGTAGAGGGTTTGCGCGGTGGTCAGCGCCGCCACTTTGGGCCGCATCAGGTAGTCGATAAAGCGGTGGGCGAGGTCGGCCCGTTGCGCGCTGCTGGGAATCACCAGGTTGTCGATAAACACCACCGAGCCTTCCTGCGGTATCACGAAGCGCACCGGCTGGCCGGTATCGGCAGCGGCCAGGGCGTCGCCGGCCCAGGCCACGGCCAGGCACAGCCGACCTTGCTGCAAGTCGTCGAGATAGCGCGCACTGTCGACGTATTTGAGCTGCGGGCGCAACTCATTGAGCACCTCGCCGGCCCGTTTGATCTGTCTCGGCGGGCTGTGGGCGAGGCTGTGTCCCTGGTAGTTCAGCAGCACGGAGAGGACTTCGTCCTGGGCATCCAAGACGCCGATCCCGCAGCTGGCCAGGCGCTTGCTCTTCTCGGGATCGAACAACAGGCTCCAGCTATCGGGTAGCGGGCCACCGAAGGCCTGTTCCGCCAGTCGGGTATTCACCGCCAGGCCGATGGCGCCCCACAGGTAGGGAATCGCATAGCGGTTCTGCGGATCGACCGCCGCGAGCTTGCTCAGCAGGGGTTTATCCAGGTGCTGGCGATTGGGCAGTTTGGTCATATCCAGCGGCTGCAGGCGCCCGGCTTTGATCAGGGCTGGCAGATCGCTGTGGGTGGGCACCGCGATGTCGATCGCCTCGCCGCTGGCGAGGGCTTTCTCCAATTCTTCGGCGGTGTCGAAGGTGTGGTACTCGACGCGGATGCCGGTCTCCTTCTCGAAGTCCGTGAGCACCTGCGGCGCTATGTAGTCGTCCCAGTTGTAGACACGGATCAGCTCCTCGGCAGCGGCCGGCAGCGGGGTGGCCAGTAGCGGAGTCAAAGCGAACAGCAGCGGAGCGAGAAAGCGGGGCATGACGACCTTCCTTAAGTGTCGGTTCACAGCATGTGCAGCACCGGCATTGGGCGCCACGGATGAGTTCCATCTATCCAAGCTGAGCGGCGCCGAGCGGGCCTGGGGCTTGTTCTGCTGGCTGAGGTTGCACGTGCTTGGCTTGGCGGCTTGCGCTATGAGCGCTGCAGCTCTCGGCCGCGGCGCGGAACCACGGGCGCGGCGAATGATTGCTGGTTGTCGCCCGATAAAACGACGCCGGCTAGGGCCGGCGTCGGGTCTTAGTTACACGGTGTGCAGATACCAGTTGTACTCGAGGTCGGAGATCGAGTACTCGAACTCGGCCAGCTCGCTTTCCTTGCAGGCGACGAACACATCGATGTATTTCGGGTCGATATAGCGCGCCATGATCTCGTTGTCGTCCAGCTCGCGCAGGGCGTCGCGCAGGTTATTCGGCAGGCTGGCCTCGTTTTGCTCGTAGGCATTGCCTTCGACCGGCGCACCGGGCTCGACCTTGTTGGTCAGGCCGTGGTGAATGCCCGCCAGCACCGAGGCCATCAGCAGGTAGGGGTTGGCATCGGCGCCGGCAACCCGGTGCTCGATGCGCACGGCATCGGCCGAATCGTTCGGCACGCGCAGTGCTACGGTGCGGTTGTCCACGCCCCAGGTCGGCGAAGTCGGCACGAAGAACTTCTCGCCGAAACGCCGGTAGGAGTTGACGTTCGGGCAGAGGAACGCCATCGACGCCGGCATGGTTTCGATGATGCCGCCGATGGCATGACGCAGCGCGTCGTTCTCTACCGGCTCTTCGCTCTTGAAGATGTTGTTGCCATCTTTGTCGAGAATCGAGATGTGCACATGCAGCCCGTTGCCAGCCTGGTTCGGGTAAGGCTTGGCCATGAAGGTGGTATCCATTTCATGGTCGTAGGCGATGTTCTTCACCAGGCGCTTGAGCAGCAGCGCGTAATCGCAGGCCTTCATCGGGTCGGCGACGTGGTGCAGGTTGATCTCGAACTGCGCCGGGGCGCTTTCCTTGACCACGGCGTCAGCCGGAATGCCCTGCTCTTTGGCCCCTTCGAGGATGTCCTGCAGGCATTCGGCATATTCGTCCAGGTCGTCGATCATATAGACCTGGGTGGATTGCGGGCGCTTGCCCGAGAGCGGCGACAGCGGGGGTTGCGGGCGGCCGTTCACGTTGGCCTGGTCGATCAGGTAGAACTCCAACTCGAACGCCGCACAGATGGTCAGACCCAGCGCATCGAATTTGCTGACTACCTGCTGCAGCACGGCGCGTGGGTCGGCAAAGAAGGCCTCGCCTTCCATCTCGTGCATGGTCATCAGCAGCTGAGCGGTAGGACGCTTCTGCCAGGGCTCGTTGCACAGGGTGTTGGGAATGGGGTAACAAACCCGGTCGGAATCACCAATATCCAGGCCGAGGCCGGTGCTCTCTACCGTGGAGCCATTGATGTCGAGTGCAAACAGGGAGGCGGGCAGGTTGATGCCGCGCTGATAGACCTTGTGCAGGCTGGCGCGCTCAATGCGCTTGCCGCGCACCACGCCATTCATATCTGCAATTAGGAGGTCGACGAACTGAACCTCGGGATGTTTCTTAAGAAAATCATTCGCTTCATTAAGCTGAACGGCACACGGAGGAACCGACATGATGCAACACCTTTATTGTTAAAAATATCAATCATTCGACTGATGGGGTGTGAGTCAATCTCAAACGCCTCACCCTGTCAATAGTGCCACATTTCGCCTTAAAAAGGGGCGTGGCGGCCGTTTTTAGGGCGCTGCAGGGCATTGCAAACCCTCTCGCGGCCTTGGCCTGCGCGGTGCTCAGCGAAGGTGTGTTTAATTTTTTACATAAGTATTGTGTAAAAAAATGAACAAGGCTAAGCTCGGTTCAAACCCATAACAGCAATAAAACGGGTATCTCATGTCGCGCCTGCCGTTAATCGGCGTTATCGCCTGCTCCAAGCAGATTGGCCTCCATCCCCACCATATAGCGGGCGACAAATACGTCCGTGCGGTGGCCGTCGGCGCCGGTGGCTTGCCGCTGATCATTCCGTCACTGGCTGAGCTGATCGACCAACCGACCTTATTAGAGAGTCTAGACGGCTTGTTGTTTACCGGCTCGCCGTCGAATGTCGAACCTCAGCACTACAGTGGCCAGGCCAGTCCGCCAGGCACTCAGCACGACCCCGAGCGTGACCGCACCACCTTGCCGCTGATTCGTGCGGCCGTGGCCGCCGGTGTTCCGCTGCTCGGTATCTGCCGCGGCTTCCAAGAAATAAATGTGGCCTTCGGCGGCAGCCTGCACCAGAAGGTGCATGAGGTCGGCCCCTTTATGGATCACCGCGAGCCGGAGAACGAGCCGCTGGAAGTCCAATACGCCCCCCGCCACCCGCTGCACGTGCAGTCGGGCGGTGTCCTCGCCGGCCTCGGCTTGCCGGACGAGATCCTCGTCAATTCGATTCATGGTCAGGGCGTTGAACGTCTGGCGCCGGGCCTGCGTGTCGAGGCTTTGGCTCCTGACGGGCTGATCGAGTCCATCTCGGTCGAGGGAGCCAAGAGCTTTGCCCTTGGGGTGCAGTGGCACCCGGAGTGGCAAGTACGCTCGAATCCCGAATACCTCGCCATCTTCCAGGCATTTGGAGATGCCTGTCGCAAGCGGGCGAGTCAACGCTGAGCTTAACTATGCCGTTAGGCTCTCAATCCCCCCTGAGGTCTTTATGAGTCCCAAACTCGACCAACTCACTAGTTGGCTGAAAGAACGCAAAATCACTGAAGTTGAATGCTTTATCAGTGATCTTAGCGGAATCTCCCGTGGCAAGATCGCGCCGACCAATAAGTTCATCGACGAGAAGGGCATGCGCTTACCTGAAAGCGTACTGCTGCAGACGGTCACCGGTGACTACGTGGAAGACGACATTTATTACGACCTGCTCGACCCGGCCGATATCGATATGGTCTGTCGTCCGGACGAGAATGCCGTGTTCCTCGTGCCCTGGGCCATCGAGCCCACCGCCCAAGTGATCCATGACACCTACGACAAGCTGGGCAACCCCATCGAGTTGTCGCCGCGCAACATCCTCAAGAAAGTGCTCAAGCTCTATAGCGATAAGGGCTGGCAGCCGATAGTCGCGCCGGAGATGGAGTTCTACCTGACCAAGCGCAGCGATGACCCGGACTACCCGCTGCAGGCGCCGATCGGTCGTTCCGGCCGCCCGGAAACTGGCCGGCAGTCGTTCTCCATCGATGCCGCGAACGAATTCGATCCGCTGTTCGAGGACGTCTACGACTGGTGCGAAGCCCAGGAGCTGGATCTCGATACGCTGATCCACGAGGACGGCACCGCGCAGATGGAGATCAACTTCCGTCACGGCGAAGCCCTGCACCTGGCCGACCAGATCATCATCTTCAAGCGCACCATGCGTGAAGCGGCGTTGAAACATAACGTCGCCGCCACCTTTATGGCCAAGCCCATGACCGGCGAGCCAGGCAGCGCGATGCACCTGCACCAGAGCATCGTCGACATTAAAACCGGCAAGAACATCTTCTCCAACGACGATGGTTCGATGAGCGAACTGTTCCTCCACCACATCGGTGGCCTGCAGAAGTTCATCCCCGAGCTGTTGCCGCTGTTCGCCCCGAACGTCAACTCGTTCCGCCGCTTCCTGCCGGATACCTCGGCACCGGTGAACGTCGAGTGGGGCGAAGAAAACCGTACCGTCGGCCTGCGCGTGCCGGATGCCAGCCCGCAAAACCGCCGGGTGGAAAACCGCCTGCCGGGCGCCGACGCCAACCCCTATATCGCCATCGCCGCCAGCTTGTTGTGCGGCTACATCGGGATGGTCGAGCAGTTGGAGCCGAGCGCCCAGGTCAAGGGCCGCGGCTATGAGCGGCGCAACCTGCGTCTGCCGCTGACCATCGAGGACGCCCTGGAGCGCATGGAAAACTGCAAGACGCTGGAAGACTACCTCGGCAGCAAGTTCATCCGCGGCTATGTCGCGGTGAAGCGTGCCGAGCACGAGAACTTCAAGCGGGTGATCAGCTCCTGGGAGCGTGAGTTCCTGCTGTTCGCGGTGTAATCGAACGGGCGCCAGTGCCAACTGTAGGGGCGGACTCATTCGTCCCTCACTTGATGCCCCGGGGTGAATGAATTCGCTCCTACGCCCTATGCCAGGTTCGGCCCCGCCGAACCTGTTTGAACGAGGTATGAATATGAATAGCCCAGTGACTAACCCGCAGACGCTCGAGTGGCAAACCCTGAGCAATGATCACCACCTGGCGCCTTTCAGCGACTATAAACAGCTGAAGGAGAAGGGCCCGCGGATCATTACCAAGGCCGAAGGCGTCTATATCTGGGACAGCGAGGGCAACAAGATCCTCGACGGCATGGCCGGGCTCTGGTGCGTGGCGCTGGGTTATGGCCGCGAGGAACTGGTGCAGGCCGCCAGCCAGCAGATGCGCGAACTGCCGTTCTACAACACCTTCTTCATGACCGCGCACCCGCCGGTGCTGGAGCTGGCCAAGGCGCTTGCCGAGATCGCGCCGGCCGGCATGAACCACGTGTTCTTCACCGGCTCCGGCTCGGAAGGCAACGACACCATGCTGCGCATGGTGCGCCATTACTGGGCGATCAAAGGTCAGCCGCAGAAGAAGGTCATCATCAGCCGCGTCAACGGTTACCACGGCTCCACCGTGGCCGGCGCCAGCCTCGGCGGCATGAAGTACATGCACGAGCAGGGCGACCTGCCGATTCCGGGCATAGTGCACATCCCGCAACCCTATTGGTTCGGCGAAGGCGGCGACATGACCCCGGACGAGTTCGGCATCTGGGCCGCCGAGCAGCTGGAAAAGAAGATTCTCGAAGTCGGCGAAGAGAATGTCGCGGCCTTTATCGCCGAGCCGATCCAGGGCGCCGGCGGCGTGATCATTCCGCCAGACAGCTACTGGCCGAAGATCCGCGAGATCCTCGCCAAGTACGACATCCTGTTCGTCGCCGACGAAGTGATCTGTGGCTTCGGCCGCACCGGCGAGTGGTTCGGCAGCGACTA
>NZ_SCMP01000030.1 GCF_005502935.1 Pseudomonas sp. 2FG
CTGGAAAGGTACTCGAGGGCGGGCGGGGCGGCAGGGCTACCTGCGGGGTTAGCACTGAAGCAGTGCGGATCGATGAGCGCCAAGTGGGAGCTTTCTATGCAATCGAGATGCGCGCCGATATGATGCCAGCCTCGTTGTGAGGTGATATCCGCATGCTGACGTTGTTGAGGCTCTTGCAGGATGGGCGTTTCCATTCTGGGCAAGCGCTTGGGGCTGCCCTAGGGGTGAGCCGAAGCGCTGTGTGGAAGCAATTACAGCAATTAGAAGCTGAATTGAGCTTGCCTGTTCATAAGGTGCGTGGCCGAGGTTATCGCTTAGCTAGCCAGTTAGTGTTGCTGGATGCTGAGCGCTTGGCTGTGCTCGGTGGAGTGCCGGCCTGGGCATCGTTCCTTGTTGAGTCGACTGACTCTACAAATGCTGAGGCGCTGAGGTGTTTGGAGCGTGGAGCGCAAGCGCCATTCTTCGTTTTGGCGGAGCGCCAAACAGCTGGGCGTGGTCGTCGAGGGCGCAAGTGGGTGAGTCCGTTTGCGGAGAATCTTTATTACAGTCTGGTATTGCGTGTCGAGGGTGGTGCTCGCCAACTCGAGGGGCTTAGCCTAGTTGTCGGTCTTGCTGTGATGCAGGCGCTGCGGAGTGCGGGTGTGGCGGATGTTGGTCTGAAGTGGCCAAATGATCTTCTTGTGTCGGGCCGCAAGATCGCAGGGATCCTGTTGGAGTTATCTGGTGATCCGGCGGATGTTTGTCACGTGGTCATAGGCATTGGGGTCAATGTGAATATGCGGGCTATCGATGAGGGTATTGGGCAGCCTTGGACCTCGATGCGAATTGAGGTTGGTGAGTTGATAGATCGTAATGTATTGGTCTGCCAGTTAAACGAACGCTTGCATGATTACCTGGCGAAGCATCGTGAGCAGGGCTTTGTGGGGCTGCAGGCTGAATGGGAGGCTGCTCACCTGTGGCAAGGGCGTTCAGTGCTTCTGACCGCTGGGGAGCGGCAGATTGAGGGTGTTGTGTTGGGTATTGACCGGCAGGGGGCTCTGCGTTTGCTGGTGGATGGCATTGAGCGGCAATACAGTGGCGGTGAGCTCAGTTTGAGGTTGCGCGATGATTCTTGAGCTCGACTGCGGTAATAGCTTTATTAAGTGGCGTGTGCTGGTGGGCGCCGGTCCGGTTGTGCTGTCTGGTGGCGTCGTCGATTCGGCTGAGCAGCTGGTTTCGGTGCTGCAACTTATTCCTGATCTGGCATTGCAGCATTGTCGCCTGGTCAGTGTGCGTAGTGATGATGAGACGGCACAGCTCGTAAATCTTCTGGCGCAGCGGTTTGGGATTGCTTCTTGCCGTGCGCGCTCCGCCGCTGTGGCCGCTGGAGTGCGCAATGGCTACAGTGACTATGAGCGGCTTGGTTTGGATCGCTGGTTGGCGGTATTAGGCGCTTATCATCTGGCTGGCAGAGCATGTCTAGTCCTGGACTTGGGGACGGCGGTTACTTCTGATTTCGTGGCTGCCGATGGCGAGCATCTGGGCGGTTTCATTTGTCCTGGGGTGCCGTTAATGCGCAATCAACTGAGAACGCATACTCGGCGTATTCGTTACGATGATGTAGCTGCCGAGCAGGCCCTTCATGCGTTGACGCCGGGGCGCTCGACTGTTGAGGCGGTTGAGCGCGGTTGCTCGTTAATGCTGCGTGGTTTTGTTCATACGCAGCTTGAACTGGCTAAAGAATACTGGGGGGAAGATTTCCAGGTGTTCCTGACGGGGGGGGATGCTCTGCTGGTGAAGGAGATTCTGCCTTCTGCGCGCGTGATGCCGGATCTGATTTTTATTGGTTTGGCGATTGTCTGTCCGTTGTCCTGAGGTTTTTATGCGCTGGCTATTTCTTCTGTTGCTGGTACTCAATCTTTTTTATTACGTCTGGCACCAGCAGCAGGCACCCTTGCGTGCGAAGGAAGTGGCCCCACTCTCGTTGTATCAGGGGGCGCGGCAGGATATTCGCCTGCTCAGTGAGTCGGACGGGGCTCAGGTTCGTCGCGAGCCGTCGGGCGGAACTGCGGCGGAAGTCTCCGAGGTCTGTCTCTTTCTGGGTGGGTTTGAGCGGGAGGATGCCGCTCAAGTGGTAGAGCAACGCCTGCTCAGTCTGGATATTCAATCACAGGTAAAGGCTGTTGATGCACCGGCGGGACTGGACTACTGGGTCTACCTGGCGCCTCTTGCCTCTCGGCAGGCTTCGCTGCGTCAACTAAAAGAGTTGCAGGCGCGGAAAATCGACAGCTACATCATTACTCAGGGGGATTTGTCCAATGGCATTTCTCTGGGGATCTTTCCTCGCGGCGAGTCTGCTGAAAGTGTCATGCAGCGCCTGCGCGAGGTGGGGTATGAGCCGATGATGCGTGAGTTGCCGCGTGCCCACCGTGATTTCTGGGTGCGCATTGCGCCTCAGAGTCGGCGGCTTGCCGATGATGCGCTGCTGCAGGCTTTGGCGCAGGACTTCAATGGGTTGCAGCATCAATTAATGCCTTGCGAAAGCGTTGCAACGCCTCGTTAGTTTGAATAGAATGGCGCCCGCTTTGCAGGGTTGCTTTCTAAGTGAGTCTGAAAAGTTGCTGTCAATGAAGCTAACCTCAAGTTTTTTATGAGGAAATGCTTGACAGTAGGGTGGCATGCTACGAAAATGCCGCCTCACTTTGGAGGGGTTCCCGAGTGGCCAAAGGGATCAGACTGTAAATCTGACACGCGAGTTTCGAAGGTTCGAATCCTTCCCCCTCCACCAAATTAAGCGTGAGCTGCAAGCTCCGCGGGTATAGTTCAACGGTAGAACCTCAGCCTTCCAAGCTGATGGTGCGGGTTCGATTCCCGCTACCCGCTCCAAGTTTGTTGTTTGTGCAAAGTGTTCGCTCATGTAGCTCAGCTGGTAGAGCACACCCTTGGTAAGGGTGAGGTCAGCGGTTCGATTCCGCTCATGAGCTCCATTATTAAGAAGGCAGATATGCAGATATCTGCCTTTGTTTTAATGGTGGCGTGACTAGCTCAATTTATCGATGGGAGACGGTCTGATGGCTAAAGAAAAGTTTGAACGGAAGAAGCCGCACCTCAACGTCGGCACTATTGGTCACGTTGACCATGGTAAAACGACTCTGACTGCTGCTCTGACCAAGGTCTGCGCTGAGGCTTTCGGTGGTTCCGCGCGTGACTTTGCCCAGATCGATAACGCTCCGGAAGAAAAGGCTCGTGGTATCACGATCAACACTTCCCACGTTGAATACGATTCGGCTGTCCGTCACTACGCGCACGTCGATTGCCCGGGCCACGCTGACTATGTGAAAAACATGATCACTGGTGCTGCGCAGATGGACGGCGCGATCCTGGTTTGCTCCGCTGCTGACGGCCCGATGCCGCAGACTCGTGAGCACATCCTGCTGTCCCGTCAGGTAGGCGTTCCGTACATCGTGGTCTTCCTGAACAAGGCCGACATGGTGGACGACGCTGAGCTGCTGGAACTGGTTGAAATGGAAGTGCGTGACCTGCTGAGCACTTACGACTTCCCAGGCGACGACACGCCGATCGTTATCGGTTCCGCGCTGATGGCGTTGAACGGTCAAGACGATAACGAAATGGGTACCTCTGCCGTGCGTAAGCTGGTTGAGACTCTGGACAGCTACATTCCTGAGCCCGAGCGCGCGATCGACAAGCCGTTCCTGATGCCAATCGAAGACGTGTTCTCCATCTCCGGTCGCGGCACCGTGGTAACTGGTCGTGTCGAGCGTGGCATCGTCAAGATTCAGGAAGAAGTGGAAATTGTCGGTATCCGTGATACCACCAAGACCATCTGCACCGGCGTTGAGATGTTCCGCAAGCTGCTGGACGAAGGCCGTGCCGGTGAGAACGTCGGCGTACTGCTGCGTGGCACCAAGCGTGATGACGTCGAGCGTGGCCAGGTATTGGCCAAGCCAGGCACCATCAAGCCGCACACCAAGTTCGAAGGCGAAGTGTACATTCTGAGCAAGGAAGAAGGCGGCCGTCATACTCCGTTCTTCAAAGGCTACCGTCCGCAGTTCTACTTCCGTACGACTGACGTGACCGGTAACTGCGAGCTGCCAGAAGGCGTTGAAATGGTAATGCCGGGCGACAACATCAAAATGGTTGTCACCCTGATTGCTCCGATCGCGATGGAAGACGGTCTGCGTTTTGCCATCCGTGAAGGCGGTCGTACCGTTGGCGCTGGTGTAGTAGCCAAAATCATCGAGTAATCGTTGATCTGCCCCTGTCGGGCCGGCATAATGGTCGGCCTGATTTTGTTTTAGGTCAGTAGCTCAATTGGCAGAGCGACGGTCTCCAAAACCGTAGGTTGGGGGTTCGATTCCCTCCTGACCTGCCAGTTTTACACAGTAGTTAAAACTGGCACGTCTTTCACAGGATCCTCGTAAATGACTGTTAAGGCTGAAGCCAAAGATTCTCGCTTTGATCTGCTCAAGTGGCTTGTGGTTGCTGCTTTGGTGGTGGTTGGCGTGGTCGGCAATCAGTTCTTCTCTGGTGAGCCGATTCTGTATCGTGTCCTGGGTCTGTTGGTGCTTGCGGCTGTTGCTGCATTTGTAGGGCTGCAGACCGGCAAGGGGCAAGCGTTTTTCGGGCTCGCAAAAGAAGCTCGTGTTGAAATTCGAAAGGTCGTTTGGCCGACTCGCCAGGAAACTACGCAGACCACGTTGATTGTCGTGGCTGTTGTTTTGGTGATGGCGTTGGTGCTCTGGGGGCTCGATTCCCTGTTGGGCTGGCTTGTTTCCTTGATTGTTGGTTGAAGGTGTCCCGTGGCTAAGCGTTGGTATGTTGTGCATGCTTACTCGGGTTACGAGAAGCATGTCATGCGCTCCCTGGTTGAGCGCGTCAAGCTGGCTGGCATGGAAGATGGGTTCGGCGAGATTCTGGTCCCCACTGAGGAAGTGGTGGAGATGCGTAATGGCCAGAAGCGCAAAAGCGAACGCAAATTCTTTCCGGGCTATGTTCTGGTGCAGATGGACATGAACGAAGGTACTTGGCACTTGGTCAAGGATACTCCTCGCGTCATGGGCTTTATCGGCGGCACTGCCGACAAGCCTGCGCCTATTACGGATAAAGAGGCTGATGCAATTCTGCGTCGCGTTGCTGATGGTAGCGACAAGCCGAAGCCTAAAACGCTGTTCGAGCCGGGTGAGATGGTCCGAGTTATTGACGGTCCTTTTGCTGACTTCAGTGGTGTGGTTGAAGAAGTGAATTATGAAAAAAGCCGGATTCAGGTTGCTGTGACCATCTTTGGTCGCTCTACCCCGGTTGAGTTAGAGTTCAGTCAGGTCGAGAAGGCATAGCTGACAAGGCGTCCCGTACCCCGCAGTCCTAGGCTGTGGGGTTTTGTCGTCACTGGGATAAACACGCAGGTAACCGGGGAGCCGCAAGGCGCTAGAACCCGTAATTGGAGTAGCTCATGGCTAAGAAGATAACGGCTTATATCAAGCTGCAAGTGAAGGCTGCACAGGCCAACCCGAGTCCGCCCGTTGGCCCGGCTCTGGGTCAGCACGGTGTGAATATCATGGAGTTCTGCAAGGCGTTCAACGCCAAGACCCAGGGCATGGAACCTGGTCTGCCGACTCCAGTGATCATCACTGTCTACAGCGACCGCAGCTTCACTTTTGAAACCAAAAGCACCCCGGCTTCGGTTCTGCTGAAGAAGGCTGCCGGCTTGACCAGCGGTTCCGCGCGCCCGAACACCGTCAAGGTGGGCACCGTGACCCGTGCTCAGCTCGAAGAGATCGCCAAGACCAAGAATGCCGATCTGACCGCAGCTGATATGGATGCGGCCGTGCGTACTATCGCCGGCTCCGCTCGCAGCATGGGCCTCAACGTGGAGGGTGTGTAATGGCTAAGTTGACCAAGCGCCAAAAAGCTATCGCCGAAAAAATTGTTCCGGGCAAGGCTTATGGCTTCGAAGAAGCTGCAAACCTGCTGAGCGAGCTGTCGAAAGTCAAGTTCACCGAGTCGGTTGATGTCGCTGTGAACCTGGGCGTCGATCCGCGTAAATCCGACCAGGTCGTACGTAGCGCCACCGTGCTGCCGCACGGCACTGGCAAGACCGTTCGCGTTGCCGTGTTCACCCAAGGCCCGGCAGCTGAAGCTGCTCTGGCTGCCGGCGCCGATCGCGTTGGCATGGACGACCTGGCTGCCGAAATGAAAGGCGGCGACCTGAACTATGACGTGGTCATCGCCTCCCCGGACGCGATGCGTGTCGTTGGTCAGTTGGGTCAGATCCTCGGCCCGCGCGGCCTGATGCCTAACCCGAAAGTCGGCACCGTGACTCCAGACGTGGCTACTGCGGTGAAAAACGCGAAGGCCGGTCAGGTTCGTTATCGCACCGACAAGAACGGCATCATCCACACCTCCGTCGGCAAGGTCGGCTTCGACGCCGTCAAGCTGAAGGAAAACGTGGAAGCTCTGATCGCCGATCTGAAGCGCATCAAGCCAGCTTCGTCGAAAGGCATCTACGTCAAGCGTGTGACCCTGAGCACCACCATGGGTCCAGGTCTGGTTATCGACCAAGGCTCGCTCGACGCTTAAGTCGCTGTGAATGTATAGGGTTGGCGGGAGCGATCTCGCCAGCTTGCAAAAATTGGGGTCCCTGCCTGGCGGGGGCTATCCAAGACCGTAGGCGACGCAAGTCTTAAACCCGGGAGGTGAACCTCTCAAGCCTACGCAGATGGTGCTCCCGATTCCTTACCGAATCAGACACCAAACGACATCCGACCTCGGTTGGATGAAACGGTAACAAGCAGGAGTTAACCCGTGGCAATTAAACTCGAAGACAAGAAGGCCATCGTCGCTGAAGTCAACGAGGCTGCCAAAGTCGCTCTGTCCGCTGTCGTGGCTGATGCCCGTGGTGTGACAGTAGGCGCTATGACCGGACTCCGTAAAGAGGCCCGCGAAGCTGGCGTATACGTGCGTGTCGTACGTAATACCCTGCTGCGCCGCGCCGTTGAGGGCACTCAATATGACGTGCTCAACGACGTGTTCAAAGGCCCGACCCTGATTGCGTTCTCCACCGAACACGCTGGCGCTGCTGCCCGTCTGTTCAAGGAATTCGCCAAGGGTCAGGACAAGTTCGAGATCAAGGCAGCTGCGTTCGAGGGCAAGTTCCTCGCAGCTAATCAGATCGACGTACTGGCAACTCTGCCGACCTACGACGAAGCCATTTCTCAGCTGATGAGCGTGATTCAAGGCGCTACCAGCAAGTTGGCTCGTACTCTGGCGGCCGTTCGCGACCAGAAAGAAGCTGCCGCCGCTTAAGGCCAAGCAAATTCTTTCAAGTTTATTTGTTTATTTCGATGGCCGCGAAGGCTGTCCCCCAATACAGGAATTAGAGTCATGGCTCTGTCTAACGAAGACATCATCGAAGCAATCGGCCAGAAAAGCGTTCTGGAAGTTGTTGAACTGATCAAGGCAATGGAAGAGAAGTTCGGCGTTACCGCTGCTGCTGCTTCCGCTGGCCCAGCTGTAGCTGCTGCCGTTGCTGAAGAACAAACCGAGTTCAACGTCATGTTGCTCGAGTCTGGCGAGAAGAAAGTTAACGTGATCAAGGTCGTTCGTGAACTGACCGGTCTGGGTCTGAAAGAAGCTAAAGCCGTTGTTGACAGCGCTCCTGGCATTGTCAAAGAAGGCGTGTCGAAAGACGAAGCTGAAGCTGCCAAGAAGGCCCTGGAAGAAGCTGGCGCTAAAGTCGAGCTCAAGTAAGCGACGACCTTGCGTCTACAGCCCAAGCGTTAAGCGAACGGCTGATGGCTGGTGGCTTTTGCCACCGGCCTTTTTCCGTTATAGGCCGCCTTCGAAGGTTGGCCTTTAACCGAAGCGGTAACCACCCTGTGCGGTGGCGCAAACCATTGGGTTTGCAAGATTTTCTGGCTGCTCCCGTCGGGAGGAGCCAAATAAGCAGGTGACCAAGCTGGGGAACGCTGATGGCTTACTCATATACTGAGAAAAAACGTATCCGCAAGGACTTTAGCAAGTTGCCGGATGTCATGGATGTGCCGTATCTCCTGGCCATCCAGCTGGATTCGTATCGCGAATTCCTGCAGGCGGGAGCGACGAAAGATCAGTTCCGCGACATCGGCCTGCATGCGGCCTTCAAGTCCGTTTTCCCGATTATCAGCTATTCCGGCAATGCTGCTCTGGAGTATGTCGGTTATCGCTTGGGCGAACCGGCATTTGACGTGAAAGAGTGCGTGCTGCGTGGCGTGACATTCGCCGTGCCGCTGCGGGTAAAAGTCCGTCTGATCATTTTCGATAAGGAATCGTCGAACAAAGCGATCAAGGACATTAAAGAGCAAGAAGTCTACATGGGGGAAATCCCCCTGATGACCGAGAACGGTACCTTCGTTATCAACGGTACCGAGCGTGTCATCGTTTCCCAGCTGCACCGCTCCCCAGGCGTGTTCTTCGACCACGACCGTGGCAAGACTCACAGCTCCGGCAAGCTGCTGTATTCCGCGCGGATCATTCCTTACCGCGGTTCCTGGCTCGACTTCGAATTCGATCCGAAGGACGCAGTCTTCGTGCGTATCGACCGTCGCCGCAAGCTGCCGGCATCGGTTCTGCTGCGCGCGCTGGGTTACACCACCGAGCAAGTGCTCGACGCGTTCTATGCGACCAACGTATTCCACGTGAAGGGCGAGACCCTGAGCCTGGAACTGGTTCCGCAGCGTCTGCGTGGTGAAATTGCCGTCCTCGACATCAAAGACGAGAAGGGCAAGGTCATCGTTGAGCAGGGCCGCCGTATTACCGCGCGCCACATCAACCAGTTGGACAAATCCGGCATCAAAGAGCTGGAAGTGCCGCTGGACTACGTGATCGGCCGCACCAGCGCCAAGGCCATCGTGCATCCGGCCACCGGCGAGATCCTCGCCGAGTGCAATACCGAGCTGAACACCGAGATCCTGGCAAAAATCGCCAAGGCTCAGGTCGTGCGCATCGAAACGCTGTACACCAACGACATCGATTGCGGCCCGTTCATCTCCGACACCCTGAAAATCGACTCCACTACCAATCAGTTGGAAGCGCTGGTCGAGATCTATCGCATGATGCGTCCCGGCGAGCCGCCGACCAAGGATGCTGCCGAAACCCTGTTCAACAACCTGTTCTTCAGCGCCGAGCGTTACGACCTGTCCGCCGTCGGCCGGATGAAGTTCAACCGTCGTATCGGTCGTACCGAGATCGAGGGTTCGGGCGTGCTGAGCAAGGAAGATATCGTCGAAGTCCTCAAGACGCTGGTCGATATCCGTAACGGCAAAGGCATAGTCGACGACATCGACCACCTGGGTAACCGTCGTGTGCGTTGTGTCGGCGAGATGGCCGAGAACCAGTTCCGCGTGGGCCTGGTGCGTGTCGAGCGCGCGGTCAAAGAGCGTCTGTCGATGGCCGAAAGCGAAGGCCTGATGCCGCAAGACCTGATCAACGCCAAGCCGGTTGCGGCGGCGGTGAAGGAGTTCTTCGGTTCCAGCCAGCTCTCGCAGTTCATGGACCAGAACAACCCGCTGTCCGAGATCACCCACAAGCGCCGCGTCTCCGCGCTCGGCCCGGGCGGTCTGACCCGTGAGCGTGCTGGCTTCGAAGTTCGTGACGTACACCCGACCCACTATGGTCGCGTCTGCCCGATCGAAACGCCGGAAGGTCCGAACATCGGTCTAATCAACTCCCTGGCGGCCTACGCGCGCACTAACCAGTACGGCTTCCTGGAAAGCCCGTACCGGGTGGTGAAAGACACCCTGGTCACTGACGAAATCGTCTTCCTCTCCGCGATCGAAGAGGCGGATCACGTGATCGCTCAGGCATCGGCAACGATGAACCAGAAGGGTCAGCTGGTCGACGAGCTGGTGGCCGTACGTCACCTGAACGAGTTCACCGTCAAGGTGCCGGAAGACGTCACCCTCATGGACGTTTCGCCGAAGCAGGTTGTGTCCGTCGCCGCTTCGTTGATCCCGTTCCTCGAGCACGACGACGCCAACCGTGCGTTGATGGGTTCGAACATGCAGCGTCAGGCCGTACCGACTCTGCGCTCCGACAAGCCGCTGGTCGGCACCGGGATGGAGCGTAACGTGGCGCGCGACTCCGGCGTTTGCGTCGTGGCGCGTCGCGGCGGCGTGATCGACTCGGTCGATGCCAGCCGTATCGTGGTGCGTGTGGCGGATGATGAAGTCGAAACCGGTGAAGCCGGCGTCGACATCTACAACCTGACCAAGTACACCCGCTCCAACCAGAACACCTGCATCAACCAGCGTCCGCTGGTGAGCAAAGGTGACAAGGTCGAGCGTAGCGACATCCTGGCTGACGGTCCGTCCACCGACATGGGTGAACTGGCTCTGGGTCAGAACATGCGCATCGCGTTCATGGCCTGGAACGGTTACAACTTCGAAGACTCCATCCTCCTCTCGGAGCGTGTGGTTCAGGAAGACCGTTTCACCACGATCCACATTCAGGAACTGACCTGCGTGGCGCGTGACACCAAGCTCGGGCCAGAAGAGATCACTTCGGACATTCCGAACGTGGGCGAAGCTGCGCTGAACAAGCTGGACGAAGCCGGTATCGTTTACGTGGGTGCCGAAGTTGGCGCTGGCGACATCCTGGTCGGTAAGGTCACCCCGAAAGGCGAGACCCAGCTGACGCCGGAAGAGAAGCTGCTGCGCGCGATCTTCGGTGAGAAGGCCTCCGACGTTAAAGATACCTCCCTGCGCGTGCCGACTGGCACCAAGGGTACGGTCATCGACGTACAGGTCTTCACCCGTGATGGCGTCGAGCGTGATGCTCGTGCGCTGTCGATCGAGAAGATGCAACTCGACGAGATCCGTAAGGATCTGAACGAAGAGTTCCGTATCGTTGAGGGCGCGACCTTCGAACGTCTGCGTTCCGCCCTGGTTGGCAAGAAGGCTGAAGGTGGTGCGGGTCTGAAGAAAGGCGCCGAGATCACCGACGAGTTCCTCGACGGCCTCGAGCGCGGTCAGTGGTTCAAGCTGCGTATGGCTGAAGATGCTCTGAACGAGCAGCTTGAGAAGGCGCAGGCGTACATCATCGACCGTCGCCAGATGCTCGACGACAAGTTCGAAGACAAGAAGCGCAAGCTGCAGCAAGGCGATGACCTGGCTCCGGGCGTGCTGAAGATCGTCAAGGTCTACCTGGCAATCCGTCGCCGCATCCAGCCGGGCGACAAGATGGCCGGTCGTCACGGTAACAAGGGTGTGGTCTCGGTGATCATGCCGGTCGAAGACATGCCGCACGATGCCCATGGCACCCCGGTCGACATCGTCCTCAACCCGCTGGGCGTACCTTCGCGGATGAACGTCGGTCAGATCCTCGAAACCCACCTGGGCCTCGCGGCCAAAGGTCTGGGCGAGAAGATCAACCGCATGCTCGAAGAGCAGCGCAAGGTCGCTGATCTGCGTAAGTTCCTGCACCAGATCTATAACGAGATCGGTGGCCGTCAAGAGACTCTGGCAGACCTGTCTGACCAGGAAATTCTCGACCTGGCGAAGAACCTGCGTGGCGGCGTGCCGATGGCGACTCCGGTGTTCGACGGCGCCAAGGAAAGCGAAATCAAAGCCATGCTGAAACTGGCAGATCTGCCAGAAAGCGGCCAGATGCAGCTGTTCGATGGCCGTACCGGCAACAAGTTTGAGCGTCCGGTGACCGTGGGTTACATGTACATGCTGAAACTGAACCACCTGGTGGACGACAAGATGCACGCGCGTTCCACGGGTTCCTACAGCCTGGTTACCCAGCAGCCGCTGGGTGGTAAGGCGCAGTTCGGTGGTCAGCGCTTCGGGGAGATGGAGGTGTGGGCGTTGGAAGCCTACGGCGCCGCTTACACCCTGCAGGAAATGCTGACCGTTAAGTCGGATGACGTGAACGGCCGGACCAAGATGTACAAAAACATCGTGGACGGCGATCACCGTATGGAGCCGGGCATGCCCGAGTCCTTCAACGTGTTGATCAAAGAGATCCGTTCGCTCGGTATCGATATCGATCTGGAAACCGAATAACACGTGACGCGCATCGGGAGCGGGGCTGTCTAGCCCGCTCCTTGCTCCGCCAGGAGGAAAGGCCTTGAAAGACCTACTGAATTTGCTGAAAAACCAGGGTCAAGTCGAAGAGTTCGATGCCATCCGTATTGGGTTGGCCTCGCCTGAGATGATCCGTTCGTGGTCGTTCGGTGAAGTTAAAAAGCCGGAAACCATTAACTACCGTACGTTCAAACCCGAGCGTGACGGCCTGTTCTGCGCCAAGATCTTCGGCCCAGTCAAAGACTACGAGTGCCTGTGCGGCAAGTACAAGCGCCTCAAGCACCGCGGTGTGATCTGCGAGAAGTGCGGCGTTGAAGTGGCCCTGGCCAAAGTCCGTCGTGAGCGCATGGCGCACATCGAACTGGCTTCGCCGGTTGCCCACATCTGGTTCCTCAAGTCGCTGCCGAGCCGTATCGGCCTGCTGCTGGACATGACCCTGCGGGATATCGAGCGCGTTCTCTACTTCGAGAGCTATGTCGTTATCGATCCGGGCATGACCACTCTGGAAAAAGGCCAGCTGCTGAACGACGAGCAGTACTTCGAAGCCATCGAAGAGTTCGGTGACGACTTCGACGCCCGCATGGGTGCCGAGGCTGTTCGCGAACTGCTCAGCGCCATCGATCTGGAGCACGAGACTGCCCGCTTGCGTGAAGAAATTCCGCAGACCAACTCGGAAACCAAGATCAAGAAGCTGTCCAAGCGCCTGAAGCTGATGGAAGCCTTCCAGGGCTCCGGCAACCATCCCGAGTGGATGGTACTGACCGTTCTGCCGGTGCTGCCGCCCGATCTGCGTCCGTTGGTGCCGCTCGATGGTGGTCGTTTCGCGACGTCCGACCTGAACGATCTGTATCGTCGGGTGATCAACCGTAACAATCGTCTGAAGCGCCTGCTCGACCTGTCCGCGCCGGACATCATCGTGCGCAACGAAAAGCGCATGTTGCAGGAAGCGGTCGACGCCCTGCTCGACAACGGCCGTCGCGGTCGCGCCATCACCGGCTCGAACAAGCGTCCGCTGAAGTCCTTGGCCGACATGATCAAGGGTAAGCAAGGTCGTTTCCGTCAGAACTTGCTCGGTAAGCGCGTGGACTACTCCGGTCGTTCGGTAATTACCGTCGGCCCGACCCTGCGTCTGCACCAGTGCGGTCTGCCGAAGAAGATGGCCCTCGAGCTGTTCAAACCGTTCATTTTCGGCAAGCTGGAAATGCGTGGCCTGGCCACCACCATCAAAGCTGCGAAGAAAATGGTCGAGCGCGAGCTGCCAGAGGTTTGGGACGTTCTCGCCGAAGTGATTCGCGAACATCCGGTCCTGCTCAACCGGGCACCGACCCTGCACCGTCTGGGTATCCAGGCGTTCGAGCCGGTGCTGATCGAAGGTAAGGCGATTCAGCTGCACCCGCTGGTCTGCGCCGCGTACAACGCCGACTTCGACGGCGACCAGATGGCCGTGCACGTTCCGCTGACGCTGGAAGCCCAGCTCGAAGCGCGTGCGCTGATGATGTCGACCAACAACATCCTGTCGCCAGCCAACGGTGAGCCAATCATCGTGCCGTCGCAGGACGTGGTCTTGGGTCTGTATTACATGACCCGCGAAGCGATCAACGCCAAGGGCGAAGGTCGTGTGTTCGCTGACCTGCAGGAAGTCGATCGGGTATTCCGCGGTGGCGAGGCAGCCCTGCACGCCAAAGTTAAAGTGCGCATCAACGAGGTCATCAAAGACCGCGATGGCAGCATCACCAAGAACACCCGTATCGTCGACACCACTGTCGGCCGTGCGCTGCTGTTCCAGGTGGTTCCGGAAGGCCTGTCGTATGACGTGGTCAACCTGCCGATGAAGAAGAAGGCGATCTCCAAGCTGATCAACCAGTGCTACCGCACCTGTGGCTTGAAAGACACCGTGATCTTCGCTGACCAGTTGATGTACACCGGTTTCGCTTACTCGACTATCTCCGGTGTTTCCATCGGCGTGAATGACTTCGTCATTCCGGATGAGAAAGCTCGCATCATCGATGCGGCCACCGAAGAAGTGAAAGAGATCGAAGCCCAGTACGCTTCCGGCCTGGTAACCCAGGGCGAGAAGTACAACAAGGTGATCGACCTGTGGTCCAAGGCCAACGACGAAGTGTCGAAGGCGATGATGGCTAACCTCTCGAAAGAGAAGGTGATCGACCGTCATGGCAAGGAAGTCGATCAGGAGTCCTTCAACTCCATGTACATGATGGCCGACTCGGGTGCGCGGGGTTCTGCTGCGCAGATCCGCCAGCTCGCCGGTATGCGGGGCCTGATGGCCAAGCCGGACGGCTCGATCATCGAGACGCCGATTACCGCGAACTTCCGTGAAGGTCTGAGCGTGCTGCAGTACTTCATCTCCACGCACGGTGCGCGTAAAGGTTTGGCGGATACCGCGTTGAAGACCGCGAACTCCGGTTACCTGACCCGTCGTCTGGTGGATGTTGCGCAGGACTTGGTAGTGACCGCGATCGATTGCGGTACCGAACACGGTCTGCTGATGACTCCGCACATCGAAGGCGGCGACGTGGTCGAGCCGCTGGGCGAGCGCGTATTGGGTCGAGTGATCGCCCGTGACGTGCTTAAGCCGGGCAGCGAAGAAATCCTGGTTCCGGCCGGTACTCTGGTGGATGAGCAGTGGGTTGAATTCATCGAGCTGAACAGCATCGACGAAGTGATAGTGCGTTCGCCGATCAGCTGTGAAACTCGCTACGGCATCTGCGCCAAGTGCTACGGTCGCGACCTGGCTCGCGGTCACCAGATCAACATTGGTGAAGCGGTCGGCGTAATCGCTGCTCAGTCGATTGGTGAGCCGGGTACCCAGCTGACCATGCGTACCTTCCACATCGGTGGTGCGGCAAGCCGGACCTCGGCAGCGGACAGCGTTCAGGTGAAGAACGGCGGTACCATCCGCCTGCATAACCTGAAGCACGTTGAGCGCCTCGACGGTAACCTGGTGGCGGTCTCCCGTTCCGGTGAGCTGGCGATTGCGGATGACTTCGGTCGTGAGCGCGAGCGCTACAAGCTGCCGTACGGTGCGGTGATTTCCGTCAAGGAAGGCGACAAGGTCGATGCTGGCGCGATCGTCGCCAAGTGGGATCCGCACACCCACCCGATCGTGACCGAAATGAAAGGTACCGTGACCTACGTGGGCATGGAAGAAGGCATCACCATCAAGCGCCAGACCGACGAATTGACCGGTCTGACCAACATTGAAGTGCTCGATGCCAAAGACCGTCCGGCTGCCGGCAAGGACATCCGTCCGGCCGTGAAGATGGTCGGTGTCGATGGCAAGGATCTGCTGCTGCCGGGTACCGACGTACCGGCCCAGTACTTCCTGCCGGCCAACGCCTTGGTCGGTGTCGCGGATGGTGCTCAGGTAGGTGTGGGTGATGTTATCGCCCGTATCCCGCAAGAGACCTCAAAGACCCGCGACATCACCGGTGGTCTGCCGCGCGTTGCCGACCTGTTCGAGGCGCGTCGTCCGAAGGAAGCGTCGATTCTGGCGGAAGTCAGCGGCACCATCGCCTTCGGCAAAGAGACCAAGGGCAAGCGTCGCCTGGTCATCACGCCGACCGACGGCAGCGATCCGTACGAGGAGCTGATTCCGAAGTGGCGTCACCTGAACGTCTTCGAAGGCGAGCAAGTGAACCGCGGTGAAGTGATCTCCGACGGTCCGAGCGATCCGCACGACATCCTGCGTCTGCTGGGTGTCAGCGCGCTGGCCAAGTACATCGTCAACGAGATCCAGGACGTGTACCGCCTGCAGGGCGTGAAGATCAACGACAAGCACATCGAGACCATCCTGCGTCAGATGCTGCGCAAAGTTGAGATCACCGAATCCGGCGATTCCAGCTTCATCAAGGGCGACCAGATGGAGTTGACCCAGGTGCTGGTCGAGAACGAGCGTCTGAGCGGTGATGACAAGTTCATCTCCAAGTTCGACCGCGTTCTGCTGGGTATCACCAAGGCGTCGCTATCCACCGAGTCGTTCATCTCTGCGGCCTCCTTCCAGGAGACCACCCGCGTCCTCACCGAGGCGGCGGTTACGGGCAAGCGTGACTTCCTGCGCGGCCTGAAAGAAAACGTGGTCGTGGGGCGTCTGATCCCGGCCGGTACTGGCTTGGCTTACCACAGTGAGCGCAAACGCAAGCGTGATGCCGGCAAGCCGGTTCAGGTGAGCGCGAGCGAGGCGGAAGCGCAGTTGTCCGAAGCGCTGAATAATCTGTAATTGAGCGTGGGGCCCCGGTGAGCCGTTCAGTGATGGATGGGGCTCCGGGGCCTCGCCTTGACGGGGTGCCAGAAGCTCTTTAGACTCTTGTACCCCTAAATTTGGCGGGACTCACGTCCTGCCATTTTGCTTATGTTGAAAAACAAATAGTGTCGAAAGACAACAGTGGAGCTAGTAGATGGCAACTATCAACCAGCTGGTACGTCAGCCGCGTAAGCGTATCGTCGAGAAATCCGACGTGCCTGCGCTGCAGAACTGCCCGCAACGTCGTGGCGTGTGCACTCGCGTGTACACCACTACGCCGAAAAAACCTAACTCGGCACTGCGTAAAGTATGCCGTGTGCGTCTGACCAACGGTTTCGAGGTTTCCTCGTACATCGGCGGTGAAGGCCACAACCTGCAAGAGCACAGCGTGGTACTGATCCGCGGCGGTCGTGTAAAAGACTTGCCAGGTGTTCGTTACCACACCGTTCGCGGCTCCTTGGATACTTCCGGCGTTAAAGGCCGTAACCAGGGTCGTTCGAAGTACGGTACCAAACGTCCGAAGTAAGGGCGCGCGTCCGAGTAATCGGCCGTTTGAACAATTGCAGATTTCTATTTTTCTGAGTCGATAAGAGTAAGGTCGGGCGTAACCCTCAAGATTGTAATCCGAGGGGTTTATTGTTCCCGGGCTAACCTGAAGACCGTTTGAGGGCTTATCCATGCCAAGAAGACGTGTAGCAGCCAAGCGCGAAGTGCTTGACGATCCAAAATACGGTAGCCAAATCCTGGCCAAGTTCATGAACCACGTGATGGAAAGCGGCAAGAAAGCCGTTGCCGAGCGTATTGTTTATGGCGCGCTGGAGAAGGTTAAAGAACGTAAGAACAGCGATCCCCTGGAAATCTTCGAGAAAGCTCTCGACGCCATCGCTCCGCTGGTCGAAGTGAAGTCGCGCCGTGTTGGCGGTGCTACTTACCAGGTTCCGGTCGAAGTTCGTCCGTCCCGTCGTAACGCCCTGGCCATGCGCTGGCTGGTGGATTTCGCCCGTAAGCGTGGCGAGAAATCCATGGCCCTGCGTTTGGCTGGCGAGTTGTTGGATGCCGCTGAAGGCAAAGGTGCTGCTGTTAAGAAGCGTGAAGACGTGCACCGCATGGCAGAAGCCAACAAGGCCTTCTCGCACTACCGCTTCTAAATTCGGCGCTTCTAAATTTGCGAGGGCTTTATGGCTCGTACTACACCGATTAACCGCTACCGTAACATCGGTATCGTCGCACACGTGGATGCTGGCAAGACCACGACGACGGAGCGGGTTCTGTTCTACACGGGCGTCAACCACAAAATGGGCGAGGTGCATGATGGCGCCGCGACCATGGACTGGATGGTGCAGGAGCAGGAGCGTGGTATCACTATCACCTCCGCTGCTACTACTGCGTTCTGGGCGGGTTCTTCCAAGCAGTTCGACAAGTACCGTTTCAATATCATCGACACCCCTGGGCACGTGGACTTCACCATTGAAGTAGAGCGCTCCTTGCGCGTACTCGATGGCGCGGTCGTGGTGTTCTGTGGTACCTCGGGTGTTGAGCCGCAGTCCGAAACCGTATGGCGTCAAGCCAACAAATACGGTGTTCCGCGTCTTGTTTACGTCAACAAGATGGACCGTGCCGGTGCCAACTTCCTGCGTGTGATTGGTCAGATCAAAGAGCGCCTGGGTCACACTCCGGTGCCGATCCAGTTGGCCATCGGTTCCGAAGAGAACTTCGTTGGTCAGATCGATCTGATCAAGATGAAGGCTGTCTACTGGAACGACGACGACCAGGGTATGACCTTCCGTGAGGAAGAGATCCCGGCCGAGCTTCAGGGTCTGGCTGAAGAGTGGCGCAGCAACATGGTCGAGGCGGCCGCCGAAGCCAACGAAGAGTTCATGAACAAGTATCTCGAAGGTGAAGAACTCACCATCGCAGAAATCAAGGCTGGTCTGCGTCAGCGCACTATCGCTGGCGAAATCGTACCGGCTGTTTGTGGTTCTTCCTTCAAGAACAAGGGCGTGCCCCTGGTTCTCGACGCCGTGATCGATTACCTGCCTGCTCCGGTTGATATTCCGGCGATCAAGGGCAGCGATCCGGATGACGAAACCGTTGAGATGGAGCGTCATGCCGATGACAGCGAACCGTTCTCGGCGCTGGCATTCAAGATCGCTACAGACCCGTTCGTCGGTACCCTGACTTTCGCGCGCGTTTATTCGGGTGTGTTGAGCTCTGGCGATGCGGTGATCAACTCGGTCAAAGGCAAGAAAGAACGTGTTGGTCGTATGGTGCAAATGCATGCGAACACTCGTGAGGAAATCAAGGAGGTGCGCGCTGGTGACATCGCTGCACTGATCGGCATGAAAGACGTCACCACCGGTGACACCCTGTGCTCCCTTGAGAAGCCGATCATCCTGGTGCGCATGGACTTCCCAGAGCCGGTTATCTCGGTTGCCGTTGAGCCGAAAACCAAGGTCGACCAGGAAAAAATGGGTATCGCTCTGGGCAAGCTTGCTCAGGAAGACCCGTCTTTCCGCGTCAAGACCGACGAAGAGACTGGTCAGACGATCATCTCGGGCATGGGTGAGTTGCACCTGGATATTCTCGTCGACCGCATGAAGCGCGAGTTCGGTGTGGAGGCCAACATCGGTAAGCCGCAGGTTGCTTACCGTGAGACCATTCGCAACAAGTGCGAAATCGAAGGCAAGTTCGTGCGTCAATCCGGTGGTCGTGGCCAGTTCGGTCATTGCTGGATCCGCTTCGAGCCGGCTGACGAAGGTCAGGAAGGTCTGCAGTTCGTCAACGAAGTAGTAGGTGGTGTGGTTCCGAAGGAATACATCCCGGCTATTCAGAAGGGTATCGAAGAGCAGATGAAAAACGGCGTTGTTGCCGGTTATCCGCTCATCGGCCTAAAAGCTGCGGTCTTCGATGGTTCTTACCATGATGTCGACTCTAACGAGATGGCATTTAAGATCGCTGCTTCCATGGCGACCAAGCAGCTGGCCCAAAAGGGCGGCGCTGTACTGCTTGAGCCGATCATGAAAGTGGAAGTGGTAACGCCAGAAGACTACATGGGTGACGTGATGGGCGACCTGAACCGTCGTCGTGGTCTGATCCAGGGTATGGAAGATACGGTTGCCGGCAAAGTGATTCGTGCCGAGGTTCCGTTGGGTGAGATGTTTGGTTATGCGACCGACGTCCGCTCCATGTCTCAGGGTCGCGCCAGCTACTCCATGGAATTTTCGAAGTACTCAGAAGCTCCGTCGAACATCGCCGAAGCTATCGTCAAGAAACAAGGCTGATCCAGCCCTTTAGGCAAGAGGTTTACTGTCGTGGCTAAAGAAAAATTTGAACGTAAAAAACCGCACCTCAACGTCGGCACTATTGGTCACGTTGACCATGGTAAAACGACTCTGACTGCTGCTCTGACCAAGGTCTGCGCTGAAGCCTTCGGTGGTTCCGCGCGTGACTTTGCCCAGATCGATAACGCTCCGGAAGAAAAGGCTCGTGGTATCACGATCAACACTTCCCACGTTGAATACGATTCGGCTGTCCGTCACTACGCGCACGTCGATTGCCCGGGCCACGCTGACTATGTGAAAAACATGATCACTGGTGCTGCGCAGATGGACGGCGCGATCCTGGTTTGCTCCGCTGCTGACGGCCCGATGCCGCAGACTCGTGAGCACATCCTGCTGTCCCGTCAGGTAGGCGTTCCGTACATCGTGGTCTTCCTGAACAAGGCCGACATGGTGGACGACGCTGAGCTGCTGGAACTGGTTGAAATGGAAGTGCGTGACCTGCTGAGCACTTACGACTTCCCGGGCGACGACACGCCGATCGTTATCGGTTCCGCGCTGATGGCGTTGAACGGTCAAGACGATAACGAAATGGGTACCTCTGCCGTGCGTAAGCTGGTTGTGACTCTGGACAGCTA
>NZ_SCMP01000031.1 GCF_005502935.1 Pseudomonas sp. 2FG
TGTCGACATAATGGTAGAAGGCCGTGGAGGAGACCGGGAAACGCATGCCACCCAGCTCGGCGATGATGCCCTCGGTGCCTTCGAAGGCCTGCGAGCGCAGGCGACCGCCCATCTTCGAGGCCTCGTAGACCACCGGCTTCAGGCCCAGCTTCATCAACTCGTAGGCGGCGACCAGGCCGGCGATGCCAGCACCGACAATCGCCACTTCGGCGCCATGCTGGTCGGCCGGGATGCTGCCGAGGCCGGCGGGATGCTCGATCCAGTCATCGAAGGCGAAAGGGAAGTCCGGGCCGAAGATGGTGATCGGCTTTTTGCCGTCTGCGGGGTGGCGATTGTTGTTCATGACTGACCTTGATGGCGGGAGCAAAGGGGGCTGCCGGCGAGGGGCAGCAGTGGGGCCATTCTAGGGCGCGCTAATTTCGTCTATAAGACGCAGAGTGTCGTCATTCGGCAGTCATACGATACAAAACGACGAGCACTCTGCGCAGAGTGACGAAACTCGCCCTCTCCCGTTTACGGGCGAGGGCCGGGGAGAGGGCGCTTTTTCAGCCTAGCCCAGGCTCGCGGTTGTACCCCCTTTCCATCCGGAAGAGGGTCCGAGGGTGAGGGAGGCCTCAGCCGCGTTCGGCCGCCGGCGGAGAAAGCGGCTGCCCGCGGTCCAGCTTGCAGCTGAGGATGATCGAGGTGGTGGTCTTCTCCACGCCGTCGACGCTGCCGATCAGGTCGAGCAACTGATCGAGCCGTTCCGGCGAGTCGGCCCGCAGCCAGGCCACGTAATCGAACTCGCCGCTTACCGCGCAGAGTTGCTGCACTTCCGCCATGCCGCTGAGCCGCCGTAGGACTTCCTTGCCGGAGCGTGGCTTCAGGGTGATGCCGACATAGGCCTGCAGCCCCCCGTCCACCACGCGCTGGCCCAGGCGCACGCCATAACCGGTGATCACCCTGGCCTTCTCCAGGCGCGCCAGCCGCGAGGTCACCGTGGTCCTGGCGATGCCCAGGCGCCGCGCCAGCATCGCCACGCTCTCGCGGGCATTGATCTGCAATGTTGCGATCAGTTGGCGATCGATTTCGTCGAGGGTTGGCGGGCGGGTGTCGGGCATGGGATCGCTCGGGAAAGGGCTGTGCGGTGTAGTGATCGAGGGCGCAAGGCTACCTGAAGGTCGGCAACCTGTAATCAACCGAGGTTAAGCCTCAGGTATCCAACTTATTAAGTAGAGTTAAGTCGAGCGGGCGATCCTGTGATGCCCCCGGGCACTGCAGCTACCCCTCGAATGCCTTAACTGACAGGCCTTAGCGCCTGATCGGCCTTTCCCGCTAGTCCCAACGGACGATGTTGCCCCTGCGCCAAGGCGCTTAAATCGCTCTCCATAGGGCCTCCCCCGGCATTTGCTTCGGGGCGGGCCGAGTCCTGACAGGAATGAGGAGAGCGCCCATGGATATCCGTGGTCTGGGTTATGTCACCGTCTTATCCAGCGATCTGGACCGCTGGCGCGAATACGCCACCCAGGTGCTGGGCATGATGGCCGCCGCCGGCCCTCAGGCGGATGAGCTGCTCTACCTGAAGATGGATGAGCGCCACTACCGCATCCTGGTGGAGCGCAGCGATAAGGACGGCTACGGCGCCAGCGGTTGGGAGGTGGCCGGCAAGGCCGCCTTCGAGCAGGCGATAGTCGAGCTGGAGCAGGCCGATGTGCCGGTGCAGCGCGGCAGCGCGGCGTTGGCCAGCCTGCGCAAGGTGCAGGAGCTGGCCTGCTTCAGCGATCCGGATGGCAACCGCCACGAGCTGTTTTGGGGGCCGCTGCAGGACTTTGCCCGCTTTGTCTCGCCGGTCGGGGTCAAGGGGTTCGTCACCAATGAGTTGGGCATGGGCCATGTGGTGCTGCCGGCGCCGAGCTTCGAGCGCTGCCGCGACTTCTATGAGCGGGTGCTGGGTTTTGGCCTGTCCGATCTGATGAAGGTGCGCTTCACCCCGGACCCGGCCGAGCCGGAGAAGCGCATCCACTTCATGCACTGCAATAACGGTCGCCACCACTCCCTGGCCATCTTCGAATGCCCGATGCCCCATGGCTGCGTGCACATGATGCTCGAGGTCAATGCCCTCGACGAGGTCGGCCGCGCGCTGGACCGCATGCAGGCGCACGGGGTCAAGCTGTCGGCCACCCTTGGCCAGCACACCAACGACCAGATGGTCTCCTTCTATATGAAGACCCCGTCCGGCTTCGACCTGGAGTACGGCTACGACGGCCTGGTGGTGGACTGGAACCAGCACACGCCATTCGAGAGCACGGTGGTCAGCCACTGGGGCCATGACTTTAGCGTGGGCAGCCAGTGAGGAGCTCGAGTATGGATAAGCGTATGACCACGGCCGAGATAGTCGGCCAGTTGCGCGACGGCATGTGCATCGGCATCGGCGGCTGGGGCCCGCGGCGCAAGCCGATGGCGCTGGTGCGCGAGATCCTCCGCTCCGACCTCAAGGACCTCACCGTGGTCGCCTACGGCGGCGCCGATGTCGGCATGCTCTGCGCGGCCGGCAAGCTCAAGAAGCTGGTGTTCGCCTTTGTCTCGCTGGACTTCATTCCGCTCGAACCTTACTTCCGCAAGGCCCGTCAGGACGGCGCCATCGAGGTGATGGAGATCGACGAGGGCATGCTGCTGTTGGGGCTGAAGGCCGCCGCCATGGGCGTGCCCTTTATCCCCACCGCGGTCGGCCTGGGCACCGATGTGCTGCGGCACAACCCGGACTTGAAACTGATCGCCTCGCCCTATGCCGACGGCAAGGACTGGGTCGCCATGCCGGCGCTCAAGCTGGATGCGGCGCTGGTGCATGTCGATCGGGCGGACCAGCGCGGCGTCTGCCAGATCAAGGGCCCCGATCACTATATGGACGACCTGTTCGTCCGCGCCGCCGAGCGGGCCTATGTCAGCTGCGACGAGCTGGTCGACAGCAGCTACTTCCACAGCAGCCCCGAGCAGGCGCGCCAGGTGTTCTGGGAGCGCAACCAGACCAGCGCCGTGGTGCATGTGCCGGGTGGTGCCCATCCGTCTTCATGCGCGCCGCTGTATGGCTTCGATGTCGCGCACTTCAAGGCCTACAACGCCTCGGCGCAGACGCCGGACGGCTGGCAGGCCTATGTCGAGCAGTACCTGAACTGCACGGAAGAGCAGTACCGGGGAAAGGTCGGCGGCCTGGCTGCCATCCGCCAGCTACCCCTACCGGTTTTCTAAGCGAGGCTCGATATGACGACTCATGCAACGACTTACAGCCTGGCCGAACTCCTGATCTGCGCCGCCTCCGAATGCTGGCGCGACGACGGCGAGGTGCTGGCCAGCGGCATCGGCGTGATCCCGCGCCTGGCCGCGTCCCTGAGCATGCTCAGCTCCAACCCCGAGTTGCTGATGACCGACTCCGAGGCCTACATGGTCGCCGAGCCGGTGCCGCTCGGCGCGCGCAACGGCTACAAGCCGAAGCTCGACAGCTGGATGGGCTTCTCGCGGATTTTCGACAACGTCTGGGGCGGCAAGCGCCATGCCCTGGTCGGCCCGACCCAGATCGACCGCTTCGGCCAGGCCAACATTTCCTGCATCGGCGACTACGCCAAGCCCAAGGCGCAGATGCTCGGCGTGCGCGGCTTTCCCGGCAACTCCATCAGCCACGCCAACTCTTTCCTGGTGCCCAGCCACAACCGCCGGGTGTTCGTCGAGGGCGAGGTCGATATGGTCGCCTCGGTCGGCTACAACCCGGCACGCCTGGCCCGTGGCTGGGCGCTGGACGAGATCGACATCCGCCTGATCGTCAGCGATCTGTGCGTCCTGGATTTCCTGGGCCCGCAGCGGCAAATGCGGATCCGCTCGCTGCACCCGGGCGTAACCGTGGCCGAAGTGCAGGACAACACCGGGTTCGCCCTGCATGTGCCGGACTCGATTGCGACCACGACGGCGCCGAGTGTGGAGCAGCTGATGCTGATCCAGCAGCTGGACCCGCACAACCTGCGCGCCAGCCAACTGAAAGACAACCCGCCGGGCGAGCGCAGTCCGCGCTGACGGCCACGAGAAGTCCCGCCTTGCCGGAGAAACAGTCAATGAGCGAGCAGAACGATCAAGAGGCCGAGGTGGTGCTCTACGAGGTGCGCGGCGCTATCGCCCTGGTCACCATGAACCGCCCCGAGTACCACAACGCCCAGAACTCGCGGATGACCTATGCGCTGGACGCCGCCTTCCGTCGCGCCTGCGACGACGACGAGGTGAAGGTCATAGTGCTGCGCGGCGCTGGCAAGCACTTCTCCGCCGGCCACGACATCGGCACTCCGGGGCGCGATGTGAACCAGAGTTTCGAGCGCAGCAGCCTCTGGTACGACCACGTCAACAAGCCCGGCGGCGAGTTCCTCTACGCCCGCGAGCAGGAAGTCTACCTCGGCATGTGCCGGCGCTGGCGCGAGATGCCCAAACCGACCATCGCCATGGTCCAGGGTGCCTGCATCGCCGGTGGCCTGATGCTGGCCTGGGTCTGCGACCTGATAGTCGCCTCGGAGGATTCCTACTACGCCGACCCGGTGGTGCGCATGGGCATCCCCGGCGTCGAGTACTTCGCCCACGTGCACGAGCTGAACCCGCGCATCGCCAAGGAGTTTCTCTTCCTCGGCGAGCGCATGCCGGCCGAACGCGCCTATCAGATGGGCATGCTCAATCGCGTGGTGCCCCGCGAGCGGCTCGAGGAAGAATGCCTCGCCATTGCCGGGCGCATCGCGCAGATGCCGCGTCTCGGTCTGCAACTGACCAAGCAGGCGGTGAACAACGCCGAAGACCTGATGGGCAAGCGCGCCACCATGGACATGGTGTTCGGCTTGCACCACTTCGCCCACGTGCACAACGAGCTGACCTCCGGCGACAAACTCGGCGGCTATGACGCCAAAGCCATGGCCAGCTCCCAGCGCAAAGCGGCGGAGGCCTGATGACAGTCGCCCTGAATACCCGCCTGACCGAGCTGCTCGGCTGCCGCTACCCGATCATCCAGACCGCCATGGGCTGGGTCGCCGACCCGAAATTGGTGGCGGCCACCGGCAATGCCGGCGGCTTCGGCTTCCTCGCCGGTGCCACCATCGAGCCCGAGCGAATGGAGGCGGCGATCGTCGAAACCCGGCGCCTGACCGACAAGCCGTTCGGCGTGAACTTCCACATGTATCAGCCCAACGCCAGCGAGATAGTCGAGCTGGTGCTGCGGCACAAGGTCAAGGCGGTCAGCTACAGCCGCTCGCCGGGCAAGCAGATGATCGCCCGCCTGAAGGGCGCCGGGGTGGTGTGCATGCCCACGGTCGGCGCGCTCAAGCACGCGCTGAAGGCGGTGGAGATGGGCGCCGACGTGGTCACGGTGCAAGGCGGCGAGGGCGGCGGGCATACCGGCTCGGTACCCACCTCGCTGCTGCTGGCCCAGGTGGTGGATGCCGTGCAGGTGCCGGTGGTGGCCGCCGGCGGTTTCAAGGACGGCCGCGGGCTGGTCTCGGCCCTGGCCTACGGTGCCGAAGGCATCGCCATGGGCACGCGCTTCCTGATGAGCGCCGACAGCCCGGTGCCGCCAGCCACCCTGGCGCGCTACCTGGCGGTGCGCGACCCGGCGGCGATCATCGTCAGCCGCGCCATCGACGGCATGCCGCAACGGATGATCCGCAACGAACTGCTCAATCGGCTGGAGCAGTCGGGCGGCCTCATGCGCCTGCTGCTGGCGCTGAAAAGCGCTCTTGCTTATCGCCGCCATAGCGGCATAAGCCTGGCTCAGCTGCTCGGCAGCGCGCTGAAGATGCGCGGTGCCGGCGAGCTGACGGCGGCCCAGACCATCATGGCCGCCAACGCGCCGATGGTGATCCAGAAGGCCATGGTCGAGGGCCAGCCCGAGCTGGGCGTGCTGCCCGCCGGACAGATCGCCGCGAGCATCGACAGCCTGCCGAGCTGCGAAGAATTGATTGGCCAGATAGTCCGGGAAGCCGAAGCGCGCCTGGCCGAACTCAGCCGCCGCGCGCTTTCTTGAGAGGGCGGTTTTGTAGGGTGCGCTCTGCGCACCAAGAGCGCCGTACAGCTGGTGCGCACAGCGCACCCTACGGCCGAGAAATCGAACGATTTATGTGGCGAATTTAGGGGGAGTCCGATGAGCAAGCCATTCCACACGAGCATCGACAATGGCATCGCCGAGCTGGTGTTCGACCGGCCGCCGGTGAACGCCTTCGACTGCCAGGGCTGGGCGGATATCGCCAGCGCCATCGAGGCCCTCGGCCGCGACGCCGAGGTGCGGGTGATCGTCATCCGCGCCGAAGGTCGGGGCTTCTGCGCCGGGGTGGATATCAAGGAACTGGCCGCCGACGGCAACCTGATAGTCGCGGTGAATAAGGGCAACTACGACAGTTTCAAGGCCATCCACCGCAATCCCAAGCCGGTGATAGTCGCGGTACACGGCTTCGTCCTCGGCGGCGGCATCGGCCTCTGCGGGGCGGCGGACATCCTGGTCGCCTCCGACTGCGCGCGCTTCGGCGTGCCCGAGGTGGACCGTGGCGCCATGGGCGGCGGCGCGCACCTGCAACGCCTGTTCCCGGTGCAGAAGGTCCGCCACATGTATTTCACCGGCGAGCCGATCGACGCCGCCGAGGCCTATCGCCTCGGCGCGGTGGAGCGGGTGGTCAAGCGCGAAGACCTGCGCGAGGCGGCGCTTTCGATCGCCCGCCAGATTGCCGCCAAGAGCCCGGCGATGATCGCCCTGGCCAAGGAGGCACTGAACGGCATCGAAGACGGCAACCTGGAAGACAAATACCGCTGGGAGCAGGGCTTCACCCTCGAAGCCTACCGCTCGCTGGATTCCCAAGAAGCGCGCGACTCCTTCGTGGAGAAACGCAACGCCCAGTTCAATGGCTAGGAAGACCACTCCATGCAACTGACCTATACACCGGGCCAGCAGGCCTTCCGCACCGAGGTGCGCGCCTGGCTGGCGGCCAACGTGCCGAGCGAGCCGCTGCAGTCCTTTGATACCGAGGAGGGCTTTCGCCAGCACCGCGCCTGGGAGGCCAAGCTCAACGAGGGCCGCTGGGGCATGGTGACCTGGCCCACCGAACTGGGCGGGCGCGGCTGCGACCTGATCGAGTGGTTGATCTTCGAGGAAGAGTATTACCGCGCCGGGGCTCCGGCACGGGTCAACCAGAACGGCATCTTCCTGCTCGGCCCGACCCTGATGGAGTTCGGCAGCGAGGCGCAGAAGGCGCGCTTCCTGCCGCGCATGGCCACTGGCGAGGACATCTGGGCCCAGGGCTGGTCGGAGCCGAGCGCCGGTTCCGACATGGCGGCGATCCGCGCCAAGGCCGAGCGGGTCGGCGATCACTATGTGCTCAACGGCCAGAAGACCTGGTCGACTCGCGCGGTCTGGGCCGACTGGCTGTTCGGCATCTTCCGCACAGATCCGCAGTCCAGCCGCCATAACGGCCTGACTTTTATCCTGCTGCCGCTGGACAGTCCGGGTATCACGGTGCGGCCGATCCCGCAGCTCAATGGCCTGCCGGGTTTCGCCGAAATCTTCTTCGACGACGTCGAGGTGCCGGCGGAGAACGTGCTCGGCGGCGTCGGCATGGGCTGGCATGTGGCGATGTCCACCGCCGGTTTCGAGCGCGGCCTGATGCTGCGTTCGCCGGCGCGCTTCCAGGAAACCGCGCGGCGCCTGGTCGAGCTGTACCTGGCCAACCGCGAACAAGCTGACCGCGACCCGGCCATCGGCGAGGCCGTGATGCGCGCCTACCTGGATGCCGAGGCCTACACCCTGGCCACCTATATGACCGCCTCGAGCCTGGTCAAGGGCGGCAAGATCGGCCCCGAGTCCTCGACCAACAAGATCTTCTGGTCCGAGCTGGACCAGCGCATACACGAGACCGCCATGAGCATCCTCGGCCTGCGCGGCGAACTGCTGCCGGAGGCGCCGGACGCGGGCGAGGTCGGCCACTGGCTGGACGGCTTCCTGTTCGCCCAGGCCGGGCCGATCTACGCCGGGACCAACGAGATCCAGCGCAATATCATTGCCGAACGCATGCTCGGCATGCCCCGCGCCTGAGGAGCAGACGATGGACTTTAGCTTTAGCCAGGATCAACTGCTGTTCCAGGCCAACGTCAGGAGCTTCCTGACCAACGAGGTCACCCCGGAGCGCATCCGCGAACTCTGGCAAACCGACAGCGGCCGCAGCGACGAGCTCTGGGCGCAACTGGTCGAACTGGGCCTGACCGCCATGAGCGTGCCGGAAGCCTTCGGCGGTTTGGGTCTGACCGAGCTGGATTTCGTCCTGCTGGCCCAGGAGTGCGGCTACGCCGGCCTGCCGGAGCCGCTGGTGGAGACCATGCTGGTCGGCGTGCCCTTGCTCGCCGCCTTGGACGACGTGCAGCAGGCGCTCAAGGGCGAGTGGCTGACAAGGGTCGCCGAGGGCCGCGCGCGCCTGGCGGTGGGCCAGCCGGGTAATCCGCTGGTCAGCGATGCGCATGTCGCCGATCTGCTGCTGTTGCCCCACGGCGACGAGGTGCACGCCGTACCGCGCGCGGCGGTAAGCCTGACCCGTAACGAGTCGGTCGACCCCAGCCGCCAGCTGTTTCGCGTCGACTGGACACCGAGCGCCGCCACCCGCGTCGCCGAGGCGGAACAGGGCCGGGCGCTGTGGGCCGCGGCTTTCAATCGCGGCGCCCTGGCCACGGCGGCCCAGTTGTTGGGCCTGGCCAAGCGCATGGTCGATCTCGCAGTGGACTACAGCTTCGAACGCAAACAGTTCGGCAAGCCGGTCGGCTCCTTCCAGGCGGTCAAGCACCTGATGGCCAACGTCGCGGTGCAGATCGAATTCGCCAAGGGCCCGCTGTACCGCGCCGCTTACTCCTTGGCCGAGAACCTGCCGGGGGCGGGCGTGCAGGTCTCCCACGCCAAGCTGGCTTGCGCCGAGGCGGCGCTGTTGGCGGCGAAGAACGCCATCCAGACCCATGGCGCCATGGGTTACACCTGGGAGGTGGACCTGCAGCTGTTCATGAAGCGTGCCTGGGCCCTGGACAAGGTCTGGGGCGACCGCGGCCTGCACAAGGCGCGGGTGCGTGAGGCGTTGTTTGGCGGAGTGATACAGCCCGGCGCCGGGAACACCTTTTAGCCCGTAGCCCGGATTGCATCTGGGCTACCCAACCAACGCCAACTTGTAGGGTGGAAAACCGCGGAGCGTTTTCCACGGGGTGACCCTCCACCAAGGCCGGTGGATGTGCACAGCGACATCCACCCTACGACCTGACCCTTTATCTGTTTGAGGTTTTTGACATGGCGGAAGCCTTTATCGTCGACGCCGTCCGCACCCCCATCGGCCGGCGCAAGGGTGGCCTGAGCCACATCCACGCCGCCGACCTGGGCGCGCACGTGCTGCGCGCGTTGGTCGAGCGCAACGACATTCCCAACCACGAGTACGACGACGTGATCTTCGGCTGCGTCGACACCATAGGCCCGCTGGCCGGCGACATCGCTCGGACCAGTTGGCTGGCTGCCGGGTTGTCCCAGGAGGTGCCGGGCACCACCATCGACCGCCAGTGCGGTTCCTCACAGCAGGCCGTGCATTTCGCCGCGCAGGCGGTGATGAGCGGCACCCAGGATGTGGTGATTGCCGGTGGCGTGCAGACCATGACGCAGATCCCGATCTCTTCGGCGATGACCGCCGCCGAGCCGCTGGGCTTTAGCGATCCCTTCAGCGGTTCGGAAGGCTGGGTGCGCCGCTATGGCAAGCAGCCGCCGACCCAGTTTAAAGCGGCACAGATGATCGCCGAGAAGTGGAATCTGTCCCGCGAGGAACTCGAGGCCTACGCCCTGGAATCGCATCGCCGCGCGCTGTACGCCATCGACCATGGCCGTTTCGCCCGCGAGATAGTGCCGCTGGCCGGCATCGAGGACGACGAGACGCCGCGCCTGACCTCGTTGGCGAAGATGGCCGAGCTGGAGTTCCTGTTCGGCTGCGACCGGGTCACCGCGGCAGTTTCTAGCCAGACCTGCGATGCGGCCAGCGCCATGCTGATCGTTTCCGAGAAGGCGCTGAAGCGCTATGGCCTGACCCCGCGGGCGCGCATCCAGCACATTAGCGTGCGCGCCGAAGACCCGATCTGGATGCTCACCGCGCCGATCCCGGCCACCGCCTACGCGCTCAAACGTGCCGGCATGAGCCTGGACCAGATCGACCTGGTGGAGATCAATGAGGCCTTCGCCTCGGTGGCCATGGCCTGGCTGAAAGAGACCGGCTACCCGCACGAACAGACCAACGTCAACGGCGGCGCCATCGCCCTCGGCCACCCCCTCGGCGCCACCGGCACCCGCCTGATGTGCAGCTTGCTCCATGAGCTGGAGCGCAGTGGTGGTCGCTATGGCCTGCAGACCATGTGCGAAGGCGGTGGGCAGGCCAACGTCACCATTATCGAGCGCCTATAACCCGCTTTACTCCCCTCTCCCCCCGGGAGAGGGGCCGGGGGTGAGGGAGACCGCGACGGCTCGCTGTTTCCCGCTCCCCAACCCTCTCCCGCCTTTCTTTTATGAAGCAAGGGAGAGGGGGCTTACCAGCCGTGCAACTTTTGAATTTCCGGAGAACAACAATGCCAATCTGCAAAGACCGCGTAGTCATCATCACCGGCGCCGGCGGCGGGCTGGGCAAGGCCTATGCGCTGGCCTTCGCCGCCGAGGGCGCCAAGGTCGTGGTCAACGACATCAACCGTGACGCGGCCGCCGCCGTGGTCGCCGAGATCCGCGCCCAGGGCGGCGAGGCGGTCGCCAACAGCCACGACATCACCCACTACGCCGACGCCGCGCTGATAGTGCGCCAGGCCGTCGAGAGCTTCGGCGCCCTGCACGTGCTGGTGAACAACGCCGGCATCTGCCGCGACCGCATGTTCGCCAGCCTGACCGAGGCGGACTGGGACGCGGTGATGGCGGTGCACCTCAAGGGCCACTTCTGCATCGCCAGCCATGCCGTCCAGTACTGGCGCGAGCAGGCCAAGGGTGGCGCGGCGGTCCAGGCGCGAATCATCAACACCAGCTCCGGCGCCGGTTTGCAGGGCTCCATCGGCCAGTCCAACTACGCCGCGGCTAAGGGCGGGATCGCCGCCCTGACCCTAGTGCAGGCCGCCGAACTGGGCCGTTACGGCATCACCGCCAACGCCCTGGCCCCGGCCGCGCGCACCGGCATGACCGAGCAGGTGTTCGCCGACATGATGAAAGCGCCGGAAGACGGCTTCGACTACTTCGCCCCGGAAAACGTCGCGCCGCTGCTGGTATGGCTCGGCTCGGAAGCCTCCCAGCACGTCACCGGCCGCCTGTTCGAGGTCGAGGGCGGCAAGTTGTCCATCGCCGACGGCTGGCGCAAGGGCCCGGAGCGCGACAAGGGGGGGCGCTGGCAACCGGAAGAAGTCGGCGCGGCGGTGTTGCAGCTGATGTCCCAGGCCGTGCCGGCACAGAAGGTGTACGGCAGTTGAGTCTGAACCGACATGAACAACCGGGCCGTATGGCCCGGTTGTTCATTTACGGATTCGCGTTAGTCATTCCGTCAGATGGCTGCTATCGACCCATTGCAGACACACAGAGCAAGGAAAGCTGCCACCAATTCTAGGCAATCAACTCATGGATTGGGCGGCACCGTTGGTGGGATCTCCCTCAGAGAGCATCTGTTTGAGGCATTCACGTTCTTCAGTTCTTGGCAGCACACCAGAAGTCGTTGCCTCCAGTACAGTGATGCCTTCTGCGTTGAATATCCTGACTTCGGCCTTTGCGTGACCCCGCTCATCGATGTCAGCGATGAGCCAGTGGCAGGTGATCTGTTCTCCCGCGTATACGGGACGTTTGAACTCAAAACTCATCCCTGTAGCCAGCCAACCAATCTGCCCACCAATTTCGGTGACGAGGCTGGCTGTCAGAAGGCCATGGGCAATGGGCGCCTTGAACCTTCGCAGCTCCGCGTAGCGTGCATCGCAGTGAACGGGATTGTAGTCTCGAGAAATCTGCGCGAATTGACGAATATCGGCATCTGAAAAACAGCGAACTATCGTGAACCGGTCTCCGACCTGGAGGCCTTCGGCGGCACGCTCTCTTGGGCTCTTCATAAAAGGCTCCTTGGGAGGCGATGGTGGGCAGCTAAAAAGTATGCTCGGGGCCTGGAAATGTTCCTGCACCCACATCAAGTGCAAAGTCCCTTGCCACAGTGTGAAGTACCGAGCGAAGGTCGGCGTACTGCTTGACGAATCGCGGCACGCGACCGGTGCGTAGTCCGGCCATGTCCTGCCAGACCAACACCTGGGCATCGCATTGGTTACCAGCGCCAATCCCGACGGTAGGAATTGAAATGGTTTCAGTGATCGCTCGACCCACATCACCCGGCACCATCTCAATCAAAATAGCGAATGCGCCGGCTGCTTCAAACGCTTTGGCACTATCTATCAGGAGCTGCGCATCTTCGCCCCGGCCCTGGACGCGGTAGCCACCCAGTTGATGTTCCATCTGTGGTGTGAAGCCGATGTGAGCCATGACGGGTATGCCTGAGCTAGCGAGCTTTTCGACCTGAGGTATCACCTCGATCCCGCCCTCAAGTTTGACCGCATGTGCACCAGCTTCTTTCATGAATCGGACGGCTGTGTGGAAGCATTGCTCCGCCGAGGCCTGGTAAGAGCCGAAAGGAAGATCTGCAATCACCAGCGCCCGCCGTGTCGACCGCGTGACCGTGCGTACCAGAGGGATAAGTTCGTCAACGGTGACTGATAGCGTGGACTCATTGCCGTAGACATTGTTGGAGGCGGAATCTCCCACCAGTAGGACGGGTATTCCGGCCTCTTCGAAAATGGCTGCGCTGTACATGTCATACGCTGTGAGCATCGCCCATTTCTGGCCCTCCACCTTCATCTGTTTCAGATGCGGGATTCGGACTCGTGTCGCCTGTCGGGCGAGAGGGGCGCTGCCATACGGTGAAGGTTGGTCGCTCATTGGTGTCGTCTCGCTGAAAGATGGATTAACCAAGCATCTGCTCGGTGAACAGAACTACTGCGATGATGATCATGGCCGCTCCGGAGAAACGACTGACCAGGTGAGCGGCGGCTGGGCGTGCTCGTAGAACGACTTGTGAACCAAATCCGACTAGGAGATAGATAACGCCACAACTGAAGGTGTGGACGAGCCCCAGCGCAATCATCTGCATCGGCACAGGCCAGGGAGCGGCAGCGTCGGTGAATTGAGGCAATAGCGCTAGGAACAGCAGGAACACTTTCGGATTAAGCCCGCTCACGCAAAGCCCCTTGATCGCCCAGCGCTTCCAGGAGCCTGACGCCTGAATGTCATCAGCGTGTGGTGTAGAGGGACGGGCAAGCATGTTGATGCCCAACCAAAGCAGGTAACCCGCCCCGGCAACCGTAAGCACCGACAAGGCAACGGGGTGGTTGGCAACCAGTGTGCCGACACCACCAGCAACAATCATTGTTGCAATCAAGTGGCCGGATAAAAGCCCGCCCACGGCGGGTATGACTACTCGGCTCTTCAAGCCTGCCGAAATCGCATATGCCCAATCCGCGCCGGGTGTGATGACGAACAGAATCGACACCGCCCAGAATGCAACGAAAACACTGAAGGTCATGGCGCTACCCACTCCTGCTGATGACACACCGCTCTCTGCATCGTCCCGCTCCGCAAATCAAAGGCCGTACCTCCTTTAGTCTTAAGAGGAGGCGGCAGTTAATGGTTAGAGGAAGAATAGAGAAATCTTGTTAGAATTTACTTTCAAAGATAATCACTCAGATGCAGTTAGATGGGAGATTCTTCTAAATGGATAGGATTGATCGAAAGATTCTTTCTGAGCTTCAAAAAGATGGTCGCCTTTCGGTCACCGAACTCGCTGAGCGCGTCGGACTGAGCCTTTCGCCCTGCCATCGGCGAGTACGGGCGTTGGAAGAGTCTGGCGTGTTGTTGGGCTATCGCGCACAGCTGGATCCTGGCGCACTCGGCCTGAACTTTTCCGCCATGGTGTTTGCCACGCTTCGAGAGGGCGATAGGCAAGCCGTCGAGGCCTTCGAGGCGGCGCTCGTTGAAATACCTCAGGTGGTCGATGCCCAGAGGTTGTTTGGGGAACCGGACTACCTGCTGCACGTCATCGCCCAGGATCTGCCGGCTTTCCAAAGGCTTTACGATGAGAGCCTTTCAACTTTACCCAATGTGCAACGGCTGACCTCGACACTCGTCATGAAACGGGTCATCCAAGATAGGCCGCTTCCTTTGTGATGGCGCAGACAAGCTCTCCTACTTCGCCTTTCAATCAAGGTCTTGCGTCAATCAGTAGTGGCCGCTTTTGGCCGCTTTCCGCCTGCCACACAGGCAGGCCCACGTCATTGCGCAGCCCACTCGGCGCATTGCCCTAACCGGCGAGTCCCCCCTGCATCTCGGGCACGATTTCAGGGGCGGTCGCCCACCAACCCCAAAC
>NZ_SCMP01000032.1 GCF_005502935.1 Pseudomonas sp. 2FG
ACCAGCAGGCTGTCCTTGGCCACCTCGAGCAACTGCTTGCCACCGGCGCTGTCGAGCAGGGTCACACGGGCCCGCTCGCCGTCCTGGTCGACCGCCTCGACCCGGGCAAGGTCTGCGGCCCGCTGGGCCTGCTCGGCCTGATAGACGAAGTACTGCGGCACCCGATTCCAGCGCCACTCGTAGGAGATCAGCGAAGTCGAGTACCAAAGGCTGGCGGCGAGCGTGACCAGGATCAGGCCGGTCAAGGCATGCCAGGGCCATGGCGAAGACCTTTGCAAGCCCAGCCTGCGGGGACGGCCCGTCAGCACCTGCCAGGGCCAGAGGAGTCTTTTTTGCGTATTCATAGGGAAATCTCGATCGCGGGCTTCAGGCCGCAAGCAACAGGGTCACATCGCATCCAGTCGCTTGCGGTGGTTTTTATTCCATCTCTTTGAGCCAATCGGAGCTCTTGAACCATTTGGCATGGATACGATCGTAGGTGCCGTCTTCCCGGGCCTGGCTGAGGAAATTGTTGATCCAGTTGAGGCTGTCGTAGTCGCCCCGCTTCAGGCCGAAGGCCAGCGGCTCGTAGGTGAAGGGTTGCTCCAGGTACACCAGCTTGCCGGCGCCGGCCTTGTTCACGGCCACCGCGTTATAGGGTGCGTCGTAGATAAAGGCGTCGGCCTTGCCGTTGACCACGTCGAGCAGCGCTTCCTGTTCGTTGTCGAAGCCGTGGTACTGGGCCTTGGCGATCAGCTTCTTGCTGACCATCTCGCCGGTGGTGCCGATCTTCGAGGTGATGCGGTACTGCGGATCGTTGAGGTCCTTGTAGGACTTGACCTTGCCTTCCAGCTCCTTGCGGATCAGCAGGGTCTGGCCGACCACTATGAAGGGGGCGGAGAAGTTGATGCGCAGGTTGCGCTCCTGGGTTAGGGTCATGCCGGAGCCGATCAGGTCGAACTTGTCGGTCAGCAGCGCCGGGATGATGCCGTCATAGGAGGTGGAGACCAGCTCCAGCTTCACCCCGGCCGCCTTGGCCATGGCTTTCAGCAGATCGACCTCGAAACCGATGATCTCGCCGCGCTTGTTGGTCATCTCGAACGGCATATAGGTCGGGTCCATGCCGACCCGCAGGGTGCCGCTGGTGACCGCGTTGTCGATGGCGCCGGCATTGGCGCCGAGACCGGTCAGGGTGCAGGCGGAAAACAGCAGTGTCGCGAGAAGCTTTCTCATAGTTATCTCTACTCGTGGGGACTGGGATTGGCGAGGCATGACATTCAATGAGCACACCTGTATAGACATGATAGGCAAAAGACGGGCCAGCGCCGCCGAACGGGTCGCAGCCCGGGATTTGCGCCGACCTGGGCTCCGCCCAGGGTTCTTCGTTCAACTCGCGAGGCCGCTTGGCGGTTACATAGGGTTACATCACGGTGGGAAATTTATCCCCGTCACCCTCCCGCCGTCGGAATACCCCTGTACAGGCGGGCTGTGGGGGCGCAGCCTGGATTTGGCCAGGCCAGCCTGACCCGGCCAATCACCCGGCGGAGACCCGCAGTCGCGGCAGATCAGGGTCCGGCGGTGCGGATGCATGACGGCAAGAGCAGGTGCCTAAACGCAGCGCAACTGAGTCGCCACAGGCGGCGCACAAGCGGCTAAAATTTCTCTTGATGGATGTTGTATATACATGATTACATGTATGCGTGCCCTGTCGTGGCAAACCAACAAAACAGGCTGACGACGGCCTTTTCCTGGAGGACTTCTGGTGAGCAAGCCAACCCATTTCCGTGATGTCGAAATTCGCGCCCCGCGCGGTACCCAGCTCAGCGCCAAGAGCTGGATGACCGAGGCGCCGCTGCGCATGCTGATGAACAACCTGGACCCGGAAGTGGCGGAGAACCCCAAGGAGCTGGTGGTGTATGGCGGCATCGGCCGCGCCGCGCGCAACTGGGAGTGCTACGACCAGATAGTCGCGAGCCTGAAGGAACTGAATGACGACGAGACCCTGCTGGTGCAGTCGGGCAAGCCGGTCGGCGTGTTCAAGACCCACAGCAATGCCCCGCGGGTGCTGATCGCCAACTCCAACCTGGTGCCGCATTGGGCGACCTGGGAGCACTTCAACGAGTTGGATGCCAAGGGCCTGGCCATGTACGGCCAGATGACCGCCGGCAGCTGGATCTACATCGGCAGCCAGGGCATAGTCCAGGGCACCTATGAGACCTTCGTCGAAGCCGGCCGCCAGCATTACAACGGCAGCCTCAAGGGCCGTTGGGTACTCACCGCCGGCCTCGGTGGCATGGGCGGCGCCCAGCCGCTGGCGGCCACCCTCGCCGGCGCCTGCTCGCTGAACATCGAGTGCCAGCAGAGCCGTATCGATTTCCGCCTGAAGACCCGTTACGTCGACGAGCAGGCCAGCGACCTCGACGACGCCCTGGCGCGCATCGCCAAGTACTGCGCCGCCGGCCAGGCGATCTCCATCGCCCTCTGCGGCAACGCCGCGGAAATCCTCCCGGAACTGGTGCGTCGCGGCGTGCGCCCGGACCTGGTCACCGACCAGACCAGCGCCCACGACCCGCTCAACGGTTATCTGCCCCAGGGCTGGACCTGGGACGAGTACCGGGCCAAGGCACAGTTGCAGCCGGCCGCGGTGGTCAAGGCCGCCAAGCAGTCCATGGCGGTGCATGTGCAGGCCATGCTGGACTTCCAGCAGATGGGCGTGCCGACCTTCGACTACGGCAACAACATCCGCCAGATGGCCAAGGAAGAGGGCGTCGCCAATGCCTTCGACTTCCCCGGCTTCGTCCCGGCCTATATCCGCCCACTGTTCTGCCGCGGCATCGGCCCGTTCCGCTGGGCCGCCTTGTCCGGCGACCCGCAGGACATCTACAAGACCGACGCCAAGGTCAAGGAACTGATCGCCGACGACGAGCACCTGCACCGCTGGCTGGACATGGCCCGCGAGCGCATCAGCTTCCAGGGCCTGCCGGCACGCATCTGCTGGGTCGGCCTGGGCCTGCGCGCCAAGCTCGGTCTGGCCTTCAACGAAATGGTCCGCAGCGGCGAGTTGTCCGCGCCCATAGTCATAGGCCGCGACCACCTCGACTCCGGCTCGGTGGCCAGCCCCAACCGCGAGACCGAAGCCATGCGCGACGGTTCCGACGCGGTGTCCGACTGGCCGCTGCTGAACGCCCTGCTGAACACCGCCAGCGGCGCGACCTGGGTCTCGCTGCACCACGGTGGCGGGGTCGGCATGGGCTTCTCCCAGCACTCGGGGATGGTCATAGTCGCCGACGGCACGGATGAGGCCGCCGCGCGCATCGCCCGCGTGCTGCACAACGACCCGGCCACCGGGGTAATGCGCCACGCCGATGCCGGTTATGAAATAGCCATCGACTGCGCCCGCGAGCAGGGCCTCAACCTGCCGATGATCAACTCGGTTAAAGGAGCCTAAATATGAACACGCTGAACCTATTGCCCGGCCAACTGACGCTGGCCCAACTGCGCCTTATCCATCAGGGTCCGGTGAAAATCACCCTGGATCACAGCGCCGCGGATGCCATCGAGCGCAGCGTGGCCTGTGTCGAGCAGATCCTGGCTGAAGGTCGCACGGCTTACGGCATCAACACCGGTTTCGGCCTGCTGGCGCAGACCCGCATCGCCACCGAGGACCTGGAAAACCTGCAGCGTTCCCTGGTGCTGTCCCATGCCGCCGGTGTCGGCCAGCCCATCAGTGACGCCCTGGTTCGACTGGTCATGGTGCTCAAGGTCAACAGCCTGGCCCGCGGCTTCTCCGGCATCCGCCGCAAGGTGATCGACGCGCTGATCGCGATGATCAACGCCGAGGTCTACCCGCATATTCCGCTCAAGGGCTCGGTGGGTGCCTCCGGCGACTTGGCACCGCTGGCGCATATGTCGCTGGTGCTGCTCGGCGAGGGCCAGGCGCGTTATCGCGGCGAGTGGCTGCCGGCCACCGAGGCGCTGGCCAAGGCCGGGCTCGAGCCGCTGACCCTGGCGGCCAAGGAGGGCCTGGCGCTGCTCAACGGCACCCAGGTCTCCACCGCCTACGCCCTGAGCGGCCTGTTCGCCGCCGAGGACCTGTTCGCCGCGGCGACCGTCTGTGGCGGCCTGAGCGTCGAGGCCATGCTCGGCTCGCGGGCGCCCTTCGATCCGCGCATCCACGCGGCCCGTGGCCAGCGCGGGCAGATCGATGCCGCCGCGGCCTACCGCGATCTGCTCACGGCCAGCAGCGAAATCTCCCAGTCCCACGCGGACTGCGACAAGGTCCAGGACCCCTATTCCCTGCGCTGCCAGCCGCAGGTGATGGGCGCCTGCCTGACGCAGATCCGTCAGGCCGCCGAAGTCTTGAGCGTCGAGGCCAACGCGGTGTCGGACAACCCGCTGGTGTTCGCCGCCGAGGGCGATGTGATCTCCGGCGGCAACTTCCACGCCGAGCCGGTGGCCATGGCCGCCGACAACCTGGCCCTGGCCATCGCCGAGATCGGCTCGCTGAGCGAGCGGCGCATCTCGCTGATGATGGACAAGCACATGTCGCAGCTGCCGCCGTTCCTGGTGGCCAATGGCGGCGTCAACTCCGGCTTTATGATCGCCCAGGTCACCGCCGCCGCCCTGGCCAGCGAGAACAAGGCGCTGGCCCACCCGCACAGCGTCGACAGCCTGCCGACCTCGGCCAACCAGGAAGACCATGTGTCGATGGCGCCGGCTGCCGGCAAACGCCTGTGGGAGATGGCCGACAACGTACGCGGCATTCTCGCCGTGGAGTGGCTGGGCGCCTGCCAGGGCCTGGATTTCCGCGAAGGCCGCAAGACCTCGCCGAAGCTGGAACAGGCGCGCCAGGCGCTGCGCGAGCGGGTGTCCCACTACCAGCAGGACCGCTTCTTCGCCCCGGATATCGAGGCGGCCAGCCAGTTGCTGGCGTCCCGCTGCCTGAACGGGCTGGTGTCGGCCCGGCTGCTGCCGAGCCTCTAAGCAGGCGCCCCGGCGTGACCCAATTGCCGTACGCGGCCACTTGTACCACCACAACCCTGTTCACTGTTTAGGAGCGTCCGATAATGAAATACAAGAAGACCCTGCTGACCTCGCTGCTCTCCCTCGGCCTGCTGGCTGGTAGTGTTTCGAGTCAGGCCGCTGGTTGGTGCGAGTCCGGCAAGCCGGTGAAATTCGCCGGGCTCAACTGGGAGAGCGGCATGCTGCTCACCGACGTGTTGCAGATCGTTCTCAAGGAAGGCTACGGCTGTGAAACCGACAGCCTGCCGGGTAACTCCATCACCATGGAGAACGCCTTGAGCAGCAACGACATTCAAGTGTTCGCCGAGGAGTGGGTGGGCCGTAGCGAGGTCTGGAACAAGGCCGCGTCTGCCGGCAAGGTCGTGGGTGTCGGCGCGCCGATCGTCGGCGCGGTCGAAGGCTGGTACGTGCCGCGTTATGTGGTCGAAGGCGATGCCAAGCGCAAGCTCGAAGCCAAGGCCCCGAGCCTCAAGGCGATTACCGACCTGGCGCAGTACACCGAAGTATTCCGCGACCCGGAAGAGCCCGCTAAAGGCCGCTTCTACAATTGCCCGGCCGGCTGGACCTGCGAGCTGGACAACAGCGCGATGCTGAAAAGCTACGGCCTGGAAGACAAGTTCACCAACTTCCGCCCAGGCACCGGCCCGGCACTGGATGCCGCAGTTCTGTCGAGCTACAAGCGTGGCGAGCCTATTCTGTTCTATTACTGGTCGCCGACGCCGCTGATGGGCCAGGTCGATCTGGTCAAGCTGGAAGAGAAGCCTGGCGTCGACAAGACCATCACCATCAAGGTCGGCCTGTCCAAGGACTTCCATGAGCAGGCGCCGGAGCTGGTTGCGGTACTGGAGAAGGTCAATCTGCCGATCGACCTGCTGAACCAGAACCTGGCACGGATGGCCAAGGAGCGTATCGACTCGCCTAAGCTGGCCAAGGCCTTCCTCAAGGAACACCCGGAAGTCTGGCACGCCTGGGTTAGCGAAGATGCTGCGAAGAAGATCGACGCAACGCTGTAACCCCCCTCTCCCTCCGGGAGAGGGTTGGGGTGAGGGGAACAGCGAGCCGACATAAGCCCGCCGCTTCCCTCATCCGACCCTTCGGGCCACCTTCTCCCGGAGGGAGAAGGGACGTAACAGCGTGAGCCATTTAACCGAGGTCAACCTATGTTCCCCGAACGCTTCACTTTCTCCATCGCCGACTGGGTCAATGGCTGGGTCGATGATCTGGTGACCAATTACGGCGATGTGTTCCGGCACATTTCCGACACCCTGCTGTGGGCCATCGTCAACCTCGAAGGCCTGCTCCGCGCAACCCCCTGGTGGCTGATGCTGGCGATTGTCGCTGGTATCGCCTGGCACGCCACGCGGCGTGCGCTGCCGACCCTGGTGATCGTCGGCCTGCTGTTCCTGGTCGGTGCAGTGGGGCTCTGGGACAAATTGATGCAGACCCTGGCGCTGATGCTGGTGGCGACCCTGATCTCGGTCCTGATCGGCATTCCGCTGGGCATTCTGTCCGCCCGGAGCAACCGTTTGCGTGCGGTGCTGATGCCGCTCCTGGACATCATGCAGACCATGCCCAGCTTCGTGTATCTGATCCCGGTGCTGATGCTGTTCGGCCTGGGCAAGGTTCCGGCGATTTTCGCCACTGTGATCTATGCCGCGCCGCCGCTGATCCGCCTGACCGACCTGGGCATCCGCCAGGTCGACCGCGAGGTGATGGAAGCGGTCAACGCCTTTGGTGCCAACCGCTGGCAACAACTGTTCGGCGTGCAGCTGCCGCTGGCGATGCCGAGCATCATGGCCGGTATCAACCAGACCACCATGATGGCCCTGTCGATGGTGGTGATCGCCTCGATGATCGGTGCCCGCGGCCTTGGCGAGGATGTACTGATCGGCATCCAGACCCTCAACGTCGGACGCGGCCTCGAAGCCGGTCTGGCCATCGTCATCCTGGCTGTGGTCATCGACCGCATCACCCAGGCCTACGGCCGTTCGCGGCACGAGGTGAGTAAATGAGCAAGATCGTCGTCAAGAACGTCTTCAAGATCTTCGGTGCCCGCCCGGATGCCGCGCTGGCAATGATCCAGCAGGGCAAGAGCAAGGATCAGGTGCTCGCCGAGACCGACTGCGTGGTCGGGGTCAACGATTTGTCGCTGAGCATCGGCGCCGGCGAAATCTTCGTCATCATGGGCCTGTCCGGTTCGGGCAAGTCGACCCTGGTGCGTCACTTCAACCGCCTGATCGATCCGACCAGCGGTGAAATCCTGGTCGATGGCGAGGACATCCTGCGTTACGACATGGAGGCGCTGCGCAACTTCCGTCGGCGCAAGATCAGCATGGTGTTCCAGAGCTTCGGCCTGCTGCCGCATAAAACCGTGCTGGATAACGTGGCCTACGGTCTCAAGGTTCGTGGCGAGACCAAGGTACATTGCGCCGAGCGCGCGCTGCACTGGATCAACACCGTCGGCCTCAAGGGTTATGAAAAATCCTATCCGCACCAGCTCTCCGGTGGCATGCGCCAGCGGGTGGGTCTGGCCCGCGCACTGGCGGCGGACACCGACATCATCCTCATGGACGAAGCCTTCAGCGCCCTCGACCCGTTGATCCGCGCGGAGATGCAAGACCAGTTGCTCGAACTGCAGAAGTCGCTGCACAAGACCATCGTCTTCATCACCCACGACCTCGACGAAGCCGTGCGCATCGGCAACCGCATCGCCATCCTCAAGGACGGCCGGCTGATCCAGGTCGGTACCCCGAAAGAAATCCTCTACCAGCCCGCCGACGAGTACGTCGATCGTTTCGTCCAGCGCCGCGTGGCCACAATCTAAAGGAGCGTTTGATGTCGTCTGCTGAAAAAGTCGTCCTCGGTAATGGCCCGCTGCGCTGGCAGGACGTGGTCGCGGTCGCCCGTTACGGTGCCCAGCTCGAGCTGTCGCCTTCGGCCTGGGCACGGATCGACAACGCCCGCGGCATAGTCGAACGCATAGTCGCCAGTGGTGAGCGCGCCTACGGCATCAATACCGGGCTTGGGGCGCTGTGCAACGTCGCTTTGCAGGGCGAGCAGCTCGCCCTGCTGTCACGTAACACATTGCTCAGCCATGCCTGCGGCGTGGGTGCGCCACTGGCGGATGAACAGACCCGGGCGATCATCTGCGCCGCGATCACCAACTACAGCCACGGCAAGTCCGGCTTGCAGCGGCGGGTGGTCGAAGCACTGCTGGCCCTGCTCAATCGCGGCATCACCCCGCGCGTGCCGGCGCAGGGCTCGGTGGGTTACCTGACGCATATGGCGCACGTCGGCATCAGCCTGCTCGGCGTCGGTGAGGTGAGCTATCGCGGCCAGATAGTGCCGGCCAGTCAGGCGCTCGCGGCCGAGGGGCTGGCCCCGGTGCAACTGGGTGCCAAGGATGGGCTCTGCCTGGTCAATGGCACGCCGTGCATGACCGGCTTGAGCTGCCTGGCCCTGGCCGACGCGACACGCCTGACACAGTGGGCCGACGTGATCGGCGCCATGAGCTTCGAGGCCCTGCGTGGGCAGATCGCCGCCTTCGATGCCGAGATCATCGCGCTGAAACCGCACCCGGGCATGCAACGGGTCGGCGGCAACCTGCGCGCCCTGCTCGAAGGCAGCGAGGTCATCGCCAGTAGTAAAGGCATCCGCACCCAGGACGCCTTGAGCATTCGCTCGATTCCGCAGGTGCATGGCGCCTGCCGCGATCAACTGAGCCATGCTGCGCTGCAGATCGAGACCGAACTCAACTCGGTCACCGACAACCCACTGGTGCTGGGTACGCCGGACGACTACCGGGTAGTCTCGCAGGCCAACCCCCATGGCGAGTCGGTAGCGATGGCGGCCGACCTGCTGGCGATTGCCGTGGCGGAAATCGGCGGCATCGCCGAGCGCCGCCTGGATCGCCTGATCAACCCGCTGGTCAGTGGCTTGCCGGCGTTCCTGGTCAGCCAGCCGGGCGTCAACTCGGGGATGATGATAGTGCAGTACGTGGCGGCTGCGCTCTGCGCTGAAAATCGTCAGGTGGCCCATCCGGCGGTGGTCGACAACTTCGTCACCTCCGGGCTGCAGGAGGATCACCTGAGCCTGGGAACCGGCGCCGCCTTGAAGCTGCACCGGGTGCTGGACAACTGCACGCAGATTCTCGCCATCGAGTACCTGCTGGCCGCCCAGGCCTTCGAGTTCCTCAAGAGCCAACGTTTTGGCGTAGGCACCGATTGCGCCTGGAGCTTGCTGCGCCAACGGGTGCCGGCCTATGACCAGGATCGCTGGCTGGCGCCGGATATCGCCAGCACCGCCGCGCTGTTGCGCGACGATGCCGCATTGGGCGCGCTCGGCACCAGCATTGGAGGCCTGCAATGAAAAAACTCTGGCACCGCTGTCACGCCGCGACCATGGTCGGCGGGCGTTACTCGATCATCGAGGATGCGGCGCTGGTCACGCGCGCAGAGCGCATCGAATGGATAGGCCCGCGCGCCGAGCTGCCGGCCGGCGACTATGCCGAGACCATCGACCTCGGCGGCGCCTGGGTCACCCCCGGGCTGATCGACTGTCACACCCACACGGTGTTTGGCGGTAACCGCAGCGGCGAGTTCGAGCAGCGCCTCGAAGGCGTCAGCTATGCCGAGATCGCCGCGGCCGGTGGCGGCATCGCCAGCACCGTGCGCGCCACCCGGGCGGCCAGCGCGGACGAGCTGCTGGCCAGTGCCAGCCAGCGCCTGCGCAGCCTGCTGCGGGACGGCGTGACCACGGTGGAGATCAAGTCCGGCTACGGCCTCGACCTGGCCAGCGAACGCAAGATGTTGCGGGTGATCCGTCGTCTCGGCGAGACCTTGCCGCTCACCGTGCGCAGCACCTGCCTGGCGGCCCATGCGCTGCCGCCGGAATATGCCGAGCGCGCCGACGACTACATAGCGCATATCTGCGCCGAGATGCTCCCGGCCCTGGCGGCGGAAGGGCTGGTCGATGCGGTCGATGCCTTCTGCGAGTACCTGGCGTTCTCGCCGGCGCAGGTCGAGCGGGTGTTTATCGCCGCCCGCGCGCTGGGCCTGCCGGTCAAGCTGCATGCCGAGCAACTGTCGTCCCTCGGCGGCTCCAGCCTGGCGGCACGCTATCGGGCGCTGTCGGCCGATCATCTGGAGTTCATGACCGAGGACGACGCCCAGGCCATGGCAGCCGCCGGCACAGTGGCCGTGCTGCTGCCCGGCGCCTTCTACTTCCTGCGCGAGACCCAGCTGCCGCCCATGCAGGCGCTGCGCCGGCACGGCGTGGCCATCGCCATCGCCAGCGACCTCAACCCCGGCACCTCGCCGGCGCTGTCGGTGCGGCTGATGTTGAACATGGCCTGCACGCTGTTTCGCCTGACCCCGGAGGAGGCGCTGGCCGGCGTCACCCTGCACGCCGCCCGCGCGCTGGGGCTAGAGGCGAGTCACGGCTCGCTGGAGGTCGGCAAGGTCGCCGACTTCGTTGCCTGGGATATCGCCCGGCCGGCGGAACTGTCCTACTGGCTCGGCGGCGAGCTACCCAAACGCGTGGTCCGCCATGGCGAGGAGCTTATAAATGTCTGACTTGGCGATGTCTGAGCTCAACCATGCTGTCGAATTCCGCCGTGGCCGCGTGCCGCTGCTGATCAGCATGCCGCATCCCGGCACGCGCCTGACCCCGGCCGTCGAGGCGGGCCTGGTGGCGCAGGCCCGCAGCCTGCCGGACACCGACTGGCATATCCCCCGGCTCTACGACTTCGCCGCCGAACTCGGCGCCAGCACCCTGGCGGCCGGCTATTCGCGCTACGTGGTCGACCTCAATCGACCGGCCGATGACAAACCGCTCTATGCCACGGCCACCACCGGTCTCTACCCCTCGACCCTGTTCGATGGCGAGCCGCTGTACCGCGCCGGCCGGGAGCCGAGCGCCGAGGAACGAGCGCGTTACCTGGCCGCAGTCTGGACGCCCTATCACCAGACCCTTGCCGATGAGCTGGCGCGGTTGCAGCGCGAGTTCGGCTACGCCCTGTTGTTCGATGCGCACTCGATCCGCTCGCTGGTGCCGCACCTGTTCGACGGCCGCCTGCCGGACTTCAACCTCGGCACCAACGCCGGCGCCAGTTGTGATCCGCTGCTCGCCGAGCGCCTGCAAGCCGCCTGCGCTGCGGCACCGGCCTATAGCCACGTGCTTAATGGGCGTTTCAAGGGCGGCCATATCACCCGCCATTACGGCCAACCGGAAAACCATATCCATGCGGTGCAACTGGAGCTGGCGCAGAGCACCTACATGAACGAGAGCGAACCCTTCGCCTACCGGGAAGACCTCGCCGCGCCGACCCAGGCGCTGATTCGCCAGCTGTTGCAGGCGATGCTCGACTGGGGCCGTGAACATTACGGGCGAGGCTAGGAGTCCGGTCGGACCTCTCTCTTTCTGAATAGCTGCGTAGGCTGGGCGAAAATCAGCAACGGCGGCAGGCTAAATAGCCGTGCCGACATGCTGAACTCCCTTTTCATGGTTATGATGCCCGACAGAGCATCAGAGCGGCGCCCAACAGGGACCGTAGGCAAAAACACGGGAGCGCACCATGCAGACCTTGTATCCGGAGATTAAGCCCCATGCCCGCCACGAGTTGGCCGTGGAGGCGCCGCATGTACTCTACCTTGACGAGAGCGGCTCGCCGGATGGTTTGCCCGTCGTCTTTATCCACGGCGGCCCGGGTGCCGGTTGCGACGCGCTGAGCCGCCGGTTCTTCGATCCCAACCTGTATCGCATCATCACCTTCGATCAGCGCGGTTGTGGCCGTTCCACCCCGCACGCCAGCCTGGAGAACAACAGCACCTGGCATCTGGTGGAGGATCTGGAGCGCATCCGCGAGCACCTGGGCATCGACAAGTGGGTGCTGTTCGGCGGCTCCTGGGGCTCGACTCTGTCGCTGGCCTACGCGCAGACCCATCCCGAGCGTGTGCATGCCTTGATCCTGCGCGGCATCTTTCTCTGCCGCCCGCAGGAGATTCACTGGTTCTACCAGGAGGGCGCCAGCCGGCTGTTCCCGGATTACTGGCAGGATTACCTGGCGCCGATTCCGCTGGAAGAACGCGGCGAGCTGGTGCAGGCCTTCTACAAGCGCCTGAGTGGCCCGGATCAGATTGCCCAGATGCATGCGGCCAAGGCCTGGTCGACCTGGGAAGGACGCACGGCGACGCTGCGGCCCAATCCGCAGGTGGTCGATCGCTTCTCCGAACCGCAGCGCGCGTTGTCGATTGCGCGGATCGAGTGCCACTACTTCATCAACAATTCTTTCCTCGAGCCGGATCAACTGATCCGCGACATGCCGAAGATCGCCCATCTGCCGGGCATCATCGTGCATGGCCGTTACGACGTGGTCTGCCCCTTGGACAACGCCTGGGAGCTGCACCAGGCCTGGCCGAACAGCGAGCTGCAGGTGATCCGCGACGCCGGCCATGCGGCCTCCGAGCCGGGCATCACCGATGCGTTGGTGCGCGCGGCCAACCAGATCGCCCGCCGTCTGCTCAACCTGCCACCTGAAGAAGCATGAAGGGGCTGATTCAACGCGTGCGCGGCGCGCGGGTCGAAGTGGCGGGCGAGATAGTCGGCGCCATCGATCAGGGCCTGCTGGTGCTGGTCGGAGTCGAGCCGCAGGACACCCAGGCGAGTACCGACAAACTGCTGCACAAGTTGCTCAACTACCGGGTGTTCGGCGACGCCGAAGGCAAGATGAACCTGTCGCTCAGCAATATCGGCGGCGGTTTGCTGCTGGTTTCGCAATTCACCCTGGCCGCCGACACCAACAGTGGCCTGCGCCCAAGCTTTTCCACTGCGGCAGCACCGGCGCAAGGCGCGGCCTTGTTCGATTACCTGGTCACCCAGGCGCGGCACAAGCATCCGCAGGTCGCGACCGGGCAATTCGGTGCGGATATGCAGGTGCATCTGGTCAACGATGGGCCGGTGACTTTTCTGCTGGAAACCTGAAACTGTGGCTAACCTGAAGCAGGGCAGCTCGCTGGCCTGCCTTTTGCGCTATCCAGTTTCGACAGCCAGACTCGCCAGCCACGCCTGCGGCGGTTAGCATGCGCCCCAAGGCCTGCGGGCCAGGCATCACCCCAGACAATCTGCCAATTGCTAGGAGAGCGAATGAAAAAGTTTCTCGCGACACTGCTGTTTTCCGCCTGCGCCCTGACCGGCCTCGGCGCCAATGCCGGCGCCATCGATGACGCGGTGAAGAGCGGCACCTTGCGGGTCGGCATGGACCCGACCTACATGCCGTTCGAGATGACCAACAAGCGCGGCGAGATCGTCGGCTTCGAGGTCGATCTGTTGAAGAACATGGCGAAAGCCATGGGCGTCAAACTGGAGCTGGTCTCCACCGGCTACGACGGGATCATCCCGGCGCTGTTGACCAACAAGTTCGACATGATCGGCAGCGGCATGACCCTGACCCAGGAGCGCAACCTGCGCCTGAACTTTTCCGAGCCCTTCATCGTGGTCGGCCAGACCCTGCTGATCCGCAAGGAGCTGGAAGGCAAGGTCAAGTCCTACAAGGACCTCAACGATCCGCAGTACCGCATCACCTCGAAGATCGGCACCACCGGCGAGATGGTCGCCAAGAAGCTGATCAGCCAGGCCAAGTACAACGGCTTCGACAACGAGCAGGAAGCGGTAATGGACGTGGTCAACGGCAAGGCCGATGCCTTCATCTACGACGCCCCCTACAACGTGGTGGCGGTGAACAAGGCCGGCGCCGGCAAGCTGGTGTACCTGCCCGAGCCCTTCACCTACGAGCCGCTGGCGTTTGGTCTGAAGAAGGGCGATTACGACAGCCTCAACTGGATCAACAACTACCTGCACCAGATTCGTGAAGACGGCACCTACGAGCGTATCCATGCCAAGTGGTTCAAGAACACGGCCTGGCTGAAAGACATGGAGTAAGCCGGTTCGGCTACTCGCTACACCCCAACGCGCAGGTTCGCCCTGCGCGTTGGTCATTACGGAACACTCTTTTCGTGGAACAAGCTCGTGGCTAAACGGAAAAAACCACTGTGGCCCTGGCATGTACTGACCGGGCTGATTCTAATCGGTCTGGCGTGCAGCCTCTGGTACGCCACCTCCCTGATTTCCTACGAGTGGCGCTGGAGCCGGGTGCCGCAGTACTTTGCCTACCAGGCCGAGCTGCCGCAACGGGCCGCCGACCTTGCCCGGGTCGAGGCGGTCGACCAGGACGGCGAGCGGGCCCGTGTGACCCTGCTCGACAGCGCCGGTGGCAAGCAGTTGCTCGAGGTGGCCAAGGACAGCCTGCTGGT
>NZ_SCMP01000033.1 GCF_005502935.1 Pseudomonas sp. 2FG
CCCCAACCCGCTGACCCCGGCCTCCGGCAGCACCGTCATCGACCTCGAAGGCAAGACCTACTACGCGCAGCAGCTCGCAGACCTGCCGGCGCTGTTCCAGGAAGTCGCCGATGCCTGGGCCGACGCGCTGGAGGACGGCGCGCGCTTCGGCGAGATCCAGCAGGCGATCCGCGACCGCGACGTGGCCCGCCTCAAGGAGCTGTGGAACACCCTGGTGCCGCTCTGGGACGACCGCACCTTCTACGACTTCGTCGCCAGCTCCAAGGCCTTCGCCAAACTGTCCTTCCACCACCGCGAGGTGTTCGGCCAGGTCGGCTTCGGCACCGGTGGCTGGGACTCCGACTTCCCCAACTCGATGCTGGAAATCTTCCGCGTGGTGATGACCAACTGCGACGACCACCAGCACCTGATAGTCGGCGGCGTCGAGCAGGTGCCCCTGGGCATCTGGCGTCATGCGCCGGAACGCTGCGCCCACTGGCCGCAGGGCACCAGCCTCTCATCGCTGCACCACGGCGCCCCGCGCCCCGGGGTTAAGCGCATCGCCCGCGCCGCCGACGGCCGCCTCGCCGTCACCGACAACTGGGGCGACACCCGTCACTATGCGGCGGTGCTGACCACCTGCCAGAGCTGGCTGCTGACCACCCAGATCGAGTGTGAGGAATCGCTGTTCTCGCAGAAGATGTGGATGGCCCTGGACCGCACCCGCTATATGCAGTCCTCGAAGACCTTCGTGATGGTCGACCGGCCGTTCTGGAAGGACAAGGACCCGCAGACCGGGCGCGACACCATGAGCATGACCCTGACCGACCGCCTGACCCGCGGCACCTACCTGTTCGACAATGGCGACGACAAGCCGGGGGTGATCTGCCTGTCCTACTCCTGGATGAGCGATGCGCTGAAGATGCTGCCGCAGCCGATCGAGAAGCGCGTGAAGTTGGCCCTGGATGCGCTGAAGAAGATCTATCCGGACGTGGATATCGCCAGCCACATCATCGGCGACCCGATCACCGTGTCCTGGGAGGCCGACCCGCACTTCCTCGGCGCCTTCAAGGGTGCTCTGCCAGGCCATTACCGCTACAACCAGCGCATGTACGCGCACTTCATGCAGGACGACATGCCGGCCGAGCAACGCGGCATCTTCATCGCCGGCGACGACGTGTCCTGGACCCCGGCCTGGGTCGAAGGGGCGGTGCAGACCTCGCTGAATGCCGTCTGGGGCATCATGAAGCACTTCGGCGGCCAGTCTCATGCGGAGAACCCCGGCCCCGGGGACCTGTTCCCTGAGCTGGGTCCGATCGCGCTACCGGAATGAGCGGGAGAGTCCCATGCGCATAGCCCTGTATCAATGCCCGCCGCGGCCGCTGGACGTTCCCGGCAACCTCGAGCGCCTGCAACGGCTGGCTGCCGAGGCCGCGGCCCAGGGGGCAGACCTGCTGGTCTGCCCGGAGATGTTCCTCACCGGCTACAACATCGGTGCCGACGCGGTCAGCGCGCTCGCCGAGCCGCGCGACGGTCCCTCGGCCGCACGCGTGGCGGGTATCGCCCAGGCCGCGGGCATCGCCATTCTCTACGGTTACCCCGAGCGCGCCGGCGATGGCCGGATCTACAACGCCGTGCAACTGCTGGACGCGCAGGGGCAAAGCCTGTGCAACTACCGCAAGACGCACCTGTTCGGCACGCTCGACCACTCGATGTTCGCCGTGGCGGAGGGCGAGTTCCCGCTGGTCGAACTGAACGGCTGGCGGCTCGGCCTGCTGATCTGCTACGACCTGGAGTTCCCGGAGAATGTCCGCCGGCTGGCGTTGGCCGGGGCCGACCTGGTGCTGGTGCCGACGGCGAACATGGTGCCCTACGACTTCATTGCGCAGGTCACGGTGCGGGCCCGCGCCTTCGAGAACCAGTGCTACGTGGCCTACGCCAACTACTGCGGGAGCGAGGGCGAGATCCAGTACTGTGGCCTGAGCAGCATCGCCGCGCCGGACGGAGCCCGGATCGCCCAGGCCGGCCTCGACGAAGCGCTGATAATCGGCACGCTCGACCGCGACCTCATGCAGGCCTCGCGCGCCATCAACAGCTACTTCAAGGACCGCCGCCCCGAGCTCTACGACTCACTGAGCAGACGCTAGCCGAGCACGGCGCGAAGTCCTAGACTCGCGCCGCATCGGCCTGTGCTCCGTCAGCCAGGGCACGGCCCCTGGGCCCGGTGCGCCCGTTCGCCTTGTCGAACGGGCGCTCTCCGGCCTGAGCAGAAGTGGCGCCAGCAAGAGCAGATCGCCGTTTCGGCTGCCGAGCAGCCCCACCCTCATCCTTATCTGAACAGCACCGTTTCCGACGGGATCAGCCTCTATCCCAGAGCCCTCGCCCGCGACGCAGCCGAATTAGCAGGGCATCAGGCTTGCCGTTGGCCGTCAGCCAGCTCGACCGTATCGCGATGTTCGGGCACCAAGACCGGCCAGCCCAGTTCGACACCGATGCGCCGCCGCACGTCCGCCGCGAACGCCGTAGCGCAGTGCGGGTGATCACCTCCTACCCAGACAACTATCAAATTCTTGTGAAAAAATATCCGCAAAAGATGAAACACCTCGTTTGGCCAAGTTGCAGCAAGCGAGCTCCCGAGTCTCGCAGACTTAAAGTCAACAATTGACGCCGGGGAATTCTTTGCTATGTGTGCAGTGCAGATTTTGCTGGGCCACATCAAACTAGAAACCCCGTTCGACACCTTGTAACTGGGGTATCGGATCGACTGTTGCGTTTGAGGGGCGCCGCCTCTCAGCTAGGTTCAAAAAATCTGGTTTCACGTTTTTTTCACGATTTATTGACTGCCTATTGACATGCTGAGCAGTACTTTTCGGTCTTCACGAAGTGTGCGGATGCACCCATGCCAGGGATCGAAGAGTCCGACTCATCAAAAAAAAAATCTATACGCGCGAGCCGACGCATATGCTAATAAGCATCCGGGCGAGAGTTTGGCTCGACGGCTCTCATACTGGCGTTATAGGCAGATAGTTCGGCGCGCCCTAAAACAAGCAAGCGAGCCGAATCTGGTATTAGATCTCCCCTGCGGCCGGGGACGCTTATGGCCTCTTCTCGCCGAGCAAAGCAACCGCGTGATTTTGGCTGCTGACAAATCAAGCGACATGCTTGCCATGGCGCAAGCTACTCAGCCAGCACACGTCCTTGCCCGCATCAGAATATTCCAAACGTCAGTTTTCGATATCGATCTATCGGACAATTCCGTGGACTCGATTTTCTGCATGCACTTTCTTCACCGCTTCGGCGCTAGCGAGCATCGTTTGGCGATGCTCCGTGAGTTTCATCGAGTCGCACGGGACACTTTGATCGTTTCGCTTTGGGTGGATGGGAATTACGAGGCCTGGAGACGTAAGCGCCTGCCGAAGAAAGTCGCTGCAAGCGAGGGTCGCGACAAGCAGCAGAAGTGTTTTGTCACTCCCAAGACCACTATTGAATCCGAGTTTAAAGAGGTCGGCTTTCAGATCCTGGCCCATCAGAATTGCCTGCCAGGCTTGGCTATGTGGAGAGTTTATGTACTTCGCAAGGCGGATTGAAAAGAGCAAAAAGAGTGAGACGCGCTGACGGGAACATTCCGCTGTAACAAAAAATGGTGAGCATCGAGCGGCCGTGTTTCTAATGGACTGATGACTACAACAGGATGGGCCTGGAAGGTGATGAGCCTCAGGCTTTTGCAGCGGACCTAAAAAAGCATCGCGATGTGCTGCTTTTATTCGAGTACGAATCGTTTATGAAGATCACAGTTTTTGGTACCGGCTATGTCGGACTAACACAAGCGGCATGTCTCGCTGAAGTTGGCCACTTTGTCTGCTGTGTTGATAGCAATGAGCATAGGATTCGAGCGCTGAACGAGGGTGTGTCCCCTATTTATGAGCCGGGGTTGGAAGAGCTCCTCAAGAACAATCTGGCTTCGACAAGGCTGAGCTTCACCACGGATCCCAAAGCTGGCGTTCTTTTTGCAGATGTCATTTTCATTGCGGTTGGCACCCCCGCCGGTCCCGAAGGGAGTGCCGACCTCAGCAATGTTTTTTCTGTCGCGGAAACCATTGCCGAGTATGCAGACTGTTCCAAGCTTGTGATCAACAAATCAACCAGCCCTGTGGGTACAGCGGAGAAGATCAACGACAGGATCCTATCCTTAATACAGGCGAGAGAGCGGGAGTTCCGCATTGAGGTCGTCTCAAATCCTGAATTTCTAAAAGAAGGCTCGGCCGTGGATGACTGCATGCGCCCGGAGCGCATCGTCATCGGCACGGAGAATCCCAGCGTCATTGATCTACTTCGTGAGCTGTACAAGCCTTTCAGCCGTAATCACGAAAAAATGATCATCATGGACACTCGCAGCGCCGAGCTAACCAAGTACGCCGCCAACTGCATGCTGGCCACCAAGATTTCCTTCATCAACGAGATGGCGAACCTGGCCGAGCGTCTTGGCGCGGACATCGAGATGGTGCGTAAAGGCATCGGCTCGGATTCACGCATCGGCTATGACTTCATCTATCCCGGCTGCGGCTATGGCGGCTCCTGTTTCCCCAAGGACATTCAGGCACTGAGAAACTCTGCGGCAGAGGTGGGTTACGCGCCACAATTGCTGGAAGCGGTCGAGGCGGTGAACCGCAAACAGAAGAACAAGCTGTTCGAGAACATCAACAAGCACTACAACGCAGACATCAGCGGCAAGACCTTCGCCGTCTGGGGCCTGTCCTTCAAACCGAACACCGACGATATGCGCGAGGCGCCAAGCCGGGTACTGCTGGAGGCTTTGTGGCAAGCCGGTGCCAGGGTCCAGGCATTCGATCCGGAAGCCATGCAGGAGGCCCGCCGGATATATGGCGATAAAAGCGATCTGCTCCTGGCCGAGAGCAAGGAGGCGGCACTGGTCGGCGCCGATGCCCTGGTGATTCTCACGGAGTGGCGCAGCTTCCGTATTCCCGACTTCGACTTCATCAAGCAGAACCTCGGCGACAACGTGATCTTTGATGGTCGAAACATTTTCGAGCCGTCGAAACTGAAAGCGCTGGGCATCGCCTACTACGCCATTGGGCGGGCTGTCGTGGGGGTTGGTGAGGCATGAAGTGTTTGGTGACTGGTGCGGCTGGTTTTATCGGCTTTCACACGGCAAGGCGACTCTGCCTTGCCGGGCATGAAGTAGTCGGAATCGACAATCTGAATGAGTACTACAGTGTCGACCTCAAGCTGGCGCGCCTGAGCCAGCTTGAGGTCCATACGAATTTTAAATTCGAAAAGATCGATATCGCAGACAGAGAAAGTATTCAAATACTCTTCAAAGAACATAAGTTCGAGCGAGTGATTCACTTGGCAGCGCAAGCTGGAGTGAGGTACTCGTTGGAGAATCCCGAGGTCTATGCGGACTCCAACCTGACCGGCTTCTTGAATATTCTGGAAGGTTGCCGGCATAGCGCAGTAGCGCATCTGGTTTACGCCTCAAGCAGCTCGGTATATGGCATGAACGCCAAGCTGCCGTTTTCCACCTCCGATGCGGTCGATCACCCGGTGTCGCTGTACGCGGCCACCAAGCGCGCCAACGAACTGATGGCGCACACCTACTCCCACCTGTACGGGTTGCCAACCACGGGGTTGCGGTTCTTCACCGTCTACGGTCCCTGGGGGCGGCCGGACATGGCTCCCTTCAAATTCACCAAGTCGATACTGGGCGGACAGCCGATCGATATCTATAACAACGGCGAGATGTCCCGCGACTTCACCTATATCGATGACGTGGTGGAAGGGCTGGCCAGGATCCAAGACTGCCTGCCGCCAACCCATGAAGTCTCCATGGACGGCTCGCAAGGCGCACAAGTCGCCCCCGCAAAGATCTACAACCTGGGCCTGGGTTCGCCAGTCAGGTTGCTGGACTTCGTCAGTTGCATCGAGGCGGCGACAGGCATCGAGGCGATCAAGAACTTCATGCCCATGCAGCCCGGCGATGTGGTGCGAACCTGGGCCGATGTCAGCGAATTTTCCCAACGGGTGAACTTTCAGCCCAGCACCACCTTGAGTGTCGGCGTGAAGAATTTCGTCGAGTGGTATCGCGGCTTCTACGAAGTTTGATCCGTCCAGTCGCACGTGGCTAAGGCGCAATGAGCGGTTGCATTGCATTAAAACTATAAGACCAATCTGTCAGTGAACTAATAATGTCGACTAGTCCTTACCTCTCAGTACTGATCCCTGCAAAGAATGAAGCCGAGAATCTTCCCGGCCTGTTGCAAGAGATTCGCCAAGCCCTTTCCGACGAGTCGTTCGAAGTGATTGTCGTCGATGACGGCAGTACCGATAACAGCTCCGCGCAGCTGATAACCCTGAAACGGTCCGGTTTCTCGCAACTGCGGGTCCTCAGCCATGAGCGCTCGTTGGGGCAAAGCACCTCGCTCTACCATGCGGCTCGCGCGGCTCAGGGCAAATGGCTGGCGACGCTCGATGGTGATGGGCAGAACGACCCGGCGGACATCCCCGGCATGCTGGCGATCATTCGCGCCCCGGGATGCCCCGAGGACCTCAAGCTGATTGCCGGGCATCGGGTGAATCGGCGTGACACGGCGAGCAAGCGCTGGGCTTCGCGGTTTGCCAACAAACTGCGTAGCCGACTGCTCAAGGACGCGACGCCGGATACCGGTTGCGGTCTGAGGCTCATCGAGCGGGAGGCATTCCTGCGCCTGCCTTACTTCGATCACATGCACCGCTTCATTCCGGCGCTGATTCAACGCCACAAGGGCAGGATGCTGGTGCACCCGGTCAACCATCGCCCGCGGGGCGCGGGTGTGTCCAAGTACGGAAATATCGATCGCGCGCTGGTCGGCATTCTCGATCTGTTCGGAGTCTGGTGGCTGATCAGGCGCACACGCTTCGATGTACTTCCTCGCGAGCTAGAGAACTGATATGGGCAGGGAAACTCTATGGCTGGCCGTCGGTTTTGCCGGGCAACTGGTATTCACCGGCCGTTTCGCCCTGCAGTGGCTGTACAGCGAATACAAGAAACGCAGCGTGATTCCGGTCGGCTTCTGGTATCTGAGCATGGTCGGCAGTGCCTTGCTGCTGGCATACGCCATTTACCGTGAAGACCCGGTTTTCATCCTCGGGCAGTCTTTCGGTTTCATCGTTTACTTGCGCAATCTGCAATTGATCGCCCGGGTCAAAAAAAACCATCCGGAAGAAGAAAGGGGCTGATTCGTGCGGCTATCTATTTCCCCCCGGTTGGAGCTTTTCTGCCTGTTGCTGCTGACGGCGTTGCTGGTGGGGGCCGGGATTGGCCTGCGCCAGCCGGCCAACGTCGATGAAGAGCGGTTTCTCGGCGTCGCTTTGGAAATGCTGCAAAACGGCGACTGGTTCATCCCCCACCGCGCCGGCGAGATCTACCCGGACAAGCCGCCACTGTTCATGTGGATGGTCGCCTTGTTCACCAGTATCACCGGCTTGCCGAGGGTGGCGCTGTTTCTCCCCGCGCTGCTGGCGGGCCTGGTCGCCACGGCCTGTCTCTACGATCTAGGTACGCGCTTGTGGAGCCGCCGCATCGGCGTGATCGCCAGCCTGCTGTTCCTGGCGACCTACCAAACCTACAGCATACTAAGAGCGGGGCAGATCGATGGCTTTCTCTGCCTGTGGATCGTGCTTGGCCTATACGGGATGGTCCGGCATCTGCTGCTGGGTCCGGCCTGGGGCTGGTTCTACCTGGCCTGTGCCGCCATGGGCTTCGGCATCATCAGCAAGGGCGTCGGCTTCCTACCCATTCTGATGCTGATCCCTTACGCCTATGCCGCACGCAAGGGCTGGTCGGGCGTCGTGCGCATGCCTGGTCAGGGCCGTGCCTGGCTGCTCGGGCTGGTGGTGGCCTTGGCCGCGATTGCCGTTTGGCTGCTGCCTCTGGTTCTCACCGTAGTGCTCCACGGCGATGAGGCCAGTCGCGCCTATGTGAACGAGATTCTGTTGCGCCAGACGGCGCAACGCTATGCCAGCGCCTGGGCCCACCAAGAGCCATTCTGGTACTTCTTCGCCAAGGTCATCCCCAAGTATTGGCTGCCGCTGGTGCTGGCGTTGCCTTGGCTGATTCCAGCCTGGCGCCGGCAACTGCTCAAGCACGATGGCAGGGTCCTGGTACTGCTCGGCTGGGTGGTCCTCGTCCTGCTGTTTTTCACCCTCAGCAGCGGCAAACGCAAACTCTATATCTACCCGGCCCTCCCTGGCCTGGTGCTGGTGATTGCGCCACTGGTGCCATGGCTGTTACGCCGCTGGTTCGCCCAGCGCCCATTGGGCCGGAAGATCTTCACCGGACTGGCCGTATTCTGGTTCGTCGCCTGGTTCGCCCGCGGCTTCCTCGAGCCCATCAAGGAGGGGGCCAACCCCCACCAGTCACTGATGGCTGAAGCTGCGGCACTCACCCAGGGTTCCGACCTGGTTCTGACCAACTGGCGTGAAGGACATTGGCTGTTCGCCCGGCAACCCATAGTGCACTTCGGCATGGGTGCTCCAGGCCAGATCTATAAAGCCGTCGAGTGGCTCAAGGGCCATCCACAGGCCTCAGCTTTAATCCCGGCCGGCGAACTGGCGCGCTGCTTCAACCCGGAGAAGGCGCGGAAGATCGGCGATACCTCACGAGAGGAGTGGTTCCTGGTGGGGGCGGACGCCGATAACGGCCAATGTCATGACAGCACGGCATTCAAGTCCTATCGCTTCGCCTGGAAAACTTCGCCTTTTTGAAGAGCCCGTTTAACAGCCCTCTGTTCTATCCCTTCGCCTCGACGGGGCTTAAACGAGAGTTGGGAGGATCAGAGTCGCTGAGTTAATGACTGAGCTTCTGGTTTTGAAATCGGTGGTCAGGGCAGCAGAACACGCAGGGCTGATTCAGATATTCCCGGAAATACAACAAGCAGGTCAGCGCCTCCTTTCAACCTCGTAGATCTCTTTACTCTAAGATGGATTGTTCGCATGAATAGCCGAGTTGAACTTAACCCGCCGAGAACGAAACGCTTAAACAGCAAAACCAAGCTCTGGATTCTAGTTCTCTTAGCCGTAGCGATCGTCTCCGTTGTTGCCACAATTAAATTTCGCTGGCATGAACGTCTCTACTTCTATGTGGTTAGCACGCAGAATGCCCCCGCCTGGGTGGGCAAAAGCATCTGGCTGCCAGACTATAAAGTGTATCTCGATGAAAAACCCATACAGGGAATAGGGAATGATCTATCTGGTCTTACCTATGACTATGATAAGGGCCGTTTGCTGGCCATTACAAATGCAGGCCCCATGCAGATAGTGTCTCTGAGCAAGAGCGGGGAAGTCATCGACCAATACCCTCTTGTCGGATTCGAAGATACGGAGGGTATCGCGTACATGGGCAATGGACTCGTAGTAATAGTCGACGAGAGAATTCAACAGCTGTGTTTTCTCCGGTTGCCTGAAACACCAGGCCCCATCGACAAGAAGGATGCTAAGTTCATTTCTCTAGGCATCAATCTTGGCCCCTCCAACAAGGGCTTTGAAGGTATCACTTATGACACTGAAAATGATCGTCTCTTCGTAGCCAAAGAGCGCGGCCCGCGTCAGCTCTATGAAATCACAGGGGTACGCAAGAGTCTCGAAGGGAACTTGCAAATAAACATCCGTGATCTAACGAGACTGTAGAAAAACCCCAAAACCACTCCCGCCATCAAGGCTCACAGCACTTTTTTAAGAAGCTGGGAGCGCATGCGGCAGTGGGCGTTCTTTGGGGATATGTGAGT
>NZ_SCMP01000034.1 GCF_005502935.1 Pseudomonas sp. 2FG
CTCCCAGCCCATCGCGAACTGGATCACCGTATGCAATTTGCCCAAGGTGATGTTTTCCGGCACCGCCACGCGGCGCCAGATGGCAGGTTCGACCCACTTCAGTTCAATGTGCAGTAACAACAAATCCGGCTCGGGTTTTGGCAAACGAACAGTTTTGACCATGGATCAGGCAGCCTCGCAGTGCTCCGTGAGTGTGAGAGAAACGTTCCAGGGCAGCAGTTCGTCAATTCGATTGATCGGGTGCTCGGCGATGCGCTCCAGGACATGTGTCAAATAGGCTTGCGGGTTCAGGTCGTTGAGCTTGGCCGAACCCACCAGGCTGTAAATCGCAGCCGCTCGTTCTCCGCCGGCATCGGAACCGACAAACAGGTAGTTTTTACGGTTATGCCAAGCTTGGCATAACCGCAATTATGTCCAGTCGGCGATTATGACCAGTTTTTCCGCAGCAGCCCGGCACTGACTGGCAGGACGCATGCTCAGTTCTTTCTGGCCGATTTCCACTCTCCATAATCAGCGGCAGTCTCCTGAGGTTTCGTACCTCACTCCAGGAGACGACCATGTCTATCGACGCATTTCTGGCGCACCTTGCGCGCCGTGACTGGCTGACGCAGGGGCCTTTGAGCAGTCTCACCGCATCGTACATCGAAGCGCTGCAGATCTATCACTACCGAGGGAGCACCATCCGGGCTTACCTGCGCTGCCTGGCGCACTTCAGCTATTGGATGAAGGGCGAGGGGCTAACCCCATCAAGCATCGATCGTGAGTTCATCGAACACTTCATGCGGAACCATCTACCGATCTGCACCTGCCCTCCACCACGCCGATCCGTAGTCGGGGAGATGCGGGCTGCCCTGCATCATTTGTTGCCCCTACTTCCGGCGGCGGACGGGGCGCCGGCAGAGATGGATCCCGTTGAGGCCGAACTCGACCGCTTCGGCGATTATCTGCGCCACACCTGTGGCCTGGCGCTGCTGACCTGCAGCTACCGGGTCCGGCATGTGGCGGCCTTCCTGACCGGCCGCTTCGGGCGAGGCACCCCTGAAATCGAATTGTTGGCCGCGACCGACATCGACGACTTCCTGAACGGCCTCGCCGTCCGCTGGCAGCCTGCCTCGCGCAAGGTCATCTGCACGAGCTTGCGCAGCTATTTGCGCTTCCGCGCCATGCTGGGCGATGACACCCGGAGGCTCGCTGCGACTCTGCCGGCGATCGCGAACTGGCCGCGTCGGCACCCACCGAAGGTGCTTTCGGACGCTCAGCTCGAGCACTTCTTGCACGCCTTCGATCTCAGCGATCCGATCGGCTTGCGCGACTATGCCATCGCCCGCTGCCTGCTCGATCTCGGACTGCGGGGCGATGAAGCCGCCCATTTGACGCTGGAGTCCATCGATTGGCGTCACGGAATCGTGACGCTCCCCCGAACCAAGAGCCAGCGCACGCAGCTGCTGCCGTTGCCGGTACAGACCGGCGAGGCGCTCGCCCGTTACCTTCGAGACGGACGACCGCTAACTGAAAACCGCGCAGTGTTCGTGCGCCACCGCGCGCCCTTTGGCGTCCCCCTCAGTGTGGCGGCCATCCGCAATGCGATGAACCGTGCATTCGTCCGGGGCGGTCTGAGGGATCGGTTCTGCAACACCCATGTACTGCGGCGCTCGATGGCTACCCGGCTGCAGAAGAATGGTGTGTCGATCAAGGAGATCGCCGATGTACTTCGGCACCGGGATCTCAACACGGCGAGGGTGTATGCGCGCGTCGACCTGGAGCGCCTGCGGGACGTCGCCCTGCCTTGGCCAGGGAGCAAATCATGAACGCCGCGACGACTTGGGCGGTGCGCGTGGAAGCGTACCTGGCCTATCGCCGCAGCTTCGGTTTCGAGCTGACAATCGAAGGTGGTCAGCTCGCATCGTTCGCTCACTTTGCCGACCAGCGCGGCGCCACACACCTCACGCTGGAACTGGCGGCGGACTGGGCACGTGCCTCACGCCATCCCCGTCCGATCAGTTGGGCACGCCGGATCGAGGTGCTACGTGGCTTTGCGGCTTTCTGCCTGCGCACCGATCCGGAGACAGTCGTGCCCCCGCGGCATCTCTTCGGCCCGGCCCATCGGCGCCTCGTGCCACACATCTACACCGACGAAGAACTGCGAACCCTCTTGGCAGCAACCGATCGCCTGGGGGGCCCGGGAAGCCTGCGTCCGGCCACCTGCCGCACTGTATTTGGCGTGCTGGCTGCCACCGGACTGCGCATCTCCGAAGCGCTCGATCTGACCCGAGCCGATGTGGATCTCGAGGCGGGCGTGCTCGATATCCGGGACGCCAAGTGCCACCAGCGTCGTTTCGTGCCCCTCCATGCAAGCGTACCGCCTCACCTCCAGGCGTATGCACAGCTGCGGGACCGGCTCGTTCCCAAAGCGTGTTGCGATCGCTTCTTCCTGCGCGACGACGGTCGTGCCGTTGATCCACGCACCATGCGGTACGCGCTTCACTCGCTCTGTGGCGAACTCGGCTGGCAGGTGCGCGGGGACCATGCTCACCACCGGCTTCACGACCTGCGCCACACCTTTATCGTGCGCAGCGCGCTGCGCCTCTACGAGCAGGGCGGGGACGTCGGGTGGAACCTGCCGGCGCTGTCGATCTACGTGGGCCATGCCAAGGTGGTCGACACCTACTGGTACCTCACCGGCATTCCGGACCTGATGTCCCTCGCCGCCGAGCGATTCCACCGCTACGTTCAAGGGGTGCCAACATGAACTCGCTCCTTGCCGATCCGGCCGAGTTCGCCACCTTGCTCCAGCGCTTCTTTGCCGAACGCCTGCTCCAGCAGCAGGCCGTCAGCCCCCGGACCGTAGCCGCGTACCGGGACGCCTTCCGCCTGTTCCTGACGTATGCCGAGGACGAATTGGGCAGGCCGCCGGCCAAGCTGACCCTGCACGACTTCGATGCGGAGCTGATCCTCGGCTTCCTTGCGCATCTCGAAGGCGAGCGCCACAACACCGTGCGTAGCCGAAATGCACGGCTTGCCGCGGTACGGTCCTTCGCCCGGTATGTAGCCGTCCAATGCCCGCCGGCGCTGCTCCTCGTCCAGCAGATCCTGGCCATTCCGATGAAGCGCTTCGACAAACCTCTCCTCGGCTTCCTCAGTCGGGACGAGGTGCGGGCGCTGCTGGCCGCCCCCGACTCCACTACCTGGTGCGGTCGCCGCGATCGGGTGTTGCTCAAGCTGCTCTACAACACCGGCGCCCGGGTCTCCGAACTGATCGGTATCCGCGTTCGCGATCTCGCGCTTGACGTGACGCCATCGGTGCGCCTGCACGGCAAGGGGCGAAAACAGCGCACAGTGCCGCTATGGAAGGAAACCGCCGCAGAGATCCGCCACTGGCTCGCTGCCACCAGCCTACAGCAGGACCAACCCCTGCTGCCCAATCGGTGGGGGCGACCGATGACCCGTTCCAATGTCGCCGAGCGGATCGCGCGGGCCGTGAGCATGGCGACGTCGCACTGTCCGTCTCTGCATGGACGGAGCATCTCTCCGCACACGCTGCGCCACACGACTGCTATGCACTTGCTGCAGGCCGGTGTCGACCTCTCAGTCATCGCCCTGTGGCTCGGTCACGAGAGTCCGGTGACGACGCACGGCTACGTCGAAGCTGATCTCGCCATGAAGGAGCGCGCCCTGGCCGCGATCGCGCCGCCCGACGTTCGGAGCACGCGCTATCGCCCGACGGACGCGTTGTTGAAGTTCCTGCAAACCCTTTGATTATCCGCAGCTGACAGGGTTAGGCCGCCATACACGGGGCGGCCTCTTGTCGGGGGCTCAACATAATCGCCGACTGGACATAATTACGCCCGATGACGAAGGGCCGAATGGCCCGCTCGGCGGCGTTGTTATCGATCGGCAGGTGGCCTGCCTCGATATAGCGTTCGAGCCGGCGCCAGTTGCTGGCCAGGTAGTTCACCGCCTTGCCCAGGGCGTTCTGCGCAGTGACTTGGGGCTGAGTTTTCTCCAGCCAGCTTTGCAGTTGGGCCAGGATCGGCTGGCTGCGCTGCTGACGGCCGTGGTGGCGCTGTTCATCGCTGACATCCTTGAGCTCGCGCTCGATGCCGTAGAGTTTGTTGATCATCCCCAGCGCGATGTCGGCGCGTCCGGTTTTGCCCTTCGGTTGCACCTTTTGCGCTTCGACGAACTTGCGCCGCGCATGGGCCCAGCAGGCCAGTCGTTCGACGCCCTCTTGCGCGGCCACGGCGTTGTAGCCGGCGTAGTCGTCGGTCATCAAATAGCCGCGATAACCGTCGAGCAGGCGCAGCGGAACCTCCTGTGCGCGGCTGGTTGAGTAGTCGAACAGGATCACCGGTTTGCCTGGCGGGCCGCCGGTCTGCACCCACATCCAGGATTGGCTGGAGGGATTTCGCCCCGGCTCTTTCAGCACCTGCACGCGGGTTTCGTCGCAGTGGATCACCGGGCTGTCCAGCAGCCGGTCGCGCAGCAGGTTGAGCAGTGGTTGCAACTGCTCGCCACACTGGATGACCCAGCGCGCCAAGGTCTGGCGAGGTATGTCGATGCCGTGACGACCCAGCACTTTTTCGAAGCGGTGCAATGGCAGGCCATCGACGTATTTAGTGGTCAACAGCATGGCCAACACGCTGGGGCTGGCCAGGCTTTTCTCGATCAGCTGAGCGGGCTTGTCGGCGGTGACCGGGGCGCTTTCGCAGCCCTTGCAGGCGTAGACCTTGCGCACGTGTTTGATCACGCGGATCTGCATCGGGATGATGTCCAACTGCTCGCTGGTCTCTTCGCCGATGGCGTGCTTGCGGCAACCGCAGGCACAGGTCAGCTCGTGCTCGGGCAACTCGTGGATGACTTCGACGCGCGGCAGCTCGGCCGGCAGCGGCTTGCGCTTGCCACGGCGCTTGATCGGCGCGACGACTTCTTCTGTGTCGCCAGCGGAGTCGGCCGTGGCCGGCTCGGCCAGGCTTTCCGCTTCGTTGAACATGGCCAGCTGCGGCGAATCCGGATCGGCGCTCTGCTCGGATTTACGGCCGAACAGGCGCTGGATCAGTAGCGCGTTTTGTTCACGCAGGTGCTCGATCTGCCCGTCCTTGACCACCATCTCCCTATCCTTCATAGACATCTGCTCATGCAGCGACAACAGAAGCTGCTTGAGCAAAATAGGGTCGTCAGGAAGGCTTTCGGGCACGGAAATCATGCCGTGGATTATACCGGCTCAGGTCACGAACCGCGGGGTCAAAACCTGGTGCGGGCGATTGCGCCACAGGTCGATACCGTCCAACAACCAGTTCAACTCTTGGGCCGTCAGCACGATGGCATCTTCACCTGGTTCCGGATGCGACTTGAAACGCTCGGCATCAAGACGCTTGAGCCACAGGCAGAAGCCGTTGCGCTCCCAGTACAAAATCTTCACCCGATTGCGCGCCCGGTTGAGGAAGACGAACAGCACCGGGTCGAACACCGCCACCTTGATATCCAGCTCGACCAGGGCGGCCAGGCCGTCGATGGATTTTCGGAAATCCACCGGCTTGGGGTAGAGATAGACTTTTTCGACTTTACCGTCGGGGCGCATCATGGCAGCTGGCTCCAGAAAGAAATCGGAGCACAGCATTGGCTGACCTTGGGATCATTTGAAGGTGGGGTTTATGGAGCGCTTACCTTGAACGCCTGCCGCAGGCTTCATCGGTTGAAGATTACGAAGCCTTATTGCCGTGGAACTGCTCGCCCAAATCCGCTAACTAAGCGCACCGCCACGTTTTGACTGGGTGGGGTTCATGGAGCGCTTACGACGGATTCATATCGCCTCGGCGTGCCTGGGTAAGGCAATAGAAATCAGCACAGCCAGCAACACGAAGGCCGTTGAAATCCACAGGTACGCAATAAGCCCATAAACCTGGTAGGTCGGTAATCCCCTGCCCTGTTTTTTTGCGCGCAAAGACAAACCCCCCACCCGCTTGCGCGAATGAGGGGTTTGGAATTTAAGCTTGACGATGACCTACTCTCACATGGGGAGACCCCACAC
>NZ_SCMP01000035.1 GCF_005502935.1 Pseudomonas sp. 2FG
TTTTTTGCGCGCAAAGACAAACCCCCCACCCGCTTGCGCGAATGAGGGGTTTGGAATTTAAGCTTGACGATGACCTACTCTCACATGGGGAGACCCCACACTACCATCGGCGATGCGTCGTTTCACTACTGAGTTCGGGATGGGATCAGGTGGTTCCAACGCTCTATGGTCGTCAAGCAATTCGGGTGGAGTGTCGCCTGCGCGCTACTCCAAATTGGGTCTGTGATAGACAGTCTTTCGCGAGTTTGACGAACTTTCGGTATCGTCTTCACACTCATCAATTTGCCTAAGCAAATTGCTTGGGTGTTATATGGTCAAGCCTCACGGGCAATTAGTATGGGTTAGCTCAACGCCTCACAGCGCTTACACACCCCACCTATCAACGTCGTAGTCTTCGACGGCCCTTTAGGGAACTCAAGGTTCCAGTGAGATCTCATCTTGAGGCTAGTTTCCCGCTTAGATGCTTTCAGCGGTTATCTATTCCGAACATAGCTACCCGGCGATGCCACTGGCGTGACAACCGGAACACCAGAGGTTCGTCCACTCCGGTCCTCTCGTACTAGGAGCAGCCCCTCTCAAATCTCAAACGTCCACGGCAGATAGGGACCGAACTGTCTCACGACGTTCTAAACCCAGCTCGCGTACCACTTTAAATGGCGAACAGCCATACCCTTGGGACCGGCTTCAGCCCCAGGATGTGATGAGCCGACATCGAGGTGCCAAACACCGCCGTCGATATGAACTCTTGGGCGGTATCAGCCTGTTATCCCCGGAGTACCTTTTATCCGTTGAGCGATGGCCCTTCCATACAGAACCACCGGATCACTAAGACCTACTTTCGTACCTGCTCGACGTGTCTGTCTCGCAGTCAAGCGCGCTTTTGCCTTTATACTCTACGACCGATTTCCGACCGGTCTGAGCGCACCTTCGTACTCCTCCGTTACTCTTTAGGAGGAGACCGCCCCAGTCAAACTACCCACCATACACTGTCCTCGATCCGGATAACGGACCTGAGTTAGAACCTCAAAGTTGCCAGGGTGGTATTTCAAGGTTGGCTCCACGCAGACTGGCGTCCACGCTTCAAAGCCTCCCACCTATCCTACACAAGCAAATTCAAAGTCCAGTGCAAAGCTATAGTAAAGGTTCACGGGGTCTTTCCGTCTAGCCGCGGATACACTGCATCTTCACAGCGATTTCAATTTCACTGAGTCTCGGGTGGAGACAGCGCCGCCATCGTTACGCCATTCGTGCAGGTCGGAACTTACCCGACAAGGAATTTCGCTACCTTAGGACCGTTATAGTTACGGCCGCCGTTTACCGGGGCTTCGATCAAGAGCTTCGCGTTAGCTAACCCCATCAATTAACCTTCCGGCACCGGGCAGGCGTCACACCCTATACGTCCACTTTCGTGTTTGCAGAGTGCTGTGTTTTTAATAAACAGTCGCAGCGGCCTGGTATCTTCGACCGGCATGAGCTTACGGAGCAAGTCCTTCACCCTCACCGGCGCACCTTCTCCCGAAGTTACGGTGCCATTTTGCCTAGTTCCTTCACCCGAGTTCTCTCAAGCGCCTTGGTATTCTCTACCCAACCACCTGTGTCGGTTTGGGGTACGGTTCCTAGTTATCTGAAGCTTAGAGGCTTTTCTTGGAAGCATGGCATCAACCACTTCGCGCTCTAATGAGCACTCGTCATCAGTTCTCAGCCTTAGGCGCCCGGATTTACCTAAGCACCCAGCCTACAACCTTAAACTTGGACAACCAACGCCAAGCTGGCCTAGCCTTCTCCGTCCCCCCATCGCAATAACTAGAAGTACAGGAATATTAACCTGTTTTCCATCGACTACGCTTTTCAGCCTCGCCTTAGGGACCGACTAACCCTGCGTCGATTAACGTTGCGCAGGAAACCTTGGTCTTTCGGCGTGGGTGTTTTTCACACCCATTGTCGTTACTCATGTCAGCATTCGCACTTCTGATACCTCCAGCAAGCTTCTCAACTCACCTTCACAGGCTTACAGAACGCTCCTCTACCGCATCACCTAAGTGATACCCGTAGCTTCGGTGTCTAGTTTGAGCCCCGTTAAATCTTCCGCGCAGGCCGACTCGACTAGTGAGCTATTACGCTTTCTTTAAAGGGTGGCTGCTTCTAAGCCAACCTCCTAGCTGTCTAAGCCTTCCCACATCGTTTCCCACTTAACTAGAACTTTGGGACCTTAGCTGACGGTCTGGGTTGTTTCCCTTTTCACGACGGACGTTAGCACCCGCCGTGTGTCTCCCGTGCTCGCACTTGTTGGTATTCGGAGTTTGCATCGGTTTGGTAAGTCGGGATGACCCCCTAGCCGAAACAGTGCTCTACCCCCAACAGTGATACACGAGGCGCTACCTAAATAGCTTTCGAGGAGAACCAGCTATCTCCGAGCTTGATTAGCCTTTCACTCCGATCCACAGGTCATCCGCTAACTTTTCAACGGTAGTCGGTTCGGTCCTCCAGTTAGTGTTACCCAACCTTCAACCTGCCCATGGATAGATCGCCCGGTTTCGGGTCTATTCCCAGCGACTAAACGCCCTATTAAGACTCGCTTTCGCTACGCCTCCCCTATTCGGTTAAGCTCGCCACTGAAAATAAGTCGCTGACCCATTATACAAAAGGTACGCAGTCACCCAACAAAGTGGGCTCCCACTGCTTGTACGCATACGGTTTCAGGATCTATTTCACTCCCCTCTCCGGGGTTCTTTTCGCCTTTCCCTCACGGTACTAGTTCACTATCGGTCAGTCAGTAGTATTTAGCCTTGGAGGATGGTCCCCCCATATTCAGACAAAGTTTCTCGTGCTCCGTCCTACTCGATTTCATGACTAAGAGATTTTCGCGTACAGGGCTATCACCCACTATGGCCGCACTTTCCAGAGCGTTCCGCTAATCTCAAAGCCACTTAAGGGCTAGTCCCCGTTCGCTCGCCACTACTAAGGGAATCTCGGTTGATTTCTTTTCCTCCGGGTACTTAGATGTTTCAGTTCCCCGGGTTCGCTTCTTACACCTATGTATTCAGTGCAAGATACCTAACTTATGTTAGGTGGGTTCCCCCATTCAGAAATTTCCGGATCAATGTCTGTTTGCCGACTCCCCGAAACTTATCGCAGGCTACCACGTCTTTCATCGCCTCTGACTGCCAAGGCATCCACCGTATGCGCTTCTTCACTTGACCATATAACCCCAAGCAATCTGGTTATACTATGAAGACGACATTCGCCGAAAATTCGCAATAAACTCGCAAATTTTACCTTAGCCTGATCACACACCAGTGAAAATGGTGACCAGTCTATTCTTTCTATCACATACCCAAATTTTTAAAGAACGATTGTTACTACTGGTCAAAGACCAGAATTCAATATTCAACTAAGGCAACCCTAGGAATATTCAATTCTGAACTCTCAACGCGTCTGTATGGTGGAGCCAAGCGGGATCGAACCGCTGACCTCCTGCGTGCAAGGCAGGCGCTCTCCCAGCTGAGCTATGGCCCCATATTCGTACAAGGCCAACCCCACAACAATTGGTGGGTCTGGGCAGATTCGAACTGCCGACCTCACCCTTATCAGGGGTGCGCTCTAACCAACTGAGCTACAGACCCAATCGTCTTTCGCAATGAATCAAGCAATTCGTGTGGGAGCTTATAAGGAAGCTGATGTCGTCGATTAAGGAGGTGATCCAGCCGCAGGTTCCCCTACGGCTACCTTGTTACGACTTCACCCCAGTCATGAATCACACCGTGGTAACCGTCCCCCTTGCGGTTAGACTAGCTACTTCTGGTGCAACCCACTCCCATGGTGTGACGGGCGGTGTGTACAAGGCCCGGGAACGTATTCACCGTGACATTCTGATTCACGATTACTAGCGATTCCGACTTCACGCAGTCGAGTTGCAGACTGCGATCCGGACTACGATCGGTTTTATGGGATTAGCTCCACCTCGCGGTTTGGCAACCCTTTGTACCGACCATTGTAGCACGTGTGTAGCCCTGGCCGTAAGGGCCATGATGACTTGACGTCATCCCCACCTTCCTCCGGTTTGTCACCGGCAGTCTCCTTAGAGTGCCCACCATAACGTGCTGGTAACTAAGGACAAGGGTTGCGCTCGTTACGGGACTTAACCCAACATCTCACGACACGAGCTGACGACAGCCATGCAGCACCTGTGTTCGAGTTCCCGAAGGCACATCCGCATCTCTGCAGACTTCTCGACATGTCAAGGCCAGGTAAGGTTCTTCGCGTTGCTTCGAATTAAACCACATGCTCCACCGCTTGTGCGGGCCCCCGTCAATTCATTTGAGTTTTAACCTTGCGGCCGTACTCCCCAGGCGGTCGACTTAATGCGTTAGCTGCGCCACTAAGAGCTCAAGGCTCCCAACGGCTAGTCGACATCGTTTACGGCGTGGACTACCAGGGTATCTAATCCTGTTTGCTCCCCACGCTTTCGCACCTCAGTGTCAGTATCAGTCCAGGTGGTCGCCTTCGCCACTGGTGTTCCTTCCTATATCTACGCATTTCACCGCTACACAGGAAATTCCACCACCCTCTACCATACTCTAGCTCGGCAGTTTTGGATGCAGTTCCCAGGTTGAGCCCGGGGATTTCACATCCAACTTACCGAACCACCTACGCGCGCTTTACGCCCAGTAATTCCGATTAACGCTTGCACCCTCTGTATTACCGCGGCTGCTGGCACAGAGTTAGCCGGTGCTTATTCTGTCGGTAACGTCAAAACAGCAAGATATTAGCTTACTGCCCTTCCTCCCAACTTAAAGTGCTTTACAATCCGAAGACCTTCTTCACACACGCGGCATGGCTGGATCAGGCTTTCGCCCATTGTCCAATATTCCCCACTGCTGCCTCCCGTAGGAGTCTGGACCGTGTCTCAGTTCCAGTGTGACTGATCATCCTCTCAGACCAGTTACGGATCGTCGCCTTGGTAGGCCTTTACCCTACCAACTAGCTAATCCGACCTAGGCTCATCTAATAGCGTGAGGTCCGAAGATCCCCCACTTTCTCCCGTAGGACGTATGCGGTATTAGCGTCCGTTTCCGAACGTTATCCCCCACTACTAGGCAGATTCCTAGGCATTACTCACCCGTCCGCCGCTCGCCACCAGGTACAAGTACCCGTGCTGCCGCTCGACTTGCATGTGTTAGGCCTGCCGCCAGCGTTCAATCTGAGCCATGATCAAACTCTTCAGTTCAAACATCTTTGGGTTTTGAGAAAACCCTAAACTTGGCTCAGCAATCGCAAATTGCTTTATTTAAAAAGCTAAACTCTTTGAATTCACGAAGAGTTACTTGTGATGCTGATAATCAGGTGACTATCAGTCTTACCTCACAAGCACCCACACGAATTGCTTGATTCAGTTGTTAAAGAACAGTTGGTTAAGTCTTTCGTCTCAACCGAGGCGCGCATTCTACAGCAACCTCTCATTCCGTCAAGCGATTTCGAAAATTTCTTTTCTACTTCAACCGCTTGCGCTTCCGATCACCCTTGGGCTTCTCGTCAGCGGGAGGCGAATTCTACAGCGTTTCAAACCGCTGTCAACCACCTCATTCAACCGCTTTCGATC
>NZ_SCMP01000036.1 GCF_005502935.1 Pseudomonas sp. 2FG
GAAGCACCACAGACCGACAATGAGCACATCCTCGCCGCCATCTGGGCGGAAGTGCTCGGTGTGGAGCGGGTGGGGCGCCAGGATCATTTCTTCGAGCTGGGTGGCGACTCCATAGTCGCCCTGCAGGTGGTCAGCCGCGCACGTCAGCAGGGCCTGGGCCTGACGCCCAAAGACCTGTTCCAGCAACAGACCCTGGCACAACTGGCCGGCGTGGCCCGTGTCGTCGTTGCACCGCTGGCCGATCAGGGCCCGGTGACCGGCAACGCGCCGCTGCTGCCGATCCAGGCGCGCCTGTTGCAGCGCGAAGGTCTGGCTCCATGCAACCAGTACCTGCTGCTGGAGTTGGCCGAACCGCTGCCGGCGACGCAGCTGGAGCAGGCCCTGCGTGGCCTGGTGCAGCACCACGATGCCCTTCGCCTGCGTTACAGCCAGGTCGATGGTCAGTGGCAGCAAACCCATGCCGCGGCCGAAGATGCCGAGCTGTTGCAGGTGGTCGAGCTGGCCGCCGGCGAAGAGGTCCAGGCCCATTGCGACGCTCTGCAACGCAGTCTCGACCTGGTCAGCGGCCCGCTGCTGCGCGGTCTCTATCTGAAACAATCCGGCCTGGCTGACCGCCTACTGCTGAGTATCCATCACCTGGTGGTGGATGGCGTGTCCTGGCGCGTGCTGCTGGAGGACCTGCAACGCGCCTGCTTGCAGTTGGCCAGCGGCCTGCCAGTGCAACTGCCGGCCAAGACCAGCGCCTTCAAGACCTGGGGTGAACGCCTGGTCGACTGGAGCGTGGAAGCGCAGTTGCCGTACTGGCAGGCCCAGCAGGGCGCAGGCGGCGAGCTGCCGCTGCTGAGTAGCGAAACGGGCCGCGAAGGCAGTCGTGAGCACCTGGAGCTGAGCCTGGACGCCACTTTCACCCGCGAATTGCTGCACGCCGGTCAGCAGGCCTATCGCCTGCGCGCCGACGAGCTGCTGCTCACCGCCCTCAGCCGCGTGCTCTGCACCTGGAGCGAGCAGCCGGCCCTGGCGGTGCACCTGGAGAGCCACGGTCGCGCACCGCTGTTCGAGGACATCGACCTGTCGCGCTGCGTCGGCTGGTTCACCAGCCTCTATCCCGTGCGCCTGCAACCCGGCGAGGAGTTGGGCGCCAGCCTCAAGGCGATCAAGGAGCAACTGCGTGCCGTGCCGCACCTGGGCCTCGGTCATGGCCTGCTGGTGCAGCGTGGCCAACTGGTCGAGCGTGCACCGCAACTGCTGTTCAACTACCTGGGCCAGTTCGACGAAGGCGACAGCGCCCTGCGTCTGGTCGAAGGCGGTCTGTGGCGCGAAGCCGATGCGCCGCTGGATGCGCCGCTGGTGATCAACGCCGAACAGCGCGGCGGTGCCTTGCATCTGCATCTGGACTTCAACCCGCGGCAACTGGCCCGCGGCACCCTCGAAGGCCTGCTGCTGCGCCTGCAGCACGAGCTACGCGCGATCCACCAGCATTGCCAGAAAACTCCACGCTTGCTGACCCCCAGCGACGTACCGCTGGCCGGCCTGAGCCAGGCCGAGCTGGATACGCTGGCCGGCGTGGAAGACGTGCATCCGCTGTCACCGCTGCAACAGGGCCTGCTGTTCCACAGCCAGCTGGAAGGCGCCGGCAGCTATGTCAGCCAGTTGTTGCTGCCGTTCACCGGTCTCGACCCGGCGCGCCTGGAACTTGCCTGGCGTCAGGTGCTGGCGCGCCACGGCGTGCTGCGCAGCCGCTTCCTGCTGGGCGAGCGCCCGCTGCAACTGGTGCAGGCCGAAGTGGCGCTGGACTGGCAGAACCTCGACTGGTGCGCACAGACCGACTTCGATGCAGCGCTGCAAGCTTTCTGCAGTGCCGAGCGCGAGCGCGGCTTCGACCTGCAGCGGGCACCGCTGTTGCGCCTGGCGCTGATCCAGCGCGGCGCGGGCGACTTCGTACTGGTCTGGACCCTGCACCACCTGCTGCTGGACGGCTGGAGCAACGGCCTGCTGTTCGCCGAAGTGCTGGCCCTCTATCACGGCGATCGCCTGCCGGCGTCGGGTGGCCAGTTCCGCGACTATATCGGCTGGCTCGATGGCCAGGATACCGCCGCCGAACAGGCCTTCTGGCGTGAGCAGCTGCGCGACCTGGACAGGGTCACCCGTATCGCCGGCTGCCTGCCGTGCCGGGCGCCGGAGCTTGGCCATGCCCGCCATCCGCTGCCGCTGGATGCCGTCACCGAACAGCAGATTCGCGGCTTTGCCCAGCGCCACGGCTTGACCCTCAACACCCTGGTGCAGGCCGCCTGGGCGCTGCTGCTGGGCCGCCTGACCGGCAAGCGCAGCCTGTGCTTCGGCGCCACCGTCGCCGGCCGCCCGAGCGAACTGGCCGGCAGCGAGCAGATGCTCGGCCTGTTTATCAACAGTCTTCCCGTCGCCGTGCAACTGCCAGCCGAACAGCCCCTGGGCGACTGGCTGGCCGCGTTGCAGCTGCACAACCTGCAGCTGCGCGAGCACGAGCACAGCCCGTTGCACGATATCCAGCGTTGGGCCGGCAGCGCCGGCGAGGCGCTATTCGACAGCCTGCTGGTATTCGAGAACTACCCGCTGGGCGACGCCCTGCGCCAGGCCGCGCGCGGCGAGCTGCGCCTAGGTATGCCGCAGAGCCACGAATTCACCCATTACCCGCTGACCCTGGCCGTGCTGCCGGGCAGCCGCCTGGAACTGCTGCTGGCCTATGACCGTGCGCATTTCGACGCCGCCGGCATCGCCCAGGTCGAGGCGCTGTTGCGTCAGGCCCTGCAATTGGTGTGCGGCGATCCGGCCCAGACGCTGGGGAGCCTGGCGCTGCTCGGTGAGAGCGAGCAGTTGCTGCTGGATGAATGGAACACACCACGGCAGAGCTTCGACGCCAGCCGGCTGTTGCCCGAGCTGATTGCCGAACAGGCGCGTCTGCGTCCGCAGGCCGTCGCCCTGGTGCATGACGCTGAGCGGCTTTCTTTCGCCGAGCTGGAGGCCCGCGCCAACTGCCTGGCCCGGTTGTTGGTGGAGCAGGGCGTGCGACCCGAATCCCGCGTCGGCGTATCCCTTGAGCGCGGCAACGCCATGATCGTGGCCATGCTGGCGGTGCTCAAAGCCGGCGGTGCCTTTGTGCCGCTCGACCCGGATTACCCGCGCGAGCGCCTGGCCTACATGGTCGAAGATTCGGGGTTGCAGTGGCTGATCACTTCCTCCGAGCTGGCCGAGCGCCTGCCGCTGGGTGA
>NZ_SCMP01000037.1 GCF_005502935.1 Pseudomonas sp. 2FG
GTTGAGGCTGTAGAAAAACCTGCTGCCTGCCGCGGTGCCGGCTGATAATCTTCGACTCATTCAATCGCAGGGAGGCGCGGGCGCGATGCCTCGGTTCAAGACCGTTCACAAGGGCCTCAAACTCCTTCCCATCGACTTCGACAAACAGCTGCTGCCCGGCACCTTCGAGCATGCCCTGTGCTATCTGGTCGACCACGAACTGGATCTCTCCGACTTCCACGCCCGTTACCGCAACAGTGTCGAAGGCGCGCCGGCCTATGACCCGGCCGTGCTGCTGAAGATAGTCCTGCTCGCCTACAGCCGCGGCCTCATCAGCAGCCGCAAGATGGAGACCGCCTGCCGTGATCACGTATTGTTCATGGCGGTGTCCGGCGACAGCCAGCCGCACTTCACTACCCTCGCCCACTTCGTCTCCGCCATGGGCGACCTCGCCGCCAAGCTGTTCGCCCAGGTGCTCACCGTGTGTGATCGCCAGGGCCTGATTGGCCGTGAGATGTTCGCCATCGACGGCGTTAAGCTGCCGAGCAACGCCAGCAAGGCCAAGAGCGGCACCCGCGCCGATTTTCTGCGCCAGGCCGAGAAGATGGAGAAAGCGGCGCAGTCCATGATTGAGCGCCAGCGTCAGTGCGATAAGCAGCCAGAGGACGACGAATTGCGGGCTGCCCGCAAGCTGGAGCGCCTGCAAGCCAATGCCCGTCAGCTACGTGCCTGGCTTAGCGAAAACCCAGAAGACCGCAAGGGCGCCAAAGGCCGGGTCAACCTGTCCAACCGCACCGATAACGACTCGGCCAAGATGGCCACCGGCAAAGGCGTGATCCAGGGCTACACCGGCGTGGCCACGGTGGACGAGAAGGCGCAGATCATCGTCGATGCCCAGGCCCACGGCACGGGGTCTGAGCAGGCGCTGCTCACGCCCGTGGTGGAAGCCACTGCCTCGCTGCGTACCCCAACCACCTGCTACACCGCCGATGCCGGTTACCACAGCCGTGACGGGCTGGAAAAGTTAGAGACAAACACCATCCCGGCCTTTATCCCGGACAACGGCTACCGCAAGCGCGACCCACGCTATGCCGGGCAAGAGCGGCATACAGAAAAGCCAGATCCGCTCTGGGACAAAAGCCCCAAGGCTCCCAGTAGCACGCTGTACACCCCGGCCGACTTCCACTTCGACCCGGTGCAGAAAACCTGCATCTGCCCGGCGGGTAAGCAGCTCTACGGCAACGGCAGCCACTGCACGATCAAGGGCCAGCCGGCGATCAAGTTCAAGGGCGCCCTACGCGATTGCCTGGGCTGCCTGCAGCGCAAGCAATGCCTGCGCACGCCTGAGAAAACCGCGGCGCGCCAGGTCGCCTTTATCCTGGCCAAGACTGAGCAGGACAACGCCCTGACCCGCATGCGCCGGCGTATCGATAGCCCCGTAGGCCGCGAGATGATCACGCGCCGCTTCGCCACGGTGGAACCGGTGTTCGGCAACCTGCGCCACAACAAACGCCTGGATCGCTTCAGCCTGCGTGGCCGTGAGCGTGTGGATGGGCAGTGGAAACTCTACTGCGTCACCCACAACATCGAAAAACTGGCGCATCGCGGGGCATGGTCATGAAAACCGGCCTGCAGAAATCCACTCAGAAGCCTCTCACGGCCTCTGCCAAAGCACGTGGATGGCCAACCACTCACATATCCCCAAAGAACGCCCACTGCCGCATGCGCTCCCAGCTTCTTAAAAAAGTGCTGTGAGCCTTGATGGCGGGAGTGGTTTTGGGGTTTTTCTACAGTCTCGTTAG
>NZ_SCMP01000003.1 GCF_005502935.1 Pseudomonas sp. 2FG
TCACCCAGCGGCAGGCGCTCGGCCAGCTCGGAGGAAGTGATCAGCCACTGCAACCCCGAATCTTCGACCATGTAGGCCAGGCGCTCGCGCGGGTAATCCGGGTCGAGCGGCACGAAGGCACCGCCGGCTTTGAGCACCGCCAGCATGGCCACGATCATGGCGTTGCCGCGCTCAAGGGATACGCCGACGCGGGATTCGGGTCGCACGCCCTGCTCCACCAGCAACCGGGCCAGGCAGTTGGCGCGGGCCTCCAGCTCGGCGAAAGAAAGCCGCTCAGCGCCATGCACCAGGGCGATGGCGTCAGGACGCAGACGCGCCTGCTCGGCGATCAGCTCGGGCAGCAGGCGCGAGGCATCGAAAGCCTGGCGCGGAGTATTCCACTCGGCCAGCCGTGCCCGCTCGTCAGCGGTCGCCAACGCCAGCTCGGCCAGGGTCGCCTGCGGCGTACGGGTAAAGCCATCGAGGAGTTCGAGGAAACCGGCAATCAAGCGCTCGATGCTGCTAACGACGAACAGATCGGCGGCATAGGCAAAGGTGATCGACAGATCGTCACCACGGTCACGCACGGCATCCAGGGCCAGGTCGAACGGAATCTGCCGCGATGGCAGCTCTTCCAGACGGGTCTCGATGCCTGGCAGCCAGCTGGCAGCCAGCGGGTGCTGGCGGCGGTAGTTAAAGGCCACCTGGAACAGCGGTTGCTGACCCAGGCTGCGGCTTGGCGCCAGCTCTTCGACCAGATGCTCGAAGGGGATGTCCTGGTGGGCCTGCGCCTCTTTCAGGCCCTGGCGGGTTTGTGCCAGCCAGGCACTGACGGAGCTATCCGGTTGCGGCTCGGCCTTGAGCACCAGGGTGTTGACGAAGAACCCCACCAGCCGCTCGTAACCTTTGGCACGACCGGTTACCGGCACACCGATACGCACCTCGCGCTGGCCGGACAAACGCCCAAACTGCACCTGCAGCACCGCCAGTAGCACGGTGAACAGGGTCGCGCCGCTGGCCTTGGCCAGGTCGCGCAGGCGCGCGACCAAGGCTGGTTCAACGTGCAGCGTGCGATAGGCAGCGCAGCGGGCAGCCTGGGCACTGTGTGGAAAGTCCGGCGCCAAGCTCAGCGGCGGTTGTTCGTTGCCCAGGCGCTCACGCCAGTAATCCATCTGCTCGCGGCCGGCATCGGCACCCAGCCACTCGCGCTGGCGAGCCGCGTATTCGCTGTACTGCACCTGTTGCGCAGGCATGAGCGGCTCGCGCTGCTGCAAGCGGGCGCGGTAGAACTCGGCCATTTCCTCGACCAGCACCCGTACCGACCAGGCATCGGAGACGATGTGGTGCATGCCGACCACAAAGGCATGGCGCTGCGCGTCCAGGCGCAGCAAGGCGCAACGGATCTGCGGGCCAACAGCCAGGTCGAAGGAGCGCTCGACGAAGTCACGCGCCAGTTCGCGCACCTGCGCTTGCTGCTGCTCCAGCGGCAGGTCGCTCAGGTCGATTTCTTCCAGCGGCATCGGCATCGCTGGCAGTACGGCTTGCACAGCCACGCCGTCACGCTCGCTGAAAATGCTGCGTAGCGCCGCATGCCGCGCCACCACCTGATCCAGGCCGTGACGCAGGCTGTCCATGTCCAGCACGCCGTCAAACCACAGCAGGCCGCCGAGGTTGTAGGCGTTACTGCCGCTTTCCAGGCGGTTGAAGAACCACAGGCGTTGCTGGGCAAAAGACAGCGGCGTCCATTCCAGGGCGGCAACAGCAGGATTCTCGGTTTGCGCGTGCATCAACACTACCTCGCAGAAGTGGCCTAGACGCTCAAGGGCGCACCGGCCGCCTCGCACCGCATAGGCGCGAGGCATGAAATTCGATCAGAGACAGCAGCTCATCTTTCTGGAGCCGCCGGCAGGCATGCTCACCATCCAGCCATTGCCGAGTGAAAACGTCGCTGGTTTCGCGTTACCAGGCGCCATGCAAATGCTGCGGCCCGCAAATGTAAGACATGGCGCTGGCACCGGCTTGATCCAGGCAGAACGGCCGCATCAGGCGTCCATCGCCTCGCGCAGGCTACGCGGGCGCATGTCGCCCCAAACCTTGGCGATATGCGCCAGGCAGCTGGGCTTGTCGCCCTGCACGCCTACGTCCACCCAACCGGCGGGTACGGCCTTGTAGGCCGGCCAGATGGCGTACTGCTGTTCGTCGTTAATCACCACCAGGAAGGTGGTTTGCGGGCTGTCCAGACTCATGGGGATACCTTTGGGGAACAGGTTGCGGAGGGTTCGGTGTAAAGACGGACTAGACTGCGAATAATTTTCATTCAGAACCGAAAAACGTGCGCACCCGCGCCGACCGCAGCCGCCGAGGACAGCGCAGTCAGGCGAGCTCGTTGAGCCGCGCGCTACTGACCTGGCCGCCGATCTCGCGCACCGCATCCTCGGTGGCGCGCGCGCGGGCCTGGCCGGTCAACTCGAGCAGACGGCCGCCATCCATCTTCAGCAAACGGTCGGCCTGGTCGAAGTAGTGGTCGTCGTGGGTGATGGCGAGGATGGTCTTGCCGGCGGCTTTTAGCTGCGGCAACAACTCGCGGTAGAACAGGCGACGGAACAGCGGGTCCTGGTCGGCCGCCCATTCGTCGAGGATCAGAATGTCACGCCCCTCAAGCAGCGCCAGGAGCAACGCCAGGCGTTTGCGCTGGCCCTGGGAGAAGCGCGTATCGGCCAGGCGACCGTCGGCGAAACGCACCTTGTGGCGCAGGTGCAGGCGCTCCAGCCACTGGCCGACCAGGGACTCCTCGACTTCTGCGCCCTGCGGCCCGAGCAGGCGCGCGAACAGGTGGAAGTCGGTGAACACGCTGGCGAACAGCTGGCGGTAGGATGGCCACTGCCCGGCCTGCAACACGCGCCCGTCCAGACGGATTTCCCCGGCCGAGGGCCGATGCAGGCCGCTGAGCAAACGGGCCAGGGTCGACTTGCCGCTGCCGTTGCCACCGACCAGGAACACCAGCTCGCCGCGGCGCAGCTCAAGATCGATGGGGCCGACATCGAAGCCGGTTTCATCGCCATCCCCCGGATAGCGATACTCGACAGCCGCCAGCTGCAAGCACTGCCACGCCCCTGGATGGGCTAGCACGGCGATTTCTTCACTCTCGACCGCCAGCTCCAGGGCTTCCAGCTTGTCCAGGGAGATCCGTGCAGCCAGCAGGCTGGGTAACGCGGCAACCGTGGCAACCATGGGCGCGCGCAAAAACAGCACGGTCAGGGCGAAAGTCGCGGCGACACTGGCTTCGGCCCAGCCCAGGCCGCTGGCGCAGAAGAACACCAGGCCGATGCTGCCGAGCACCATGCAGTTGGCCCAGTTACCGGCCAGGCCATTGAAGATATCGGCGCGGGTGACATTGTCACGGTAGGCGCGGGCGTCGCGGTCGAACTCCTCATCGAACAGGCGGCGCGCGCGATCGCGGTTCAGCGCCAGCTCCTTGCGCCCGTCGATGATCGCCTGATAGTCCTGGTACAGGTGGTCCTCGGCCTCGCGCAGCAGGCGAATGTGTCGGTTGACCTTGCCGACGAAGAACCAGCCAACGATCAGCGTCAGCCCCAGCCAAGCGGCAGTAACCCCGAACAGCGCCGGTGCCAACCAGGCCAGGTAGGCGAAAGCGGCCAGGCTGAGGATCAGGCCATAGACCAGCTCCGGCAAGTAGACGAAGGCGATGGTGATATTGCGGATGTCACTCGACAGGCTAGCGAGGATGCGCGCGCCACCGATCTGCTCCAGGCGCTCGATATCGGTATCCAGGACGCGCCGCACCAGACTACGCCGCAGGCGATAAACAAAGCCGTGACCCAGGCGGTGAAGGGCAATCTGCCCGGCCGCCGCGCACCCCAGCAGAAGTGCCAGCAAGCCGAGAAAGCGCAACAGCGTGGCGGCAAGCTCGCCCTTCAGGGTGATCAGGTTGAGGTTGATAAAGACTATTACCCCGATACTGAGCACGGCACTGCACAAGCTCAGCAAAACGATGCCGGAAAGCGGCAGACGATTATCACGGAACAGCAGTTTGAGCAGTTTCATCGAATGGCTTCCAAAACGGCGGGCAGGGTGAAAAACCAGGCTGGCGAGCTCAAGCGGCTTCGGCTTCGAGGCAGGCTCGACAGTGGCTCAGGGCGTCGCGCAAAAGAAAATGCACCAGGGTCGGCGATGCGTTCAGATGGCTCGCCACCTCGCGCTGGCTGTAGCCTTGCAGCTGGCTCATGGCGAATACGGTGCGGGTGCGCTCAGGCAGTTCGCCCAGGGCATGCTGCAGGCGCTGCCATTCGAGCTGACAGATGGCGCGCTGCTCGGTGTCCGATTGCGGCGCCGGCAACTCGTCCAGCATGTCTTCACCGGCGCTGTAGCGCCCTTCCAGAAGCAACCGGCGCAAACGGTCGATGGCCAGGTTGCGCACCATGCGAAACAGGTAGCGCAGCGGGTCCTCGATAGCGTGTCGATCGCCGCTCTCCCACAGCTTGAGGAAAGCATCCTGCACCACATCCTCGGCGCGCGAACGGCAACTCAGCAGCGCCTGCGCAGAATCGATCAGCACCCGTCGACTCTCGATATAGAGACTCTCCAGCTCAGTCTCCCTGACCTTGCCAGGCATGCACGTCGACATGGCGGCGTGCGTGCCCAAGCTGAAAAAACTCCCCATCGACCCATCCTCGGCTGCGACCTGATGCGCATAATAATGATAATAATTATCATTACAATGACTACGACTGAGAAAGTTCACTCGGATGGACCCGCTCCGGCATGGCGAAAGGCTTGCGCTAGAGCGTTTGCGCGATAATCAGGCTACTCAAGGTCAAGGCTCGGCCTTGACCTTGAGTAGCACACCGCCATCGGCCAGACCGGCTTGCATATGCTCAGTCCGGCGTGGCCTCGTCAGCGCTCACGCCATCCCAGCCACCCCCGAGAGCGGCGATCAGCAGCACACTGGTCGTCAGGCGGTTGCCCTGCAGGGTCAGACGAGTACGCTCGTTGGACAGGGCGCTGGCCTGCACGCTGACCACGTCGGTGAACTCCACGCTGCCGGCCTGGTACTGACTGAGGATCAGCCGCAGCGACTCGCGCGCCGCCTCCAGGCCCTGCTGTTGCACCAGCGCCTCGCGCTCCAGTACGGCCAACTGCACCAGGTAGTCTTCCACCTCGCGCAAGCCTTCCAGCACGCTCAGCCGGTAGCCGGCCACGGTCTGGTCGTAGCTGGCTTCGGCCTGCTCAACCTGGGAGCGGATCAGCCCACCGTCGAACAGGTTGAGGGCGAACTGCGGACCGATCGACCAGAAACGATTGGGCAGGCTGATCCAGTCGTCGAGCCCACCGCTGCGGTAGCCGCCACTGGCGGACAGGGCCAGGTCCGGGTAATAGGCGGCCTGGGCCACGCCGATCTTGGCGTTGGCGGCGATCACCCGGCGCTCGGCCGCGGCGATATCCGGGCGCCGTTCCAGCAAGCTGGATGGCAGGCTCAGCGGCACCGTCGGCAGTTGCGGAACCTGTTCGCGCACGGCCAACTCGAACTGCGCCGGTGCCACCCCGACCAGCACGGCCAGGGCATGCTCCAGCAGGGCGCGCGGCTGTTGCAGGTCGAGCGCCTCGGCCTCGGTGCTTTTCAGCTGGGTCAACGCCTGGGTCACGTCGGATTTCGGCACGATGCCGGCCCTGTACTGATTTTCGGCGATGCGCAAGGCCTGCTGGTAGGCGGCCACGGTCTCGTCGAGCAGGCGTTGCTGCTGGTCCAGCACCCGTAGCTGCAGGTAGCTCTGCACCAGTTCGGCCTGCTGGCTGAGGCGCACGGCGGCGAGGTCGGCGGCGCTGGCTTGCAGGTTGGCGCTGTCGGCTTCCAGCTGGCGGCGCAGCTTGCCCCAGATATCAACTTCCCAGCTGACGCCCAGGCCAGCCTCGTAGCTCTTCGACACCTGCGCGGCATTGGCGCCGCTAACGCTGACCCCACCGGTGGTGCCGATGGTACTGTCACCCCCGCCCTGCCCCGCGCGGGTCAGGCCGCTGTTCAGCGCAAGGCTGGGGAAGAACGCCGCCCGTGCCCCGCGGGCCAGTGCCCTGGCCTGGCGGTACTGGGCGGAGGCCGAGGCCAGGCTCTGGTTATTGGCGTTGAGCCGCTCGACCAGTTGGTCCAGCTCGGCGTCGCCATACAGCGCCCACCAGTTGCCGCGCAGCACGCTGTCCGCCGGAGCCGCCGCTTTCCAGCCGGCAGCCTGCTTGAACTGCACCGACTCGGCAGAATCCGGGCGCTGGTAGTCGGGGCCGATGGCACAGGCGCCCAGGGCCAGGGTGGCGATGGCGAGGCCCAGCAGGCGAAGGAGCGAAGGCTTCATACGGGCGTATCCAGGGCAGCATCGGTACGCACGCCGCGCCAGCGGTTGACACTGTGGCGCAGGCGGTCGAGATGGAGGTAGACCACCGGGGTGGTGTAGAGGGTCAGCAACTGGCTGAGCAACAGCCCCCCGACGATGGCCAGGCCCAGCGGCTGGCGCATCTCCGCCCCTTCGCTCATGCCCAGCAGCAGCGGCAAGGCGCCGAGCATGGCGGCCAGGGTGGTCATCATGATCGGCCGGAAGCGCAGCAGGCAGGCACGGCGGATCGACTCCTGCGGGCTGAGCTGGTCGTGGCGCTCCAGCTCCAGGGCCAGGTCGATCATCAGGATGGCGTTCTTCTTCACCACGCCGATCAGCAGGAACAGGCCGAGCAGCGAGATCAGGCTGAACTCGCCGCCGCTGAGGATGATTGCCAGCAGCGCGCCAACCCCGGCCGAGGGCAGCGTGGAGAGGATGGTCAGCGGGTGGATATAGCTCTCGTAGAGGATGCCGAGGACGATATACACCACCACCAGCGCGCTGAGGATCATCAGCGGCTGGCCCTTGGCCGCGGCCTCGAAGGCACCGCCGGTACCGCCGACCAGGCCCTGCACCTCGGTGGGCAGGTTGACCTCGGCCACCGCGCGGGCAATCGCCTGGTTGGCCTGCTCCTGGGTCACACCCGGGGCCAGCGAGTAACCGATGTTTTCCGCGGCGAACTGGCCCTGGTGGTTGACCCGGTCCTCCTCCAGGCTGCGCTCCCAGCGGGCGAAGCCGGACAACGGCACCCGCGCACCAGCAGCGCTGATCACCTGGATCTGCTTCAGCGCCTCCGGGTATTCGGCGAACTTGGGATCGATCTCCATCACCACGCTGTACTGGTTGAGGCTGTCGTAGATGGTGGATATCTGCCGCTGGCTGAAGGCGTTGTTGAGCACCGCGGTGACCATCGCCATGTCCACGCCCAAGCGCTGCGCTTCGCCACGATCCACCAACAGGCGAATTTGCTGCGCACCCTCGCCTTCCTTGGCGTCAATAGCCGTCAGCTCGGGCAACGCGGCCAGGGCATCACGGACCTTGGGCAGCCAGGTACGCAGGTCGTCCAGGTTGCTGGCCAGCAGCACGTATTCGTTTTCCGAGCTGCGGCCCTGGCGGCCGCCGAACTGCAAGTCCTGATCCGGCATCAGCATCAGCCGGGCGCCCGGTACCTTGGGCAGACTGCCGTTCAGGCGTTCGATCACCTGCTGGGCGGAGGCCCCGCGCTCGGCGATAGGCTTCAGGCGCACCACCAGAAAGGCGTTGTTGATGCCGCTTTCGCCGCCGATGAAGCCCGCCACGCTCTGGATCGCCGGGTCGGCCAGCAAGGCGCGCCGATAGATATCCATCTTCGGTTGCATGACCTTGAACGACAGGCCGTCGTCGCCGCGCACGAAGCCGATCAATTGGCCAGTGTCCTGCTGCGGCATAAAGGTTTTCGGTACTTCGGCGAACAGCAACACGTTGCACACTATGGTCGCCAGCAGGCTGCACAGGGTCAGCCGCGAATGCCGCAGAGCCCAATCCAGGCTACACCCGTAGCCATCCAGCAACCGTTTCTGCAAGTGCGCGCCGAACCGCTGCAGGCGGCTGGGTTGGCGCTGTTCCTTGCCCGCCTCGGCCCTGAGCCAGCGGGCGCAGAGCATCGGCGTCAGGGTCAGCGACACCAGCATGGAAATCAGGATCGCCACGGCCAGGGTGATGGAAAACTCGCGGAACAAGTTACCGACGATGCCGCCCATAAACAGGATGGAAACAAACACCGCGACCAGCGACAGGTTCATCGACAGCAGGGTGAAGCCGACTTCCTGGGCCCCCTTGAAGGCCGCGGCCAGGGGCTTATCGCCGGCCTCGATATGCCGCGAGATGTTCTCCAGCACCACGATGGCATCGTCCACCACCAGGCCGGTGGCGATGATCAGCGCCATCAGCGACAGGTTGTTCAGCGAGAAGTCCAGCAGGTACATCACCGCGAAGGTGCCGACCAGCGACACCGGCACCGCCAGCGCCGGGATCAACGCGGCACGCCAGCGACCAAGGAAGGCGAACACCACCAGGATCACCAGGGCCACGGCAATTAGCAGGGTGCGCTCGGCCTCATGCAGGGTGGCGCGGATCACCGGCGAACGGTCCATCGCCACTTCCAGCTGCACGCTGGACGGGATCACAGCCTGCAGCGCCGGCAGCTCGGCGCGGATGCCCTCGATAGTCTCGATGATATTGGCGCCAGGCTGGCGGTTGATCACCATCAGCACCGCGTCAGCGTCATTGTAGAAGCCGCTGTTGTAGCGGTCCTCCACCCCATCGCGGACCTGCGCCACGTCGCCCAGACGCACCGGCGCGTGGTTCTGGTAACGAATGATCAGCGCTCGGTAATCGGCCGCCTTCACCAGTTGGTCATTGGCCTGCATCTGCCAATGGCGGTTGGCATCCTCCACCGCGCCCTTGGGCCTATCGAGGTTGGCCCGGACGATGGCGCTGCGCACCTCATCGAGGGCGATGCCGTATTGGTCGAGCTGACGCGGCTCCAGCGCCACGCGCACCGCCGGCAGCGAGCTGCCGCCAATCTGTACCTCACCGACGCCCTGCACCTGCGCCAACCTCTGCGCCAGCACGGTGGAAGCCAGGTCGTACAGCTGGCTCTTGTCCAGCACCGGCGAGGTCAGCGACAACACCATGACCGGCGCCTGCGCCGGGTTGAACTTCTTGTAGGTCGGCATGCTGCGCATGCCGCTGGGCAGCAGGTTGCGCGCGGCGTTGATCGCCGCCTGCACCTCACGGGCGGCGGCATCCACATCACGGCCAAGGTTGAACAGAATGACAATCTGCGCCCGGCCCTGGCTGCTGCGGCTGGTCATCTCGCTGATCCCGGCGATGCCGCCAAGCGCACGTTCCAGTGGCGTGGCCACGCTGGAGGCCATCACCTGCGGGCTGGCACCGGGCAGGTTGGCGGTGACCACGATGGCCGGAAAATCCATCTTCGGCAGCGGCGCCACCGACAACAGGCCGAAGCTGACCCCGCCGAGCAGCAGGATCGCCAGGCTCAGCAGCAGGGTGGCGACCGGGCGGCGGATAAAGGGCGCGGAGATGTTCATGAGCTGACCAGCACGCCGGAGGCGCTACGCCCGCTGACCCGCCGCGCCAGCCGGTCGAAATACAGGTAGATCACCGGCGTGGTGAACAGCGTTAGCACCTGGCTGAGCAGCAGGCCGCCGACCATCACCAAGCCCAGGGGCTGGCGCAGCTCGGCGCCGGAGCCACTGGCCAGCATCAGCGGGATGGCGCCGAACAGCGCGGCCAGGGTGGTCATCAGGATCGGCCGGAAGCGCAGCAGCGCCGCCTGGTAGATCGCCGCCTCGGGTGCCATGCCCTGCTGGCGTTCAGCCTCGAGGGCGAAGTCGATCATCATGATCGCGTTTTTCTTGACGATGCCGATCAGCAGGATGATGCCGATAATGGCGATCAGGCCCAGGTCGTTGCCGGACAGCAGCAGTGCCAGCAACGCGCCAACCCCCGCCGAGGGCAGTGTCGACAAGATGGTGATCGGGTGGATATAGCTCTCGTAGAGCACACCCAGCACGATGTACATGGTCACGATCGCCGCCAGAATCAGCAGCAGGGTACTCGACAGCGAGGCACGGAAGGCCTCGGCAGCGCCCTGAAACTGGCTCTGGATACCGGCCGGCAGGCCAATGTCCCGCTGCACCCGCTCGATCACCGCCACCGCCTCGCCCAGGGAAACCCCTTCGGCCAGGTTGAACGACAGGGTCACCGCCGGGAACTGGCCGATATGGTTGACCAGCAGGCTGGCGGCGCGCTCGTCGATGCGCGCCAGGGACGCCAGCGGCACCTGCCCGCCACTGGCGGTGGCCACGTGCACCTGCCGCAACGCCGCAGTGCCTAGGCTGCCTGCGCCGGCGCTTTCCAGCACCACGCGGTACTGGCTGGCCTGAGTGAAAATGGTGGAGATCTGCCGCTGGCCGAAGGCGTCGTACAGCGCATCGTCGATGTCGCCAATGCTCACGCCCAGCCGTGAGGCGGCGTCGCGGTCGATCTGCAGGTACAGCTGCAGGCCACGGTTCTGCAGGTCGCTGGCCACATCGATCAGCTCGGCCTGCTGGCCCAGGGCCTCGACCAGCTTGCTCGTCCACTCCTCCAGCAGCGCGGCGTCCGGCGACTCCAGGCTGAACTGGAACTGGGTGCGGCTGACCCGGTCCTCGATGCTCAGGTCCTGCACCGGCTGCAGGTACAGCTGGATACCGGGAATCGCCGCCAGCCGCGGGCGCAGGCGCTCGATCACCTGGCTGGCGTTGACCTCGCGCTCGCCGTGGGGTTTGAGGTTGATCAGCAGGCGGCCGCTGTTGAGCGTGGCGTTGTCACCGTCCACGCCGATATAGGACGACAGGCTGGCGACCGCTGCATCCTGCAGGATCACTGCGGCCAGGCGCTGCTGACGCTCGCTCATGGCGCGGAAGGAAATGCTCTGCGGCGCCTCGGAAATGCCCTGGATCACCCCGGTGTCCTGCACCGGGAAGAAGCCCTTGGGCACCGCCAGGTACAGCAACACGGTCAACACCAGGGTGCCGAGGGCCACCAGCAGGGTCAGCGGCTGGTGCTTCAGCACCCACTGCAGGCCGACGCCATAACGCGCAATCATGGCGTCGATCACGGCGCCACTGGCGCGGTAGAAGCGCCCCTGCTGCTCGGGCTTTTCAGCCTTAAGCAGGCGGGCGCACATCATCGGCGTGAGGGTCAGCGACACCAGCAGGGAAATCAGGATGGCCACCGCCAGAGTGATGGCGAACTCGCGGAACAGCCGCCCCACTACGTCCTCCATGAACAGCAGCGGGATCAGCACCGCGATCAGCGAGAAGGTCAGCGAGATCAGGGTGAAGCCAATCTGCCTGGCGCCCTTGAGCGCGGCATTCAGCGGTGTCTCGCCCGCCTCCAGATGACGGGCGATGTTCTCCAGCATGACGATGGCATCGTCGACCACAAAGCCGGTGGCGATGGTCAGCGCCATCAGGGTCAGGTTATTGATCGAGAAAACGGCCAGGTACATCACGCCGAAGGTGCCGATCAGCGACAGCGGCACCACGATCGACGGAATCAGGGTGGCGGAGAGCTTGCGCAGAAACAGGAAGGTCACCAGCACCACCAGGCCGATGGCCAGGACCAGCTCAAACTGCACGTCGTTGACCGCCGCGCGGATGGTCTGGGTGCGGTCGGTGAGTAGCCTGACCTCGATGCTGGCCGGCAAGCCGGCGGTGATCTGCGGCAGCAGCTGCTGGATGCGCTCGACCACTTCGATAACGTTGGCCCCGGGCTGGCGCTGGATGCTCACCAGCACGGTCTGGTTGCGGTCGGCCCAGGCGGCCAGGCGCTCGTTCTCGGCGCCGTCGATGATGGTCGAAACATCCTTGAGGCGCAGTGGTGCGCCGTTCTCGTACTTGAGGATCAGCTCCAGGTAGGCCTCGGCCGACTCCAACTGATCGTTGGCGTCCAGCTGCGAGACGCGGGTCGGACCGTCGAAGTTGCCCTTGGGCTGGTTGACATTGCTGGCGCTGATCAGCGTGCGCACGTCGGCGAGATTCAGGCCGTGGCTGGCCAGGGCCTCGGGGTTGACCTTGATGCGTACCGCCTTGCGCTGGCCGCCGGCCAGGCTGACCAGGCCGACGCCACTGATCTGCGCGATCTTCTGCGCCATGCGCGTGTCGATCAGGTCATGCACCTCGGTCAGCGGCAGGGTCTTGGAGCTGATCGCCAGAGTCAGCACCGGGGTGTCAGCCGGGTTGACCTTGTTGTACACCGGCGGCGCCGGCAGGTCGCTGGGCAGCAGGTTGCTCGCCGCATTGATCGCCGCCTGCACCTCCTGCTCGGCTACGTCCAGGTTCACTTCCAGGCTGAAACGCAGGGTGATCACCGAGGCGCCGCCGGAGCTGGTCGAGGACATCTGCTTGAGCCCCGGCATCTGGCCGAACTGGCGCTCCAGTGGTGCTGTCACTGCACTGGTCATTACCTCCGGGCTGGCGCCCGGGTAGAGGGTGAGCACGCGGATGGTCGGGTAATCCACCTCCGGTAGCGCCGATATCGGCAGCAGGCGGTAGGCGATCAGGCCGGTGAGAAAGATCGCCACCATCAACAGAGTGGTGGCAACCGGACGCAGGATAAACAGGCGTGAAACGTTCATGCATCGTGCTTCTGCTTGGCCTTGGCGGCCGGTACTGACGGCTGGGCCAGGGCGGTGGGCTCGTCAATCACCTGCACGACGCTGCCATCCTTGAGCTTATCGGTGCCTTCCAGCACCAACCGTTCGCCGATGCTCAGGCCCGCGCCGATCAGGCTCTGCGCGCCATCGCTGGCGGCCACGCTGACTGCGCGGATCTGCACCTTGTCATCCTGATCGAGAAGGAACACGAAGGTGCCGCGCGCGCCGTATTGCAAGGCTGCGGACGGAATCAGGGTGGCCCCCTGGCGGGTCTCCACGCGCAGGCGCACGTTGACGAACTGGTTGGGAAACAGACGCTCGCCGGCATTGTCGAAGCGCGCCTTGAGCTTGACCGTACCGGTCGCGATGTCGATCTGGTTGTCCAGGCTGTGCAAGGTGCCTTCGGCCAGCAACCGTTGCTCGCCACGGTCCCAGGCCTGCACCAGCAGCTTCTCGTTATTGCGCACGCGCTCCAGCACCGACGGCAGGTCGGTCTCGGCCAGGGTGAAGTTGATCGAGATCGGCTTGACCTGGGTAATCACCACCAGTGGAATGGTGTCGCCACTGCGCACCAGGTTGCCGACATCGATCTGGCGCAAGCCCAGGCGCCCGTCGATGGGCGCGCGAATGCGGGTAAATTCGAGATTCAGGCGGGCATCGGCGACGGCGGCCTGGTTACTCTGCACCGTGCCGCGGTACTGGTCGACCAGAGCTTGCTGGGTATCCAGGGTCTGCTTGGCGATGGAGTCCTCGGCGTGCAGGCCCTGGTAGCGAACCAGGTCGATCTCGGCGTTCTGCAGCTGCGCCTGGCTCTGCCTCAAGATACCTTCGACCTGCTGCAGGGCAACTTGATAGCCGCGCGGGTCGATCTGCGCCAGCAGATCCCCGGCCTTGACCAGTTGCCCGTCCTCGAACAACACCTTGACCAGTTCGCCATCCACGCGGCTACGTACACTCACCGTATTCAACGCGGTGACCGTACCCAGGGCCTTGAGTTCGACATGGAAATCGCCCTGACTGACGCGAGTCACACGCACGGGTACAGGCCCATTGCCGTGCCCCCAGGGCCCGCCACGCCCATCCTTTGCCGCTGGCTGCGCCGGCCACAGCCACCACAGCAGGACGATGGCAAGCAGACTCAGAGCGATCAGCCAGAGACGGGAAAAACGCGATGCGGGGTAAATATCAGGCATGATCCGGAGCCACTTTCCTTTGGTGTGCGAACGATAATCACTCTCAGATCAAAAGCAAAGGGGCCTTTGCAGCTATTTATCCTGATATGCCGTCAGCTCACGGGCACCTCGGACAAACCCTTGCTGGTCATAGTTCTTGTCCGCCCCTACCGTGCTGCCCGGCTTGGCGGTGCGCTCCAGCATCACCGTTGCTCTTGCGCGCCAGCCGGGCCTCGGGATCGGTGGTGGATTGATGCGTGGCATTGCTGCGCTTCTCGCCCTTGAAGTCGGCGCTGGGGTTGCGTGTGCCATCCGCTGGCGGTTCGCCGCCGTCCTTCTTGATAAAGGACTTGTGCGAGGCCCAGGCGTCGATCAGCGTGCCGTCCACGCTGAAATGCTCACCGCTGGCGTATTCGGACCAGGCGGCCAGCGACTTGATGCGCTGGAAGAACAAGCGCGCCACCTCCTGATTGAACAGGCGCTCACGGTTCTGGCTGAAGGTCGAGTGATCCCACATTCGCTCGTCCATCGACAAGCCGACAAACCAGCGAAACAGCAGGTTGAACTCGATCTGCTCGACCAACTACCGCTCGGAACGGAGGGTGTAGATCACCTGGAGCAACGACGCGCGCAACAGCCGCTCCGGAGCGATCGAGGCCCGCCCCAACGTGGAGTAGAGACCGTCGAAAGCCTGATCCATCGAGGCCAGGACGGTATCGACCAACTCGCGCAGGGGACGCAGTGGATGATCGTTCGGGATGCGCTGCTCCAGCGTCGTATAGCTGAACAGCTCGTTTTGTTTGAGGTCGAGTCCACGCATTGGCTTGGGCTGAGGTCGGCATGATAAAGATGACGGTCATTTTGCCAGAGCCAAACGCGCTCTGGCCTTTTTCAACGGCCTGCTAGGAGGACAGCGGGCGCCGGGAGCTTTATACTGCCGCGCCCGTTTTGCTCTTGAGGATTTGCCCATGGCCAGCCCCTATCTCGACCACCATCTCGCCTTGCTCGCGCACCTGCGCGGCATCCTGGTCGCCCTGGGCGAGGCCGAGCAGGTTCCCGAGGAAAGCCATGCACTGTTCCTCGACCGTTTCGATGAGCTGTTGACGCTGCTGCAGGCGTCTCCGGAAGAAAGCCTCTACCTGGGTCAGGATCTGCTCTGCCAGGTCATCCACCGCTACCCGCAGATCGCCCACCTGGTCCCCCGCGACCTGCTGTGGTTCTTCGGCGGCGATTGCCTGCATTTCATGCCGGATGAGGAAATCAGCCTGTTCCAGGCCCTCGACGAGCGTCGCTACGAAGCCGCGCAAAATGACGAACCCTTCGACTGGGTGCAGGAAAAGCAGCTGCTGGCACTCCCCCAGGAAAGCAGCAAGCACTAAAAGCCCGGAAAGCAAAAGGCCCGCACGGCAAATACCGGCGGGCCTTTTTCATGCTGCACACTTATATTCAACAAAGTATGCAGGAACAAAAACGCCGCTCAGAGAGCAGCGTTTTTGTGTATTTGGAGCGGGAAACGAGACTCGAACTCGCGACCCCGACCTTGGCAAGGTCGTGCTCTACCAACTGAGCTATTCCCGCTTGAATTGCATCTACAACAGAAAATGGCGTCCCCTAGGGGACTCGAACCCCTGTTACCGCCGTGAAAGGGCGGTGTCCTAGGCCACTAGACGAAGGGGACAAACAACGCTTAGCAGCATTGCTTGGTAAATTTGGAGCGGGAAACGAGACTCGAACTCGCGACCCCGACCTTGGCAAGGTCGTGCTCTACCAACTGAGCTATTCCCGCTTGAACTGCATCTACAACTGCGAATCTACAACAGAAAATGGCGTCCCCTAGGGGACTCGAACCCCTGTTACCGCCGTGAAAGGGCGGTGTCCTAGGCCACTAGACGAAGGGGACGTTGCCCGGAGCTCATGAACAAGCCATGACGCACATTTTCCGTGCCTTGCAGGCTCTACCTGTTGGCTTAGCGCTGCAAAGTGGCGCGAATTCTAGGGAGCCTTTCCAAGGCCGTCAACACTTGAGTGAAAATTACTTTAAATCAACGACTTCAGACCAGAAACTGATGCCTATCTAAGCGCTCGCTCAAGTAGCTGGAAAGCCGATTGGCGCGGCCAATTCGCTGGTGCTGGAAAATATTAAGCCGGAGGCCGACGAACCCAGCCAACTAACTGACGGTCTCAAGTCACTGGCAGGCGATGACGATTGGAAGAAGAATATGCACCGCTAAGGCCGATCCTTTGCCCTTTAACACCAACCTGAGCAGAAGAGGCCCCTCCACATGAGCCTGACCGTCTACGGCGCCCCACTCTCCCCCTTCGTACGTAAGCTGCGGTTGTTTCTGGCCGAGAAAGGCCTCGACTATCAGCTGGAAATCATCACCACGCTCGGTCAGCCGGCCTGGTACCGCGAACTCAGCCCGCTCGGCCGCATCCCCGCGCTCAAGGACGGCAACTTCACCCTCGCCGACTCCAGCGTGATCTGCCAGTACCTGGAAGACAAACACGCCGACCTGCCGCCGCTCTACGGCCGCGACGCCGAACAACGCGCCCAGGTGCGCTGGCTGGAGAAGTACGCCGACTACGAGCTGGCGCCGCTGACCACCTTTGCCATCTTTCGCAACCGCGCCCTCAAACCGAGCATGGGCCAGCTCTGCGATGAAGCCGCGGTACAGACCGCACTGAACGACAAGCTACCGACGCACTTCGACTACCTGGAGAAGACCCTGGGTAGCGCCGCCTACTTTGTCGGTGAGGCGCTGAGCGTGGCCGACCTGGCCTTCGCCTGCCAGCTGATCAACATGGAGCACGGCGGCGAACAACTGGATGCCCAGCGCTGGCCCGGACTGACGGCGCTATACGCCCGGATCAAGGCGCGTGAGTCGGTACAGGCAGTGCTTCCAGGCGAGCAGAAGATGCTGGCCAAACTGAGCGGCAAGGCTTAACCACTAGAGCCGATAAAAGAAGCCCGGCATCGCCGGGCTTCTTAATGTCGCGAACCTTCTCCCGCCTGCTCAGCAGTCGGCCAGTAGCGCCCGCACCAGCGAGGACTTGCCCGTGCCACGCGCGCCCCAGAGCAAGGCGTGGTTAGCCGGCAGGCCCGCGACGAACTGCCGAGTGTTACGCGCCAGCTGGTCACGCTGGGTATCCACGCCGAGCAAATCCGTCAGCTTCAGATCCAGGCTCAGCGTCAGCGGCTGCAAGTACCCACTGCGGCCTTCACGGTGCCCGCGTGCCGCCAGGCTCTGACTCCAGTCGAGCGGCACCCGCGGCGCCGGCAACAGGGGTTCGAGACGCGCCAGCACGGCATCCGCACGTTCTAGGAAAGCACTCAAACGGGAGTCCACGGTTTGCTCCTTAGGATCGATCAGAGGCAATGCGCCCTGCCAGCCAACGAGTCAGATCGGCTATGCTTGGCGAGCGCACGGACACGAGGCTGGCCCAGCTACCCATGGATATATCGCTCACCCATCGCCTGTCATTCAAACAGGCCAGCCTGACGGTACTGGTAGCATTCATCCTCGGCACCTTGCTCAGCCTGCTTCAGGTGAGCAGCGATTATGCTAGCGAGGATGCCTCCATCAACCGCGAGATGCGTGCGCTACTGGAGATCAGCCACAACCCCGCCACCCGCATCGCCTACAACATCGATACAGAGCTGGCCCAGGAACTGGTTGCCGGCCTGTTGCAATCGCCCGCGGTGGTCGGTGCCGAGCTCCTCGACGACAGTGGTGCGAGCCTGGCCAGCGGCAACCGCCCACGCATCGAGAGCGACTATCGGCTATTCAGCGATTATCTGTTCGGCGAGCGCCGGCAGTTCGAGGATCCGCTGTTCGTTGTCCACGCGCCCCATGAAAACCTCGGCCTACTGCGCCTGGAAGTGGACACCTACGCCTTCGGCAACCACTTCCTGCGGCGCGCCCTGCTCACCTTGCTCGGCGGCTTTGCCTACAGCTTACTGCTCTCGTTAATCCTGCTGGTGCTGTTCTACTTCATGCTGACCAAACCGCTCATCGGCATTATCCACGCCCTAAGCGCGCGCGATCTGCGCAACCCGACACGGGAAAGGCTGCCGTGCCCGACCGGCCATGAGCACGATGAAATCGGCACCCTGGTGGATGTCACCAACCAGCAACTGACCAGCCTCTCCGAGGAAATCGAACAACGGCGCGAGGCCGAGGATCGCCTGACCCAGTACCTCAGCGAACTCGAGAACATCATCTCCGCCCGCACCACCGAGCTGAAAGCGAGCAACACCCGCCTGACCTTGTCGAATCAAGAGCTGGAGCTCGCACACAACAGGGCCCATGAGATGGCCCTGGCACGCGCAACCTTCCTGGCCAACATGAGCCACGAGATCCGCACGCCCCTCAACGGCCTGCTTGGCATGCTCGCCCTGACACTCGACAGCCCGCTGAATACCGAGCAGCGCCAACAACTGTCGATCGCCCACGACTCCGGCAAGGTGCTGGTGGAACTGCTGAATGACATCCTCGATCTATCCAAGTTCGAGGCCGGCCAGCTGGAGCTGGAGCGCATCCCCTTCGACCTCGGCGCGCTGGTCGAGGACACCGCCAGCCTGTTGTCGCAGAACGCCGGCCCCAGTGTCGAGTTGACCTGCCTGATTGATCCACTGCTGCCGGCGCAGCTGTTCGGCGATCCGACCCGTATCCGCCAGATCGTCAGCAATCTGCTGTCCAACGCCCTCAAGTTCACTCACTCCGGCCGCGTCGATGTACGCGTCAGCGCCAATGACCTGGGCGTGAAGATCATCGTCGGCGATAGCGGCATCGGCATCGCCGAAGCAGCCCAAGCGCGGATTTTCCAGCCATTTGCCCAAGCCGGCGCGACTATCACCCGCGAGTACGGTGGCACCGGGCTCGGCCTGGCCTTGACTCGGCAACTCTGCGAGGCCATGCACGGGCAGCTCAGCCTCACCTCGCAGGTAGGCGTTGGTAGCCAGTTCTGCGTCGAGCTGCCGCTCTCCAGCGCCACCCCGACACTGCGACTGCCGCCGCTAAAAGGCCGCGTGATTGCGCTCAGTCCTGCCAGTAGCGGCCTGAGCGAGCTGCTGGGCAACCTGCTGCCGGTCTGGGGCCTGAATTATCAGCGCCTGGACAGCGCGGCCGAGCTTGCGGGCAGCGAGGCCGAGCTGCTGATTAGCGACTGCCCGGAAGCGCTGTTCGGCCTGCGCCCGACCATCCGGCAGCCCATCCTGCTAATCACCGCCTACGGCAACTTCATGCCCAGCGAGCAAGCCGCCGCCCTGGCCCCCATGGAGCAGATAGCTCGGCCCTTGGCGCGCACAACGCTCTATCAAGCCCTACAGCGCGTCCTGCAGCCGCACGCCGAGAGAGTCGCCAGCCCCGCTCACGCAGCACCACAGGCACAAAGACAGGGGCGCGTGCTCCTGGTAGAAGACAACCCGGTCAACCAACTGGTGGCCAAAGGCATGCTGAGCAAGATGGGTTGCAAGGTGCTGATCGCCGCGCACGGTGGTCAGGCGCTCGACTGCCTGGAGCGAGAGCCCGTCGATCTGGTCCTGATGGACTGCAACATGCCGGTGATGGACGGCTATGAAGCCAGCCGCAGGATTCGCCAGAGCGGACGCTGGCCGGACTTGCCGATCATCGCCCTGACCGCCAACGCCCTGCCGGACGAACGTGAACGCTGCGCCGCCGCCGGCATGAACGACTACCTGGCCAAACCCTTTCGCCGTGAAGAGCTGATCGCCTTACTGGAGCACTGGTTACCGACTACGACACGGCCATAAGCCGATCGAGCAAATCGCCGATACGACCGCGCAACTCATCCAACTCATCCAGATCGAGCCCGATTGTGCAGAGCAACTGCGTCTTCAACGGCAGCACCTGCTCGCGCAAGGCCAAGCCTGCGGCAGTTAACGCCAGATGCACTTCGCGCTCATCCCGCGTCGCCCGCTGGCGCAGCACCAACCCCAACTGCTCAAGACGTTTGAGCAGCGGCGTCAACGTACCGGAGTCCAGCAGCAGGCGCTCACCCAAGGCCTTCACCGTCGGCTGCTCAGGCGCTGCGCCCTGCCACTCCCAGAGCACCAGCATCACCAGGTACTGCGGGTAGGTCAGACCGAGCCGATCGAGCACCGGCTTATAGGCTCGGGTCACCGCACGCGAGGCGGCATACAGCTTGAAACACAGCTGATTGTCGAGCTGCAGCGCCGTTAACGCATCGAGTTGCGGCACATTCATCTCGGTCATTTCAAGAGGGCTTCGATCTCGGCAGTCAGGTCCTCTGGCTTGGTCGTCGGCGCGAAACGCTTGACCAATTTGCCATCCTTGCCGATCAGGAACTTGGTGAAGTTCCATTTCACGCCCTGGCTACCGAGCAGGCCTGGCGCGCGTTTTTTCAGTTGGACGAACAGCGGGTGAGTGCCCTCGCCATTCACCTCGATCTTCTTGAACAGCGGAAAACTCACGCCAAAGTTCAACTCGCAGAATTCGGAGATCGCGCCTTCGTTGCCCGGCTCTTGCTTACCGAACTGGTTGCAGGGGAAACCCAGGACCACCAGCCCCTTGTCCTTGTAGTCCTGCCAGAGCGTTTCCAGGCCTTTGTATTGCGGGGTGAAACCGCATTTACTGGCGGTGTTGACCACTAGCACGGCCTTGCCGCCGAAATCGGCCAGGGTCTTCTGCTCGCCTTTGATGGTGGTGCAGGGAATGTCGAAAAGTGCGTCGCTCATGGGGCTGGCTCCTGAATTAGAGTGGGGACAACAAGCAAAATAGCGAGCAATTCAATTGCATGCAATTTAATTAGCCCAAAATAAGGCCCGCTGATCAGCAGGCCTTCTCTTGACTACTTATGGCCGCGGCTTGAGTTTGAGCGACGCCGAATTGATGCAGTAGCGCAGCCCCGTCGGCTTCGGCCCATCCGGAAACAGATGCCCCAGGTGCGCATCGCACTTGGCGCACGTCACTTCGATACGGTGCATGCCGTGGCTGAAGTCGTCCTTGCTGGCGATCGCACCGTTGGACGCTGGTTGGTAGTAACTGGGCCAGCCGGTGCCGGAATCGAACTTGGCCTCGGAGTCGAACAACGCCGCGTCGCAGCAGGCGCAGTGGTAAACGCCCGGGGTTTTGTCGGCGTGATACTTGCCGGTAAACGCGCGCTCCGTCCCGCCCAGCCGGCAGACGTGAAACTGCTCGTCGGACAGTTCGTCACGCCAGGCATCCAGGGGTTTCTCGAGCTTGTCCATGGGTCCACCTCTTCATCTGAAAAAAGCCCGACCTGTACCTTTTCCGAGGCCCGGGCCACACGTATGATTGCCGCACTTTAGACGCCAGTCTGTCACCCGCGCTACAGGCTGCCAAGCCGCGCCCAGCTGACTTTTACCAGCCTGTTCTACGGCGTTCGTTCATTTCGGGATTACACACATGCAGGTCAGCAAATCGAACAAGCTCGCCAACGTCTGCTATGACATTCGCGGGCCGGTGCTCAAGCACGCCAAACGCCTGGAAGAGGAAGGTCATCGCATCCTCAAGCTGAACATCGGCAACCCGGCGCCGTTTGGCTTCGAAGCCCCGGAGGAAATCCTCCAGGACGTGATCCGCAACCTGCCGACCGCCCAAGGTTACAGCGACTCCAAGGGTCTGTTCAGCGCCCGCAAGGCGGTGATGCAGTACTACCAGCAAAAGCAGGTGGAAGGCGTCGGCATCGAGGATATCTACCTCGGCAACGGCGTGTCCGAGCTGATCGTGATGTCCATGCAGGCCCTGCTCAACAACGGCGACGAGGTGTTGATCCCGGCCCCGGACTACCCGCTGTGGACCGCCGCAGTCAGCCTGGCCGGCGGCAATCCGGTGCATTACCTGTGCGACGAGCAAGCCAACTGGTGGCCGGATCTGGACGACATCAAGGCCAAGATCACGCCGAACACCAAGGCGCTGGTGATCATCAACCCGAACAACCCGACCGGCGCCGTGTACTCCAAGGAAGTGCTGGAGGGCATGGTCGAACTGGCGCGCCAGCACAATTTGGTGCTGTTCTCCGATGAGATCTACGACAAGATTCTCTACGACGAGGCCGTGCACATCTGCACCGCCTCCTTGGCGCCGGACGTGCTGTGCCTGACCTTTAACGGGCTGTCGAAGTCCTATCGGGTGGCCGGTTTCCGCTCCGGCTGGGTCGCCATCTCCGGGCCGAAGCATAAGGCGCAGAGCTACATCGAAGGCATCGATATCCTCGCCAACATGCGCCTGTGCGCCAACGTGCCGAGCCAGCATGCGATCCAGACCGCCCTCGGCGGCTACCAGAGCATCAACGACCTGGTATTGCCACAAGGCCGCCTGCTCGAGCAGCGCAACCGCACCTGGGAGCTGCTCAACAACATCCCCGGCGTCAGTTGCGTCAAGCCGATGGGCGCGCTCTATGCGTTCCCGAAAATCGACCCGAAGGTCTGCCCGATCCACAACGACGAGAAGTTCGTCCTCGACCTGCTGCTGTCGGAGAAACTCCTGGTCGTGCAAGGCACCGCCTTCAATTGGCCGTGGCCGGATCACTTCCGCGTGGTCACCCTGCCGCGCCTGGACGACCTGGATCAGGCGATTGGGCGAATCGGCAACTTCCTCAAGACCTACAGCCAATAAGCAACTGCGCGCCATGAGCCAGGCCAAACACTGATGGATCTGCAGATCGACGATTTTTATAAAGATGCCGCCGCCGGTTTGCTGCTGCTCTACCAAACCTTCCCGCGCAGAGTCGGCCTGTATGTCGAGGATCTGATCGGCCGCGAAGAGCCCGACGAGTTCGGCCTGCCGAGCAAACGGCATCAGAGCTGCTTTGGCGCCCTACTCTGGTTGGCGGATGAAGGCTATCTGCGCTACGACTCGACCATCCAGCAAGACGCGCTGGATCAGGCCGTGCTCAGCGAAAAGGGCTTCCTGCGCCTGTCGCGCGGCACCCCTCAGGCCCTGCGCGAAGGCGAAAGCCTGCCACCCAGCGTGCGTCGAGTACACTCAACCCTCGCTCACCAGCTACGCGAAGCGCTGGCCAGCCAGCACAGTGAACGCGTCGCGCGCCTGACCCGCCTGCTGTTCGCCAGCAACCTGATGGGCGCAAGCGACACAGTTTGAAATAGTCCCTCGGTTGAATAGCGAGGGGGCGCGCCCTTATATAGCCCGCATTAGTCATACGTCTTTTGCCGTGAGGAGAAGCTTCACACCATGATGCGCATTCTGTTGTTCCTGGCCACCAACCTGGCGGTGCTGTTGATTGCCAGTATCACCCTCAAGCTGCTCGGGGTAGACCGCTTTACCGGCCAGAATTACGGCAGCCTGCTGGTTTTCTGCGCCGTGTTCGGTTTCGCCGGCTCGCTGATCTCGCTGTTCATCTCCAAGTGGATGGCGAAGATGAGCACCGGCACCCAGATCATCAGCCAGCCGCGCACCCGCCACGAACAGTGGCTGCTGCAAACCGTCGAGGAACTGTCCCGCGCAGCCGGGATCAAGATGCCCGAGGTCGGTATCTTCCCCGCTTACGAGTCCAATGCCTTCGCCACCGGCTGGAACAAGAACGACGCCCTGGTAGCGGTCAGCCAGGGCCTGCTGGAACGCTTCTCGCCGGATGAAGTGAAAGCCGTACTGGCCCATGAAATCGGCCACGTGGCCAACGGCGACATGGTCACCCTGGCACTGATCCAAGGCGTGGTGAACACCTTCGTGATGTTCTTCGCGCGGATCTTCGGCAACTTCGTCGACAAGGTCATTCTCAAGAACGAGGAAGGCAACGGCATCGGCTTCTACGTCGCGACCTTCTTCGCCGAAATGGTCCTGGGCATCCTCGCCAGCATCATCGTCATGTGGTTCTCGCGCAAACGCGAGTTCCGCGCCGACGAAGCCGGCGCCCGCCTGGCCGGCACCAGCGCGATGATCGGCGCCCTGCAACGCCTGCGCTCCGAACAGGGCGTTCCGGTGCACATGCCGGAAACCCTGACCGCCTTCGGCATCAACGGCGGCATCAAACACGGTCTGAAAAGCCTGTTTATGAGCCACCCACCGCTGGAACAGCGTATCGAAGCACTGCGTCAGCGCGGCTAATCGGCTTCGAGCCAAGACAGGGCGGCGTGAGCCGCCCTTTTTATTGCCTTAGATAAACTAACGTCGAACCATGCGATAAACCCGCTCATCCAGCCGATCCAGCCCACGCTGAAGAAACTTCCAGTTCTGCGCCGGTAACACATCCCGCGCCTCGAGGGACTGCAACTGCCAGCCCGCCGCTAGCAGCCGCTGCACCTCTTCATCGGCAACCGCAAAGGGCGGCCCCTCCATCAGCACCTGGTCATAGTCGAGGGTAATCAATAGACCCTCGCAGCCGTGCGGCAGGATACTCGCCAGATGCGTCGCATAACGCTCACGCATCTCCAGCGGCAAGGCAATCAACGCAGCTCGATCATAGAGCGCCACGCAATCGGCCACATCCTCAGCCGTCAGGGCGAAAAAGTCACCACACCAGAGCTGCACGGCCCCAGCCTGATACACCTTGAAGGCACCCCGCTGGCCGATCTGTGGCTGCAGCTGTTGCTCGCTGAAGAAGTCCTCAACCGCCCTCTCCGCCAATTCGATACCCACTACCTGCAAGCCTTGCGCTGCCAACCAGGCCAAGTCGAGGCTCTTGCCGCACAAGGGCACCAGCACTCGCGCGCCCTGAGGAATATTCAATGCGGGCCAATGCTGCTGCAGGTAGGGATTAATCTCGGTCAAATGAAAACCAATCTGGTTGCGTGACCAACGCTTCTGCCAAAACTCTTCGTCCACTACACCCTCACAAATTCGATCAAATAGTCCAAAATTTTATACTGGATATCGATATATCCAAGCTTGAAGATGCTGGCATCCTACTTGAGGAACCGCTCATGTTACCCAGCCTATTCATTTCCCACGGCTCACCCATGCTCGCCCTCGAGCCTGGCGCCAGCGGCCCGGCGTTGTCCCGGCTGGCTGCCGAACTGGCCAAACCGCGCGCCATCCTGGTGGTTTCCGCGCACTGGGAAAGCAGCGAACTGTTGGTCAACAGCAATCCTAAACCGGACACCTGGCATGACTTCTATGGCTTTCCAGCCGAGCTGTATGCGGTCCAATACCCCGCGCCAGGCGATCCCGAGCTGGCTAGCGAAGCGCTGAACCTGCTCACTGCCGCCGAACTCCCGGCACGCCTGGATCCCGAACGCACGCGCGATCACGGTGCGTGGGTGCCGCTGTCATTGATGTACCCGCAGGCAGACATCCCCGTGACCCAGGTTTCCATTCCGACTCGCCTTGGCCCCGCCTTTCAGACCCGAGTCGGCCGCGCCCTGGCCTGCTTGCGCGAACAAGGCGTACTGCTGATTGGCTCCGGCAGCATCACCCACAACCTCGGCGAACTGAACTGGCGCGCCGGGCCCGAGGTGATTGAACCCTGGGCCGAGGAGTTCCGCGACTGGGTCGCAGCCAAACTCGCCAGCGACGATCAGGACGCCCTGCACGACTACCGCCGCCAAGCCCCCTCAGCCGCCCGTAACCACCCGAGCGACGAACACCTGCTGCCACTCTTCTTCGCCCGCGGCGCAGGCAAGGTCTTCAGCCTGGTGCACCAGGGCTTCACCCTGGGTGCGCTGGGCATGGATATCTATCGCTTCGACTAAGGCTTTTCTGGGTCCCCGCCTTCGCGGGGATGACGGGGCTCACGCCGAGCGTGGGAACTATCCGTCAGGCATAAAAAAGCCCCGCACTAGTAGGCGGGGCTTTTTCTATTCGGCTAATCGGCGCAGATCAATCTTCGCGATAGCGACGCAGCTTCAACTGCTTACCGGCCACGCGAGTGTCCTTGAGCTTGGTCAGCAGACGCTCCAGACCATCTTCCGGCAGCTCAACCAGGCTGAAGCTGTCACGCACCTGAATACGACCGATCGCCTCGCGAGCCAGACCGCCTTCGTTGAGGATGGCGCCGAGCAGATTCTTCGCGGCGATACCGTCACGAGCGCCCAGCGCGGTACGGCAACGCGCACGGCCATCGGCCAGCGGCATCGGCGCGCGACGCTCACGCACATCACCACGCTCGGAACGCTCACCGCTACGCTCGCTACGTTCACGCGGTGCACTGTTCGGCACCAGCGGCTGCTCACGCTCGACTTCAGCCAGGGTCAGCGCCTGGCCGTTGGTGGCTTTGCGCAGCAAGGCTGCGGCCAGGGCACGCGGGCTGCAACCGATATCGGCGGTCAAACGATCCAGCAGATCGCCATGGGTCGTTTCGGCATCAGCCACCAGCGGCGCCAGGCTGCTGGTCAGCTTCTTGATGCGTGCCGTTAGCACAGCCGCAGCATCCGGCAGGCGCACTTCGGCGACTTTCTGCCCAGTCACACGCTCGATCACCTGCAGCATGCGACGCTCACGCGGCGTTACCAGCAGCAAGGCGCGACCGGTACGACCGGCACGACCGGTACGCCCGATACGGTGCACATAGGATTCCGGATCGTAGGGCATATCCACGTTCATCACGTGAGTGATGCGCGGTACGTCAAGGCCACGGGCCGCGACGTCGGTAGCGACGACTATGTCCAGACGACCATCTTTCAGCGACTCGATCACACGCTCACGCTGGTTCTGCGCGATGTCACCGTTCAGGGCCGCAGCCTTGTAGCCTTTGGCTTCCAGCGCGGCGGCCAGATCCAAGGTGGCTTGTTTGGTGCGAACGAAGGCGATCAGCGCATCGAACTCTTCCACTTCCAGCAGGCGCAGCACCGCAGAATGCTTCTGGTCGGCGTGCACCAGCAGGTGGGCCTGCTCGATGGCAGTCACGGTCTGGGTCTTGGTTTCGATCTTGACGTGCTTCGGGTTGCGCAGGTGCTTCTCGGCGATAGCGCGGATCGAATGCGGCAAGGTTGCGGAAAACAGTACGCTCTGACGGGTTTCCGGCATGGCCTTGAAGATCACTTCGAGGTCATCCATGAAGCCCAGCTTGAGCATTTCGTCCGCTTCGTCGAGCACCAGATGCTGAATGGTGGACAGCACCTTCTCGTCGCGACGCAGGTGGTCGACCAGACGACCCGGAGTGGCGACCACGACCTGGGCGCCATTGCGGATGGCTTTCAGCTGCGGACCCATGGGGGCGCCGCCATACACGGCGATGACGTTCAGGCCCGGCATTTGTTTGGCGTAGGTTTCGAACGCGGTGGCCACTTGCAGGGCCAGCTCGCGGGTTGGTGCCAGAATCAGCGCCTGCGGCTCTTTCTTGGCCGGGTCGATGCGGCTGAGGATCGGCAGGGCGAAGGCCGCGGTTTTACCGGTACCGGTCTGCGCCTGGCCGATCATGTCGTGGCCAGCGAGGATCACCGGGATGGACTGCAACTGGATCGCCGACGGCTCTTCGTAGCCAGTCGCAATCACAGCGGCAAGAATATTCGGGTGAAGTTCGAGTGCGGCGAAGCCGCCGAGTACTTGGGTCATGGGTCTGCCTCTAGTGCATCCGCAAAGACCCATGTTCCAAAGCTGCGCATGCCGTGTAAGACCCGAAAGTCACCCTGGCAGCCCTGTCGGCGGGGATTTGCGAAAACGTATTAATGAATGAATCGTCAAGGACGCCCGCTGAGCGGACATGCAGCCGAAGCTGACTTCGGAGGGATTGCATTACCTGAACGCGGCCAGTCAAATGGCCGGCGCGCACTATACCGGAAAAACCTGACCGCTGTGCGGGTTTTTCCCATAAAAAAGCCAGGCTCCGCCAGTCGGTCGCCAAGCTAGATGGCCGATGATCGGATCGGCGAATACTTTGGACAAGCCAAACCGGGGCGGCTATACCCCTCGGGTCGCCCCTCCCGTACAAGGATTCCTGCCATGACTCAAAGCTCCAGCGGCCGTGTCAGCCGTGAAAAACGCGGTCACATCATGCTGATTGGCCTGGATCGCACGGCTAAACGCAACGCCTTCGATCTGGACCTCCTCGATGACCTGACCCTGGCCTATGGCGAGTTCGAGCGTGACCACGACGCCCGAGTGGCCCTGGTATTTGCACACGGCGAGCATTTCACCGCGGGGCTGGATCTGGCCAATGTCGCGGCAACCTTCGTCAGCGGCTGGGCAATCCCGCAAGGCGGCTTTGACCCCTGGGGCGTGTTCGGCGGCCCGCGGGTGAGTAAACCGGTGATAGTCGCCGTGCAGGGCTATTGCTACACCATCGGCATCGAACTGATGCTGGCCTCGGACATCAACCTGTGCGCCAGCAATACCCGCTTTGCGCAGATGGAAGTGCAGCGCGGGATCTTCCCCTTCGGTGGCGCCACCTTACGCATGCACCAGGTGGCGGGCTGGGGCAACGCGATGCGCTGGTTGCTGACCGGCGACGAATTCGATGCCCACGAAGCCCACCGCCTCGGCTTGGTGCAAGAAGTACTCGCCAGTGAAGAGTTGATGCCCCGCGCCCTGCAACTCGCCGAACGCATTGCCGCTCAGGCGCCGCTGGGCGTACAGGCGACCCTGGCCTCGGCCCGCCAGGCCGTGCGTGAGGGTGAAGAAGCTGCCGCTCGTGACTTAGCCGCTAATGCCGCCAGGCTGATGGCCACCGAAGATGCCCAAGAAGGCCTGCACGCCATGCAAGAGAGCCGCCCCGGTCACTTCAAAGGGCGTTAATTCGCCGACAGGCAGGCTGGGTAGAGCCTCAGGCGAAACCCAGCGGGAGCAACACGAAAGCTGGGTTTCGCTACGCTCTACCCAGCCTAGGTCGCTGGGCGCAGGCAGTCGATCAGCGGCAGCAACGAATAACCCAGACGCGGCGCCAGCGCCTCGGCTTTTTCTTGCAGCTGCGCCCTGTCCAGCGTCTGCTCCAGATCGGCCGGCACCAGCAGGATCACATTGCCCTCCTTCACCGGGCACTCCCAATAATGCCGATGGTAGAGGCCTCGCAGCAGTGCGGCGCCGAGTGGCTTACCGTCATTGCTGGCCCATTGATTGATCACCAACCAGCCCCCCGGATTCAGGCGTTTCTGGCAACTGTCCAGAAAGCGCCAGGCCAGATGGCCAACACCCGGGCCGTGATCGGTATACAGGTCGACGAAGATCAAATCGGCAGGCTCGGCGCTCTCCAGCAACTCCAGCGCATCACCAATGCGCACATAGAGACGCGGGTCGTCGTCCAGACCGAGGAACTCCATCGCCAGGCGCGGCACGTCCGGACGCAGCTCGATGGCTTCGACATCTTCCAGCGGCAAGAATTTGAGGCAGGCCTGAGTCAGCGTGCCGGCGCCCAGACCAAGGAACAGCGCGCTTTCCGGCGCCTCGTGGCACAGCGCACCGATCAGCATGGCGCGGGTGTAGTCGTACTCCAGCCAGCTCGGGTCGGCAGTGAATACGCAGCTCTGTTCGATGGCATCACCGAACTCGAGGAAGCGGTATTCGCCGACTTCCATCACCCGGATCACGCCAAACTCGTCGTGCACCTCGGCCAGCAAAAGCTCCTCAGTCAGCTCATCCCGCGGCGGCAGCCCAGGCATCACGCACCCTCCAACCATGACATCCCCGACCAGCATGAATCCGGGAAAGGCGCCGATTGTCATTGAAGAGCCCGACCTGGGTCACGCGCTAATTCGCCGAGCACTATATAGCCAGCCTATGACCGCCATCGGCTGGCAGCGCCGAGGCGAGCTGTTACCATGCAAGTTCCTAGAAAAGCAGCCGTATCGAGTCCGCGATGAGCCAAGCCTGGAGCCCCGAAAGCTGGAGAGCCAAACCTATCCAGCAGCAACCCCAATACCCCGACGCCGCGCACCTGGCAGAGGTCGAGCAGACGCTGGCCGGCTATCCGCCGCTGGTATTTGCCGGCGAAGCCCGCGAACTGCGCCGCCAGTTTGCCGAGGTCACCCAGGGCCGTGCCTTCCTGCTGCAAGGTGGTGACTGCGCCGAGAGCTTTGCCGAGTTCTCCGCGGCGAAAATCCGCGACACCTTCAAGGTGCTGCTGCAGATGGCGATCGTCATGACCTTCGCCGCTGGCTGCCCGGTGGTGAAAGTCGGGCGCATGGCCGGCCAGTTCGCCAAGCCGCGCTCGGCCAACGATGAAACCATCGGTGGCGTGACGCTGCCGGCTTATCGCGGCGACATCGTCAACGGTATCGGCTTCGACGAGAAGAGCCGCGTGCCGGATCCGGATCGCCTGCTGCAGGCCTACCATCAGGCCACCGCCACGTTGAATCTACTGCGCGCCTTCGCCCAGGGCGGCTTTGCCGACCTGCATCAGGTGCATCAGTGGAACCTCGACTTCATCGCCAACTCGGCGCTGGCCGAGAAATACAGCCATCTGGCCGACCGCATCGACGAGACCCTGGCCTTTATGCGCGCCTGCGGCATGGACAGCTCGCCGCAACTGCGCGAAACCAGCTTCTTCACCGCCCACGAAGCCCTGCTGCTGAACTACGAAGAGGCCTTCGTCCGTCGCGACAGCCTGACCGGCGGCTACTATGGCTGCTCCGCGCATATGCTCTGGATCGGCGATCGCACCCGCCAACTGGACGGCGCCCACGTCGAGTTCCTGCGCGGCGTCGGCAACCCGATCGGGGTGAAAGTCGGTCCGAGCATGGACAGCGAAGAGCTGATCCGCCTGATCGACATCCTCAACCCCGACAACGACCCCGGCCGCCTCAACCTGATAGTACGCATGGGCGCGGACAAGGTCGAAGCCGGCCTGCCACGCCTGATCCAGACCGTGCAGCGCGAAGGTCGCCAGGTGCTGTGGAGCTCCGACCCGATGCACGGCAACACCATCAAGGCCAGCAGCGGCTACAAGACCCGCGACTTCGCGCAGATCCTCGCCGAGGTCAAGCAGTTCTTCGCCGTACATCGGGCCGAGGGCAGCTACGCCGGCGGCATCCATATCGAGATGACCGGGCAGAACGTCACCGAGTGCATCGGCGGCGCCCGCCCGATTACCGAGGATGCTCTGTCGGATCGCTACCACACCCATTGCGACCCACGGATGAATGCCGACCAGTCGCTGGAGTTGGCCTTCCTGATTGCCGAGACGCTGAAGCAGGTGCGCCGCTGATAGGGGCGCACGGCGCACCCTACCTGGGGGCGCCGTGCGCACTACCGCCATCGCCCATCAGCAAGAAAGAGCCGCCCGCAGCCGCGCTGTCTCTGGTTTCTGACAATTGATCAGCACTTCTTCCAAGCCCAGCCAGCGCGCCATATCGAGAAGATTGCGCGCCAAGGCCGCCATGCCCTCGTCGTCCAAACCCTGCTCCTCCTCATGCACAGCATGCACCGCCAGGCGGCCATGGGCGCGCTCGGCACGCAGGTCGACCCGCGCGGCCAGGCGCTCGTCGTGCAGAAACGGCAGCACGTAGTAGCCATACACCCGTTTGTGCTGCGGGGTGTAGATCTCCAGGCGGTAACGAAAAGCGAACAGCCGCTCGGTACGCGCGCGCTCCCAGATCAGCGAATCGAACGGCGACAGCAACGCAGTGGCGCCGACCTTACGCGGGATTTTTAGCGCGCCCAGGCAGTAGGCCGGTTGCCGCCAGCCTTGCACCTGTACCGGCAGCAACTCACCCGCCTCGAGCAACTCGGCCAGCCGTGCCTGGCTGTCGGCTGCCTCCAGGCGGTAGTAATCGCGCAGATCCTTTTCCGTGGCGACCCCCAGCGCCGCGGCTGAGCGCAGCAACAATTGGCGTTGCGCCTCCGCCTCATCCAATTCGGGATGTTCCAGCAAGGCGCTCGGCAGCACGCGCTCCGGCAGGTCATAGAGCCGCTCGAAGCCACGGCGCCCGGCCACCGTCACTTCACCGGCGGCGAATAACCATTCCAGCGCATGTTTTTCGGCGCTCCAGTCCCACCAGGGCCCGGCCCGCTCCTCGCGCGTCGTCAGCGCACTGGCACCGACTGCACCCTGTTCACGAACAGCCTGCAGCACCCGCCGAATCACCGCTTGCTGCTCACGGCCAAAGCGTGCCAGCTGGCCGTAGATACCCTCCCCTTGGGCCGCGCGGCGCATGCGCCAACGCAACAACGGATAGACCGACAGCGGCAACAGCGAGGCCTCATGCCCCCAGTACTCGAACAAGGTACGCCGCCGCCCGCTGCCCCAGGCCGCCTGTTCCAACAGTTCTGCGGAGTAATTGCCCAGGCGGGAAAACAGCGGCAGGTAATGCGAACGCACCAAGGCGTTGACCGAATCGATCTGCAGCACGCCCAGACGCTCGATCATCTGATTGAGCCGCTGCGGCTTGACCGCGGCAGACCTGGCCCGCCCACCGAAGCCCTGGGCACTCAGGGCCAAACGGCGGGCTTCACTCAAGGAGAGGGAGAGCGTGGCGGACATCGAGTCGCTCCTGCCAGGTGAGCGGCTCAACCGACCTCGAAGACGGCGGGTTGCAAGCCCTGCTCGGACACACCCGGCGTGTCAGATAGATGCGCTGCAGGATAGGGCTTGGTGAAGGTAAATGCTGCCGGCGATGGGCCTTTTTCCTCCAGCATGGCGAGCGCCAGCTTGGCCGATTCGGGGGTCGGAATATGCCCGTGCGGCACCCACCATAACGCCAGCGAGGGCGAGTCGAGCTTCCCCATCCAGCTCTTCTTGTTTCTCAAGACCGCGAGATGTTCGCCGGAGTACACATAGTTCTTCAGCGCTTCGAATGACTCCCAGACCGACATATTGACGATGATCCGTTCATCGTCGAACAGCTTGATCGAGGTGGCATCGCCCTCATCGGTCTGCAGACGCCAGACGAACCCGGGGCTGTTTTCCGCGAGGCGATTGATCGGCTCCAGCTGCTCGACAAAGCCCCGCATCAACGGATCGTCCATGGGGGCTTTGGCCCGAGCGATATTGACCTGAGCGAGTTGGTATTTTTGGCTCATTTATCCTTCCTTGATTAGCTGCACCTTGGGTTAACCGCTGCTCATTTAAGCGCATTAGCGCAGTCAGTGCTTGAGCGGATCATCCCAGAACGGCCGCTCGCTTTCCTCCACCACATCCGCCCGACTGAAGCCAAGATCCTTAAGCGCGGCGTCACTCAAACTCGCCAACTGACGCCGCTGTGCGGCTAACTCATGCCAACGTCTAGCGCGCTTCCACGCCTGGCTCAGCAACCGCCCGAGAGCGGAGTCGGATTTGGGCAGTGCAGTGGCGATGGCATAGCCTTTTTGACCTTTCATCATTAAACCCTCCGGTTAGCTTCTGCCCCCTTCGGCAGTGCGACGAACTGCTGTGTTTGGGGGATGGCGCAAGTGTCCGGCCGGGCTTAAGATCAATCCAACGAATGTTTCTTATGCAACCCATCTTGGGGATTGATGAGATGAGCAACTATCCCGGCATCGACAGCGAGCTCTTGCGGACCTTCGTCGCGATTGCCGATTTGGGCGGCTTTACCCGCGCGGCCGAAGCGGTCAACCGCACGCAATCGGCGGTCAGCATGCAGATGAAGCGCCTGGAGGAAGACGTGGTGCAGCGCTCGCTGTTCGAGCGCGATGGACGCCAGGTACGCCTGACTGCCGAAGGCCAAGTGCTGCTCGGCTATGCCCGGCGCATCCTCAAGCTGCATGGCGAGGTCATCAACACCTTGCGCGAGCCGCACATGGTCGGCTCGGTGCGCATCGGCACCCCGGATGACTATGTGATGCGTTTTTTGCCGGGGATTCTCTCGCGCTTCGCCCAGGCCTATCCAATGGTGCAGGTGGAAGTGCACTGCGAGTCCTCCTCGCAACTCCTGCAACGCCAGGATCTAGACCTGACGATTGTCACGCGTATGCCGGGCGATGAGATCGGTCAACTGCTGCGCCAGGAGCGCTTCGTCTGGGCCGAGGCACTGGGTTTCTGCCCCCATGAACAAACGCCCTTGCCGCTGGCCATGTTCAACACCGATTGCTTCTGCCGCACCTGGGCCTGCAACGCGCTGGATGCCATGGAACGTGACTATCGCGTCGCCTACACCAGCCCCAGCCTGTCGGCGCTCATGGCGGTGGTCAGCGCCGGCCTGGCCGTGACCGCGCAACTGCAAAGCCTGATCACCCCGGACCTGCGCATCCTCGGCAAAGCCGAAAACCTGCCGGAGCTGCCCATGTCCAGCATCGTGCTGCTGCGCAACACTCGCACCCAGTCACCGGTGACCGAATGCCTGGCCGAGCATATTGCCGAAGGTTTTCGTCTCTAAAGCCAAACGCCGTTCAGCCAGAGTTATCTACCGCAGCGCCAGCGACACCGCACAGAGCACCAGAAAGCCGCAGAACAGCGAGCGCAGCACCCGCTCAGGCAGGGCATGGGCCAGCTTTACGCCCCAGCCGATACTGAGCAAACCGCCCACGGCCAAGGGAATCCCCATGGCCCAGGCCACATAGTCGTGCAGCCCGTAGGCCAGCAAGGTGACCGCCGTACTCGGTGCCGCCAACGCCAGTGAGAGGCCCTGGGCCACGACCTGCGTGGTGCCGAACACGCTGGTCAGGATCGGGGTGGCCAGCACCGCGCCCCCCACCCCGAACACGCCGCCAAGCACCCCGGAGCAACTGCCCAACAGACCCAACCAAGGCCAGGGATAACGCAACTCGCTGCTCGGCGGAGTCGGCCGGATAAACAGCCGGCTCAGGTTGTAGACGCTCAGCGCCAGCAGGAAGCCGACAAACGCCATACGCATGCGTCCGGCATCCAGGCTTACCGCATAGGTCGAAGCCAGCCAGGCACAAAAGAAGCCGGAGAGCCCCAGCGCCAGGGCATAGCGCAGGTCGATGCGGTTGTGCTGGTGATAGCGCCACAACGCCAGCAGCACATTGGGCACCACCATCACCAGTGCCGTGCCCTGCGCCAACTGTTGATCGAGGCCAAACAGCACGCCAAGCGCCGGAATGGCGATCAGACCACCGCCGATACCGAAGAGCCCACCCACGGTGCCCAACGCCAGGCCCAGCACTAAATTCATCAACACATCGATCAGGCTCATCGGCAACTCCAATTCTGAGGTTGCCTAGGGTACGCAGTAGCCGCTAGCACGGAAACGCACAGCCACGCACAATGGCTATGCGCAAACCGCACAGGCACCAACACCGCCATGAATCCAGATGCCCTGACCGACCAACTCAGCCTGTTTCTCGACGTACTGGAAAGCGGCAGCTTCTCCGCCGCCGCGCGCCGCCATCCCTTGACTCCGTCGGCAGTGGCACGCCGGATCGATGCCCTGGAACGCTCGCTGGGCAGCAGCCTGTTCAGCCGCAGCACCCACGCGGTGCGCGCCACACCCGCCGGCCTGGCATTCGCGGAGCGGGCCAAACGCGTGCTGGCCGAGTTACGCCTGGCACGCGCCGAGGCGGTGTCCCTGAGTAGCGCACCAGAAGGCTTGATCCGCATCGACTCACCCTCACCGTTCGGTCGCCGCCACCTGGCACCGGCGATTGCCGAGTTTCTGCTCGCCTACCCGGGCCTGGATGTACAGCTACGGCTGATCGACAGCTTTGTCGACCTGCATGGCGAGCATCTCGGTGAAGTCGATCTGGTGCTGCGCATCGGTCCGCTGGCTGACACCCGCCTGGTCGCCACCCCGTTGGCGCCGCTGATACGGGTGGTTTGCGCCAGCCCTGAATACCTCAAGCGGCGCGGGGTGCCGCGTAATCCGAGCGAACTCGTCGAGCACGACGGTCTGGATTGGGACGCGCTGGCGCCGCCCCACGCCTGGCGTTTCGAAGAGGACGGGCGAATACAGGTTTTTCGCCCGCAGCGCCTGCGGATGACCGCCAACAATGCCGAAACGCTGGTCTTCGGTGCGCTGGCGGGCCTCGGCATCGCCCATCTGCCGACCTGGCTGATCGGTGAGTACTTGATGCGCGGCGAGCTGGTGCCGTTGTTTTGCGAAAACGGTCTACCGCCGCCGGAGCCCAGCGGCATCTACGCCTTGCGCCTGGAAAGCAAAACCAGCTCACGCAGCCGTTTGCTGCTGGAGTTTCTGAAAGCCCGCTTCGGCCCGGTGCCGCCTTGGGACCTGGCGCTCCAGAGCGGCCTGGGCCGTAGCTAAGCAGCGTGGCAGCAATCATCGGTCGCTATTGCAGGGTTTTCCGAACTAACAGAATCGTCACACGTACGCAGCACTAAAACGTGGCGTACGAAAGTCAAGCGCGCTAACTTTAGCCCCATCACCTGATGGAGGCTTTTATGGACCACCCCGCCCCGTGCGCACAGCTGCTGCTCGACAACCAGCTGTGCTTTGCCCTCTATTCCACATCCCTGATGATGACCAAGGTCTATAAGCCCCTACTCCAGGAACTCAACCTGACCTACCCGCAATACCTGGCGATGCTGGTGCTATGGGAAGGTGACGGCATCACCGTCGGCGAGCTCAGCCAACGCCTGCTCACCGATCCCGGCTCGGTCACTCCGCTGCTCAAGCGCCTGGAAGGCGAAGGTTTGCTGACCCGCACCCGCAGCAGTGTCGACGAGCGCGTGGTGGAACTGCGCCTGACGGCCAAAGGTCGTGCGCTGCAGCAACAAGCCCAGGTCGTACCGACCTGCATTCTCAAGGCCACCGAACAGTCCATCGAGGAGTTGACCGCCCTCACGAAAGACCTGGTCGCCCTGCGCAGCAGCCTGCAGAAGGCCGTTTAGAGCCTTATTCCAAAAAGCCGTAAGGCTTATCGCAAATATCTCCATAAATTATCTTGCGCGCAAAATGAATTAGCACTAACTTCTGCTTCGCGCACTTACTTAGCGCGCAAACTTTTAGCCAGCAAACATAACTTGGAGAGGCCCCCATGCAAACCATCAAAGCCCTTTACACCGCTTCCGCTACTGCAACCGGAGGCCGTGACGGCCGCGCGGTTTCCTCTGACGGCATCCTCGACGTCAAGCTGACCACCCCGCGCGAACTCGGCGGCCAAGGCGGCGAAGCCACCAACCCCGAGCAACTGTTCGCGGCCGGCTACTCGGCCTGCTTTATCGGTGCCTTGAAGTTCGTCGCCAGCCAGAGCAAACGCCAGCTGCCAAACGACAGCTCGATCACCGGCAAGGTCGGCATCGGCCAGATCCCGGGCGGTTTCGGCCTCGAAGTCGAATTGAACATCAGCCTGCCGGGCCTGGAACAAGCCGACGCGGATGCACTGGTAGCCGCTGCCCACCTGGTTTGCCCCTACTCCAACGCCACCCGCGGCAACATCCAGGTCAGCCTGAACGTCACCGTCTAAGACTTGACGCAGCCACTCAGCCACCCCGAATACGAGGAGTTCGATGATGAAATCGTTTAGCAAAGCTCTTACCGGTAGCGTTCTGGCCCTCTCCATCGGCAGCGCTTTCGCGGCGGGCAGCCCATGTGTCGAACACAACACCCAGGCCTTCCTGGAAGCCCTTGCAGCCGGCGGTGGCAAACCTCTCGAGCAACTCGCGCCCAAAGACGCCCGCGCCGTGCTGGTAGGCGCCCAGGCCGGGGCCAAAGTGGAATTGCCTAAAGCTGACGTCAGCGAGAAAACCATCAGCGTCGATGGCCAGTCGATTGGCCTGACTGTCGTGCGCCCCGCCGGCGTGAAGGAAACCTTGCCGGTGTTCATGTTCTTCCACGGCGGCGGCTGGGTACTGGGTGATTACCCGACCCACGAACGCCTGGTCCGCGACCTGGTCGCGGGTTCGGGGGCGGCAGCGGTCTTCGTCAACTACACACCCTCGCCGGAAGCGCATTACCCGACGGCGATCAACCAGGCCTACGCCGCAACCAAATGGGTGGCCGAGCACGGTAAAGAGCTCAACGTCGGCGGTTCACGCCTGGCGGTGGCCGGCAACAGCGTCGGCGGCAACATGGCCGCAGTGGTCAGCCTGATGGCGAAAGACCAAGGCACCCCGGCGATCAAGTTCCAGCTACTGCTGTGGCCGGTGACCGACGCCAACTTCGAGACCGCCTCCTACAACCAGTACGCCGAGGGTCACTTCCTCAGCAAGAACCTGATGCAGTGGTTCTGGGACAATTACACCTCCGACGCCAAGCAGCGTAAGGACATCTATGCCGCACCGCTGCAAGCCACGACTGCGCAGCTCAAAGGCCTGCCACCAACCTTGATCCAGACCGCCGAGTTCGACGTGTTGCGCGATGAGGGTGAGGCCTACGGCCGCAAACTGGACGCCGCCGGGGTGACGGTCACCTCGGCGCGCTACAACGGCATGATCCACGACTTCGGCCTGCTGAACGCGGTCAGCCAGGCTCCAGCAGTGCGCTCGGCCATGCTGCAAGCCAGCCAAGAGCTGAAAAAACACCTGGAATAACCCATCGCCCATAAAAAAGCCCGACTCGCTGGCCGGGCTTTTTCTTGCTCGCAACTTAAGCCAAGGCTCAGGCCTGTGGAGCTTTGGTGCGACCTTTGTAGGAACCACCTTCACGGGTGTCGATTTCGATCCAGTCACCGATTTCCACGAAATCGGCAACGCTCAGCTCGGTACCGTTTTTCAGCTTGGCCGGCTTCATCACCTTGCCCGAAGTGTCGCCGCGAGCGGAACCTTCGGTGTAGTCGATCTGACGGACGATGGTGGTCGGCAGGTCAACGGAAACCAGACGCTCTTCGAAGAACACGGCTTCGCAGATGTCGGTCATGCCTTCTTCGATGAACGGCAGAACGCCTTCGATGTCTTCGGCGTTCAGCTCGTACATGGTGTAGTCGGTGGTGTCCATGAACGTGTAGATGTCGCCGTTGATGAAGGACAGGGTCGCTTCTTTACGGTCGAGGATCACGTCGTCCAGCTTGTCGTCTGCGCTGTAGACGGTTTCGGTCTTGTAACCGGTCAGCAGGTTCTTCAGCTTGGTCTTCATGATCGCGCTGTTACGACCGGACTTGGTGAATTCAGCTTTCTGAACCAGCCAAGGATCGTTGTCGATACGAATCACGGTACCGGGTTTCAGTTCTTTACCAGTTTTCATCACGAATATCCGAATTTGGATGGAGATTTACAAAAATCTAGGCCGCGTATCATATCCAATTTAGGTAAAACTGCACCAGAGCCGCTGCAAGGTCAGGCTGGGAGGCCTGCCCCAGACACCATTTCTCGGCATGCTCGGCCACCTCCAGCCACTCCTGCAACAACGCCTGCCAGCTTTCGCCCATCCCTTCGCCCGCATTCCAGGCCCGCCACAGGCCGGTCATCGCAGCCTTGGCAGGCGGTGACAGGCCCTCGGTATAGAGCGCAAGAAAGGCTTCGAGCTTGTCCAGATGGACATCTTCTTGCTGCTGGTAAATGTGCCAGAGCAGCGGCCGCCCGGCCCATTGCGCCCGGACGAAAGAGTCTTCACCGCGCACGGCATTGAAATCACAGCACCACAGCAAGCGGTCGTAATCATCCTGTCGGACGAACGGCAGTACCTGCACCGTCAGGGCTTCGCGCACCTTTACGGCACCGGCCAGCAACCCATCGACCCCAAGCCAACGCTGCAAGTCCCCAAGAATTCGCCCCTCAGGCACCAGCAAATGCGTAGGTCGCGAGTCGGCGGCCAACACCTCGAGCCAACTGGCCAGCCCCGCGTTCTCGTAAGCGAACAGCGAGATCAGACGGGCATTTTCTGCCGGGATAACGCCCAGCCCCTGCAAAAAGTCCCGCCGAGCCTGCGGGTCCTGCTGAAAATTCCGACGCCGTTCAAGCAGCCCGGCCTCGCGCAGCAGCCCGCCCGTGCCCGGCTGGAATCCCGGAAAGAGGAAGAACTTCTGTACCCCCTTGTACTTCACCGAAGGTAGGCCGTGGCAACCGGCGACCCAGTCCTCGGCGCTCAAATAATCCAGGTTCAACCACAATGGTGGTCGCGCCTGCTGAGCCATTGCCTCCATATAAGCGTCCGGCAGCCGGCAGGCAAACGCCCCCATCACCACATCGGCGGCGGCAGTCGGTTGCCAGTCAGCCGGCCAGCGGCATATCTCGACGCCCTGCCGCCACTGTTGCTCTGCATTGACGTCGACCTCGGGGCACATGCGCTCGAATGCCCGCAGATCATCCACCCACAGCCGCACCGCATACTGATGCTCAGCCACCAACTGCCGGGCCAGGCGCCAGGTCACGCCAATATCGCCGTAGTTATCGACAACGCTGCAGAAGATGTCCCAGGTGGCTTTCATGCCGGGCTCCGATGAAGGGATAGGAGAAACCTTAAGGGGTTGGCGGTAATTGGAGAAGGGCTTGAGTTGCCTTGATCCGGATGGCTAATCCTGCCAACCAGCAACGCCGAGCGCAGAAACGCAAAAGCCCGGCACATGGCCGGGCTTTTTTGTATTTCTATATGGCGGTGAAGGAGGGATTCGAACCCTCGATACGATTTCTCGTATACACACTTTCCAGGCGTGCTCCTTAAGCCTCTCGGACACCTCACCGAAGTCTCGACAGACTGTCAGGTCCGTCGAGGCGCGCTAATCTAGCCGAACAGCCCGCTAAAGGCAAAAGTTTTTTACAGGAGATTCATGCGCTTAAGCTAGGTGCTGATCCCGAACCGGGGCTGGCTGAGTCGGCGCCTCGAAACGCTGGCTGCCGAACAGTAGCGCCACGCTCGGTGCGCTGTGGCTGACTGGCCAGTCAGCCACAGCGCTTTACCTTGGCTGGACGGGTCGGTAACGTCTGCCCACCTTTCAGTACATGCCACAGCAAGGATTCCCGCCATGAGCGACCTGATCAGCTACCAACTCGAAGACGGCATTGCCACCCTGACCCTGAGCAATGGCAAGGTCAACGCCATCTCCCCGGACGTGATCGCGGCCTTCAATGCCGCACTGGATCGTGCCGAGCAGGACAAAGCGATCGTGATCATCACCGGTCAGCCGGGCATTCTCTCTGGCGGCTACGACCTCAAAGTGATGACCTCCGGCCCGCAAAACGCGGTCAATCTGGTGGCTGCCGGCTCCACTCTGGCCCGCCGGATGCTGGCTCACCCGTTCCCGGTCATCGTCGCCTGCGGCGGCCATGCGGTGGCCAAGGGCGCGTTCATCCTGCTCTCGGCCGACTACCGCATCGGCGTCGAAGGCCCGTTCAGCATTGGTTTGAATGAAGTGCAAATCGGCATGACCATGCACCACGCCGGCATCGAGCTGGCTCGCGACCGCCTGCGCAAATCGGCTTTCCACCGTTCGGTCATCAATGGCGAGATGTTCGACCCGCAAGGCGCGGTCGACGCCGGCTTCCTGGATAAGGTGGTGCCGGTTGAGCAACTGATGGCAAGCGCGATTGCCGCCGCCCAGCAGTTGAAGAAGATCAACATGACGGCGCACAAGAACACCAAGTTGAAAGTGCGCAAAGCGCTGCTGGAAACCCTGGACCGGGCCATCGAGCTGGACCAGCAGCACCTCATCTAAGGCGCCCGCCTTGCGCTAGAAGCCCGGTCAAGCGCCGGGCTTTTTATTCGGTTTAACTCCCGAAAAAACTCGCGATCTACCCTTGATCGCCGTCGATTGCCGAAAACAGTGCACATCCGTACACTGCGCGCCTTTTGTTCAGACGGGCGTACCAATGCTTTTTCTTCTACGCATGCTGCTTATGGGCCTGCACTTTATCCTGGCCGGCGTTCTCGGCATTCTGCTTGGCCTGTGCCGCCCATTTAATCCGGACAACAGCCGCCTCTGCGCCCGCCTCTATTCCTGGCCAGCGCTGTGGATCTTGCGTCTACGTCTGCAGACCGACACTCAAGCGCTGCGCGATCATCCACAGGCCTGTGTGATCATCGCTAACCACCAGTCCAACTATGACCTGTTCGTGCTGGGCAGCGTGGTGCCCAGGCGTACCGTCACTATCGGCAAGAAGAACCTCAAATGGGTGCCCTTCTTCGGCCAGCTCTACTGGCTCGCCGGCAACGTGCTAATCGACCGTGGCAATGCTCGCAAAGCCAAACAGGCCATGCTCACCACCACCGAAACCCTGCAGCATAAAGACACCTCGATCTGGGTTTTCCCGGAAGGCACGCGCAACCTTGGCAAAGGTCTGCTGCCGTTCAAGAAAGGGGCATTCCAGATGGCCATCGCCGCTGGGGTGCCGATTATTCCGGTATGCGTCAGCACTTACAGTGCGCACATGCAACTGAATCGCTGGAGCAGCGGCGAGATCATGATTCGCTCCCTTCCCGCTATTCCCACCGCTGGATTGACCCTGGAGGATATTCCGGCCTTGATCGAACAGTGCCAGGGGCAGATGCAGCAATCTATCCATGAGATGGATCAGCAGATCGCTGCCGCCTGGACAGGGACAGCCAAGCACGCGCGCCAGTGATCGGCAAAGCCCAGCTCTACGCTGGGCTTTTTCTTGGCGTGTTCGCCCCAGAGAGAAAATAGGCGGCGACTGACGCGCGTTAAAGCGTTTGCAGATCGGCCGCCGGTCGACAGACTTAAAGCCCAAGCTCTAGCGAGGCCATGCGCTAACAGGCAAGACATTCCCGCCCGCTGAGGTAAGCTGCCAACGGGCCTCGCCCGCCATCGTCAACTGGAGAGAATGGATACCAACATGGGTCACGTCGTTGCAGCTGTGGTTTACGCCAAAGGCAAGAAAGTCACCGATATCGCTCTCGACGAAGGCATCAGCTGGGCCACAAAACCCGGCCACTTCGTCTGGATTGGCCTGCATGACCCCGCCACCGAAGAACTGTTCAATCTGCAAAAACAGTTCAACCTGCACGAACTGGCCATCGACGACGCGCTGATGCAGCACACTCGACCCAAGCTGGAAACCTTCGGCGATGCGCTGTTTATGGTGCTCTACTCGCCCATCCTCGCAGACGGCGAGTTGCAGTTCATCGAAACCCAGCTGTTTGCCGGCCAGGGTTACGTCATTAGCGCCCGCTACGGAGAATCGCCCTCCTACGCTCACGTACGCCGACGCTGCGAAGCCCAGCCGCTGATGCTCGAACACGGTGAAGACTTTGTGCTGTATTCGCTGCTCAGCTTCGTTATCGAGAATTACCGGCCGCTGCTGGAAAAAATCAGCGATGAACTGGAAGAGATCGAGCAGAAAGTCCTGAACCATCCACTCACCCAGGCCGATGTCGAACAGATCCAAGGTATCCGCCGCAACTTGCTGCGGATACGTCGCTACATCGCACCCATGCTGGAAGTTTGCCAGGAGCTGCAACAGCTGGACTTCCCCTTTATCGACAAACAGATGCGGCCGTACTTCCGTGACATCTCGATCCACGTCAAGCGCGTGCTGGAAGATCTGACCGGGCTACGCGAAATGGCCGACCACGCGATCGAGGTCGGCCTGCTGCTGGAGTCATCCCGGCAAAGCGTCGTACAACGCAAATTCGCCGCCTGGGCCGCGATCCTGGCCTTCCCCACCGCCATCGCGGGGATTTACGGGATGAACTTCCAGCACATGCCGGAGCTGCTCTGGCAATACGGCTACTACGGCGTACTCGGCGTCATCGGAGTTGGTTGTAGTGGTCTGTTTGTCAACTTCAAGAGAATGGGCTGGCTCTAGCCCCTCCTGAATAGAAAAGCCCGGCAGCTAGCCGGGCTTTTTCGTGCAGAACCACAGGCGGCTTAAGTCAACTCGGCAGTCCGATGCTGAGCAACGAAGCGCATCATCCATTCCGCCACCGTGGCACCCTGGTGCTCGTGTTGCAGACTGGCGATACCTTGCTGGTAAATCTGCTCGCCCAGATGCTGCTGACGCATCTCCAACAAGGCCTTGGAATAGTCATGGACGAACTCCGGATGGCCCTGGAAGCACAACACCCGATCATCGATGCAGTACGCCGCAATCGGGCAGAACTCACTGGAGGCAATCACCGTCGCGTTTTCCGGCAGCGCCGTGACCTGATCCTGATGGCTGATCAGCATGGTCAGCTCGTCCATCGCAGGGCTCATCCAGGCCGGCTGTTCCGCCACCTGGTAGCGATGGGTGCCAACACCCCAGCCTTGGTGCGAGCGCTCACTTTTACCGCCGAGCAACAGCGCCAGCAGTTGATGGCCAAAGCAGATGCCGAGCAATTTATCGCCGCGTTCGTAACGCTCCAGCAGGTAGGTCCTAAGCGTGTGAATCCACGGATCGGTGCCAAAGGAATCGGCCTTGCTGCCGGTCACCAGATAGGCGTCATAACGCTCGTCATCCGAGGGGTAATGGCCGTCCACCACGTTGTACACAGTGAAAGTGGCCGCTATCGGCTGCTGGGCAAACAGCCTCTCGAACATCCGCCCATAACCCTGGTATTGGTCAACCAGTTCCGGGCGGAGAAAGTCTGTTTCCAGAATGCAGATGCGTAGCGCCATGGGGGATTCCTGAAACGATGGGGAGCGGTGTGGTTTGTGTGCGTTATTTTTAACACACAGAGCCCCACAAAAAAACAGCCGGACAGCGCCCATCGGGCTTTTTCAGACAGCTGCCTTCCCGCGACCTGGCGCGACGGCTGACGCCGAAGTGGATTGCCGAACGACCAGCGTCAATAGAACTCAACAGCGCCCCCCCAAGGCCTAGGGTAAGCCACCCTAGCGTCCCGCATAGGCAAAGCCCGGCATAAAGCCGGGCTTTCGCACTTCGGACTCAGGCACTAAACCCCGCTCTTGTCGTCCTCTGGTTTACCTCCCGGCCTGCTGGCCAGGATCGTCACCCGGCTAGTTATCGTCAACTTCGGCAACATCAACATCGGGTTCATCTGGAGCATCGGGTTCATCCGGTTCATCGGCAACATCGGGTGCATCCGGTTCATCCGGCTCATCGGGTTCATCGGCAACATCCGGAGCATCCGGTTCATCGGGTTCATCGGCAACATCGGGGTCATCTGCAGCATCTTTGGCAGCGTCTCTGGCTGCATCTGCGGCAGCTCTGGCAGCGTCTCTGGCTGCATCTGCCTCATCTTTGGCAGCGTCCCTGGCTGCATCTGCAGCAGCTCTAGCAGCATCTCTGGCTGCATCTGCGCCCTCTACGCCAGCCGCTTTGGCAGCATCTCTGGCTGCATCTGCATCAGCTCTGGCAGCATCTCTGGCTGCATCTGCATCAGCTCTGGCAGCGTCTCTGGCTGCATCTGCATCAGCTCTGGCAGCGTCTCTGGCTGCATCTGCAGCATCGTTGTCAGCATCGTTGTCAGCGTCGTTGTCATGCGCATTGCCCGGGCCTCTGTTCCCAGCAATACCACCATGGTCAGCGTCGCCGCGTCCCGGGCCTCCATGGTCTCCGCCGCCATCACCTGCATGGCCGCCACCGCTGCCACCGCTGCCTCCACTGCCACCACCACCGCTTCCGCTGCCACCACTGCCGCCGCTCCCACTACCACCATGGCCGCCACCGCCGCCGCTTCCACTACCACCATGGCCACCACCGCCGCTTCCGCTGCCACCACCGCCACCTCCGCTGCCACCACTGCCACCACCGCCGCTTCCACTGCCGCCGCCACCGCCACTACCGCCACCACCTTCACTGGCGTATGCGCTTGAGTAATCGGGCAGGCCATCGAGCAGCAGTGACCCCGAAGCGGACAGCGCCGCAAAAATCGAAACAGCCAACAAGCTTTTCTTGAGTTTCATGATTAACCTCCACATCAGGTCCCCATAACAAAACCCTATACGCTCCCACCAACGGCGTGACTTGGGCTGACCAATGGCCAGGCTGCGCGAATAAAGGCGCAAAGCCGCGGCGCAGAGCCTCGGAGCCGACAGGACCGGGAGTCAGAGCAGATTTCAGGCCGACCGTCCGGCAGAAAAGCGCAAACTACCTTCGCCCTAACCGGTTCGTTTAACAACCGACCGCCCCTTGCGGGAGAACTGAGCAAAGGCGTCTTCATGGGGCAGGCCAGCCCCCCATAAAGACAAAACCGGCTCACAAGGAGCCGGTCTTTTAAAACACCTGAGCCTGCATCCCTGCCACTCAGACCCGTCACCACAAGCACTCAGACGCTCAAAACACCTCGCCCTTGGCCGCCTTCTCCAGCAACAGCGCCGGCGGCTCGAAGCGCTCGCCATACTGCTCGGCCAGGTACTGCGCCCGGGCGACGAAGTCCTGCAAGCCGTATTGGTTGATGAACTGCAACGCCCCGCCGGTCCAGGCGGCAAAGCCGATGCCGAAGACCGAGCCGATGTTGGCGTCGGCGGTCGAGAGCAGTACGCCCTCTTCCACGCAACGCACGGTTTCGATGGCCTGGATGAACAGGATGCGGTCGCGCACATCTGCCTGGGAGATCTGCGCATCAGGCTTCTCGAAGCGGGCTTTCAGCTCCGGCCACAGCTGTTTCTTGCCGTTCGCCGGGTAATCGTAGAAGCCGCCATTGGCCGCTTTGCCTGGGCGTTTGAACTCATTGACCATCAGGTCGATGACCTTGAATGCCGGGTGCTGCGCCATGGTTTTGCCTTCCGTTTGCAAGTCCTTGATGGTCTGCGCGCGGATGTGGGTCATCAGGCTCATGGAGACTTCATCGGAGATCGCCAGCGGGCCGACCGGCATGCCGGCCTTGCGCGCTTCGGTTTCGATCATCGCCGCACTCACGCCCTCGCCGAGCATGGCCACACCTTCGTTGGTGAAGGTGCCAAACACGCGGGAGGTGAAGAAACCACGGCTGTCGGTCACGACGATCGGCGTCTTCTGGATCTGCAGCACGTAGTCGAAGCCCCGCGCCAGGGTTTCGTCGCTGGTGTGCTCGCCCTTGATGATTTCCACCAGCGGCATCTTGTCCACCGGGCTGAAGAAGTGCAGGCCGATGAACTTGTCCTGCTTCTGCACCGCCTTGGCCAGGCCGCTGATCGGCAAGGTCGAGGTGTTGGAAGCGATCACCGCATCGCTCAGCGCATTACGCTCGGCAGCGGCTGTGACCTTGGCTTTCAGCTCACGGTCCTCGAACACGGCTTCGATGATCAGGTCGCAACCTGCAAAGTCCGCATCGTTATCCGTAGCCTTGATCCGCGCCAGGATGCCGTCACGCTTCTCGGCACTCAGCTGGCCGCGGGCCACTTTCGTCTCCAGCAAGTTAGCGGAGTAGCTTTTGCCCTTCTCGGCCGCTTCCACGGAGAGGTCTTTCAACACCACCTCGATGCCGGCAAGCGCCGAAACGTAGGCGATACCCGCGCCCATCATGCCGGCGCCGAGCACGCCGACTTTGCGGGTGACATAGGCTGCCGGACCTTTCGGGCGCGAGCCGCCGGCGTTGATTTCATTGAGCTGGAACCAGAAGGTGCCAATCATGTTCTTCGCCACCTGGCCGGTGGTCAGTTCGGTGAAGTAACGCGCCTCGATGATCTGCGCGGTATCGAAGTCGACCTGGGCGCCCTCCACGGCTGCGCACATGATCTTCTCCGGCGCCGGGAAGCAGCCTTTGGTCTTGTCCCGCAGCACCGACGGCGCGATGGCTAGCATCTGCGCCAGGTTCGGGCTGGAGGGTGTACCGCCGGGGATCTTGTAGCCTTTGACATCCCAGGGTTGCACGGCCGTTGGGTTGGCGGCGATCCAGGCGCGGGCCTTGGCCAGCATCTCGTCGGCGTTAGCGGCGAGGTCGTGAATCAGCCCGGCCTTCAGTGCCTCCTGCGGCCGGACCCTTTTGCCCTCAAGCAGGTAGGGCAATGCCTTTTCCAGGCCGAGGATGCGCACCATCCGCACCACACCGCCGCCACCTGGCAACAGGCCCAGGGTGACTTCCGGCAGGCCGAGCTGCACGCCGCCGCTATCCAGGGCGATGCGCTGATGGCACGCCAGGCAGATTTCCCAGCCGCCGCCGAGCGCCGCGCCGTTGATGGCGGCGACTACAGGCTTGCCGAGGGTTTCCAGGCGGCGCAGTTGGCCCTTGATGCGCAGGATCATCTGGTAGAAGTGGTTGGCGTCGGCTTTGCCGACCTTGATCAACTCGTTCAAATCGCCGCCGGCGAAGAAGGTTTTCTTCGCCGAGGTGATGATTACACCGGCGATGGAGTCCTTCTCGGCTTCCAGGCGCGCGACGGTTTTGCCCATGGCCTCGCGGTAGACCGCGTTCATGGTATTGGCGCTCTGGCCGGGCATGTCGATGGTCAGGACGACGATATTGTCCTGGCCTTTTTCGTAGCGAATGGCGTCAGTCATTTTTATAACCCCATAGGTGGGGGAGCTCTTCAGGGGCGTCGCGAGCGAAGATCAGGCAAGGCGGAAATCGGCTGGGAAGCGGAGTTTACAACTGTAAATGAGCATTCCCGGACGATTTCCAACACAGCCTGATCGAGCGCAGCAGCCACTGAAAGCTCCTTAGATTCGTTCAATAATCGTGGCAATACCCATACCGCCACCGACGCACAGCGTGGCGAGGCCATAACGCAGATTGCGCTGCTCCAGCTCGTCGAGCAGGGTGCCGACGATGGCGCAGCCGGTGGCGCCCAGCGGGTGGCCCATGGCGATGGAGCCGCCGTTGACGTTGACCTTGTCTTCCGCCACGCCCATGTCTTTCATGAACTTCATCACCACCGAGGCGAAGGCTTCGTTCACTTCGAACAGATCGATGTCATCCACGCTCAGCCCGGCTTTGGCCAACGCCTTGCGGGTGGCCGGCGCCGGGCCGGTGAGCATGATGGTGGGGTCGGTGCTGGTAACCGCCGTGGCGACGATCCGCGCCCGCGGCTTGAGGCCCAGCTCCTTACCCTTGGCCGCGGAGCCGATCAGCATGGCCGCGGCGCCATCGACTATGCCCGAGCTGTTGCCCGGCGTGTGTACGTGGTTGATGCGCTCGACATGGCTGTACTGGCGGATGGCCGTAGCGTCGAAGCCCATCTGACCCATCATCTCGAAACTGGGTTTAAGCGAACCCAGCCCTTCGAGCGTCGAGTCGCCACGAATGAATTCGTCGTGGTCGAGCAGGACGATGCCGTTCTGGTCGGTGACCGGGATCAGCGATTTCTTGAACGAGCCGTCGGCGCTGGCGCGGGCGGCTTTCTGCTGCGAGCGCAGGGCGAAGGAATCGACGTCGGTGCGGCTGAAGCCTTCGAGGGTGGCGATCAGATCGGCGCCAATACCCTGCGGCACGAAGTTGCTGCTGATGTTGGTTTCCGGGTCCATGACCCAGGCGCCACCGTCGGAGCCCATCGGCACGCGGGACATCGACTCGACGCCACCGACCACCACCAGGTCTTCGAAACCGGAGCGGATTTTCATCGCGCCGAGGTTGATCGCTTCCAGGCCCGAGGCGCAGAACCGGTTGATCTGCAGGCCGGAAACGCTCACGTCCCAGTTCGCCACCATCGGCGCGGTCTTGGCGATGTCGGCGCCTTGATCGCCCACCGGGGTTACGCAACCGAGGACGATGTCATCGACCTGGCTGGTATCGAGCTGGTTACGCTCCTGCAGGGCCTTGAGCAGGCCGGCGATCAAGTTGACGGGTTTGACGCTGTGCAGCGCGCCATCCTGCTTGCCTTTGCCGCGGGGTGTGCGCACCGCGTCGAAAATAAATGCTTCGGTCATGGCGTCCTCTGGCCTCCAGTTAGGAGGGATAGGTAACGGCGTAAACCTCAGGTTGCATTTCAGCAAACCTGAAATCGCCGGTTCTTGTTTGGCCGGTACACCTTAACGTTAGGGGTGACAGGCTCAATGACCGAAATGCTCAGGGCCATTGACCGCCTTGCTCAGACGAACGGTCAATAGCCCCTCGGCCATTGGCCAGCATGAAAGAAATGTGTCTGGAGCAAGGGTTACCTGAGCATTGTGCGCCGGCAGCCATAACTGAGTACTACTAGCAGCAAGCTGCTTGATGCCAAGTCATCTAAGCGAAGTGTGATGCGGCCCCTAGAGTTGAAAGGGCTAGGTGTCGTTGCCGGGTTTTGCCGGAACGATTCTTGAGTCCACGCCTCGGCGTGACGCGGCAACCCGACAAGCCTTTGGAGCGGGTACCAGGCGCCACACCAACAAGAACAAAAGGCAGAAAGCCATGTTTAAACAGCCAAAAATCCGGCAAGCCAGCTTGATCGTGTTTGCCACCGCGGTGATTTTGATTCTTCCCAACCTAACGCGTCTGATCAGCTGACCGTCAGCCTTTCCAGTCACTGCGCCCTGCCTTTGGCAGTCAACGCAGCGCTGGCAGCCACCAGGCTTGCTCGGGCGGGCGGTCTACGCGCAGGGCAAGCAAATAGCTGAACACCGCCACCCGCAGTGCCGGGGTCGGCGACGGCCATCACCGCTGCCAGTAGCGCCAACAACGCCGCCAGCCTCACCGTCACCGTACTGCGCGAACTCCCAGGCTAGCTGCCGGCGTTGGGCCCAGGCATTGTGCTAGGGTGCCATCGACCTACCCCAAGGAGACGGCTATGCGCACCCTACTCGCAGGTTGTGCCCTGCTTTTCAGCTTGCCGGCCGCTGCCGCAGAGGTCGACCAGAGCGCTGCCGTTCAGGCACTGGCAACGCCCAAAACGCTTCTGATCGATGTACGCACGGCCGAAGAATTTGCCGCAGGCGCCTTGCCCGGCGCCAGCCGTATCAGTTATGAACAAATCGGCACACAGATCGCCGGGCTTGCCCCGGATAAAGACACCCCCATCGTCCTTTACTGCCGCAGTGGCCGCCGCTCAAGCATCGCCCAGGATGAGTTGAGCACGTTGGGTTATACGCATGTGATCAACGCCGGTGGTTACCAAGAGTTGAAAACCGCTTTGGCACTTAAGGATTAAAGATGCGCGCACTGCTGCTCGCCCTGCTGCTGACCATCACCCCGTTACACGCCGCCGAACTGACCTTGGAACTGCCCGCAGGCAGCCGCAGCTGGAGCAGCGCCGAGCTGCTCGCCCATCCACAGGCGCAGCAGATCGAGATCGCCGATGACGTCAGCTACAAGCGTGCCATGACCTATCGCGCCGTGCCGCTGGCGGCGCTGCTCGCGGGTGTGCAGCCGGGCGATCATCTGCAAGCGGTGGCGCTGGATGGCTTTGCCGCCGAACTGCCGGCCGCGCCGCTGCTAAGCAAGACGGGTAGCCGCGCCTGGTTGGCCGTGGAAGACCCGGCCCAGCCCTGGCCGCCGCTGGCCGCGGGAAAACCGAGCGCAGGGCCGTTTTATCTGGTCTGGAGCAACCCGCAAGCCACCAAGATCGGCCCGGAACAGTGGCCATTTCAGGTCGCCAAGATCCGCCGACTTGCTTCGGTGGCGGAACGTTTCCCGGCATTGTTACCGGCTGCCACGGCCAGCGCGGATGTGCAATCGGGCTTTGCACTGTTCCAGAAGAACTGCCTGGCCTGTCATCGGCTGAACACTGCCGGTGACTCGCAGTTCGGCCCGGACCTGAATATTCCGCATAACCCGACCGAATACTTCGCCACTGACTTTCTCACCGCCTACATCCGCGACCCGCAGAGCCTACGGCGCTGGCCGCAGGGCAAGATGCCAGGGTTTAGCGAAGCGCTGTTGAGCGATAGCGAGTTGACCCGGTTGCTCGCCTATCTGCGCCATATGGCCGGGCGCAAGCTGGATCGCTGGTAGGCGGGCTGCTTAAGGCGTGAACCTGCTCCGTTTGCTCGCTCTACACCGGCCGAGCTATACCCCGTGCAACCTCCGCGGTTCCGGCTCGGCCGAACCCCGCGGCGGCTACCCCCAATAGTCGCCCGGCGGCGCCGGCAATTGACCGAGCAACTCGCGCAGACCACGGCACCATTGCTGGCGAATCTCTTCGAAGTAGGCATCGCCCTCGTGCACTCGAAAGCCTGTCGGCACTTCCAGGCTGTCGGTTCGGTACACCAGCAAGTCCAGGGGCATCCCCACCGAGAGGTTGCTGCGGATGGTCGAGTCGAAGGAAATCAACGCGCAACGCAACGCCTGCTGCAAGGTCGTCTGATGGCTGAGGGCGCGATCCAGGATCGGCTTGCCGTATTTGCTTTCGCCGATCTGGAAGTACGGCGTGTCCTCGGTGGAGGCGATGAAATTGCCCTGCGGATAGAGGTTGTAAAGCGCCGGCGCTTCGCCGCGGATCTGCCCGCCGAGCAGAAAGGAGCAGCCCAGGTCTACGCCCTGAGTCAGGGTGGCCGCCCCACCGTCACGAGTCAGCACTTCACGCACGGTATCGCCCACCAGCGTGGCTGCGGCGAACAGGCTCGATACAGAGTGCAAATGCTCGCCCTCCCCGTTCAGACGGTGGCGCAGCAGGCTGATCACCGATTGCGAAGTGGCCAGGTTGCCGGCGCTTTGCAGCACGATCAAACGCTCACCCGGCACACCGAACACATGCAGCTTGCGGAAGGTCGCGATGTGATCGACCCCCGCATTGGTGCGTGAATCAGAAACGAACACCAGCCCTCCGGCCAGGTTCATGGCAACGCAATAGGTCATGCTTCACCTGTAACGAACCAGCGTGCCCGCTGCAGCTGCAAAGGCTGCACCGGGCGCTATTGAGTATCCTGCTAGCGCAGTGCTACTGCTGTTGTACGCGCAACAGCGGGGAAACTTCCACATGCGCGTGCATCTGTTCGCTGCCGCCGCCGCGCCGCATGCCGCGCACCGGGCATGCGTCCAGGTAATCCAGACCGACTGCCAGCTTCAAATGCCGCTCGGGTTTGGCCAGGCAGTTGGTCACATCGAAGCTGTACCAGCCGCCGTCCAGCCAGGCTTCGGCCCAGGCGTGGCTGGCCAGGTGGGCGCTGCTGTCGGTGTACAGGTAGCCGGACACATAGCGCGCCGGAATGCCCAGGCTGCGGGTGCAGGCGAGAAACGCGTGGGCGTGATCCTGACACACCCCCTGACGCCCGGCGAAGGCTTCGGCCGCGCTGGTCTCGACCGCCGTAGTGCCCGGCAGGTAGCTGATGTGCGCATTCAAGGCGTGCATCAGCTCAATCAACCCGGTGCGGTCACGACGGTTCTTGCATTGCTCTTTGGCGAACTCGCGCAGCGCCTGATCCGGCTCGGTCAGACGGGTGACGCGCAGAAACGGCAAGGCCGACTGGCGCTCGTGCTCGGCCTCGCTCAGCTCATCGATCTCGACCTGGCCGCGGGCACCGATGACGATGGACTCATGGGGCTCGTCCAGGGTCAGCACGTGCAGGATATTGCCGTAAGGGTCGAGCTGGGCCCGCACCGGGCGCGGCAGGTTGAGCTGCCAGTTGAGCACCCGCTGGCGTTCACTATCGTGGGGAGTCATACGCAGGTACTGGATGCTCGCGCGCACCTGATCTTCGTAGTGGTAGGTGGTGTCGTGGCTGATGGACAGTCTCATGCGACCTCCAGGTAGGAACTGTGAATGGCTTGGCCCAACTGGCGCACCAGCAGGATGAAATCGGTGAGCCAGCCATGCAGGCCCTCACCCAGGACTTCGTTGATGCTGGTGTAGCGCAGGCGCGCCTCTAGCTCCGCCGCCAGGCGCTGAGCCGGGCGACCGTTCTCGCCCGGCAAGCTGGCGAGCATCAGGTTGAGTTCATCCATACAGGCGCGCAACGAACGCGGCACCTCTGGACGCAGCAGTAACAGCTCGGACACTTTGCGCGTGCCCGGCGAGCCCCGGTAAATCTCGGCGAAGGCCTCGAACGAGGACAGCGCGCGCAGCAGTGCGCTCCACTGGTAGTAGCTGCGCGCCGGGCGACCATCGGTTTCGTCGATATCCTCGCCGAGCATTTCGTAGCGCGCATCGAGCAGGCGCAGGGTGTTGTCGGCCCGTTCGATAAAGGTGCCGAGGCGGATGAAGCGGTACGGGTCACCCCGCATGATGGTGCCGAAGGTGGCGCCACGGAACAGGTGCGAACGCTCCTTGACCCACTCGCAGAAGCGGCTGATGCCGTAACGCCCCAGCCCCTGCTCGGCGATGCCGCGAATCTCCAGCCAGGTGGCGTTGATGTTCTCCCACATGTCCGCGGTGATGCGCCCGCGCACCGCATGGGCGTTGCTGCGCGCCGCCCCCAGGCAGTTGTAGAGGCTCGCCGGGTTCTGCGCATCCAGGGCGAAGAAATGCAGCATGCGCTCGGCATGCAGCGGGCCGTGACGAGTCAGGTACTCGTCCAGGGTGCCGGTGATCAGCAGCGGCAGGGCCAGTTCTTCCAGGCCATCGCCGCGACCGTCCTGCGGCATCAGCGACAGCGAATAGCTGACCTCGAGCATCCGCGCGAGGTTCTCGGCACGCTCCAGGTAACGCGACATCCAGTACAGGTCAGAGGCAGTTCTACTGAGCATGATGCGATTCCTTAATCCTCGACGACCCAGGTGTCCTTGGTGCCGCCGCCCTGCGACGAGTTGACCACCAGCGAACCTTCGCGCAGCGCCACGCGGGTCAGGCCGCCCGGCACCAGGCGGGTTTCCCGGCCGGACAGGACGAACGGCCGCAAATCGATATGCCGCGGCGCTATGCCGTTCTCGACAAAGGTCGGGCAGGTCGACAGACACAGGGTCGGCTGGGCGATATAGGCCTCCGGCTTGGCGATCAGCCGCGCGCGGAAGGCTTCGAGTTCCGCCTTGCTCGCCGCCGGCCCGACCAGCATGCCGTAGCCGCCGGAGCCCTGGGTTTCCTTGACCACCAGCTCCGGCAGGTTAGCCAGCACATGGGACAGTTCTGCGGGCTTGCGACACTGCCAGGTCGGCACGTTCTTGAGAATCGGTTCCTCGTCCAGATAGAAACGGATCATGTCGCCGACGTAGGGGTAGATCGACTTGTCGTCCGCCACGCCGGTACCGATGGCGTTGGCCAGCACCAGGTTGCCGGAGCGATAGGTCGAGAGCAGCCCCGGCACGCCGAGCATGGAATCCGGGTTGAAGGCCAGCGGGTCGAGGAAGGCGTCGTCGAGCCGCCGGTAGATCACATCCACCTGTTTGGCGCCGGCGGTGGTGCGCATATAGAGCTTGTCGTCGCGGACGAACAGGTCGGCCCCCTCGACCAGTTCCACCCCCATCTCACGGGCGAGGAAGGCATGCTCGAAATAGGCACTGTTGAAGCGCCCTGGCGTGAGCACCACCACGTTGGGATTATCCAGCGGGCTGGAGGTCTTCAGGGTGTCGAGCAGCAGGTTCGGGTAGTGGTCGATAGGCGCGATGCGCTGGGCGGCGAACAGCTCGGGGAACAGGCGCATCATCATCTTGCGGTCCTCGAGCATGTAGCTGACGCCGCTCGGCGTGCGCAGGTTGTCCTCCAGCACGTAGTAGCTGCCGTCGCCGTCGCGCACCAGGTCGACGCCGGCGATATGCGCATACAGATCGCGGTGCAGATCGAGGCCCTGCATCGCCAACTGGTAGCCCTCGTTGGCCAGCACCTGCTCCGCGGGAATGATCCCGGCCTTGATGATGCGCTGGTTATGGTAGAGGTCGGCGAGGAACATATTCAGCGCCTGCACCCGCTGGATGCAGCCGCGCTCGACCACGCGCCACTCGCTGGCCGGAATACTGCGCGGAATGATGTCGAAGGGGATCAGTCGCTCGGTGCCCTGGTCGTCACCGTAGAGGGTGAAGGTGATGCCTGCGCGATGGAACAGCAGGTCGGCCTCCCGGCGGCGCTGGGCCAGCAGCTCAGCCGGGGTGTCCGCCAGCCAGCGGGCGAACTCCCGATAGTGCGGGCGGCAGTCGCCGTTCGCCTGGTACATCTCGTCATAAAAGGTGCGGTTCATGCCGTACTCCTTGTCACCCGGACGTACTAGAGCACTGCAAAGCCCGAGCCAGCAGACTTATTCCATACAGATCAAAAGGTTACAGGCAGAGCAAAAATTCGACGCACCACTACCGCGCAGCGCAGTACCCGCCTCGGTTCGCCACGCCCCATGGCGCAGCGGCCCGTCTATGGTTGCTCTAGCTTAGGCGGGCTCGATTTCATCAGGGTGCGCGAACTGCGCATAATCGGCCGGGCTATGTCGGGCGCGCATTGGAAAATCGAAAACCCGTAGGAGCGGGCCATGCCCGCGATGCTTGAGGGGCTTTCGCGGGCATGGCCCGCTCCTACGGAAAGCTGCAGCACCATTGGCCCGAGCCCAGCGCGATCGCCGACCTTTCGCGTGGGTCGCGGCGGCCCAGACTCAAGCAAACGCCAGCTTCAACCAATGCCGATAAAACCCTTCGGCCACCTGATTAAGCGCCGCCACCTTAGCCGGCAAGTCGTCGAGCATCTGCGTTCGAGGCTGCTGGCTCGGTTGCGTTTCGTCGAGCAGATGAGCCCAGTCGGTCAGCCACAGGCGCACCAAATCTTCGGTCATTTCCGGATGGCCTTGCAGCGCCAGCACCTTATCGCCCCAGGCAAACGCCTGGTTGGGGCACCAAGGGCTGGATAACAGACGCTGCGCGCCTTCGGGCAGGTCAAAGGTATCGCCGTGCCACTGATACACCGGGAACTCCTCCGGCAGGTGTGCCAGCCAGGGGTTGCCTGCCGCTTGACTCGACTGACAGAGCAGCTGCCAACCAATCTCGCTGTAAGGCATACGATGAATTGGGGCGCCCAACGCCTTGGCCAGCAGCTGGCCACCCAGACAGTGACCGATCAGGGGAATATCGCGCCGAACAAAATGCCGCAACGCGGCAATTTCTGCCCCAATCCAGGGCAAGGGATCATTGACGCTCATCGGCCCACCCATGATGGCTACCGCCTTGGGCCGGTCGAGGTCATAGCCCTGCAACTCGCCCAAATCGGCGCGTAGCACGCAGAAGTCGAGCTGCTGCGTATCCAGCACACGGGCCAGATGACCGGCGGGACAAAAATCAGCATGGGTGAGAATCAGGATATCGGTCATGACTGAACTACCTCTTTTTCTCAGTCTGACGCAAACGCCGTGCCGTGGTCGAGTAAAGGAAATGTCTGATTTAGCGGGGTATTTGGCAACACCGACCGACCTTGCGGTCAGCCGGTGCGTTCTGGCCGAGGCTGCACTAAACGCGCAGCCCCTTGATCTCCTGGGTCACCCCCCAGCCATCGAGCACCCCTCCGAGCGGTGCGACCACTAACTCCAAGTCCTGCTCGAAGTCGCCAATGCCGTCGTAGGTGGCATACATCACTTTGCTGATCAGTAGGTGCCAGGCCCCGTCATCGCGCGCGGTTACCTGGGCGTTTAACGACTCAGTGCGAAAATTTTTAGCCGCCATCCGGGCCCGCTCCTCGTCCGGGAAAATGGCGTAGAACTCGATTGGATGAATACGTGCGAAATCAAAGCCGCCCTCTTTCATGCGGCGCAGAACATTGCTGCTGACATCATTGTGGAAGGCTGTGCCCATGATGCGACCCCCTCTCAAGCGATGGATGGATAGACCGCTTTCCCATTGCTGCTGCCAACCCAACGGCGCTGGCGTCGCGACACGCTAGTAGCCGTGCCGCCCGAGGATCAAGCGTGTAACTGCTTGATGTGGCATAAGCCAGACCTAAAACTGAAGCCTGGTCGACGGCGGGCCACTAAGAGCAAATAACCCAGAACCGTCTTTTGCAGGGTAGTGCTTTCGGGCCGGCTCTGCTGGCCCGAGAGACAACTTGTGACAATCGCGGCGACCGGCGGCACCCGAGCCGTCGACAAGGCATTCGCCCGACGCCAGAGCAACGCAGGCTGATGCCTTACTCGCGACTCAGCCATCCCATGATCCATCGGTTAAGCCACTGCGGCGAGATTTGCCCCGCCCAGTACATCAGCTTGAACTGCAAGCTGATCGGCCGATGCAGCGCCGCGCCCTGAGCCTGTTGCCAAGCGGCCGCGGCGATGTCTTGTGCGGTCAATTTGACGCCCAGGGGGGCGCATCACCGGCGCCTCGAAGCCTTGGCTGGAAACCATCGGCGTCCGCACGAAGGGCGGCATCAGGTCGCCGACGCGAATGTCATGCTGGCGCCACTCCAGCTCCAGCGCCTCGGTCAGCCCGTGCACGGCGAACTTGGAGGCCGAGTAACTGGCCAGATGCGGCACGCCATACAGCCCGGAGGCCGAGCCCATATTGATCACCTGGGCATTCGGCGTGGCTTGCAGATAAGGAAACGCCGCGTGGGTCATGTTGAGCAAGCCGATCACGTTGATCTGCATGATCCGCGCGTGCTCGGCGATGTCGATCTGCTCGAAATTGCCGCATTGCAGGATGCCCGCGCAGTTGAACAACAGGCGCAGCTGGCCGTGATGCAGGGCGGTGAAATCCGCCAAGACGGCCTGCACCGCAGCCGGGTCGGTGACGTCCAGTTCGGCATGCCAGACGCCACCCAATTCGGCGGCCAAACTGGCGAGCGCGACATGGTTGATATCGAGCAAGCCGACCTTCCAACCCCGCGCATGGAACAGGCGCGCGGTCGCGGCGCCGATGCCGGAAGCGGCACCGGTGATCAGAATATTGTCCATCTCAGCGTCCTTGCTTCTGTAGAAAACCCGCCACCCGGGCCAAGGCCAGATCGGCCACAGCGAGCATGCCGGCATGGGCCTGGAACACATGCCACAACCCCGCATAGCGCTCCAGTTTGACCGTCACCCCGGCGGCCTTGGCTTGCTCGGCGAGGCGCAGGCTGTCGTTCAACAGCAACTCATCCTCGCCCACCTGAATCAGCAGCGGCGGCAGTCCCGTCAGGTCGGCATACACCGGCGACAGGCCCGGATCGCGCCGATCCAAGCCCGCCGGGCAATACAAGCCGACCGCCTGCTGCATCCAGGCCGGGTGAAGCAAGGGATCGCCGGCTGGCGGCTTATGCAGCTGGTTGCAGCTGGCATCCGTCCAGGGCGAGAAGCACACCAGCGCGGCCGGCAGCGGTAGCCCCAGCTGTTTTAAACGCAGCGCGGTGATCAGGCTCAGATTGCCGCCCGCCGAGTCGCCGCCGATCACGATCTGCGCGGCCGTATGGCCCTGCGCGAGCAACTCGCGATAAGCCGCCAGCGCATCCTCCAACGCTGCCGGATAGGGGTGCTCAGGCGCCAAGCGGTAATCCAGCGCACACACCGCCATGCCGCAGCGTTTGGCCAAATGGCTGGTGATGTTGCGATGGGTCGCCGGTGAGCCGATCAGGTAGGCGCCGCCATGCAGGTACAGCAGCACACGGCCACTGTCCTGCGCCGGGCGCTGCCACTCGCAGGCTCTGCCCGCCAAGGTGCCGCTTGAGCGCTCAATCCCCCGTGGCGGTGAGGCCACGGATAATCGCGCGCTGCCCGGCAATCGGCATGGGCGGGCGTACCAGGCCGCGGAACAACAGGTACAAGCTGCGGCGCAACACGCCAGCCAGCAGGCGCTGGCTCACCCGCCCTACCAACTTTCACCCTTATCGAGCAAACACTAGAAAGGGGCCTTACGGCCTGCTAGTGCTCAAGCAGCTGTTATCAATGGCTATCCGGTTTGCTGTCCACAACCCCTGCCGTGTTGTCCAGCAAGCTCTTGGTCGCCGTTTGCAGGAAGGCTTCGAGCTTCTTCTTCAATGCGGGATCGATATCGCCCGGCACCCGTTCGGCTTTGGAGTCGGCCCCTAGCTGGTAGTCATACAGGCGCGGCTCGAAGCCCTTGGGCTGGATCAGGATGCGCTTGGGCGTGAGGATGGCAACGGTCTGTTCGCCGCCAGAAGGTTTGATCACGCCAATACCCTGATCGCCTTCCGGCAGGTTGAGCAGGTCGCGGCCCCAGCACTGGTGCCGCACTTCACCACCGAGGCGGCCCATGATGGTCGGCACTATGTCGATCTGGGTGCCGACGGTGTCGCGGGTGGTGCCAAATTTCTCCTGAATGCCCGGGGCGATCAGCAGCAAGGGCACGTTGAAGCGGTACAGGTCCATCTCCGTCAGCTGTTCGTTACTGCCGAAGCCGTGGTCGCCGACTATGACGAACAGGGTGTCCTTGAAATACGGCGCCTTGCGCGCCTTCTCGAAGAACTGGCCCAGGGCCCAGTCGGAATAACGCATGGCGGTCAAATGCTCATCTAGCGAGCCGTGGCCGCTGACGCGTTCTACCGGCAGGTCTTTCGGCAAGGCGTAAGGCGTGTGATTGGACAAGGTTTGCAGCAAGGCATAGAAGGGTTTTTCGCCAAAGTTCTTCTCCAGTTCAGCCGCACCGCGGTCGAACATGTCCTGGTCGGACACGCCCCAGGTCGGGTCCATAAACACCGGGTCGACAAAGTCTTCGCGACCGATGAAGTCGGTCATGCCTTGGTTGCTGAAGAATCCCGACTGGTTGTCCCACTGGAAGTTGCCGTTGTAGACATACAGGTTGTCGTAATCGCGGGCGCTGAGCAGTTGCGGCAAGCCGGAGAACTGGTGGCCGCCTTCCGGCATGCGCATCAGGTACTCGAAGCTCGGCAGGTTGGGGAAGCAGGCCATGGTGGCAAACATGCCCTGGTGGGTATGGGTGCCATTGGAGAAGAAGCGCTCGAACAGCAGGCCTTCCTTGGCCAGTTTGTCGAAGTTCGGGGTGATGTTGTCCGGGCTGCCTAGGGCGCCGACGTAGTGGCCGGCGAAGCTCTCCATCAGGATCACCACCACGTTGCGGATCGGCAACGTGCCATCGGCCGGCGGCGTGAAGTCGCGGCGAATGGCGGCCTGGTCGGCATCCACCAGCTTGTCGTTGGGCGTCAGCAGCATTGCACGGACAGCCTGCAGGGCTTCGGCATCCGCCATGGTCGACTTCCAGGCGTTGTCTCGGTGCGATGACAAGCTGGCCTGGGCCGCCGAGACCAGGGTCAGGGTGCCGTTCAGGCCGAGTTGGTTGGCGAACATCGAATCGGTGGTGTAGGCATCGCCCCAGCGCAGCGGCGGGCCCTGACGCACGGTGCCGCGCGCCGCCAGAACGGCCAGTGCCAGACAGAGCACAAACGCCATACCACGCCAGTGCCAAGGCGCCGAATGGCTGGCGGCAGAGGAGGGCAGCACCGCCGTGGCTGGCGGCCGGCTGATGGAGTCGAGGCCCTTGAACAGATTAGCCAGCAGCCAGGTCGCCAGCGCCCAGCCCAACAAGTAGCGGCCAACCGGGAAGCCGTGCCAGAGCATGCTGAGTACCGTCTGCGGGTCTTCCTGGAAATACTGGAACACCAGGCTGTTCAGGCGCTGGTGAAACTGGCGATAGAAATCCAACTCGGTCAGCCCGAGAAACAGGGTGATGCTGGCGAACACCGTCAGCCAGATGCAATGCAGGCCACGGGCGGCCATGGCACGCACGCTGAACAACGCCAGCAGCAACGGCGCGCAGGCATAGACCACCACCCGCAGGTCGAAGCGCAGACCGTTGAAAAACGCCTCGGCGAAAGTCGCTGCGGGGGTGACGCCGATCAGCTCGCGGTTGTAGACCAGCAGGGCCACGCGCAGCAGCGAGTACATCAGCAGCAAGACCAAGGCGCTCAAGAGCGTGAACGCGAGGTGACTCTTCACCGTGGGGCGGAGTAAGCGCGATGAGGAATGCTGGTTACTCAGGGCGTCCGTGTTAGCCATGTTGATTAAGATCCGTTCGGTAGGCGTTTAATTTCGAGAATGCGGTTACGCCCTTGTTCGGCCAACAAATAGCGGCCAGGTTCCAAGGCGATGATGGTTTGAGTCGAGCGCAAGTGCTGGAGAATAACCTGCAACTGTCCCGCCGGGTCGAGCAACAGCACCCGAGCCATATGGGTGGCGTCTTCGGTGATCCACAGACCGTCGGCGCTGCACAACAGAAAGCCCGGCTCGTTGAGGTTGGCCTGCACCAGCTTGTCCCCGCCGGTGGCCTGCCACTGCTTGATCCAGCCTTTGTTCTTCTCGGTGAAGAACAGCCGGCCATCGGCGCAGGCGGTGATGGCTTCGCCTTCATCCAGGCCATCACGCAGGGTCACGACCTCGCCGTTTGACGGGTCGTAACGCAGCAGGCGGCCGAGCTTCTTGTCCTCGATGGCATAGAGGTAGTGTCCATCGCTGGCGACGCCTTCGACGTTATCGGCACTGAACAGCGGCTCGGCCTGGTCGCCCTGCAACAGCAGCACGGGCAAGCGCCCGCCTTCCTGGCTGACCGCCACGCCATCGCGGTACAGGGCCAGGCCATCGGGTTTCGACAGGCCGTTCAACACTGCCTTAAGGCTGCCGTCGGCGCTGCGACGGAGGATAGTGCCCTTGCCGTCGGCAAACTCCTGACTGATGAACAGCGCGCCTTGCGCATCACTCACCAGCGCGCTGACCCGCTCGATGTCATCCTGAAAGACTCGATAGTCCCAGCCAGGAGCGGCCAGCACCGGGTACAAATGCCGCCATGCCGGATAAGCCAGAGCAGGAGCGAGCGCGGTGGCGACAAAGAGCATCAGCCAACGCCGGAACTTAGGGCGCAATTCCATCGACATCCCCCCATTAGCAGCAAACCACGAAAAAAGCCGCGAGAGTCTCCTAAATGGGATGTGAAAATTCTGTCGAAAAGGCCCTGGCCCAGCGTTATGACCTGTAAATACAAGTTCCAGCCAGGCACAAAAAAGGGCCCGAAGGCCCTTTTCCTGACGCAGTTTTGATTCAGTCGTTACTCGGCTTGTTCACCGCTTGCAGCACGTACTGCGGCAGGGCGAAGGCGCCAAAATGAACTTCCGGATTGTAATAACGAGTCACGATACCGCTGCCGGCGAAGCGCTGGCGCAGGGTGTCCAGCGGCAGCTTGCGCAGCTCGGCGTTGGTCGCGCCCCAGGCGAAGGTCATGGCGCCGCCGATATAGGTCGGCACTGCCGCCATGTAAAAGTGCCAGTCGGCGAACAGGCTATCCATGCGGCCGGCGGTAGTCTGCACCTCGCCGAGCTGCATAAAGGGCGTACCGTTCTGGGTGACCAGGATGCCGCCCTCGTTCAGGCAGCGGCGGCAGGCTTGGTAGAAGTTCTCGGAGAACAGCACTTCACCCGGGCCGATCGGGTCGGTGGAGTCGGAGATGATGACGTCGAACTTCTCCTCGGTGGTCGCGACGAAACGCATGCCGTCGTCGATCACCAGGTTCAACCGCGGGTCGTCATAGGCACCCTGGGAGTGGTTTGGCAGAAACTCTTTGCACATCTCGACCACGGTGCCGTCGATCTCGACCATGGTGATCTGCTCGACGCCGCGGTGCTTGCTCACTTCCCGCAACATGCCGCCGTCACCACCGCCTATGATCAGCACCCGTTTGGCCGCGCCGTGGGCGAGGATCGGCACGTGGGTGAGCATCTCATGGTAGATGAATTCGTCGGCTTCGGTGGTCTGGATCACGCCGTCCAGCGCCATCACCCGGCCCATGCGCGGGTTCTCGAAAATCACCAGGTGCTGGTGTTCGGTGCGCACCTCATGCAGCAGCTTGTCCATGCGAAAACGCTGGCCATAGCCTTCGTAGAGGGTCTCTTGATAATCGCTCATGGGTCTATCTCCTCTGTCCTGCCGTCAACTAAGGGCTATCGCCCCATGAAAGGCGCGCATTCTACGATGGCTTCCCGCTCGGGTCGAACCGCACAGAGAAAGATTGAAAGTCAGATTCGAAGAGACAGTCCATGGCCATGGGGTTATCGTTGATCCATGAGCGACTTCAGCCCCCAACCCTCGCCACTCCCTGCGCAGCGTAACGAGCCTTACGCTCACTACCGTTCGCCATGCGCCTGGATCTGGCCTGCCTCCTTCTGCTACTCAGTCCTCAATCTTGTCGAGCAATGGCCGAGCAGTGGTAAGGCAGAGGTAAGGCAGCAGTCGCGTAGAGCTCGAACAGAGGATCGCTAAGGGGCTTGGAAGCCTTGAGATTACTGGCAGCAAGCGTTGACTCAGCCTGGATTGAAAGTCAGATTCGGCACGACAGCGGTTCGCTCTGGGAGTTATCGTCGGCCCCATGAGCGACTTCAGCCCCCAACCCTCGCCAGTCCCTGCGCAGCGCAACGAGCCCATGCGCCTGCCCTATCTCGAGCCCTGGAGCTGGCAGCAGTTCCAGCAGTACTTCGCCTTGCGCTGCCTGCCCGAGGTGGAACGCTTGACGCCCCACGGCTACCAGCGCAACTTCCGCCTGGGTACGACCAGCGGCTGGTTCAAGCTGCGCCCGCTGGCCGATGAAGCCGCTCTGGAGCTCAGCCTGAGCCCTTCCGCCAGCAGCCTGACCCAGCCGCTGGTGACACGGGTACGGCGGATGTTCGACCTGGATGCCGACACCTCGCCGATTGCCGCCCACCTGCGCACCGACCCGCTGTTGGCGCCCTTGGTCGAGCGCTACCCGGGCCTGCGCCTGCCCACGGCCTTCGATCCGTTCGAACAGGCGGTGCGCGCCATCGTCGGTCAGCAAGTCACAGTCAAGGCCGCGGTGACTATCACCGGGCGCCTAGTGACGCGGCTGGGCGACACGCTGGCGGACGCGTCGGCAGAGGGCCCGCAACGCTTGTTCCCGACTGCCGAAGCCATCGCCGCTAGCGTGCTGGACGGCATCGGCATGCCGGGCAGGCGCGTGGAAACCCTGCAACGCTTCGCCCGCGCCGTACATGAGGGCGGCCTTGCCCTGCATGCCGATGACGGCGTGGAAGCGCTGGTCGGGCGCCTCTGCGCACTGCCGGGCATCGGCCCCTGGACCGCCGAATATATCGCCCTGCGCGCGTTTGGCGTGGCGGATGCCTTTCCGGTTGCCGACTTAGGACTGCTGAAAGCGCGGATCTGGGGCGACGGTGGCATCAGCGCCCGCACACTCGCGGCCCGGGCCGAAGCCTGGCGCCCCTGGCGCGCCTACGCCGCCATGTATCTCTGGCAAAGCTACGCAGAGGATTGAAGCCATGTATTACCGTTACCACGACAGCCCACTCGGCCCCCTGCTGCTCGCCGCTGATGACCAGGGCCTGCGCCTGCTGCATATGGATGCGGCACAACCCTGGGAACTGGCAGAGGACTGGCAAGCCGCCACACAGCAACTGGATGACGCTTGCCGGCAACTCGACCAGTACTTCGCCGGCCAGCGCCAAGAGTTCCAACTGCGCCTGGCGCCGGCCGGTACGCCGTTCCAGCGTGAGGTCTGGCAGGCCTTGCTGGAAATCCCTTTCGGCCGTACCTGTAGTTATGCCGATTTGGCCCAGCAGATTGCTCGGCCGCAAGCCGTGCGCGCCGTCGGCACCGCCAATGGCGCCAACCCGATCGCGGTGGTCATCCCTTGCCATCGCGTGATCGGCAGCAACGGCACCCTCACCGGTTACGCCGGCGGTTTGGAGCGCAAGCAACTGCTGCTGCAACTGGAAGGCGCGTGGTTGCTCTAAGAACCTGTGGGTGGACACCCTGGCTCGAGAGGTTTTAGAAGCCGTTGAGGTCGATCAGCGCAAAACTGGCCACGGTCGGATGCCCCGGCAATTCACCCCCCTCGCGGGCCAGGCCACAGGTCGGCATACCGGCCTGCTGCGCGGCGTCCAGTTCTTGCACTATGTCCGAGAGGAAGAGGATTTCATCCGCCGGGCGACCGATGCGCTCGGCGATGCGGGCGTAGGACGCGGCCTCGCGCTTGGGCCCGGAGGTGGTGTCGAAGTAGCCGGAGAACAGTGGCGACAGGTCACCAGCGACCGAACAGCCAAAAATCAGCTGCTGCGCCTGGATCGAGCCGGAGGAGTAGACGTACAACTCATAGCCCTCCGCCTTCCAACGTTTCAGCGCTTCCACCGCATCCGGGTAGACGTGCCCCTTGAGCTGGCCCGCCTGATAGCCCTCGGCCCAGATCATGCCTTGCAGCGCCTTGAGCGGCGTGGCCTTGCGGTCTTCGGCGATCCAGCCCAGCAGTATCTCGATCAGCCGCGGCAAATCCGCCTGCGCTTCGCCACTCTCGGCCCGCACAGCCGCCAGTTGCGCCGCCACGGCCGGTTGCTCGGCATTCTTCCGGACGAAATCCGGCAGATGGCGCGCGGCATAGGGAAACAACACCTCGAAAACAAAACTCACCGCGCTGGTGGTGCCTTCGATATCGGTGAGGATGGCTTTGATCGACATGATTAACTCCAGAAATCGGTGCTTAGGCGTCAGTCTTCCAGCCGTGGGAAGTGGCTGGCGATGTCTTCGCCGGTGAACTGCGCGACCCAGCCCTCAGGATTATTGAACAGCCGGATCGCCACGAAATGCGGATGCTCACCCATATCGAACCAGTGCCGGGTGCCGGCGGGCACCGAAATCAGGTCGTTCTTCTCGCAGAGCACGGCGTAGACGTAATCCTCGATGTGCAGGGTGAACAAGCCGCGACCGGCGACGAAGAAGCGCACTTCGTCTTCCCCATGGCGGTGTTCAGCGAGGAACTTGGCACGTAGTTCGGCCTTCTGCGGGTGATCGCGGGTCAAGCTGACCACATCGACGGTGACATAGCCGCGCTCGTTCATCAGTTGCTCGATCTGCGGGCGATAGGCAGCTATCACCTCGTCCTGCCCCGCGCCGGCGGCTATCGGTGCGGCGGCTTGCCAGCGTTCGAAACGCACGCCGACCGCCGCCAGGGTCGAGGCGATGTCTTCCAGATGGGTCAACACCTTGTTCGGCAGATCGGGGGAGGATTCGTGGTAGACGGTCAGGCTGCTCATTTTTTTATACTCGATGCTGGATGCTCAACACTTTCAATTCACATTCGAAGAGAAACTCGAAAGCCTCTATCTGGCGCAACGCGTCGCTCATGCTCGGCCCCCAAGTATAAAGACCGTGGCCACGGATCAGGTAACCGACGCATTCCGGGTTGGCCTCCAGCCAGGGCTGCACCTTGCCGGCCAAACGGGCGATGTTCTGGTCGTTGTCGAAGATCGGCACCACGACTTTCGATTCATGGGTCGAGACACCGGAAAAAGCCTTCTGCAGCTCGTAATCTTCGAAGACCAGATGATCGCCTGCGGTCAGCCGCGACAGCACGGTGGCGTTGACCGAGTGGGTGTGCAGCACCGCGCCAATCTCCGCCTTCCAGGCATACAACTGCGTGTGCAACAGGGTTTCCGCCGAGGGCTTCTTGCCCGCTTCCAGGCTGTTGCCGGCCAGATCGGTGGCCAGCAGGTCATCCATGCCGAGCCGGCCCTTGTGCTTACCGGACACGGTCAGCAGCGCTTCGTGAACCGACAAGCGCGCCGAATAGTTGCTGCTGGTGGCCGGCGACCAGCCACGGCCGTAGAGGAAGCGTCCGGCTTCGATGATTTCCTGGGCCAGTTGTTCGCGGCTCATGCACGCTCCTCGTTTAAGTCAGTTGCTGTCAATTCAGTGCCTTGCAAGCGCAGGCCGATGATAACCGCCGCGGCCAAGGCCGCCAGGCTGGCGATGGCAAAGGTCCAGGCCGGGCCCAGGGTATTCCAGCTGTAGCCGGCGTACAGCGCCCCCAGTGCACCACCGATACCGGAGACGCTTGCATACATTGCCTGACCCTGGCCCTGCTGCTGGGCGCCGAAGCTGCGTTGCACGAAATGGATGGCGGCGGCGTGGAAGCTGCCGAAAGTCGCCGCGTGCATCAGTTGCGCGACCAGCAGCACCGGCAGATGATCGGCCAGATTGCCCAGCAGCAGCCAACGCACCACCGTAATCAGGAAGCTGGCCAGCAGCACCTGGCGCAAGGAAAAGCGCTGGAGTATCCGCGCCATGCCGAGAAACAGCACGATCTCCGCCACCACACCGAGCGCCCAGAGCTGACCGATCAGACCTCGACTGTAGCCGAGCGCTTCCAGATGCAGGGTCAGAAAGGTGTAGTAAGGGCCATTGCTCAGCTGCATCAACGCCACAGCCAGGTAAAACGCCAGCACTCCAGGGCGGCGCAGCTGGGCGATAAACCCGCCCTCGCCCAGCCGGTTGGCCCGCGCCTGCGGCTGGGCGTTGGGCACCCAGCAACTGCTGATGACGATGCCGGCCATGATCAGGATCAAGGCCCAGGGGTAGACGTCCAGACTGAGCAGCTCGAACAGCTTGCCCAGCCCGACCACCGTGAGAATGAAGCCGATGCTGCCCCACAGGCGGATCTGGCTGTAGCGCGCGGCCTGTTCTTTCAGATGAGCCAGGGTGATCACTTCGAACTGCGGCAACACCGCATGCCAGAAGAACGCATGCAGCGCCATGATCAGCGCCAGCCAGGCGTAGCTGGTGCTGATGAAGATCAGGCTGAAGCAAAACAGGGTACAGAGCGCACCAAAGCGCACTATCGCCAACCGCCGTCCCGTGTGGTCACCGAGCCAGCCCCAGAGATTCGGCGCCACGCAGCGCATCAGCATGGGGATCGCCACCAGCTCGCCGATGCGGGCCGCAGAGAACCCCAGGTGATCGAAATACAGCGCCAGAAACGGCGCCGTGGCGCCGAGCAACGCGAAGTAGAACAGGTAGAAGCTGGATAGGCGCCAGTAGGGAATATCGCTCATAGGCACAACGTGGGCTTGTCGCTCACAGCTGCCCCAATACCGGCGTAGCCACCCGCACTTCAGCGTTCTGCCCACGCTGACGCAGCAGATGATCCAACAGCACGATGGCCATCATCGCCTCGGCAATCGGCGTGGCACGAATGCCGACGCAGGGGTCGTGACGCCCTTTGGTGATCACCTCGACCGGATTGCCGTGGACATCGATCGAGCGACCCGGCGTGGTGATGCTGGAGGTCGGCTTCAGCGCCAGATGGGCGACTATCGGCTGGCCGGAGGAAATCCCGCCGAGAATGCCGCCGGCGTTATTGCTGAGGAAACCTTGCGGAGTCAGCTCATCCCGATGCTCGGTGCCGCGCTGGGCGACGCTGGCGAAGCCGGCGCCGATCTCCACGCCTTTCACCGCATTGATGCTCATCAGCGCATGGGCCAACTCGGCGTCCAAACGGTCGAAAATGGGCTCGCCCAGGCCGGGCAGCACGCCTTCGGCGATAACTGTGATCTTCGCGCCGACCGAATCCTGGTCGCGGCGCAGCTGGTCCATATAGGCTTCCAGCTCGGGCACCTTGCTCGCGTCGGGGCTGAAGAAGGCGTTTTCTTCGACCGAGTCCCAGCTCTTGAACGGGATCTCGATCGGGCCGAGCTGGCTCATGTAACCGCGCACGCTGATGCCCAGGGTCGCCAGGTATTTCTTGGCGATGGCACCCGCCGCCACGCGCATGGCGGTTTCGCGGGCCGAACTGCGGCCGCCGCCGCGGTAATCGCGGATGCCGTATTTATGCTGGTAGCTGTAGTCGGCATGGGCCGGACGGAACAGATCCTTGATCGCCGAGTAGTCCTTGGACTTCTGGTCGGTGTTGCGGATCAGCAGACCAATAGGGCAGCCCGTGGTCTTGCCTTCGAACACCCCGGAGAGTATCTCGACCTCGTCGTCTTCCTGGCGCTGGGTAGTGTGGCGGCTGGTGCCCGGCTTGCGCCGATCGAGGTCACGCTGCAAGTCGGCCAGCGACAGCTCCAGCCCCGGCGGGCAGCCGTCAACGATGGCGACCAGGGCCGGGCCATGGCTCTCGCCGGCGGTGGTGACAGTGAACAGCTTGCCGTAGGTATTGCCGGACATGCAGGACGCTCCGCGAAAATCAGCCACAAACAAAGGCCGAGAAGTATACCCGCCGTGCCCACGCAGTTCATCCTCGAACCTTATCCTCAGGAGTCTGTCGGACTTAGAACTGACAAACTCCTGGCGGCGCCTCCAACCGCTTACTGTCCCTTGAAGTAGTTGCCCCATGCTGCGAGTGCTCGCCTTGATCCTCCCTCTGCTGACCGGCCTGGCCCAGGCTACGCCCTACACCCTGTTGCAACGCCCGATCAGCCTGGACACCGGCAGCGGCGAACTGCACGGCACCCTGCTGCTGCCGAAAACCGCTGTCGCGGTGCCGGTCGCCCTGCTGATCGCCGGTTCCGGCCCGACCGACCGCAACGGCAACAACCCCGGCGGCGGGCATAACGACAACCTCAAGCGCCTGGCCCAAGCGCTGGCCCAGCACGGGATTGCCAGCGTGCGCTACGACAAGCGGGGCGTCGCCGCCAGTCAGGCGGCCACCCCGGATGAACGCGACCTCAGCGTCGAGCAGTATGTGGCCGATGCGGCGGCCTGGGGGCAGCAGCTCAAGGCCGATCCGCGCTTCGGCCAATTGATCCTGATCGGCCACAGCGAGGGCGCGCTGATCGCCAGCCTCGCCGCCGCAACCGCAGGCGCCGATGCGCTGATTGCCATCGCCGGCAGCTCGCGCCCGATCGACCAGGTGCTGCGCGAACAACTGCGCTTGCGCCTGCCGCCCGCACTGCTGGCCAGGAGCGAACAGCTGATCGACAGCCTGAAAGCCGGGCAACCGGTGCCAGAGGTGCCCGCCGAGCTGCAGGTCCTGTTCCGCCCCAGTGTGCAGCCCTACCTGATCTCGCTGTTTCGCCAAGAGCCGGCCGCGGCCTTTGCCAAGCTGCGGATACCGACCCTGATCATCCAGGGCAGCCACGACATTCAGGTCGGCATACGAGATGCCCAGGCGCTTAAAGCGGCCAAGCCGGATGCCCAACTGGTGCTGATCGAGGGCATGAACCATGTGCTGCGCATCGTCCCGAATGATGCCAAGCAGCAACTGGCGTCCTATAACAACCCGCAATTACCGCTGGCACGAGAGCTGACCGAGCAGATCATCGGCTTTATCCTGCAATAGCACAGTGCCATCCGCCATTGGAGCCGCTAGCACTTAGCCATTGACCCGCGAACGAAAGAGCGCCTGATGCTGACGGCACTGCTCGGCAGCCAGGAGAAACACGCCATGGCCGCCGCGCTCGAACTCCAGCCAGGTGAAGTCCACCTCCGGATACAACGCCTCGACATGCACCTGGCTGTTGCCGACCTCGACAATCAGCACGCCCTTCTCGGTCAAATGCTCGGCCGCCTCAGCCAGCATGCGGCGCACCAGATCCAAGCCATCGTCTCCGCAAGCCAGACCCAGGGCCGGCTCGTGATGGTATTCCGCCGGCATCTCGGCGAAATCTTCGGCGTCGACATAGGGCGGATTCGACACTATCAGGTCGAAACGCTGCCCCGGCAGACCGGCAAAACCATCGCCTTGCACGGTGTAGACGCGCTCTTCCAGGTCATGCCGCTCGATATTCTGGTTCGCCACTTCCAGGGCCTCGAACGAGAGATCGGCGAGCACCACTTCGGCCTGGGGGAATTCATAGGCGCAGGCGATGCCGATGCAACCGGAGCCAGTGCACAGGTCGAGAATCCGCGCGGGCTCCTGTGGCAGCCAGGGCTCGAAGTGCCGCTCGATCAACTCGGCAATCGGCGAACGGGGGATCAACACACGCTCATCGACCACGAAGGGCATCCCGCAGAACCAGGCCTCACCGAGCAAATAAGCCGTCGGCACGCGTTCCTCGATGCGCTGTTTGAGTAGCGTCTGCAGATGCTCGCGCTCATCGTCCTCCAAACGGCAATCGAGGTAACTGTCGGCAATGTCCCAGGGCAGATGCACGGCGCCGAGCACCAACTGGCGCGCCTCATCCCAGGCATTATCGGTGCCGTGGCCGAAAAACAACGCTTCGGCATGGAAGCGGCTGACGGCCCAGCGGATATGGTCGCGCAAGGTGCGCAATTGGGAGGTCGAAGCTGTCACGGCGGCATCTCCAGAGTGAAGGCGAGCATTTTAGCCGAAGCCGCGCGCGCCTCCGTTGATTTCTTCCGGCGGCTCTGCGCCCGCCCCTGCAGCCGCACCCAGCACGACAAAGAGTCTGCAAAAAGGTTCACAGCCAACACCGCGGAGGCGACAATGGTGACAATCTGCGTCTGTCAGGAGCCATGTCATGTCCCAACCACAAACCTTACTCCAGCTTACCGGCCGAAGTTACGCACCGGCCAGCCTGAGTCACGCCTGCCTGCTGATCATCGATGCACAGGAGGAATACCGCAGTGGTGCGCTGCCCTTGCCGGGCCTGGATGCGGCTGTCGGCGAAATCGCCAAGCTACTCGCCGCCGCCCGTGCCGCCGGCTCGCCCATAGTGCATGTGAGACACCTCGGTGTTCCCGGCGGCTTTCTCGACCCGCAAGGCCCACGCGGGCGCTTCCTCCCCGAACTGGCACCACTGCCGGGTGAAATCGTGGTCGAGAAACGTCTGCCCAATGCCTTCTCCGGCACCGAACTGCACGACCGGCTGCAAGCCCTCGGCCGCCTCGACCTGATCGTCTGCGGTTTCATGACCCACTCCAGCGTCAGCACCACCGTGCGCGCCTGCAAGGATTACGGCTATCGCTGCACCCTGGTCGATAGCGCCTGCGCCACCCGCGACCTGCCCTATGGCGACGGACTGATCACGGCCCAAGCCCTCCATCGCGCCGAAATGGCCGCCCTGGCGGACAATTTCGCAGCCCTGGTGCCGCACGCCAAGGCGTTGGTCTAACAGGCCGGCTAAGCAACTCGCCCGGCACTTTGTCGCGGCGCCCAGGTCTACTCAGCAGCGCTGGCTGAACCTCGCCACCAGGTGTCGGTCATAGCGCCGATACCCTTAAAGGAAAGCGGCATGAAAATATCCGGTGGTTTCGATGCTCGCCGCCTCCGCCAACGCGGCCCGAGTAGCTGGCGCTGGCGCCTCGGCGCAGGCCTTTCCGCGCTGTTCGCGGCGCTCGGAGTCCTGCTGGCCATGGCGGGCGCCGCGACCCTGCTCGGCCGCCCGCCGGCATTAGGCTCGCTGAATGCGACCCCCAGCGCCGCCGGCATCTGGTTGGTGGTTGGCTTGTTGCTGCTGTGGGTCGGCGTGATTGCCTGGCGCAGATGTCGGCGGCGTTTGCGCCGGCCCAGCGACCTGAGCCTGGCGCCCCACCTGCTGAAGAAGCGCGACTGACGCCACTGCCGCGCGAATGGTTACACTAGGCGCCTTCGCGGAGGCCTCTATGCAAGACGACGACTTTTCCCTGTTCAAATCCGAGATTCGCGGCGTCAAGCCGATCCAGCACGACCGCGCCGACACCGGCAAACCCAAGGCCGATCGCGCGCGCATCGCCACCCTGCGCCAGGCCGCGACCGTGCGCGAGGGCGCGCTGAAAGTCGACGGCCTGTCCGATCAGTTTGTCATCGACGTCGGCCCGGAAGATGCCCTGAACTGGGCCCGCGACGGAGTGCAAGAAGGCCAGATGCGCAAACTCAAGCTGGGTCAGATCGGCTTCGAGGGCAGCCTCGACCTACATGGCATGAGCGTGGAAAAAGCCCGCGACACCCTGTGGGAATTCCTTGCCGAGGCGGCCAAGCTCGAAGTGCGCTGCGTGCGCATCACCCACGGCAAGGCGGTGCGCCTGGATGGCAAACGGCCCATGCTCAAAAGCCACGTCAACACCTGGCTACGCCAGCATCCGCAAGTGCTCGGCTTCACCTCATGCCTGCCCAAACACGGCGGCACCGGGGCGATTTACCTGATGCTCAAACGCACCATGCTGGACGGTCGCGACGAGTAATCAGTTACGCCACAACCCTTGCCAGTCGCAGCGTCGCTGCCCTACCCTGCGTCTTTGTACCCTGTCCATAAAAGCCTCACAGGTAGATCCATGTCCCTGGAACAGAACTACACCGCGATTCTCGGCCAGCTTGGCGAGGACGCTTCCCGCGAAGGTCTGCTCGACACGCCCAAGCGCGCCGCCAAAGCCATGCAGTACCTCTGCCGCGGTTATCAGCAGAACCTCGACGAAGTCGTCAACGACGCCCTGTTCAGCTCCGACAACAGCGAAATGGTGCTGGTGAAGCACGTCGAGCTGTACTCGCTATGCGAGCACCACCTGCTGCCCTTCATCGGCAAGGCGCATGTCGCGTACATTCCCAACGGCAAGGTGCTCGGCCTGTCCAAGGTCGCGCGGATCGTCGACATGTACGCGCGGCGCCTGCAGATTCAGGAAAACCTCACCCGCCAGATCGCCGAAGCCATTCAGCAGGTCACCGGAGCTCTGGGCGTCGCGGTAGTCATCGAAGCCCAGCACATGTGCATGATGATGCGCGGCGTGGAGAAGCAGAACTCCACCATGGTTACCTCGGTGATGCTCGGCGAATTCCGGGAAAACGCCGCCACCCGCAGCGAATTCCTCAGCCTGATCAACTGATCTGTAGGACATAAAAAATCGGCCTTGCGCCTAATGCCAGTCAGTTAAGCTGACTGGCATTTTTGTTTTTGATCGGATACTTCGGAGATTTGAGCCTGATCGCACGGGGATAAATGCGCTCCTCACGCCGATGAGGTAGAACGTAATGCATGGCAGAAGCATGCAACTCAGCCAAGTACTTGGGGATATTCCCTGAACGGTCGGCTGAAACGCTGTTGATGAACCCTAAGATCGCCCAGGTACAGGCTGTAAAACTCATTTCACACGGGTAAATACCCGGACAATGTCGGCTCATTTCCACCATCTGATAGCGCAACAGGTTGTAACCCAACAACACCCCCCAAAGCTCCTGCTCGATCATCCCGGGTGTCTTGCTGCGCAACGTATAGCTGCTGTTTAGCAGCGTCTGTTTCATTTCCCGAAACCCTAATTCGATCTCCCATCGCTGGCTGTACAGATCGACAATTTCGTCGGGTGGGAAACGTAGAGGATCGGCCATTGACGTCAGGATCTGGCGAACCTTGCCCTTGACGGTTTTGCTCAGAAGTCGCGCCATCAGGCGCTCCGGCAGCCCCGGCCATTGTTTGCGGGCCTGCGGCGAAGTGCTTAACGAGACAACAGCATCCTGGCGTCCCAGACGCTTGACCACCTCGTACTGCGCACCTTTGCGCAGCGGCATCAGCCAGTGACGCTCGATACCTGCCTGCTGCCATTGATGCAGTAAACCCAAGGAATAAAAGCCGCGATCAAACAGCGTCAACGAGTGGTCAGGCGTAGTTTCGATGAGCTGTTCGGCCAGTTTCATTTCGTTGCTGCGATAGCCATCAAAAGCGCTGCCGATCAGCAAGTGGCTGGTCAATTCCATCTGACACACCATGCGTATCTGAGGAAAACCGGTATCGCCATGCTGGTTGCTGGCACTGCCGTAGCGTTCACGGTTCTCCGGCGTATCTGGTGTGCGCCAAACAACTCCGTCGACCCCCAGTAAGCGCAAGCCGGCCCAGGTCGGATGGTCTGCGGCTTCATGCCAGCTTTTCTGAGTCAGATCGAAGACTTGTCGTACCGCCTCGCTGCCCAGTCTCTGACGGGCTTGGACTACAGCGCTGGGCGCGACCAAGGGGCGCTGCCCAGGCAGCATGATGTTCATTCGACTGACCACATCCCAAGCCGACATGCGCCGAAAGAACGCCATGGAGATGACGCACCAGAGCATCATTTCCAACGGCAAGCGTCGCTTGCGTAGGGTCGCGACGCCAGCGTGTTCCAGCGCCTGCTCGACCAAGGAAGGGTCGAGCAATGAATCCAACCCCTCGATTGAGTTAGGGGTGGAGGCGATGTTGTGGGTCAGTTCCAGTGCCCGAGCGAGACGCATAAAAAAATCCGATGCCAGTTCAGGCATCGGATTCTGTTTTTTTGCGGCCAAAGGTCAAGCCGTGAGGCTTAACTGATCGGCATTAGGCCTTGCGCCGGTTTTTTTATATCTTGCAGACCGCTGCTTGGTTGCCTCAGGTACGGGTGATCGAGGCGCCGCCATCGACCAAGGAGGCCGTACCGGTCACAAACGCGGAGTCGTCGGAGGCGAGATAGAGCACTGAACGGGCCAGCTCTTCCGGTTTAGCGACACGCTTCAGGGCGTGCAGGTTGGTGATAAAGGCTTGCGACTCCGCCGTGTCGTTCATGTCGCGGTACATCGGAGTATCCACCGCGCCCGGTAAAATCGAATTGACGCGTACACCCTGCGGGCCGTATTCGGCGGCCAGCGCCTGGGTCAGCCCGATCAATCCCGATTTGCTCGCGGCATAGGCGGCAACACCAGGGAAGGCGAAGGAATAGCCGACAAAGGTCGAGGTGAAAATAATCGAGCCGCCCCCCTGCTTGATCATCTCGGGGATCTGGTGCTTGGCGCCTAGAAAGGCACTGGTCAGGTTGATTGCCAAGGTCTCCGTCCAGCCCTTTTCAGAGACCTCGGTAGTCGGCGCCTGCTCGCCCAGAGTACCGGCGTTATTGAAGGCGATATCGAGGCGACCAAAGCGGCCGACCGCCAGGGCCACCAAGGCTTTCGCAAAGTCTTCCGACTGCACGTCACCGGCCAGGGCGACGGCTTCACCTCCGGCGGCGCCGATCTCGGCGACCAGCTTCGCCAGTTCGGCGTCACGGCGGGCGGCAACTACGACTTTCGCCCCTTCCTCGGCGAACAGTTTGGCGGTGGCCAGGCCAATGCCTGAACTCGCGCCCGTGACTATGGCTACTTTTCCAGTCAAACGTCCCATTTTCACCTCAGCTCTGCGTTGTATCGGCTGGCGCCGGATGCGCTAGTCGTTGGAGGTAAATCTATGCTTCAGATTGAGTTGGAAGAAGGCAGTAAAAATGCTCTTATCGTTCATCTTTTATGAACAAAGCGAGAGTGAAAAATGGACCGCTTGCGCGCCTTTGAAGTGTTCGTGACGGTGGTGAGTCGCGGCAGTTTCACCCGTGCAGCCGATGCCCTCGACACCTCGCCCGCCAACGTGACCCGCTACGTCAACGAGTTAGAGTCGCACCTCGGTACCCGCTTGCTGAATCGTAGTTCACGCAAACTCTCGCTCACCGAGAGCGGCGAAGCGCTCTTCGAACGGAGCAAATCCATCCTCGACGAGGTCGCGGAAACCGAGGCGTTGGTCTCATCCAGTTCGTTGCAGCCACGCGGCCGGCTGCGGATCAACGCACCGCTGAGCTTCGGCATTCTGCACCTGGCGCCACTGTGGCCCGAGTTCATGCAGAAGTACCCCGACGTGGAACTCGATGTGACCTTGAACGACCGGGTTGTCGATCTCGTCGAGGATGGCTATGACCTGGCCATCCGCATCTCCCGCGCCGGTACGACCAGCCACGCGGCGCGCAAACTGGCGACCTCGCAAAATATTCTGTGCGCCTCGCCTGACTACCTGAAACGTCACGGCCAGCCCCAGACCCCGACTGATCTGCGCGAGCATGCTTGCGTTTGCTACACCTACTCGGGCGACGAGTGGCACTTCAGCGACGCTGACGGCAAGACCCATAGCGTGAAAGTGACTGGCCAGATGCACTGCAACAATGGCGATACCGCTCGGGCTGCGGCATTGGCCGGGCGCGGGGTGATCTGGCAACCCACCTTCCTGATCGGTGACGACCTACGCGCAGGCCGACTGGTGCCGCTGCTGCCCGGCTATCGCTTAGCGGAAATCGACGTACTGGCCATGTACCCAAGCCGTCGTCACCTGAGTGCCAAGGTGCGGGTGATGGTGGATTTTTTGGTCGAGGCGTTTAGCGGCGTGCCGCCCTGGGATCGCTAAGCACCGTTTCGAATCAATAGCCTTGCTCCACGACTCGATCCAGGCTCGGCGCACGCATTGGTTGATCTGTGTCAGGCCGCGTTCTAGACGCCCTGGGTAGTCTTGGCGAAGCGCTCACATGCAGGTGAGCGGCACGCTAAGGAATGAGTTAAATGGCCTATTTGACCTGGCAAGACGACCTGAACACCGGCATTCAAGTCATCGACGATCAGCACAAACGCATCGTCGACATGATCAACCTACTGCACCAAGCCCAGGAGCATGGGCGCAGTCGCAGTGAAGTGGGCGATGTGCTGAACGAACTGGTGGATTACACCCTGTCGCATTTCGCCTTCGAAGAATCGCTGCTGGAGGAGGCGGGTTACGAGTTCAGCCGCCCGCACAAGCGCGTCCATGAAATCTTCATTGGCCGGGTGAGCGACTACAACCTGCGCTTCAAGGCCGGCGAAGACATCACCCAGGAACTCATCGGCTTACTCTCGCGCTGGCTGTTCAACCATATCCGCACCGACGATGCCGGCTATGTGCAGGCGGTGAAGGACAACATGAACACCCTGGTCAGTGATAAGCGCGCCGGCGGCTGGTTCTCGCGCTCGATCAAGCAGTTTTTCAACTAGGCCGGGCTTTTGTAGGCTGGGCTTCAGCCCACCGATACAGGCTGCGTGGTGGGCTGAAGCCCACCCTACGCCTACCTGCTGTCCTTAACTGGGGCCAGCCTCGGCACATTCAGGTAAGCTGCCACCCTCGAATCGTCACCGAAAGGGCAGGCTGCAGTGTTTATCAAGGCATTAAGAGTTGGCTTGGGCCAACTGATCGTGTTCATCGACTTCATCACCCGGCCACGCAAGCTGCGTCGCCCCGCCGAAGCACAGGCCCAGGTCAATCAGGCCGCCGCGGGTCTATCGCTCTACCAATTTCACGCGTGCCCCTTCTGTGTGCGCACCCGTCGTACCCTTCATCGCCTGAACCTGCCAATCGCCCTGCGCGATGCGAAGAACAACCCACAGGACCGGCAAACCCTGCTGACCGAGGGCGGGGCGATCAAGGTGCCGTGCCTGCGCATCGAGGAAAACGGCCAGGTCACTTGGATGTACGAGTCCAAGGTCATCATGCAATACCTGCAAGACCGCTTTGCGGCGTACTAAACCGCTCTAGCTCATAAGCTCATGGCCTGGCGATGCTCGGGCTATGAGCCAAGGCCAAGGGCAACTCACCGCTCAATACGCAACGCTCTAGGCTGACGAGTCCACCGACGACTAGCGGCTGCGGCCATCGACCTTAGTCACCTTCAGCGTCTCCAACTCCACCCCAGCCAGGCAACGCACATTCACCGCGGCCATCTCGCCATTTCTGCCGGCAGAAAACCGGCCAATGGCCGATTTTAGTCTTAGTCCGCACGACGCTCAGTCGAGCATAGCGACATGCCTCGGGTGGCTGGCGACGCGCTGCAACCAGGCCTGAATCGCCGGGTAGCCGCTCAAGTCGAAGCCGCCCTCGGCGGCCACATGGGTGTAGGCGTAGAGCGCAATATCGGCAATCGAGTAACTCTCGCCGACCAGATACGCGGTGCGCTTGAGCTGCTGCTCCATCACCTTCAGCGCCTTGTGGCCGCGCACCTGGCAGGTCTGGTACTCCTCCAGACGCTCGGCCGGCATGCCCTGATACAGCTGGATAAAGCGCGCGACGGCGATATAGGGCTCATGGCTGTATTGCTCGAAGAACTGCCACTGCAACACCTGGGTACGCAGGCGCGGCTCGCTCGGCAGGAACTCGCTGCCGTCGGCGAGAAAATTCAGGATGGCATTCGATTCCCACAAGCAGCTGCCGTCTTCCAGTTGCAGCACCGGAATCTTGCCGTTGGGGTTCATCTCGAGAAACTCGGGGGTCTGGGTCTCACCCTTGAGGATATCGACCGGCACCCACTTCGACTCTTTGCCGAGCAGATGCAACATCAGCTTGATCTTGTAGCAGTTGCCCGAGCGGTAATCGCCGTAAACCTTGTACATCGCAACCTCCTGTTAAGCCGCCTCGGCGGTTTGTGCTTGGCGAATCACCTTGGCCAGTCGTTGGAGCCCTTCGCTCAAACGCTCCGGCGCGATATGGCTGAAATTCAGCCGCAGATAGCCCGGATTCTGCTCCGGATGGGTGAAGAACGGCTCACCCGGCATAAAGGCCACGTTCTGCTCCAGCGCCGGCTTGAGCAGCGTGCGGGTGTCCAGCGGCTGCTTCAGGGTCAGCCAGAAGAACAGCCCACCCTGGGGAATGTTCCAGCTCGCCAGCTCGCCGAAATGCTCGTCCAGCGCGACCTGCATGGCATCGCGGCGCACCCGGTAGAAGTCCCGCAGTTCGGCCAGATGCTCACGGTAATGCCGGGTGCCGATCCACTGCAGTGCCTGCCACTGGCCGATGCGGTTGGTGTGCAGATCCGCCGACTGCTTGAGCCGCAGCAGGTGCGGGAACAGATCCGGCGTGGCAATCAGGAAGCCCACCCGCAGGCCCGGCAACAGGGTTTTCGAGACGGTGCCGGTGTAGATCCAGCTGGCCTTCTGCAGGCGACTGACGATTGGTGTGGCACTGCCAGCGTCGAACACCAGTTCGCGGTAAGGCTCATCCTCGATCAGGGTCACACCAAACTCGTCCAGCAGCGCCGCCACGGCATCGCGCTTGGCTTCGCTGTAACGCACACCGGACGGATTCTGGAAGGTCGGGATCAGGTAGGCGAACGCCGGCTTGTGCTGCTCCAGGCGCTGGCGCAGCACCAGCAGTTCCGGGCCATCGGCTTCCTGCGGCACGGTGATGCAGTCGGCGCCGAACAGCTGGAAGGCTTGCAGCGCGGCCAGGTAAGTCGGCGCCTCGAGCAGCACCTCGGTGCCCGGATCGATAAACAGCTTGGCGGCCAGATCCAGCGTCTGCTGCGAGCCGCTGACGATCAGCACCTGGCTGGCGTCGCAGGGTACGCCCAGCTCACGCGCTTCGGCGGCTATGGCTTCACGCAACTCTGGCTCGCCTTCGCTCATGCCGTATTGGCCCATGCCCGTCGGCATGTCCGCCCACTCCACCCGCGGCAACATCGGCTCGGCCGGCAGGCCACCGGCGAACGACATCACTTCCGGACGCTGCGCCGCGGCCAGGATTTCGCGGATCAAAGAGCTTTTTAGGCGGGTGATACGTTCGGAGAAGGCCATTCAAGTCACCGGTAGCAAAGGCAAAGAAAAATAAGTCAAACTGATTGACCGAAACTACGACGCCCCGGGTAGATACGTCAATATGCTTGACCTGAATGTTTAACCTAAAAAGCACAACCACTCAGCAGGCCGCCATGGAGGCCTTCTTCTTCGGCTATCAGGCGTTCACCGCCAAAGCCGACGAAATGCTGGCGCGCCGTGGATTGAGCCGGGTACACCACCGCATCCTGTTTTTCATCGCCCGCCATCCAGGCCTGAGCATGAAAGAGCTGCTCGCCGCGCTCGGGGTCAGCAAGCAGGCGCTGAACATCCCGCTGCGGCAACTGATGGAAATGCACCTGGTGCAGAGCATGACCGCCGAGGATGACAAACGTAAACGCCTGCTCGGATTTACCAGCGAGGGCGCCAAGCTGGAACTGGCCCTGCGCCGCGAACAGGCCAAGCTGCTGCAACGGGTGTTCAATGAGGCCGGCGAAGCCGCGGTCAACGGCTGGCTGGCAGTCAACCAGGCACTCGGTCGCACCCGCCAGCCGGGCGGCGCTGAAGACTAATCGCAACACCACCTCGCCACACTCTCGATAAGCCGAGCCAGCTCCGGCAGAGCTCCCATGCTCACCCCCGCGGGCAATCCCAGCCGGTCAGCCCATCGGCAAAATCGAGCGCACCAGGCTCAAACAGTTAACCGACTAGAGCCGATCCCGAGCAACTGTATGGCTAATTGCGCCAACCGCTGTATCGGGACGCCGTCCACCGCCGCGCTTAGGCTGAGCGCTGTCGCTGGAGAGAGCCACCATGAGCCCGGAACTGCTGATCGCCTTTATCGCCTTTGCCTTCGTCACCTCGGTGACGCCCGGGCCGAACAATATGATGTTGCTCGCCTCCAGCGTGAACTTCGGCCTGCGCCGCAGCCTCCCGCACATGTTCGGGATCAGCCTGGGCTTTATGCTGCTGGTGATGGCCGTCGGCTTTGGCCTGGGCCAGCTGTTCGAGCAAGTGCCGCTGCTCTACACCGTGCTGCGCTATGCCGGCGCCGCGTACCTGCTGTACCTCGCCTGGAAAATCTCCCGCTCCGGTGCACCGGACACTGGCGGCACAGAACACGGCAAACCCTTTACCTTTCTCCAGGCGGCCGCCTTTCAGTGGATCAACCCCAAGGCCTGGGTGATGGCCATCGGCGCGATCACCACCTATACGCCGCAAGAAAACTTCCTGGTTAACGTGCTGCTGGTCGCCGGGTTGTTTGCCTTGGTCAATTGCCCCAGCGTCGGCTTGTGGACCGTCGCCGGCAGCCTGCTGCGCAACTGGCTGAGCAATCCGCGGGTGCTGCGCGGCTTCAATGTCGGCATGGCGCTGCTGCTGGTCGTCTCGCTCTATCCTATTCTCGGAGACTTTTAAGTGAGCGACGCCAGGAACCCTGCAATGACCGAAGCCTCTGACTCCCGGGCAAATCCTGCACCGCTGCGCCCGCTGGCCGACTCCTCGCCCTCGGCCGTGGTAGCGGGCTTTATTGCGATGATGACCGGCTATACCAGCTCGCTGGTGCTGATGTTCCAGGCTGGCCAGGCCGCCGGGCTGACCACCGGGCAAATCTCCTCATGGATCTGGGCGCTGTCGATTGGCATGGCGATCTGCAGCATCGGCCTGTCGTTGCGCTATCGCACGCCGGTCACCGTGGCCTGGTCGACCCCCGGCGCGGCGCTGCTGATCACCAGCCTGTCCGGCGTGAGCTACGGCGAGGCGATCGGCGCCTACATCACCTGCGCGCTGCTGGTGACCCTCTGCGGCCTGACCGGTAGCTTCGAGCGCCTGGTGAAGCGCCTGCCCGCCTCGCTGGCCGCGGCCTTGCTGGCCGGCATCCTGTTCAAGATCGGCAGCGAGATTTTCGTCGCCGCGCAGCATCGCACCGGCCTGGTGCTCGGCATGTTCTTCACCTATCTACTGATCAAACGGCTGCAGCCGCGCTACGCCGTACTCGCCGCCTTGCTGGTCGGCACCGCACTGTCCGGCGCCCTGGGCCTGCTGGATTTCAGCGGCTTCAGCCTGGAAATGGCCACCCCGGTTTGGACCACGCCGTCGTTCTCCCTGGCGGCCACCATCAGCATCGGCATTCCGCTATTCGTGGTGGCGATGACCTCGCAGAACATGCCCGGCATCGCCGTGCTGCGTGCCGACGGTTATTGGCTGCCCGCCTCGCCTTTGATCACGGTGACCGGTATCGCCTCGTTGCTGCTGGCGCCATTCGGCTCCCACGGGATAAACCTGGCGGCGATCAGTGCCGCGATCTGCACCGGCCCGCACGCCCATGAAGATCGCCGCAAGCGCTACACCGCCGCAGTCTGGTGCGGGATCTTCTACGGTATCGCCGGGATCTTCGGCGCCACCCTGGCGGCGCTCTTCGCGGCGCTGCCCAAGGAGTTGGTGCTGTCGATTGCGGCGCTGGCGCTGTTCGGCTCGATCATCAACGGTCTGACCAATGCCATGAGCGAGGCGAAGGAGCGCGAAGCGGCGCTGGTCACCTTTATGGTCACCGCCTCGGGCTTCAGCCTGTTCTCCATCGGTTCGGCGTTCTGGGGCATAGTCGCCGGCGTGCTGACGCTACTGATCCTGAATTGGGGCAAGGACTGAGCGACTCAGGCACAAAGAACCAAGCCCTGGCCGCGCGTCAGATCGCCGTAGCCCCGCCATCCACCGCCAGCGCATGGCCGGTGGTGAAGGCCGCACCGTCGCAGCACAGGTACAGCACCGCCGCGGCGATTTCCTCGACCTTACCGATGCGCCCAACCGGGTGCATGGCCGCCGCGAACTCGCCCTTCTTCGGGTCGGCCTCATAGGCGCGCCGGAACATGTCGGTGTCGATCACCGCCGGGCACACCGCGTTGACGCGGATTTTCTTCTTCGCGTACTCGACGGCGGCGGATTTGGTCAGGCCGATCACCGCATGCTTGGAGGCGCTGTAGATGCTCATCTTCGGTGCCGCGCCAAGGCCGGCGACCGACGCGGTGTTGACTATGGCACCGCCACCCTGGGCCAACAGCAGCGGCAGTTGGTACTTCATGCACAGCCACACGCCCTTGACGTTGACGCCCATGATCGCGTCGAACTCCGCCTCGCTGCCCTCAGAAAGCCGGCCCTTCTCGATCTCGATGCCGGCGTTGTTGAAGGCATAGTCCAGGCGACCGTAGGCCGCGACTACGCCGTCCATCAGCGCCTTGACCTCCGCGTCCTTGGTCACGTCACAGCGGATAAAGGTCGCTTCACCACCGGCTGCGCGGATCAATGCAACCGTGCCTTCGCCGCCCGCGGCATCGACATCGGAAATCACTACTTTGAGGCCTTCGGCTGCGAAAGCCTGTGCACTAGCGCGGCCAATACCGGCGGCACCGCCAGTTACCAGGGCAACCTGGCCGGAGAAGGTCATGCTCATCTATCAGTCCTCTGAAGCAATGGGAGTCGATTGGCGCTCAGTCTAGCCACGCCGAAGAATGACGTGGCAGCACTATTACGAGCCGCGCTATGAGCTTATCCAAAAAAATGATAAAGCCTCGGGCCACTTCATCATCCAGATGGATAAAGCCCCATTCCGCAACTCGCCAAGCCTTGCTCGATGGCCCGCAGAGGTTTATCACCGAGGCTTTCCCGCCATTGAGTGCCTGCCATGCCTGTCCAGCTCAACCGTCAGTTCCTCCTCGCACAGCGCCCAGTCGGTCTGCCGAGCCGCGAAACCTTCAGCTATGTGGAAAACCCGCTGGGCGAGCCTGGCCCCGGGCAAATTCTGGTCAAGAACGAATACCTGTCCCTCGATCCGGCCATGCGCGGCTGGATGAACGATGCCAAGTCGTATATCCCGCCGGTCGCTATCGGCGAAGTGATGCGCGCGCTGGGCGTCGGCAAAGTCATCGCCTCGCAGCACCCGAACTTCGCGGTTGGCGACTACGTCAACGGCGCCCTGGGCGTGCAGGACTACTTCCTCGGTGAGCCGAGAGGCTTCTATACCGTCGACTCCAGCCGCGCCCCGCTGCCGCTGTACCTCTCGGCCCTGGGCATGACCGGCATGACCGCCTACTTCGCCCTGCTCGACGTCGGCCAGCCGAAAGCCGGTGACACCGTGGTGATTTCCGGCGCCGCCGGCGCGGTCGGCAGCGTGGTCGGGCAGATCGCCAAGATCAAAGGCTGCCGGGTGATCGGCATCGCCGGTGGGACGGAGAAATGCAAACTGCTGATCGACGAACTCGGCTTCGACGGCGTCATCGACTACAAGAACGAAGACCTCCACGCCGGCCTCAAGCGCGAGTGCCCGAAAGGTGTCGATGTGTATTTCGATAACGTCGGCGGCGACATCCTCGACGCCGTGCTGACCCGCATCGCCCCCAAAGCCCGCATCGTCATCTGCGGGGCCATCAGCCAGTACAACAACAAGGAAGCGGTGAAAGGCCCGGCCAACTACCTCTCGCTGCTGGTCAACCGCGCACGGATGGAAGGCTTCGTGGTGATGGACTACGCAGCACAATTCGCCGACGCGGCGAAAGAGATGGGCGGCTGGATGGCCAGCGGCCAACTGAAGAGCAAGGAAGACATAGTCGAAGGCCTGCAAACCTTCCCGGAAACCCTGTTGAAGCTGTTCAGCGGGGAGAACTTCGGCAAGCTGGTGTTGAAAGTCAGCTAAACCCGCGCGGCAAACAAAAAGGGCAGTCTGCGAGAGACTGCCCTTTTTTATTCAACCGGAGCCTTACAGCCCGATTACTTGTATTTGGCGTGAAACGCCTTGATCGCCGCCTCGGGCTTCTTCTCTTCCTTGGCCAAGACGTAAACGATACGTTCGCCTTTAGGCCCACCGCCGACTTCTACATAGCTAAAGGTGGGCTCGCCAATCTTGGCCATGTCGACCATGTCACCGTAACGGCTGAACACATAGATCACCTGTTCTTCGCGAATCTCGCCATAGAAGGGGTAGGCCGGGGCCATACTGACATTCCACAAGCGACTGGCGGCAACGGCATCCAGGCTTTTGCTTTGATCTTCGGCGGCCAACGCCAAAACAATGCTGCGGTCGAAGTTATCTTTCTTGTCCAGCGCCTTGGTGTAGGGCGCTTTGCCGGTTTGCAGGAACTGGCTGAACACCGCGTAATCATCGAACAGGTACAACTCAGTTTCCGTACGAACCTGGTACCAATCCGTATTGTTCTGCACCACGTCCACGGCTTTGCTACTCGCTGGCTTGCTAGCAGTCGCAGCGGTGGGCGTATTGGTACTGCACGCGGCGATTGCGGCGGCGAGCAATGCGATGGATACGGGTTTGATGAAACGCGGTTTGATAAAAGACATAGCAACTCCTGCTCAAGAAAACACTGGCTTGCAAAACTGCCTGAGTTCCGTGACGGAGGAATTAAATCTTTATGTAGGATTGATGACAGGCGCTGTTGCAGCGTGGCTCCCGCCGACGCGGGAGCCCAGCGCCAGGCTTACGCCAGCTCCGCGACCACTGTCGCCAAGGCCTGTGCCGGGTTGGCGGCTTGGCTGATGGGGCGGCCGATCACCAGATAGTCGGAGCCGGCCTCCAGCGCCTGACGGGGCGTGAGGATGCGGCGCTGGTCGTCTTGCGCACTGCCGGCGGGCCGAATCCCCGGAGTGACCAGTTGCAGCCCCGGGTACGCGGCTTTCAGCGCCTGCGCCTCCTGGGCCGAACACACCAGGCCATCGAGTCCGGCTTTGGCCGCCAGACCGGCCAAACGCAGCACCTGCTCCTGCGGCTCGATATCCAGGCCGATGCCGGCCAGATCCTCGCGCTCCATGCTGGTCAGCACGGTGACGCCGATCAGCAGCGGCTTCGGCCCAGTGAGCTTATCCAGGGTTTCCCGGCACGCGGCCATCATCCGCAAGCCACCGGAGCAGTGCACGTTGACCATCCACACGCCCATCTCCGCCGCCGCCTTCACCGCCATCGCCGTGGTATTCGGGATGTCGTGGAATTTCAGGTCGAGGAATACGTCGAAACCCTTGTCGCGCAAGGTCGTGACTATGTCCGAGCCGCAACTGGTGAACAGCTCCTTGCCGACCTTGACCCGGCACAGCCGTGGGTCCAGCTGATCGGCCAGCTGCAACGCGGCTTCGCGGGTGGGGAAATCCAGGGCGACGATGATAGGAGTCTGGCAGGCGGGCATGGTCGGGCTCTCAGGCAAGTCGAAATCGGCGCGCATTGTAGCGCAAGCGCCCGCCTCCCGCCTCCGCCTGGGTGGCGTGGCTGGCGTGGCTGGCGGGAATGGCGGGCCAGCGGCTCGACTGCGCACGCCGGCTTGGCCAAGCCTGGGTCGGAGCGGGCATACTGGCCTAAATTTCCGCCTATCACTCGGTGTTCAGTTTCCCCGCATGCGCATTCACGTCACCTTTATCGACCGCGTCGGTATCACCCAGGAAGTGCTCGCCCTGCTCGGCGGGCGCAACCTCAATCTGGACGCGGTGGAGATGATCCCGCCCAACGTCTATATCGACGCGCCGACGCTCAGCCCCGGCGTGCTGGAAGAGCTGCGCGACGCCTTATTGCGTCTGCAGGGCGTGCAGGACGTGCATGTGGTGGACATCCTCCCCGGCCAACGGCGGCGCCTGCAACTCGACGCGCTGCTGGCGGCCATGGCCGACCCGGTGCTGGCGGTGGACGGCTCCGGCCACGTGCTGCTGGCCAATCCGGCGTTGATCGCCCTGTGTGGCCGCGAACCGGCCGGTGAGCCGCTGGCCGCGCTGTTCGACGATCCGACCCTGCAACGCACGCTGATCGAGCACGGTTTTCGCCTGCCGATGCGCGAGGTCTCGCTCAAAGGCCAAGCGCTGTTGCTCGATGCCATGCCGATCAGCGAAACGGGCGAAAAGGCTGGAGAGGGCAACCAACCACTGGCCGGCGGCCTGCTGACCCTCTATGTACCGAACCGCATCGGCGAACGCCTGGCGGCCCTGCACCATGATCACGCCGAAGGCTTCGATTCGTTGCTCGGCGATTCACCGCCGGTGCGCACCCTGAAAGCCCGCGCCCAACGCATCGCCACCCTCGACGCGCCACTGCTGATCCAGGGTGAAACCGGCACCGGCAAGGAGCTGGTGGCCCGCGCCTGTCACGCCCTCAGCCCACGCCGCAATGCACCCTTCCTGGCCCTGAACTGCGCGGCCTTGCCTGAGAACCTCGCCGAGAGCGAACTGTTCGGCTACGCCCCCGGCGCCTTCACCGGCGCCCAGCGCGGCGGCAAACCCGGCCTGCTGGAGCTGGCCAACCAGGGCACTGTGTTCCTCGACGAGATCGGCGAGATGTCGCCCTACCTGCAAGCCAAGCTGCTGCGCTTTCTCAGCGATGGCAGCTTCCGCCGGGTCGGCGGCGACCGCGAAATGAAGGTCGACGTGCGCATCCTCAGCGCCACCCACCGCGACCTGGAGAGGATGGTCGGCGAAGGCAGCTTCCGCGAAGACCTGTTCTACCGCCTGAATGTGCTGAACCTGGAAGTCCCGCCGCTGCGCGAACGTGGCCAGGACATCCTGCTGCTGGCGCGCTTCTTCATGCAGCAGGCCTGTACTCAGATCCAGCGTCCGCCCTGCCGCCTAGCCCCGGGCACCTACCCGGCGTTGCTCGGCAACCGCTGGCCGGGCAACGTGCGCCAGCTGCAGAACGTGATCTTCCGCGCCGCCGCCATCTGCGAGAATCCCCTGGTGGAAATCGGCGACCTGGACATCGCCGGCACCGCCATAGCGCACCAGGCAGACGGCGAGGTCGGCAGCCTGGAGGAGGCAGTCGAAGGCTTCGAGAAGGAGCTGCTGGCCAAGCTCTACCGCAGTTACCCCTCCAGCCGGCAACTGGCCGCCCGCCTGCAGACCTCCCACAGCGCCATCGCCAACCGGCTGCGCAAATACGGCATTCCGGGCAAGAGCTGATCGGCGTCGCAGGCGAAGCGATCGCCACCGTCCGCGCCGGCGCTTGCCGAAAACCCCGTCGAACAGCGCAGCCCCCACAGCGCTGAGCTTGCGCCCCGGATGCGGGAAGCGCAGCACATCCTAGGGAAGAATCCCCCACACCGCCCCATCCGTAGCGAAATCACTACATCGTAGCGATTTCAATACAAAGTACCCTGACCCGCATCTCACCTGATGTTTACGACTCTCACGGTTCAATCTGCGCCATAGCTGTAATGATTTCACTACAGCCGCTCTCCGAAAAATTCTCGCGGATAATATTAACTATATGATTTTACAAGAATTTATATAAGTGGCATTGCCTTTGCTCTTGGCTTCCCCAGTCCCGCTCGCTGCCTGGCACGAGCACCGGAATCATCGTCTGGCACAAGAACCGGGCGAGTCATACCCGTTGAGGAGTTCACATGAGCGAATTGCGTTTTACCGTCGATCACGAATGGCTGCGTCTGGAGAATGATGGTCTGGTCACAGTCGGCATCACCCCCTTCGCCCAGGAAGCCCTGGGCGACGTGGTCTTCGTGCAGTTGCCGGAGCTCGGCGCTCACAGCGCCGGCGCGGAAGTCGCGGTACTGGAGTCGGTGAAAGCCGCCAGCAACATCGCCATGCCGCTGGACGGCGAAGTGGTCGAAGTGAATCGGGCACTGGAAGATGCCCCCGAGCTGGTCAACGAGGACGCTCTCGGCTCCGGCTGGTTCTTCCGCATGCGCCCGACCGACGCCGGCCAGCTGGCCGAGCTGCTCGACCAGGCCGGCTATGAAGCACTCATCAAAGCCAACGGCTGAGGACCGACCATGCCCATCAAGCCCCCTTTCCTCGGCACCGCCAACGAATTCATCGCCCGCCATATCGGCCCGCGTGACGCCGAGGTCCAGGCCATGCTCGACCTGCTCGGCTACGCCGACCTCGAGGCCCTGAGCGCCAGCGTCATCCCCGACAGCATCAAGGGCACCAGCGTGCTCGAGATGGGCGCCGGCCAGAGCGAGGCCGACGCCCTCGCCGCGATCAAGGCCATCGCCAGCAAGAACCAGCTGTGCAAGACCTACATCGGCCAGGGCTACTACGGCACCCACACGCCCTCGCCGATCCTGCGTAACCTGCTGGAAAACCCCGCCTGGTACACCGCCTACACGCCCTACCAGCCGGAGATTTCCCAGGGCCGCCTGGAGGCCCTGCTGAACTTCCAGACCCTGATCAGCGACCTCACCGGCCTGCCGATCGCCAACGCCTCCCTGCTCGACGAAGGCACCGCCGCCGCCGAGGCCATGACCTTCTGCAAGCGCCTGGCGAAGAACAAGGCCAGCAACGCCTTCTTCGCATCAAAGCACTGCCACCCGCAGACCCTCGACGTGCTGCGCACCCGTGCCGAGCCGCTGGGGATCGAGGTGGTGGTCGGCGACGAACGGGAAATCGCCGACGCCAGCGCCTACTTCGGCGCCCTGCTGCAATACCCGGCGAGCAATGGCGATATCTTCGACTACCGCGACCTGGTCGCGCGCCTGCATGCCGCCAACGCCCTGGTCGCCGTAGCTGCCGATCTGCTGGCCCTGTGCCTGCTCACTGCGCCCGGCGAATTCGGCGCCGACCTGGCCATCGGCAGCGCCCAGCGCTTCGGCGTGCCGCTCGGTTTCGGTGGCCCGCACGCCGCCTACTTCGCCACCCGCGACGCGTTCAAGCGCGACATGCCGGGCCGCCTGGTCGGCGTCTCCATCGACCGCCACGGCCAGCCGGCCCTGCGCCTGGCCATGCAGACCCGTGAGCAGCATATCCGCCGCGAGAAGGCCACCAGCAACATCTGCACCGCGCAGGTGCTGCTGGCCAATATCGCCAGCATGTACGCGGTCTACCACGGCCCGCAGGGCCTGACCCGCATAGCCCGGCGCGTGCACCAGCTGACCGCGATCCTCGCCCAGGGCCTGAGCAAGCTCGGCCATGCCGTGGAGCAGGAACACTTCTTCGACAGCCTGACCCTGGCCACCGGCGCGCACACCGCGCAACTGCACCAGCAGGCCCGCGCCATGGGCATCAACCTGCGTGAAGTGGACGCTGGCCGCCTCGGCCTGTCGCTGGACGAAACCAGCAGCCAGGTCGACATCGAGCAGCTCTGGGCGCTGTTCGCCGACGGCCAGGCACTGCCGGACTTCGAGGCGCTGGCCGCGAGCATCCCCAGCCGCCTGCCGACCGCGCTGCTGCGTGAATCGGCAATCCTCAGCCACCCGGTATTCAACCGCTACCACTCGGAAACCGAGCTGATGCGCTACCTGCGCAAGCTGGCCGACAAGGACCTGGCGCTGGACCGCAGCATGATTCCGCTGGGCTCCTGCACCATGAAGCTGAACGCCGCCAGCGAGATGATCCCGGTGACCTGGGCCGAGTTCGGCAACCTGCACCCCTTCGCCCCGGCCGAGCAGAGCCAGGGCTACCAGCAGCTCACCGACGAGCTGGAAGCCATGCTCTGCGCCGCCACCGGCTACGACGCCGTGTCGCTGCAGCCCAACGCCGGCTCCCAGGGCGAATACGCCGGCCTGCTGGCGATTCGCGCCTACCACCACAGTCGCGGCGATGATCAGCGCGACATCTGCCTGATCCCGTCCTCCGCCCACGGCACCAACCCGGCCACCGCCAACATGGCCGGCATGCGCGTGGTGGTCACCGCCTGCGACGCCCGCGGCAACGTCGATATCGCCGACCTGCGCGCCAAGGCCGAGGAGCACCAGGAGCGCCTCGCCGCGCTGATGATCACCTACCCGTCCACCCACGGCGTGTTCGAGGAAGGCATCCGCGAGATCTGCGCGATCATCCACGACAACGGCGGCCAGGTGTACATCGACGGCGCCAACATGAACGCCATGGTCGGCCTCTGTGCGCCGGGCCAGTTCGGCGGCGACGTCTCCCACCTGAACCTGCACAAGACCTTCTGCATCCCCCACGGCGGCGGCGGTCCGGGCGTCGGCCCGATCGGTGTCAAGGCGCACCTGGCGCCCTTCCTTCCCGGCCACGGCCATATGCAGCGCAAGGAAGGCGCGGTGAGCGCCGCGCCGTTCGGCAGTGCCAGCATCCTGCCGATCACCTGGATGTACATCCGCATGATGGGTGGCGCCGGCCTGCGCCGTGCCTCGCAGCTGGCGATCCTCAACGCCAACTACATCGCCCGCCGCCTCGAAGAGCACTTCCCGGTGCTCTACAGCGGCAGCAACGGCCTGGTGGCCCACGAATGCATCTTGGATTTGCGCCCGCTGAAGGACAGCAGCGGCATCAGCGTCGACGACGTCGCCAAGCGCCTGATCGACTTCGGCTTCCACGCCCCGACCATGTCCTTCCCGGTGGCCGGCACGCTGATGATCGAGCCGACCGAGAGCGAAGCCAAGGAAGAGCTGGACCGTTTCTGCGACGCGATGATCCGCATCCGCGAGGAAATCCGTGCGGTTGAAACTGGCGAGCTGGACCCTGAGGACAACCCGCTGAAGAACGCGCCGCACACCGCCGCCGAACTGGTGGGCGACTGGACCCACCCGTACAGCCGCGAGCTGGCCGTGTACCCGGTCGCCAGCCTGCTGGAAGCCAAGTACTGGCCACCGGTCGGTCGCGTCGACAACGTCTTCGGCGACCGCAACCTGGTCTGCGCCTGCCCGTCCATCGAGGCCTACCAGGAGGCCTGACCTCCCGCACAGCGCCCCGCGCCCGTGAAGGGCAAAGGGCGCCCGACAAGAACAACAGAGGATTGCGCAATGTTCAGCAAGCACGACCAGATCAAAGGCTACGACGACGAACTGCTGGCGGCGATGAATGCCGAGGACGCGCGGCAGGAGCATCACATCGAGCTGATCGCCTCGGAAAACTACTGCAGCCAGCGGGTGATGGAAGCCCAGGGCAGCGGGCTGACCAACAAGTACGCCGAAGGCTACCCGGGCAAACGCTACTACGGCGGCTGCGAGCACGTCGATGTGGTCGAGCAGCTGGCCATCGATCGCGCCAAACAGCTGTTCGGCGCCGACTACGCCAACGTCCAGCCGCACTCCGGCTCGCAAGCCAACGGCGCGGTCTACCTGGCGCTGCTGCAGGCCGGCGACTGCATCCTCGGCATGAGCCTGGCCCACGGCGGCCACCTCACCCACGGCGCCAAGGTCAGCTCCTCCGGCAAGCTGTACCACGCCGTGCAGTACGGCATCGACACCACCACCGGGCTGATCGACTACGACGAAGTCGAGCGCCTGGCCGTCGAGCACCAGCCGAAGATGATCGTCGCCGGCTTCTCCGCCTACTCCAAGACCCTGGATTTCCCGCGCTTTCGCGCCATCGCCGACAAGGTCGGCGCCTATCTGTTCGTCGACATGGCCCATGTCGCCGGGCTGGTGGCTGCCGGTCTGTACCCGAACCCGCTGCCCTTCGCCGATGTGGTCACCACCACTACCCACAAGACCCTGCGCGGCCCGCGCGGCGGCCTGATCCTGGCCAAGGCGAACCCGGAGATCGAGAAGAAGCTCAATGCCGCGGTCTTCCCCGGCGCCCAGGGCGGCCCGCTGATGCACGTGATCGCGGCCAAGGCCGTGTGCTTCAAGGAAGCGCTGGAGCCAGGCTTCAAGGCCTACCAGCAGCAGGTGATCGACAACGCCCAGGCGATGGCTAAAGTCTTTATCGAGCGTGGCTACGACGTGGTCTCCGGCGGTACCGACAATCACCTGTTCCTGGTCAGCCTGATCCGTCAGGGCCTGACCGGCAAGGACGCCGACGCCGCCCTCGGTCGTGCCGGGATCACCGTGAACAAGAACGCCGTGCCGAACGACCCGCAATCGCCGTTCGTCACCTCGGGCCTGCGCATCGGCACCCCGGCGATCACCAGCCGTGGTTTCAAGGTCGCCCAGAGCGTCGAGCTGGCGGGCTGGATCTGCGACATCCTCGATCACCTCGGCGATGCCGATGTCGAGGCACAAGTCGCCCGGCAGGCCGCCGCGTTGTGCGCCGATTTCCCGGTCTATGCTGATTAAGAGCTTCTGCTCGGCGCTCCCGCCTGTGCGCGTATTCCCCTCTCCCTCCAGAAGAGAAGCCGCAGGGGGGAAGCTCGGCGAAGCATCGGAGATAACCATGTCACTCAGCGTTTTTGACCTGTTCAAGATCGGTATCGGCCCGTCCAGCTCCCACACCGTCGGCCCCATGCGCGCCGCCGCGCGTTTCGCCGAAGGCCTGCGCCGCGACGAGCTGCTGAACGCCACGACTACGGTAAAAGTCGAGCTGTACGGCTCCCTCGGCGCCACCGGCAAGGGCCACGGCAGTGACAAGGCGGTACTGCTCGGTCTGGAAGGTGAGCACCCGGACACGGTGGACACCGCCAGCATCGGCGCGCGGCTGGAGGCTATTCGCAGTGCCGGCCAGCTCAATCTGCTCGGCGAGCGGCCGATTCGCTTCGTCGAGAAAGAACACCTGGCGATGATCCGCAAACCGCTGGCCTTCCATCCCAACGGCATGATCTTTCGCGCCTTCGATGCGGCCGGCCTGCAGATCCGCAGTCGCGAGTACTACTCGGTCGGTGGCGGTTTCGTGGTCGACGAGGCCGCCGCCGGCGCCGACCGCATCGTCGAAGACCGCACGCCCCTGACCTACCCGTTCAAGAGCGGCCAGGACCTGCTGGCCCACTGTGTCGAACAGGGCATCTCCTTCAGCCAGCTGATGCTCACCAACGAGGCCGCCTGGCGCCCGGAAGCGGAAACCCGGGCCGGCCTGCTGCGGATCTGGCAGGTGATGCAGGACTGCGTCGAGGCCGGCTGCCGCAACGAGGGCATCATGCCCGGCGGGCTCAAGGTCAAACGCCGGGCCGCGGCCCTGCACCGGCAACTCTGCCAGCACCCGGAAGCCGCCCTGCGTGACTCCTTGAGTGTGCTCGACTGGGTCAACCTCTACGCCCTCGCGGTCAACGAGGAAAACGCCAGCGGCGGCCGGGTGGTCACCGCGCCGACCAATGGCGCCGCTGGCATAGTCCCGGCGGTTCTGCACTACTACACGCGCTTCATCCCCGGGGCGAACGACGACGGCGTGGTGCGTTTTCTCCTGACTGCCGCGGCGATCGGCATTCTCTACAAGGAAAACGCCTCGATCTCCGGAGCCGAAGTCGGCTGCCAGGGCGAAGTCGGCGTGGCCTGCTCGATGGCGGCCGGGGCACTCTGCGAAGTGCTCGGCGGCACCCCGCAACAGGTGGAAAACGCCGCGGAAATCGGCATGGAGCATAACCTCGGGCTGACCTGCGACCCGATCGGCGGGCTGGTGCAGGTGCCCTGTATCGAACGCAACGCCATGGGCTCGGTGAAGGCCATCAACGCCGCCCGCATGGCCCTGCGCGGCGATGGCCAACACTACGTCTCGCTCGACAAGGTGATCCGCACCATGCGCCAGACCGGCGCCGACATGAGCAGCAAATACAAGGAAACCGCCCGTGGCGGCCTGGCCGTGAACATCATCGAATGCTGATTCCGTAGGGTGCGCCCTGCGCACCACAACCACTCATCATCGGTGCGCACGGCGCACCCTACTGGAGAAATTTGCATGTCCACCGAAACCCTCGCGAAAACACCGCTAGACGCCCTGCACCTGGAACTCGGCGCACGCATGGTGCCCTTCGCCGGTTACTCCATGCCGGTGCAGTACCCCCTCGGCGTACTCAAGGAGCACCAGCACTGCCGCGACCAGGCCGGCCTGTTCGATGTCTCGCACATGGGCCAGATCATCCTGCGGGGCGAAGGCGCCGCCAAAGCCCTGGAAGCCCTGGTGCCGGTGGATATCATCGACCTGCCGGTGGGCATGCAGCGCTATGCCCTGTTCACCGACGAGAACGGCGGCATCCTCGACGACTTGATGGTGGCCAATGCCGGCGACCACCTGTTCCTGGTGGTCAACGCGGCCTGCAAACATGAGGACCTGGCCCACCTGCAACGCAACCTGGCCGGCCAGTGCGAAGTCGAACCACACTTCGACCGCGCCCTGCTCGCCCTCCAGGGCCCGGCCGCGGTCGAGGTGCTGGCGCGCCTGGCGCCACAAGTCGCGCAGATAACCTTTATGCAGTTCGCCCACGTCAAGCTGCTCGGCATCGACTGCTTCGTCAGCCGCTCCGGCTACACCGGCGAAGACGGCTTCGAGATCTCCGTCCCGGCCGTGCACGCCGAAGCGCTGGCGCGCAGCCTGCTGGCGCAACCGGAAGTGCAGCCGATCGGCCTCGGTGCGCGCGATTCGCTGCGCCTGGAAGCCGGCCTGTGCCTCTACGGCCATGACATGAACAGCAGCACCACGCCGATCGAGGCGGGCCTGGCCTGGGTCATCTCGAAAGCTCGTCGGGCCGGCGGCGCGCGGGCCGGCGGCTTCCCCGGCACCGAGCGCATCCTCGCGCAACAGCGAGACGGCGTTGGGAGCAAACGGGTCGGTCTGCTGCCGCAGGAGCGCACGCCGGTGCGTGAAGGCTGCGAAATCGTCGATGCCGACGGCACGCTGATCGGTCAGGTGTGCAGCGGTGGCTTCGGCCCGACCCTGGGCGCGCCGCTGGCCATGGGTTATCTGCACAGCGCCCACAGTGCGCTGGATACCCCCGTGTGGGCGGTTGTGCGCGGTAAGCGCGTGCCGATGAAGGTGGCGAAGACGCCGTTCGTGCCGCAACGCTACTACCGCAGCTAAATCGCAACGAGTTTCTCTGGGGCCCCGCGCAGGCGGGGACCCAACAAACAGCGACCTACGCCGTCAGCCGCTCGCGCAGGCGCCCCAACATGCCGAGCAAACTCCCCACCTTCTCGCTCTCGCGCTCATCCTTGGGTATTGCAGCCACCCGACCCACCACCCGCGCAGGCTCTGCCCGCCAGATCGACGCCTGCTCCGCCGCCGCTTTCAGGCCCTTTTCGAACAAGCCGCGGCGAATCGGTTTGGGCAGGTAACGAAAGATCTGCGCCTCGTTGATCAACTTCAACAGCGCCTGGGTATCGCAGAACGGCGTGACCACCAGGCTGAGCAAACGCGGATGGGCCTGGGCCAGGCTTTTCAGCAAGGGCGCGGTGTCTTCACCGGCCAGTTTAAGGTCGCTGATCAACAGCTGTACCGGCTCCAGGTTCAGCAGCGCCAGGGCTTCGGCCAGGCTGCGTGCGCGCAGCAGGCGGTGGCCGCCAGCGCGGCAAAAGTCGTCGACGCAGGCCAGCGTGTCGGCATCCTCATCCAACAGCAGCACATTCAGCGGCGCAGACACTTCGCTGGTCGCGGCCGTCACCGGCGCTTGCGCCTGGCGCGCGGCAATTTCGGCGGCCTGGCGCAGGGTGAAGGCCATTTCCTGCTGATCCCAGGGTTTGGTCAGGTAACGGAAAATCCCGCCGCTGTTCAGCGCTTCGACGGCCGCATCCAGATCCGAGTAGCCGGTGAGCAGAATCCGCAGGGTTTCCGGCGCGATCTCTCGGGCCTGCGCCAGCAGTTGCGCGCCACTCATCTGCGGCATGCGCTGGTCGCTGACGATGATATGCACCGGCTCGCTTTTCAGCCGTTCCAGGGCGCGGTGCGGATCGCTCTCGGTCAACACCTCGTATTGGCGCCGGAACTGCAGGGCCAGGCTGCGCAGGATGCGCTCTTCGTCGTCGATAAAGAGGATGCGGATCGGCTGGCTCATCTCAGGCGCTCCATTTCAGTTCGGCGGCTTGCGCGCGCGGCAGACGCAGCAAGAACCGCGTACCACGCCCCGGTTCAGAGGCGACGCGGATCAGGCCGCCGTGGTCTTGGATGATCTTGAAGCTGATCGACAAGCCCAAGCCGGTGCCCTGCCCGACCGGCTTGGTGGTGAAGAACGGATCGAAGATCCGCGCCCGCACCTCCGGCGGCATGCCGCGGCCATTGTCCTGTACCGAGACGAACACCGCCGCCTCGTCGGCCCAGGTTTTCAGCTGAATCTGGCCGAAACCGTCGATCGCCTGGGCGGCATTGGTGAGCAGGTTGAGCAACACCTGGTTGATCTGCGAAGGCGCACAGGCAATGCGCGGTAGCTCGCCGAGTTGCGAGACCACTTCGGCCTTGTCCTTGATGCTGTTGCGGGCGATCACCAGCGCGCTGCGGATGCAGTCGTTGAGGTCGACTTCTTCGCTCATGGCGCGATCCAGGCGGGCGAAATCCTTGAGGCCGACGACCAATTCGGCAATCTGCCCCAGGCCATACAGGGTGTCGCCGAACAGCTGGCTCAAGTCCTCCACCAGCAACTCCGGCGCGGCCTGCTCGCGAGCGCTGGCGGCCTGTTCCAGCGCCTGCGCCAAGCGGGCCTCGGTGCAGGCCGGGTCGTTCAGGCAAGCGGCCAGGGCGGCCTGGGTCTCGGCCAACAGAAACAGCGGCGCACTCAACTCACGCAGCAGTTCGACGTTGTTTTTCACGTAGCCCAGCGGGGTGTTCAACTCGTGGGCGACGCCGGCGACCATCTGCCCGAGGGAGGCCATTTTTTCCGATTGCACCAGTTGGGTCTGCGACTCCTTGAGATCGACCAAGGCCTTGCGCAGCACCGTGTTGCGCTGGGCGATGCGCGCTTCCATGGCCTTGAGCAGGTCGAGCACCGTGCCGATCCCCCGGTAGCGACCCGCTGCATCGACCAGGATGAAGTCTTCGGTGATCGGGTATTGCAGCTGGCCGGTGATCTGCTTGGCCGCGTCGTCCAGGCTGGTGTCCAGGCTGACCACCAGCGGCGCCGGGTTCATCACCTCATGGATCGGATGGCGGCCGCGCAAGTCGCGACCGAAGCGCTGCATGAAGATGTCCTGCAGCTTGGAGCGGCTGACCAGGCCCACCGGGCGCTCGGCAGCGTCGACCACCGGCAGGGAGAGAAAGGCCTTGTGTTCAGGCGTCAGCAAACGGTCGGCCACATCGCTGATGCTCATGCTGGGCAAGAGTGGCGCGACCGGTTTGAGCAGGCGACTTAGAGCAGTTGGAGCACTGGGAGCACTGGCGGCGATCATTGGCGAACACTTCCCGGAGTAAGGAGTCGGCCATTCAAACAGTGCCAAGTTGCCAGCATGTGACAGCTGTCACGTCTGCCCAGCGTTTTTGCTGCTGCGGCGCAGCGACCGAGGGCCGGGAAGAGGCTTTTATCTGACAGCGCCGGGGCCCAAGCGTATGGTGAAAACATGCAAAGATTTCAGAAACACTCGAATCGCTGGGTGATCGAAACTGTGCCGTGACGTGAACATTCTGTTGTTAAGCACGACCTGTTGTTAACCACAAATCAGGGAGAACGCTATGCCTTGGTACGCTTGGCTGATTATGGTTCTTGCCCTCGGCTCAATCGTCGGTGGCTTGCTAATGTTGCGGGACACCGCAAAGAAGTTACCGCTGACCGACGAACAACTGAAACGCATCCATGAACGCAACGCCGAGATGGACGCCAAAGACGCGCGCAACCGCTAGCCTCGCCCTACTCCTGCTGCTAAGCAGCTGCGTCCACGCGCCCCCTGCCCCAAGCGATGCCTGCGTCGCCCTGTTCGCTGCGCGCGATCACGTCAGCGCGGCCACCCACGACGCCCAATATCGACCCTTAGCCGGTTTTTATGGGCTGCGCAGCGACCGCGTACTGGCCGCCCTTGGCCCGACCGCACAGAGCCCCGAGCAGCGCCGCCTGTGGCTGCAACGCCTGGCCGAACGCGATGCGGAGGCCAGCGCCATCGAGCTGGGCAATCTACCGCCGCGGACACAGCAGGACTGGAACAGCCCCGCGCGCCAAAGCCAGCTGCACAGCTGCCGCACGGCGCAGCGAGAGCGTTTGCTCCACAACCAGCATGACTTCAGCAACGCCGTCGCCGCGGCGCAGGTGCCCGACGATTACCGCGACTGGGCCCGCACGCTGGGCCTCTATCCGCTGTTCAAGCCGATCTATCAACGCAGCATCGCGGCGTGGCAGGCCGAGGCGGCCAAGGCCCAAGAGCCGGTGGATAACGCAAATTGGCTGGCCTATCAGCCACTGCCGGACGCAGCGGCGTTCAACCCAGCGCTGCAGGAGGATGCCTTGGGCCTGCCGCAGCCTGACCCGCAGCAGCGCGCCGCCCTGTTCGCCCATCATGCGCCCTGGCTGCGGATCGCCCAACGCAGCCCTGCCGACCGCCTAGGCAGCCCATTTTTCCTGGACGATGGCCAGCGCGGCTTCGATCAGCAGGCGCCGCAACTGTTTCAACACATTGGCTGGAGCAAGCTCAACGGGCACTGGCGTCTGCAGTTGATCTATCAGTTCTGGTTCAGCCAGAGGCCCAAAGCCCATGCGCTGGATATCTATGGCGGCGAGCTGGATGGGCTGCTCTGGCGCGTCACCCTGGACGAGCACGGGCGAGCGCTGCTGTACGACAGCATCCACCCGTGCGGCTGCTGGCAAAACTTCTTCCTGCCGGCAGATTCGCCCTTGAAGTTTCTCTATGAATTCAGGCGCCAACCGGCGGATCTGGAAGCTCGCACGGCACGGCGCCTCGAAAGTACTGGCGATCGGGCGCCGACACTCTGGCTGAGCGCCAGTGAACACAGCGTGTTGTGGGTCGACGGACGCCGCCCGCAATACCCCGCCATCGGCTATCAACAGCGCGAACTCAGCAGCCTGCGGCAACTGCGTCACCCACAAGGGCAGCGCAGCCTGTATGCCAGCGATGGCCTGGTACCTGGCAGCGAGCGCCTGGAACGTTGGCTGTTGTGGCCTTCGGGGGTCGTTTCGCCTGGCGCCATGCGCCAATGGGGCCGACACGCCACGGCCTTTTCCGGCCGCGCGCAGTTCGATGACCCAGCACTTCTAGACCGATATTTCTCCGCGCCCTGAGCGAACGCCCTGTGGATGGCGCGTCTATATGGAGCTCAGCGCCCGCTCATCGGTAGACTCCGGCAGCGCAAAAGGAGCTGCCATGCCGCTGCATCTACGTTTACTCCTGCCGGCCCTGGGGCTGGCACTAGGTTTCGCCCTCGGTTTTATCCAACCGCTGGGCTTGGCCGGCGGCAGCCTGTTTGTCGGCTTGCTGTTGTTCGCGCAGGGGCGCCTGCCCAAGGCGCTCTGGTGGACGCTGAGCTTTCTGGCCGGCATCGCCCTCGCCGCTCATCTGCTGCCCGGTTTCCACCCCTGGCAACTCTGGCCGCCGCGCCGGCTCAGCGCCGATGCCGCGCCTTATGCCCTACGCCTGTCGTGGGACAAGTTGCTGGTCGGCCTGACGTTGCTCGCCTGGTGGCTCGGGCAAAAACCTCGATCCGCGCTGCAACCGCAGCGGGCCGGCTGGGTCGTGCTGACAACCTTGCTGGCGGTGCCGTTGCTGGCCCTGGCTTTAGGTCTGGTCGGCTGGCAACCGAAATGGCCACCAGGCTTGACGCTCTGGCTGCTGGTGAATCTCGGGGGGGCGGTACTGGCGGAGGAGCTGCTGTTTCGCGCGTGGCTGCAACCTGCGTTGGTAGCCCGCCTGGGCACCTGGCCGGGGATAGTGCTGACGGCGAGCCTGTTCGGCGCCGTGCATATCCCCTTCAGCCCGTTGTTCGCCCTGGTCGCCGCTGTGGCTGGGCTCGGTTACGGGCTGGCCTTCCACTACAGCGGTCGCTTGCTGGTGGCGGTGGCCCTGCATGCCGCGGTCAATCTGCTGCACCTGTTGTTGCTGAGTTACCCGCTGCGCCTGAGCTGAGCCGGCCTCAGGGCTCGGCCAGCTGGGTTGACGGGTTCAACTGGTAATGACCGAGCAACTTGCCCAGCTGCCCCTGGGCGCGCAGTTGCTGGAGCAACGCCGTGAAAGTCGCGGCACTGATAACCGACTGTGGGCGCAGCAGGGCCTGGTGATGGTAAGTCTGGTCCACCCGCGTCGAGACCAGCATCTGCGAACGCCGCTCGGGATAAAGCTGCTGGTAGTGGTGCAGGTAAGAACGGGTAACCACCGTCACATCGGCGCGCCCACGCAGCACCATCAGCAGATTGCTGTCATGCGAGTAGGTCAGCACGGCGTTGAAGTGGCGGATCAGGTAATCCGGGTCGGCATTGTAATTGGCAAAACCGTAGTGATAGCCGCTATACAGTGCCAGGCGTTTGCCACTTAGCTGATTGAAATAGTCCTGGCCACCCTCGGACTCGGCCCTTGCCACATACAGCTCGGCATCCTCTATCTGCAAGTCGACGCTCGTCAGCGGGATGTTCTGCCAGCCCCAACTGGGCGACTCAAACAGGATGATGTCGAACCGCCCGTTCTCGAAATCGCGGAAGCGGCGCGTCACCGAGGTCATCACCAGTTCGAAGCGGTACTCCGTCTGCTGCTGGTTCAGCGCCTTGAGCAAATCCGGCAACAGCCCTTGCGGCTGGGCACTCTCGGGCTTAATCGCGTAGGGCGGAAAATGGTAGGCCCCGACCTTGACCACTTGCGCGGCCAGCAGCGATTGCGCAGCAAAAAAACTGAGTGCTAACAGCAGCAATCCGTGAGCAACGCGCACCATACACACCCCGCAAAGACCTTAACGAAGCGAGTGTAATCGAAGATCCGCGCGGCGGCGCAGTGCGTAATGGCAAATAGCCTTTCCCACTGGGTAAAAATCCGCCGCCGGCGTCCTCGATCACCGGCGACAGCGCCTCTTCCGCCAGTTGGATGCGGCCCAGCGACGCACAGCGGGCGCTGCCGACGCCGGCCATCCGGCCACAGCCCGCATCTGAACTAGACTTAAGCGTTAAGCGGGTATGCCAACTCCCGGCAGGCGGCCAGGCCAGGGGCGGTGCTGACCCAGCCGTTGCAGCGCGCCGCCGCGGCTTGTCCGATGCTCCCTATGGAGGGCGGAGGTGACTGCCGCGGACAGGCCCGCGCTTTTGCCTTGTCTCGTCCAAGCCAGAGCATCCAGGAGCAGCACGGATGTCTACAGAAGCGAAGATCGCATCCCACCCGGAGGCCTTGGCCCAAGAGTCCGACCCGGTTTTGCCAGAGCCGAGCCCGGGGCCTACGTCGAATCGGCGCTTGTCATGGTGGCAAAGGGCGTGTGCGCCACTGGGCCGCTTGAGCCGCTCGGCCCAGTTCGCCATTGCCGCGTCGATCATCCTGGGCCTGACGATGGCCTTCGTCGGCAATCTCGTCAGCAAGAGCATCGAACGATCCGCGGTACAGGCCGCAGCCGAGGCCGGCGCGCTGTACATGGCGACCTTCCTGGAACCCTACGTCCAGGAGTTGTCCACGGCCCAGCGCCTTTCCGCCGAGACCGCCCAGGCCATTGACCACCTGATGTCGAGCCCCTCGCTAAACACGCACATCAGGTCCGTGAAGATCTGGAACCCCGACGGCACCGTGATCTACAGCACGAACAAAACCGTGGTGAACAAGACGTTCCCGGCATCCGACGAAATCATCCACGCGCTAGCGGGCAATACCGTCACCGAATGGGGAGAATTGGTCGATGAAGAGAATGCCTATGAGCGCAGTCTGGGTATTCCGCTGTATGAGATTTATGCGCCACTGCGGGAGTTCGGCTCCGGCCGGATTGTGGCTGTCGGCGAGTTCTACGAAACAGCGGGGGTGCTGCAGCGCGAAATCGATCGCATCCGTCGGGATGTCTGGACCATAGTCGGCGCCGCCACCTTGGCCATGCTGACGCTGCTGTTCTGCATCGTACGCCGTGCCGACCGGATCATTGAGCGGCAACAGGTGACACTCAAGAATCAGATGCGCGAACAAGCTCAACTCCTCTCGCAGAACCTCAGCCTGCAACGCAAAATCACCACCGCCAACCAGGAGTTCTCGCGAATCAACGAACTCACCCTTCGCCGCCTCGGCGCGGATCTCCACGATGGCCCCGCCCAGCTGTTGACCCTGATCCTCGTCCGACTCGATGAGCTCGACATCTTGCAAGACCGCTACCGGCAGAATGGCGGCCAGCTGGACGGGGATGCGCTCGAAACGCTGAGAAATGCCGCCCAGGACGCGCTACGGGAGATTCGCGACATTTCTCGCGGCCTGGCACTTCCGGAAATCAACGGCATGACCTTGCGCCAGGAGTTGGAACTCGTCGTGTTGCGGCATGAGCAGCGGACCGAGACCAAGGTCAACCTGAGCTGCGGATCACTGCCAGAAAGCCTGCCACTGCCGCATAAGATCTGTCTCTATCGCTTTGTCCAGGAGGCGCTGAACAATGCCTACCACCATGCCGGCGGGATAGGCCAGGCCGTCCACGCCACTTATGACGGGGGCGTGCTCGAGGTGCAGATCACCGACGCCGGCCAGGGAATCACGGCCGAGTGCTTGGCTGCGGCGAACCAAGGCCGGACCCGCCTGGGCCTGGCCGGGATGCGCTACCGTGTCGAGTCGCTCGGGGGGGTATTCCGCATCGAATCCACGCCCAACGTCGGAACCCAGGTGATCGCGCAACTCCAGCTGTGACCAGCGCCACGTCCCGGCAGCTTGGCCAACACGGGGCGCGGCGGCTAATCCGGCTCGTTGTCCGGCTTACAGGAAGCCAGCTGCTGCCCGGCCAAGCGATGCTCGATGCTCGACGCTTGCTCACGCCTCCAGTGCCGCCTGACGGCTGTGACCGCCTCTACCCGGTTGCGTACCTGGAGCTTCTGCATGACGCAGGTCATGTAATGTTTGACGGTTTTCTCGCTCAGCGAGAGCTTGAGGGCAATCTCGCGGTTGGTCAGCCCATTGGCAACCTCACGGATAATCTGCTCCTCGCGGTGCGTGAGTTCGGAGATGTGCCTTTCACCATCGTTATGCTTCTTGAGATTGCTGATCAGCTTGCCCGCGAAGCCTGGCGTGATGAAGGTTTCACCCTTCGCAACATGCCTGATCGCCTGCACCAGTTCCGGCCCGCTCACGCCTTTCAGCACATAGCCTTGGGCACCCGCCTCCAAAGCCGCATAGGCATCATCTTCGGATTCAGACACGGTCAGCATCAGTACCTTGACCGAGGGTGTGGCTGAGCTGATGGCCCGCACCGCGGCAAAGCTGTCGCCGGGCATATTCACGTCCATCAGCAGCACATCGGGCTCGAACTGCATGGCAATGAGCTTGGCCTCGTCGGCGGAACCGCCCTGCTCCACCACCTCGAAGTCGGCTATTCTCTTGAGCGCCGTGGCGACCCCCTGCCGCAAGAGCGGGTGATCATCGACTATCCCAATCCTGATTTTGGAACTCATTAATAGTCCCTCCAACGCTCCGATCCTCGGCGTGAGTGCCTGCGCCAAGCCACTCAAATCCTTCTGAGTGTAGTAAAACCGGCGCAGATCGCTCGAAGCGGGCGCTCGCCCCTCGCGGGCAACTAGGGCTTGGCCTGGCGACGATTTACCGCTTCAGGCTATCGGCCAGATCATTCAGTCCCGCAGTCGTACCCGGAGCGGAATAGGAACGACCACCAGCTCCCTGCCCACCCCAGGTCTTATCAGACCAAAGTCCGATCCTTACACCTGACCAAAGTCGCCAAATTTGGCTCGACTTCCGCATCTTTAGCTACTCCGTAAACGCTTACATGCTTCAGGTCTAGAAGAAGTCTGCGGATAAGTAATATGGCCTTTATAGTCAGAAATGCTCTTGATGTAGATCAACGCCAGCAGTTTGGCGCCGCTACCGACTACACCATTCGGCGGTTGTCGAAGGATGCCGCCCCGGTATTTATGCTGCTGAGCCTGGCCGCTGCAGCAGAACCCGCGCAGAGCAAATACAGGCAGCCCAGCCCCGCGAAACAGCACAAGTCCATCGATTACGCACAGGCGCTCGATGCCACTCACCTGTATCTGAACGAAATCGGCTTTTCCCCCCTGCTCTCCCCGCAGGAAGAACTGCGCTTCGCGCGTCTGGCGCGGCAGGGCGATCCGCAGGGACGCAAGCGCATGATCGAGAGCAACCTGCGGCTGGTGGTGAAGATTGCCCGCGGCTACGTCAACCGCGGCCTGTCTCTGCTGGACCTGATCGAAGAAGGCAACCTCGGCCTGATCCGGGCGGTGGATAAGTTTGACCCCGAACTTGGCTACCGCTTCACAACCTATGCCACCTGGTGGATTCGCGAAAACATCGAGAAGGCCATCATGAGCCAGACCCGGACCATCCGCTTGCCGGTCCATGTGGTCAAGAGGCTCAATGCTTACCTGGGCGCCGCCCACGAACTGACGCGCAAGCTCGATCATGAACCCTCGGCCGAAGAGATCGCCAAACTGCTGGAAAAAACCGTGAGCGCGGTCGAGCACATACGGGACTTGAATGTACAGGTGTCATCGGTGGATACCGCCCTAGGCCCGGAATCCGACAAGACCCTCCTGGACACCCTCACCGCCGACCAGCCAAGCGATCCCTGCGAGTTGCTGCAGAACAATGAGCTGGCGCTGAGCATCAGAGCGTGGCTGTTGGAACTCAACGATAGACAGTGCGAGGTGCTGGTGCGTCGTTTTGGCTTGCACGGCGATGAGGGCTGCACCCTGGAGGAAGTGGGCCAGAGCATCGGCCTGACTCGCGAGCGGGTGCGGCAGATCCAGGCCCAGGCGCTCAAACGCTTGCGCACGATTCTGGAGAAGAATGGCTTCTCCAGCGACGCCCTGTTCCAATAACCCAGCCCCCAGCCGCTGGGCGAGCACCGGCCTGATGGTCAAGTGCATGCGATTACGCACTCTTAGCGCGCTGAGCGCTCATGACTTGATGACCAAGGACAAGGCTTCTTCAGCCAACTGATCCAGCGTCATCGGCCCTTCCGGGCGGAACCAGGTGGTGGTCCAAGACAGGGCCCCGGTGAGAAAACGCCGCTGAATGAACGGATCGCCGTTGAAGTACCCGGCGCTCTTGGCCTCGCCGAGCACCTCGAGCCAGAGCTGCTCGTAGGTATCGCGCAGATCGAGGATATAGGCCCGGCCCTCGTCGGACAATGAACGCCACTCGTAGACCAGCACCGCCATGGCTTCGCCCGTGCCGCCCATGATCGATTGCAACTCGCAACGAATCAGCGCCAATACCCGCTCACGCACAGTACCCGCTTGCGCCAGGGCCGCGTTCATCAAGGCCGTGTTGTAGCGGATGGTCTCCTCCATCACCGAACGGAGGATTTCATCCTTGCTCTTGAAGTGATGAAAGATGCTGCCGGACTGGATGCCCACCGCACTGGCCAGATCGCGCACTGTAGTGCGTTCGTAACCCTTGCTGCGAAACAGGTGTGCGGCGGTCTGCAGCAGCTTGCCGCGTGCGCTGTCCGGATCTGTGAGCTGGCCGCTGGCTACCAAGTCACGCATCACCGCCTGGGCTTGTTGATCATCCACGCTTGTCTCTCTCCCGCCTGTCTTAGCCCTTGCGCAACCTGTAAACCTCAGCAAAGCGTGCGGAGGTTCAAGAGATGCAGGCAAGTGCTTGTCGTAATTGGTGAAATTTATGCTTGAAGGGCCGACCAAGCAAGCGCTTGGCCATTCTTTAGATTAGAAAGCTCACCCATAGGGCTTTTCAACCAAGCGCTTGCTTGGTAGTGTTTATCGCACCCCTTCAGGTGTTGCGGATAACTCCAATGACCAAGACCGTACGCATCGGTTGCGCCTCTGCTTTCTGGGGCGACACCTCCACCGCCGCCGCTCAATTGGTCCGTGGCAGCGACCTCGACTATTTGGTGTTCGACTATCTGGCCGAGATCACCATGTCGCTGATGGCCGGCGCGCGGATGAAAAACCCCGAGCAAGGTTATGCCGGCGACTTCATCGAGGTGCTCGCGCCACTGCTGCAAGAGATCGCCGCCAAGAACATCCGGGTGATCAGCAACGCCGGCGGGGTCAATCCGCACGCCTGCGCCAGCGCACTGGCCGCTGCCTGTGAGAAAGCCGGCGTGCAATTGAAGATCGCCGTGCTGTATGGCGACAACCTGCAGCCAAAGCTCGCCGAGCTGAGCCAAGCCGGCATCCGCGAGATGTTCACCGGCGCCGCGCTGCCGCCGCTGTGCGTATCGGTCAACGCCTACCTCGGCGCCCCGGGCATAGTCGAAGCCCTCGAGCAAGGCGCCGATATCGTCATCACGGGCCGCGTGGTCGACAGCGCGGTGGTCAGCGCCGCGCTGGTGCATGAGTTCGGCTGGAGCTGGAGCGATTACGACAAGCTGGCCCAGGCCGCACTGGCCGGGCACATCATCGAATGCGGCGCGCAGTGCACCGGCGGCAACTTCACCGACTGGGAGTCGGTGCCGGACTACGAACATATCGGCTTCCCGGTGATCGAGGTGCAGGCCGATGGCCGCTTTGTAGTGACTAAACCGGAAGGTTCCGGCGGTTTGGTCACGCCTTTCTCCGTTGGCGAACAGATGCTCTACGAGATTGGCGACCCGCGTGCCTATCTGCTGCCGGATGTGGTCTGCGATTTCAGCCAGGTCGAACTGGCCCAGGTTGGCGACAACCGGGTCGAACTCAAGGGTGCCCGCGGCCTGCCGCCCACCCAGCAATATAAGGTCAGCGCCACCCACCCGGATGGTTTCCGTTGCACCGCCAGTTGCCTGATCGCCGGCATCGACGCGGTGAAGAAAGCCGAACGGGTGAGCCGGGCGATCATCGCCAAGACCGAGGAGATTTTCGCCGAACGCGGCTGGGGGCCTTATCAGGAAGTCAGCGTCGAGTTGCTCGGCAGCGAGGCAACCTACGGCCCCCACGGCCGACGCCAGGACAGCCGCGAAGTGGTGATCAAGCTGGCCGTACGCCACAGCAAGAAAGAAGCGCTGGTGCTGTTCTCCCGCGAGATCGCCCAGGCCGCCACCGGCATGGCACCCGGGCTGACCGGCATAGTCGGCGGCCGGCCGACTGTGTACCCGGTGATCCGCCTGTTCTCCTTCCTGGTCGATAAGAGCGCCTGCCAACTTGAGGTCGAGCTTGACGGCGAACGCCGCGCGGTAGCCCTGCCACCACTCGCCACTTACGACCCCGCCGCCCTGCCTGACGCCAGCGAACCCGCGCAGCCGCACCCAGTGGCGGATGGAGTTGCCAATGCCAGCGTGCCGCTGATCAAACTGGCGGTGGCGCGCTCCGGCGACAAGGGCAACCACAGCAATATCGGCGTCATGGCGCGCAAACCCGAATACCTGCCCTGGATCGCCGAGGCACTCAGCGTCGAAGCGCTCGCCGACTGGATGAACCATGTGCTCGATCCGCAGACCGGGCGCATCAGCCGCTGGTACCTGCCGGGTTGCCATGGCCTGAACTTCCTGCTGGAGAACGCCTTGGGCGGCGGCGGTGTCGCCAGCCTGCGGATCGACCCGCAAGGCAAGGCCTTCGCCCAGCAACTGCTGGAGTTCCCGGTGCCGGTGCCCAAGGCCCTGGCCGAGCGTCTGGCCGGTGCGCACGGCGCACCCTACAAAACCGCTGCCGATGCCACGTAGGGTGCGCTGTGCGCACCGAAGGCTTGCAACAAGAACAAAAAGGACAACGACAATGGCATACGACTCAGTCTTCAAATCCGGCCTGTTCAGCGGCCAGACCATCCTGGTCACCGGCGGCGGTAGCGGTATCGGCCGCTGCACCGCCCATGAACTGGCGGCCCTCGGCGCCCATGTGGTGTTGGTCGGGCGCAAGCTGGACAAGCTGGAAAAGACTGCCGGCGAAATCGTCGAGGACGGTGGCAGCGTCAGCTGGCAGGTCTGCGACATTCGTGAGGAAGACTCGGTCAAGACCATGGTCGCCGCGGTGATTGCCGAACGCGGGCCGATCCACCATCTGGTCAATAATGCCGGCGGCCAGTACCCCGCCCCGCTCGCCTCGATCAACCAGAAAGGCTTCGAGACAGTGGTGCGCACCAATCTGGTCGGCGGCTTCCTGGTCGCCCGTGAAGTGTTCAACCAGTCCATGAGCAAGCACGGCGGCAGCATCGTCAACATGCTCGCCGACATGTGGGGCGGCATGCCCGGCATGGGCCATTCAGGGGCAGCAAGGGCAGGTATGGAGAACTTCACCAAGACTGCGGCGTTCGAGTGGGGTTACGCCGGGGTGCGGGTGAATGCCGTGGCGCCGGGCTGGATCGCCTCCAGCGGCATGGACACCTACGAAGGCGCGTTCAAGGCCGTGATCCCCACCCTCCGTGAGCACGTGCCGTTGAAGCGCATCGGCACCGAGTCGGAAGTCTCGGCGGCCATCGTCTTTCTGTTGTCGCCGGGGGCCGCTTTTATCAGCGGCAACTGCATCCGCATCGACGGTGCCGCCACCCAGGGCAGCCGCGCCTGGCCGCTGCACAAGGCGCAGAACAGCAAGTCCTACAACGGTTTCCACCGGGCCTTTCTGCCGGATGTGTTGAAGGACCAGGAGTAACGCGATGGCAGTCATTCAGTCTGAACTAGACACCCACAGCGAAGGCTTCGCGCAGAACCGCGAGGCCATGTTGGCGACCATCGCCAGCTTTCGCGAGCTCGAACAGAAGGTGCTGGACAAGGCTGCCGAGGCCAAGCCGAAGTTCGACAAACGCGGCCAGTTGCTGCCCCGCGAGCGCTTGAACCTGCTGCTCGACCCCGGCGCGCCATTCCTCGAACTGGCCTCGCTGGCCGGCTACAAATTGCATGACGACAAGGATGGCACCCAGGCCGGCGGCGGGATCATCTCCGGCATCGGTTATATCGCCGGCGTGCGCTGCCTGATCAATGCCAGCAACAGCGCGATCAAGGGCGGCACCATCTCGCCCAGCGGCCTGAAGAAAACCCTGCGCCTGCAACAGATCGCCTTCGAGAACAAACTGCCGGTGGTGACCCTGGCGGAAAGCGGCGGCGCCAACCTCAATTACGCGGCGGAGATCTTCGTCGAGGGTGCCCGCGGCTTCGCCAACCAGGCCCGCATGTCGGCCATGGGCCTGCCGCAGATCACCGTGGTGCATGGCTCCAGCACCGCCGGCGGGGCTTACCAGCCGGGCCTGTCGGATTACGTGGTGGTGGTCCGTGGCAAGGCCAAGCTGTTCCTCGCCGGCCCGCCACTGCTGAAAGCCGCCACCGGTGAAGTGGCGACCGATGAAGAACTCGGTGGCGCCGAGATGCATGCCCAGATCGCCGGCACCGCCGAGTACCTGGCCGAGAACGACGCCGATGCCGTGCGCATCGCCCGGGAAATCGTCGGCATGCTGCCGTGGAACGCACAACTGCCACAGCGCCCACAAAAAGCCTTCAAGCAACCGCTCTATCCGGCTGAGGAACTGCTCGGCATAGTCCCCGCCGACCCGAAGAAGCCCTACGACGTACGCGAGATCATCGCGCGCATTGCCGACGGCTCGGAGTATCTCGACTTCAAGCCGGAGTTCGACAACCAGACCCTCTGCGGCCACTTGCAGATCGAAGGCCAGCCCTGCGGCTTTATCGGCAACAACGGGCCGATCACGCCGAAGGGTGCGGTCAAAGCCGCGCAGTTCATCCAGCTCTGTGACCAGAGCAACACGCCGATCCTGTTCTTCCATAACACCACCGGCTTCATGGTCGGTACCGAGTCCGAGCAGCACGGCGTGATCAAACACGGCTCCAAGCTGATCCAGGCGGTGGCCAACGCCCGCGTACCTAAGCTGACCATTGTCGTCGGCGGCTCCTACGGCGCCGGCAACTACGCCATGTGCGGGCGCGGCCTCGATCCGCGCTTTATCTTCGCCTGGCCCAACAGCCGCACGGCGGTGATGGGCGGCGCCCAGGCCGGCAAGGTGCTGCGCATCGTCACCGAGGACAAGCACCGCAAGGAAGGCAAGGACGCCGACCCGAAGATGCTCGACATGTTGGAAAGCGTCACCGCGCAAAAACTCGACAGCCAGTCCACCGCACTGTACGGCACCGCCAGCCTGTGGGACGACGGCCTGATCGACCCGCGCGATACGCGGAAATTGCTCGGCTACCTGCTCGATATCTGTGCGGAGGCCGAAGTGCGTCCGCTCAAGGCCAATACCTTCGGGGTCGCACGCTTTTAATCCCCTCTCCCGCAAGCGGGAGAGGGAGAACCGTACATAGGAGAACAAGAAGATGATCTTTACCCAGGAACACGAAGAACTACGCCGCACGGTCCGTAATTTCGTCGACAGGGAAATCAACCCGCACGTCGACGAATGGGAAAAGGCCGGCACCTTCCCCATCCACGAGATCTTCAAGAAAGCCGGCGACCTAGGTCTGCTGGGCATCTCCAAGCCGGAAAAATTCGGCGGCATGGGGCTCGACTACAGCTACTCGATAGTCGCCGCGGAAGAGTTCGGCACCATCCATTGCGGCGGCATCCCGATGGCCATCGGCGTGCAAACCGACATGTGCACCCCGGCCCTGGCCCGCTTCGGCTCGGATGAGCTGCGCGAAGAGTTCCTCCGTCCGGCGATCAGCGGTGAGAGGGTCGGCTGCATCGGCGTCTCCGAAGTCGGCGCCGGCTCGGATGTGGCCGGGCTGAAGACCACCGCCCGTAAAGACGGCGACGACTATGTCATCAACGGCAGCAAGATGTGGATCACCAACTCGCCATCAGCCGACTTTATGTGCCTGCTGGCCAATACCTCGGACGACAAACCCCACGTCAACAAATCGCTGATCGTGGTGCCGATGAACAGCCCGGGCATCAGCCTCAGCCCGCACCTGGACAAGCTGGGCATGCGCAGTTCGGAGACCGCCCAGGTGTTCTTCGACAACGTTCGCGTGCCGCAGCGCAACCGCATCGGTCACGAGGGCGCCGGCTTTATGATGCAGATGCTGCAGTTCCAGGAAGAACGCCTGTTCGGCGCGGCCAACATGATCAAGGGCCTGGAGTACTGCGTCGACAGCACCATCGAGTACTGCAGGGAGCGCAAAACCTTCGGCAATGCGTTGCTCGACAACCAGGTGATTCACTTCCGCCTGGCGGAGCTTTCGACCGAAATCGAATGCCTGCGCGCCATCGTCTACCAGGCCACCGAGCTGTACGTGCGCGGCCAGGATGTCACCAAGCTGGCCTCGATGGCCAAGCTCAAGGCCGGCCGTCTGGGCCGTGAAGTCAGCGACAGCTGCCTGCAGTACTGGGGCGGCATGGGCTTCATGTGGGACAACCCGGTATCGCGTGCCTACCGCGACGTGCGCCTGGTCTCCATCGGCGGCGGCGCCGACGAGATCATGCTCGGCATCATCTGCAAGCTGATGGGCATTCTGCCCGGCAAGAGAAAATGAGCCCGTTGCCAAGCTGCGAAACCCTGCTGCTGGAAAGCCAGGGCGGCGTGCTGCACGTCACCCTCAACCGCCCCGAGAGCCGCAACGCCATGAGCCTCGGGATGGTCGAAGAACTCCGTACGGTGTTCAGAGCCGTACGCGCTGACCGCGACGTGCGCGCGCTGGTGCTCTGTGGTGCGGGCGGGCATTTCTGTGCCGGTGGCGACATCAAGGATATGGCCGGCGCCCGCGCACGCGCTCAAGCCGAAGGCGCCGAGGCTTACCGCGACCTGAACCGCGCGTTCGGCGCCCTGCTCGAGGAAGCGCAAGGCGCGCCGCAGGTGGTGATTGCCGTACTCGAAGGCGCGGTGCTCGGGGGGGGCTTCGGCCTGGCCTGCGTGTCCGATGTTGCCATCGCCCAGGTCAACGCCAAGTTCGGCTTGCCGGAAACCAGCCTGGGGCTTATCCCGGCGCAGATCGCACCGTTCGTGGTCAAGCGCATCGGTCTGACCCAGACCCGCCGCCTGGCCTTGACCGCCGCCCGCTTCGACGGCCGTGAAGCCGAACGGCTGGGCCTGGTGCATTTTGCCGAGAGCGATGCGCAGGCGCTGGCCGAGCGCTTGAGCGAGGTGCTGGAACAGGTTCGCCAGTGCGCGCCGGGCGCCAACGCGGTGACCAAAGCCTTGCTGCTGGCGACCGAAAGCGAGCCCCTCAGCCCGCTGCTCGATCGCGCCGCCGGGCTGTTCGCCGCAGCGGTAGTCGGCGCCGAAGGGGTCGAAGGCACCCTGGCTTTCGTTCAGAAACGCGCACCGAAGTGGGCGTAGGAGCGAGCTTGCTCGCGAAGCGTTCGCGAGCAAGCTCGCTCCTACGGGTAGAGACAAGTCAGGAGTCCGATAACAAGATGCCAGCCTTCAACAAGATCCTGATCGCCAACCGCGGTGAGATCGCCTGCCGGGTAATCGCCACGGCGCACCAGTTGGGCTATCGCACCGTTGCCGTGTACAGCGAGGCGGACGCCGATGCCCGCCATGTACAACTGGCCGATGAAGCCCTGTGCATCGGCCCGGCGCAGGTCAATCAGTCCTACCTGAAGATCGACAACATCATCGCCGCCGCGCAAAAGACCGGCGCCGATGCGATACACCCCGGCTACGGCTTTCTCTCGGAAAACGCCGAGTTCGCCCAAGCCTGCGAGGCCGCCGGCATAGTGTTTATCGGCCCGACCATCGAAGCCATCCATCTGATGGGCAGCAAGCGCCTGTCGAAGATCGCCATGCTCGAAGCCCAGGTACCCTGCATCCCCGGCTACGAAGGCGCGGCGCAGGACGAGGCGGTCTTGGCCTTTGAGGCCGAGCGCATCGGCTATCCGCTGATGATCAAGGCCAGTGCTGGCGGCGGCGGGCGTGGCATGCGTCTGGTACATGCAGCCGGCGAGTTGCTCGCACAGCTGCGCACCGCCCGCTCGGAGGCGCAAAACGCGTTCGGCTCCGGCGAGCTGATCCTGGAGCGCGCGGTGATCCAGCCACGCCACGTCGAGATTCAGGTGTTCGGCGATTTACACGGCAATATCGTTTACCTCGGCGAGCGCGATTGCTCGGTGCAACGTCGCCATCAGAAAGTCGTCGAGGAAGCCCCCTGCCCGGTCATGACTGCCGAGCTGCGCCAAGCCATGGGCGAAGCAGCGGTGAAGGCCGCGGCTTCAGTCAATTACGTCGGTGCCGGCACGGTGGAATTCCTGCTCGACCAGAGCGGCGAGTTCTTCTTCCTGGAAATGAATACCCGCTTGCAGGTCGAACACCCGGTGACGGAGTTGATCACCGGGCAAGACTTGGTGGCCTGGCAGATCCGCGTAGCTGAGGGTCAGCCGCTGCCGCTTAAACAGGACGAAATCACCCTCAGCGGCCATGCCATGGAGGTGCGCCTGTACGCCGAGGATTCAACCAACGGCTTCCTCCCGCAAACCGGCGCAGTGCTGCGCTGGGAGCCGGCGCTGCTGGATGGCATTCGCATCGATCATGGTCTGCTCGAAGGCCAGCACGTGACGCCGTTCTACGACCCTATGCTGGCCAAAATCATCGCCTATGGCGCCAGCCGTGAGGAGGCGCGACGCAAGCTGGTACGTGCAGTCGAGGACTGCGTGCTATTGGGCGTGAACGCCAACCAGCGCTTCCTCGCCAACCTGCTCAAACACCCCGAGTTCGCCGCCGGGCACGCCACCACGGCCTTTATCGGCGAGCACTTTCAAGCGGACCCGAGCCTGAGCCCGCAAGCGCCCTCGGCGGCTGAACTGGCGAGCGCCGCGACCCTGCTCTACCAAGCCTCGGCGCAAGCCCGCGCACATCAGCCCGGCCTGTCCGGCTGGCGTAACGCCGGCAACGCGCCCTGGCGCTTCGTGCTCAAGCACGGCGAGCACAAGCTGGCGGTGGAACTGGCGGTGATCGAGTCCGGCATTCAGCCACGACTGCATGCCCGGGTCGGCGAAGTCGAGCTCGATGTGCGCCTGCTCAAGGCTGACGGCCGCTGGGCCACCCTAGAGCTGGACGGCGTGCGCCAGCGCATCGCCTATCATCAATCGGGCGAAAACCTCTGGCTGTATGGCCGCGACGGCAATCTGGAACTGACCGATGTCACCCATGAACCCGCCGGCGGGCAGAACGTCGCCAGCTCCGGCACGGTGAAAGCACCGATGGATGGCGCGATTGTCGAGGTGCTGGTGGCCGAAGGCGCCAAGGTCAGCAAAGGCCAACTGCTGGTGGTGCTGGAAGCGATGAAGATGGAGCACCCGCTCAAGGCCGGGGTCGACGGGATTATCCGCCGTGTCCAGGTGAGCCAGGGTGATCAGGTCAAGAACCGCCAACTGCTGGTGGAGATAGAGGCGCAAGAAGCCTGAGCCCGTAGGGTGCGCCGTGCGCACCGGAAAATTCCATGGTGCGCACGGCGCACCCGACAAGAACAAGGAGAATTCCCATGTCACTGTCCGGCAAAACTCTGTTTATCACCGGCGCCAGCCGCGGTATCGGCCGCGAGATCGCCTTACGGGCGGCCAAAGACGGCGCCAATATCGTCATCGCCGCCAAAAGCGCCGAGCCCCATCCGAAGCTCGCCGGCACCATCCATAGCGTTGCCGCTGAAGTCCAAGCGGCAGGCGGCAAGGCCCTGGCCCTGCAGCTCGATGTACGTGACGAGCACGCCGTCAAAGTCGCCATGGCCCAAGCCGCCGAGCACTTCGGCGGGATCGACGGGCTGGTCAACAACGCCGGGGCGATCAAGCTGGTCGGCGTCGAGCACCTGGAACCCAAGCGCTTCGACCTGATGTTCCAGATCAACACCCGCGCGGTGATGGTCTGCAGCCAGGCGGCGCTGCCGTATTTGAAGAACAGCTCCGCTGGGGGGAAAAACAGCGCCGGCGGCCACATCCTCAACCTCTCGCCGCCGTTGAGTATGGACAGCAAATGGTTCGCCCAGCACGGCCCCTACACAGTGACCAAATACGGCATGAGCATGCTGACCCTGGGCATGAGTGAGGAATTCAAGAAGTACGGCATCAGCGTCAACTCGCTGTGGCCGAAGACCATGATCGCCACCGCCGCCATCGAGTTCGAACTGGGCAGCCGCGAGGCCTTCAAGCGCGCGCGCCTGCCGGCGATCATGGCCGACGCGGCCTACGCGATTCTTTCCAGCAGCGCTCGCAGCATCAGCGGCCGCCTGCTGATCGACGAGGAAATCCTGCGCGAACAGGGCCAGAGCGAGTTCGAGCACTACCGATTCGATCCGGCCGGCGGTTCGCTGATTGCGGATTTGTTTGTGGATTGATTGGCGTCACATCTCCCCAGCCCCTCTCCCGTCGGGAGAGGGGTGCAAACCGATTTGCCGATCTGCCCTTGCTCATTCGCGTGAGGGCCATAGCCGCAAACCAGTGCCCGCCCTAGATTGCTTGTCACGCCGTTTCGCCTGCGCACAACAACGACAAAAGCCAGAGCCATGACCCACGCCGACCTGACTACCCCTGCCCGCTTTATCGCCCAGCTACCCGCCACCCTCCGTCGTGTGCCACGCATGTTGCGCGGCCTGTATTACGCCGGCATCCGCAACCGCGAGAAAACCCTCTCGCTGGCCTGGGCCTTGGAGCGCGCAGCCAAGCTTTACCCGAACCGGCCGGCAGTGCTGGACGAGCAACGGCAGCTCTCCTATGCCAGCTTCAACGCCTGGGCCAATCGCTTGGCCCGCGCATTCAAGGCAGAAGGTGTGGGCCACGGCAGTGTCGTGGCGGTGATGCTGGAGAGCCGCATCGAGGTGCTGGCGGTGCTCGCCGCCCTGGCCAAGCTCGGCGGTCGGCGCCCTGGTCAACACCACCCAGCGCGGCCAGGTGCTGATCCACAGCCTGAATCTGGTCAAACCCAGCCATTTCGTGATCGGCGAAGAACTACGCGGGCCTTTCGAAGACGTCCGTGGCGAGCTGCTCAATAGCAGCGGCCACTGCTATTGGGTCGCCGATGGCGACAGTTTCAGCGAGCCCGGCCTGGCGCCGGCAGGCTGGCAGAATCTGCTCGGCCTGGCGCAGCACCTGGCGAGTGAGAACCTGCCGGAAACCGCTCGGGTGCGCCTGAAAGACGCCTGCTTCCTGATCTATACCTCCGGCACCACCGGTCTGCCCAAAGCCTCGATCATGAGCCACGGCAAATGGATCAAGGCCTACGGCGGCTTCGGCCATTCCGGCCTCGGCCTGAACAACACCGACGTGCTCTACCTGACGCTGCCCTGCTACCACAACAACGCCGTCACCGTGTGCTGGAGCGCGGTGCTGGCCGGCGGTGCGGCCATCGCCCTGCGCCGGCGCTTTTCCGCCAGCGCCTTCTGGAAAGACGTCAAACACTACCAAGCCACCTGTTTCGGCTACATCGGCGAGCTGTGCCGTTATCTGCTGAACCAACCGCCCTGCCCGGAAGAACGACACAACAGCCTGACCTGCATGATCGGCAACGGTCTGCGCCCCTCGATCTGGAGCGAGTTCAAGCAGCGCTTCGGGATCGAGCGGATCACCGAGTTCTATGCCTCCAGCGAAGGCAATATCGGTTTCACCAACCTGTTCAACTTCGACAATACCGTCGGCTACTCCCCGGCGCCCTACGCCATAGTCCGCTACGACCTGGAAAACGATCGGCCGCTGCGCACCCCAAAGAACTTCATGGAGAAGGCCAAGAAGGGCGAACCCGGCTTGCTGATCAGCGAGATCAGCCCGAAATGGCCGTTCGACGGCTACACCGACCCGGCGAAAAGCGCAGCGGTGATCCTGCGTAACGTCTTCAAGCAGGGCGACGCCTGGTTCAACAGCGGCGACCTGATGCGCGACATCGGCTTCAAGCACACCCAGTTCGTCGACCGCCTGGGCGACACCTTCCGCTGGAAAGGCGAGAACGTCTCCACCACCGAGGTGGAAAACGCCCTCGGTGCCTTCCCCGGCATCGAGGATGCGGTGGTCTATGGGGTGGAAATTCCCGGCACCAATGGCCGCTGCGGGATGGCCGCCCTGCGCTTGGCGCAAGGGACTGAAGTACAGACGGCCAGTTTGGCGGCGCACCTTGATCGCGAGCTGCCGCCCTACGCTGCTCCATTGTTTTTGCGCTTGCTGAAAGAGGTCGAAACGACCGGCACCTTCAAGTACAAAAAAACCGATTTGAAAAAAGCCGCCTACAATCCAGACGACGTCAACGACCCGCTGTTCGTTCGCCTACCCGGCGCTGCCTATTTCCGGTGCCTGGATGCAGGGCTTTACCAAGCCATCCAGTCGGGTCACTACCGCTTCTGAAGAGCGCCATTTTCCCCTTAGCGCCGGCCGTGAGGTCGGCGTTTTTTTTATTGCAAGGCTCAATGCTTGAACTCGAACTGCACTTCAGCCCCTTCCACCGACTGCCAATAATCTTCTTCACGATCATTGGTGATCAGCTTGCCATTCAATTGAAACGGGCTCTGGGCGGGTGGCTTCTCAACGAACAAGGGCGGCAACAAGGCCTTGTTGGTTGCCTCGTCCACGGATTCACCCAGCTCCAGTTGCCCCGCCAGATCCGACGGCAAGCGCAGGTCCAGTTTGGCCTTGGGCAGCTCTGCTTCAGCCTTGGGTAGCTCTAGTCTGGCCTTAGGTAGTGGCTCTTTATCAGCCTTGCTGATGCTGGGCTCAGGACTGGGCTTGGGTGCGATAGCCGGCGTCGCCTGCTCCTTGACCTCCGGTTTGCTGGGCTCTTCGACTTCGACAGGGGGCCGTTCAGGGGCGACTTTGGCAGCCGCAGCCGGCGCGCTGACAACCGGCGCGGAGGGTGTCGGTGGTGACTTGGGCGGTGTCGGCTCGACAGGGTCACAGGCGCTCAACAGCACCAGCGCCACAGTAAGCCCCAGGTAGCGGGTAGTTATCATTGGCAGCACAAGCAGCTAACGGAATCCATTAATGCTCTCTCGGCGTGGATTGACTGGCAAGTCCTGTGATTAAATCGCCTGGTTGCGAAGCAAGGCAAAACACCACACAGCCAATGCTGACCGACTAACGTGAACCGCTGGAGCTTTCTGCCTCAGTAGCCGGCAAACGTTCGAGTTCAGCCTGCAGATCCAGCCCTGGATAGCGGCGCTGCAACGCTGCGAACTGCTCGCTGGCAAGCCTCTGCTTGCCGCTGTCGCGTAACTGGATGATCTGCTGCAAAGCGCTCTGCAGTTCTTCACTCAGTTCTTGCGCGGCTTGAACGGGGGCGACCGCAGCCATGGGCGCTTCGGCCTTGGCCGCGCTGTCAGCCAGATGGCCACTGGGGCTGGCTACGGCCTTGGCGTTCACTCGCTCCTCAGCCATCGGCATTTGCGCCTCGGTCATCGGCGCGACCAGCGCAGGCGCCTCACTCATAGGCAACTGCACGCTGCGCTTTTTCTCCGCCGACAGCGGCGGTGCGTCTGACTGAACAGCCTCCATGGCAGGCGCCGGAGCCAGCATCGGCACAGGCGCTATATCGTAACGCTCAGGGCTGCGCTCGAACATGCGCAGTGTCAGCCCCACACCTAAGCCGAGAGTCGCCAAGCTGGCGAACGCCACGGACCAACGTGCCCGTTGGCTGCCGCCAAACAACCAGCCATGCAGGCGCGCCATGACGCCCGGCTGTGGCGCCCGCTGAGCGTTGCTGGTTGGCAATGCCGCTGTCGCGGCGGCCAAGATGCGCGCATCCAGGGCGGCCGAAGGCTCGTGCGGGTCATGCGCACGGTAGTGTTGCAGCAACGCCTGCTCGTGCGGAGCGAGCGGCGACGAGTCGGGGCTATGCCCAGCAGGATCATGCGGATCGTGGCTCATACAGATACCTCTTCGGCAGTGGCCGGGTCGGCCAGCAACCGACGTAACTTTTGCAGCGCGTAGCGCAGACGGCTTTTCACGGTTTCCGCCGGGGTATGGGTCAGCTCGGCGATCTCGCTCAGCTCCAGATCGCCATGGGCGCGCAGCAGGAACACCTCGCGCTGTTCGGCCGGCAGATCGTCCAGCGCGGCCTGTAAGCGCTGTTGATCACGCGCGAGGCTGAGTTGCTGTTCAGGATTCGGCTCGCTGGCGGCCTCACCGTGCAGTTGCTCGTCGAACTCATCCTGCAAGGCCTGGCGCTTGCCGTGCTTGCGCCAATGGTCGATCAGGCGGTTGCGCGCAATCTGGTACAGCCAGGTCTTGAACTGCACCGCTTCGCGCAGCGAAGACTCGCTGCGGATCAGGCTCAACCAGGTTTCCTGGAATACCTCCTCGGCCAGCGCCGTATCGCTGCACAAGCCACAGAGAAAACGAAACAGGCCAAGACGATGGCGCGCATAGAGCACGCCGAACGCCTCAGCATCGCCGCGCCGATAACGCCGCAGCAGATCGGCGTCGCTATCGGCGAGGAACCTCGCAACAGGGGCGGATGTCACTCTCAGTCGACCTTGGCCATTTCGGGAACGGAACTTGAACCGGCAGTTTGCAGGCTCTGCGCCAGCTCGACTAGCTGGACGAACTCGGCACGCAGCCCAAAGCGATCTTCGCCCTTGGCGCTGCGGGCCAGTTTGGCGCTGGCCGCCATATCGAAGGTGCCGGTGTATTGCCCGCCCTTGAGCTGTTGAGAAAAACCGGCAACGGCCGCGGCGAAGCGCAGATCCTCGCTGGCCTGGGCAATCGGAGTAGGGTTTTGCTCGGCCTTGATCGGTACTTCCAGCAAGCGGCTCTGGCTTTGCTGCGGCCCTTTGTAGCGGATGCGCAGCAACGCCAGCTCGCCCGTCTTGGCCGCGGTTTTCGCCGCGCGCTGATAGCGCAGCGGCTCCAGCCAGCCTTGACTGCCCGTCGGCACTATCTCGTACAGGGCGGTGACGCTATGCCCGGCACCAATCTCGCCGGCGTCGACCTTGTCGTTGCTGAAATCTTCACGCTTGAGCGCACGGTTCTCGTAACCGAGCAGGCGGTATTCACTGACGTGCGCGGGGTTGAACTCGACCTGGATTTTCACGTCCTTGGCCACCACCGCTAGGGTCGAACTCAGCTGTTCGACCAACACCTTGCGCGCCTCGCGCAGGTTGTCGATATAGGCATAGTTACCGTCGCCGGCATCGGCCAGTTGCTCCATCAATCGTTCGTTGTAGTTATCGGTACCAAAGCCGAGGGTGGTCAGCGAAATACCGCTTTTACGTTTGTCGGCCGCCAGTTTCTTCAGCGTCTCGAAGTCGCTGACACCGACGTTGAAGTCGCCATCGGTGGCCAGCAGGATGCGGTTGATGCCCTGGTCGATGAAGCCCTGTTGCGCCTGCCGATAGGCCAACTGGATACCCGACTCGCCCGCCGTGGACCCTTCGGCTCTGAGCTGCTCGATGGCCGCACGAATCTTGGCTTTCTGCACCCCCGAAGTCGGCTCCAGCACCACCCGCGACTCACCGGCGTAGACCACCAGCGAGACCTTGTCCTGAGCGCGCAATTGCTCGACCAACAACTTCAAGGTGCTCTGCACCATGGGCAGACCTTCACGCCGATCCATCGAGCCGGAGACATCCACCCAAAACACCAGATTGGCGGCGGGCAGTTGTTCGACCCGCAGATCCGACGCCTTGATCGCCACCTTGAGCAGGCGACTGTTGGCATTCCACGGCGAGGTCGCCAGCTCGGTGCTCACGCCAAAGGGGGTATCGCCCTTGGGCAGCGGATAGGCATAGGGGAAGTAGTTGACCAGTTCCTCCAGGCGCACCGCCTCTTCGGGCGGCAGGCGGCCATCGTTGAGAAAGCGCCGCACATTGGCATAGCCGCCGGTATCCACGTCGATGCCGAAGGTCGACACGGGGGTCTCGGCCACCGCGTGAATCGGGTTATCCGCCAGCTTTTGATACTGCTCACGCGGCACATCACGGTAGCCCGGCGGTAGCGCCTCGCTCATCGGTGCCGGGGTAACCTGGCTCGGCATGGCCATGCCCGTGATGGCGTAGTTCGCCGACTCGGCCTTCTGCGCCAACGGCTGCGCGCGCGACTCTTGGCTTCGTGCATCTTCAGTAACGGCGGCGGCCAGCTTCTCCTGCGCCACCGGTGCGTTCGGTTGCTCGGATTGCGAGGCATTGCAAGCGGCTAGCGCCAGGAGCAAACCGCTGGCGAAACCACAGAGCAGCGGTTGGCGGGAAATAACGCGGTAACGGGACATGTTGGGCGCCTCCTGGGGACGAAAGATCCATTCGCCCTGGTAGACGCAGAGGTCACAGCCTCCGGGTTAAGCGTGCTGAATTTTTTCAGAAGGCGCTGGCCGCCTCATGGCACAGCTGGCTGGCCAGCATCCCCAGCGTCATCAGCGCGCGCTCGGCTTCGCGATTCCATGGAATGCCGCAGTTCAACCGCACGCAGTGATTGAACTGCTCGGTGTTACTGAAAATCAGCCCCGGCGCGATGCTGATGCCCTGCTGCAAGGCGCGCACATGCAGATCCTTGGTATTCACCCGCCGCGGCAGACTGACCCAGAGGATGAAACCGCCCTTCGGCCGGGTGATTTGCGTGCCTTCGGGGAAGTACTGCTGGACTGCCAGTTGGAAGGCGCTGAGGTTCTTGCGGTACTCCTGGCGGATATAACGCAGATGCCGGTCGTAGCCGCCGTTCTCCAGGTAAGCCGCGACGCCCATCTGCGTCACACTGCAGGCCGAATGGGTGCTGAAGGTTTGTAGGCGCTGGATATCGTCCTGGTACTTACCGGCAATGATCCAGCCGACCCGCACACCAGGCGACAGAGTCTTGGAGAAACTCGAGCAATACAGCACCCGCCCCTCACGGTCATGGGACTTGAGCGCCTTGGTCGGCCCCTGCTCGAACATCAACTCGCCGTAGATATCGTCCTCGATGATCTGGATATCGAAATCTTTCGCCAGGCGCAGCAATTGCTTTTGCCGCTCCTCGGGAATGGTGCCGCCGAGTGGGTTGCTCAGCCGCGCGGTGAGCACCATGGCTTTGATCGGCCATTGATTAGCCGCCAGTTGCAAGGCTTCCAGGCTGATACCGGTGGCCGGATCGCTGGGGATCTCGATCACTTTCAGGCCCAGCAGATCGGCCAACTGCAGCAAACCGTAATAAGTCGGCGACTCGGTCGCAATCAGATCTCCCGGTTTAGTCAGGACCCGTAGCGACATCTGCAAGGCATCCACGCAACCATGGGTGATCACCACCTCTGCCGGGTCGACCACCACCCCGGCGTCGCGCATGCGGATCGCCACTTGGCGGCGCAGCGGCTCAAACCCTGGGCTGAACATGTAACTGAAGGCGCGCGGGCTCTGAAACCGGGTGACCTTGGCCAATTGTTGATGCAGCGCCCGCACGGGCAGGTAATCCACATGCGGCACCGCGGCCCCTAGGGGAAACACCCCTTCGCGCCGCGACTCGGTGAGCACCTGATTGATAATGCTGCTGCGGGTGACCAGGCCAGGCCGCTCGACCCGAGCGATATCCGGGGTTGGCGCGGTCAGCGCCGGAGTCTGGTGGACATAGAAGCCGGACTGCGGCCGCGCACGGATCAACCCCTGATCCTCCAGATTGGCATAGGCCTGGAGCACAGTGGCATGGCTGACATTCAGCTGCGAACTCATCTTGCGCACCGACGGCACCCGCTCACCCGGCTGGTAGACGCCACGGCGAATATCCTCGGCCAGTTGCTGAGCGATGCGTTGATAGAGCAACAGATTGGTCATAGCAGCCTTCCCCGGGTCACTGAACCGAAACAGTAGCCGAGCAGATCGAAACTGCACCGGCACAGTTCCCAGTATTGTTGCCGATACAGTACCAGTTCGCTAGCGACTGTATCCATCCAATTAGCAGCAAGCCGGGATTGCAATCAGCGCTGATGCACATAAGAAAAAACCCCGGCGCTTTACAGCCACCGGGGTTCGGCTCCAGCGCCTGGAGGTTTAGCGGGCCGAGCCGAGATGGCCCTGCTCATCGGAGAAGACGATCTCCACCCGACGATTTTGTGCTCGCCCACGGGCGGAAGCATTCTCCGTCACCGGGAAATCGGCCCCGTAACCACTCACCTGGATACGTTTGCCATCGATGCCCAAGTCGACCAACAGATCGGCCACGGTTTGCGCGCGCGCACGCGACAGCTCGCGGTTCTCCTCTTTGCTGCCACGGCTATCGGTGTAGCCCTCAATACGCACCACGCGCCTTGGGTTGAGCTGGAGAAACTGCACCAGTTTGAGCACCGTGCGATTGGCTGAGGCTTTCAACTCGGCACGGTTGGCATCGAACAGCACATCGCCCAAGGTCATCACCAAACCACGCTCGGTCTCGGTAGTGGCCAAGCTGACGATCTGCTCCTCCAGCCACTTGCCCTGCTGTTGCACGCTGAGCAGTTTGGCTTCACGCAGGGCGAGTTGCAGTCGCTCACGCTCCAGCTCAAGCTTGGCCGTGCGCTCCTGGTTCAGGCTCAACGCACTGTGCTCAGTGGCGATCTCACTGTAACGCTGGCTCAGGTAGGCGTAATGGCTGACGTCAGCTTCACTGCCCCAGTAACTGGAGAGACGATCGGCACGCGCCAACGACTCACCGGCACGAATCACATCCTTAGGCGCGCTGCGCAGTACATCCGAGTCTTCTTTGACCTGCTGGAAGCTCGCCCGCGCGGTTTCCAGAGCGTGCTCGCTGTCTTGTTGGCTGGCGCAACCCGCCAGCAATGCGATGGCCAGCCACAGGCTGCCATTCAGGTAAAGTTTGCAGCTCACTGCAGATCCCCCAACTGCTTGCGCAGACGATTGATCCGGGCGCTCAACTCCACCAATTGTTTCTGGCTTTTCAGCGTCAGCACGCGAGCCTCGGCCAAGCGAGCATCCAGCTCGGCCTGTTCGGCGAGCATCCGCGCTCTCTTGTAATCCTCTTCGAGCATGTTCTTCTGCGCCAGCGCGAGCTTCTGCTCGGCCAGCAGCATTTCCGGAATCTGCTCATCCGCCCCGACGGCCTTGGCCTGCACTACAGCCTGCTCAGTCAGGCGCATCTGCTCGTTCGGCGCAGGGTCGTTAGCACAACCGGCCAAGGCCATAACGACCAGGCTGGTTGCCAGTATGCGTCTATGGATCACGAAAATTTTCCTACTGATTCGGGGCGGTTGCCGGCTGCAACTGCTGCTCTTTCCAACGCTCTAGATTGCGCTGCAGCAAGGTCTCCGGCACACCGGCGGCGGCCAATTCTGTCATCTTTTTCGCCAGTTGTCCGCGCAGCCAGGGTTCGTTGCAGGCCGAGTTGTGCGACAAGGTCAGAAACAACCCTGCACTGGAGATCGGCGGCTCAAGCGTCTCCAGATCATTCTGCATACCGAGCGTGTCTGCCAGCGCCGCCCCGGGGTAACGCTCGTACAACACATATTCGGGACTCCCCAACAACAGTTTCTGGAACGCCTGGGTCAGGCTGGGCAGCTGTTCGAGGGTCAAATTGGCCTTGGCAAAGGCATCGAACGGCTGGCCGAAGCGATCATTCGCCAGGATCGCGCCTGTATGCCCACGCAGATCCTCCCAGCCGCTATAAGGAAAACCATGCCCCTTGCGTACCCACACCACACTCGGTGTAGAGAACAGAGCCGGATGGATGTAATCCATACTCTCCAACCGCGACAGAGTCAGAGAGGCCCCCGCAAGCAGATCGACACGTCCGCTGCGTACCTCTTCCTTGGCCTGCGACCACGGGCCGGTGTAGATAATTTCCAGCTTCAGCCCCAAGGCCGTGGCGATTTGCTGCAGCAGATCGGCATTGGCGCCGATCAGTCGCTGCGGGTTCTGCGGATCGCGCCAGAGATACGGTGGGTACTCTGGATTACCGGTGGCCACCAGCCGCTCGCATTTGCCGAGCGCTAAAGCCCACCCCGGGAACAGGGCCAACCCCATGAGCAGCAGCAACAGTTTGAAGAAGGGATATTCACGCATGGAGTGCTTCTCGACAAAACGTTCGATTGGATGAGGGCCACAGTCGAACGCCGGGATTGATCTTCATGCTAGCTTAACGCCAGCCACAATAATTATTAGCGATAAGGACATGCCATGAAAAAACTGTTTCTCGGTTTAGCGCTGGTTTTAGCTGCGGCTATTGGGCTGCTGTACTTCTCCCCTGCCACCCTGATGACCAGTGCGCAACTGGTCGAGCGTCAGTTGGCGGGGCTCTCGGCCGAACACCTGGAGGTGGGCGATCTTAGCATCCATTACTACGAGGGCGGCCCGGCGGACGGCGAAACCATCCTGATGGTTCACGGCTTTGGCGCCAACAAGGATAACTGGCTGCGCTTCGCTAAACACTTCACTCAGCGCTACCACGTGATTGCCCTCGACTTGCCAGGTTTTGGCGAGAGCAGCAAGCCGGAGGCCAGTTATGACGTCGGCACTCAGGTGGAACGCCTGGCGGCCTTTGCCAAGGCCCTGGGCATCGAGAAACTGCACTTGATCGGCAATTCCATGGGCGGGCACATCAGCGCCCTGTATGCCGCGCGCCACCCGCAACAGGTGCTGTCTGTGGCCCTGCTGGACAACGCCGGGGTCACCGCACCGAGGAAGAGCGAGCTGTTCGAGATCCTGCAGCGTGGTGAGCCTAATCCACTGGTCGTGAGGAGCCCGGAAGACTTTTCCCGTATGCTGAGTTTTGTCTTCGTCGAACCGCCACCACTACCGGGCACACTCAAACGCTATCTGGCCGAACAGGCCATCGCCAACAGCGCGCACTACGACAAGATCTTCAAACAGTTGATGGAGCGTTACATTCCGCTGGAACCGGAGTTACCGAAAATCCAGGCCCCCACGCTGCTGCTCTGGGGCGACAAGGATCGCGTACTCGATGTTTCCAGCATCGAGGTGATGCAGCCACTGCTGAAGAAGCCGAGTGTAGTCATCATGCAGAACACCGGGCACGCCCCCATGATCGAGCACCCGGAAGAGACCGCCGAGCATTACCAGGCCTTTCTCGACAGGGTGAAAAGCTAACCCCTACAGACAGACAATAAAAAACCCGCTCGATGAGCGGGTTTTTTATTGGGCGAGGAAGCTGGATTAAACCAACTTCTCGAACTCCGGTATGGCTTCGAACAGGTCAGCCACCAGGCCGTAATCCGCCACCTGGAAGATCGGTGCCTCTTCGTCCTTGTTGATCGCGACTATGACCTTGGAGTCTTTCATCCCGGCCAAGTGCTGGATCGCACCGGAAATACCGACCGCGATGTACAGCTGCGGCGCGACGATCTTACCGGTCTGACCGACCTGCATGTCGTTCGGTACGAAGCCCGCATCGACGGCGGCACGCGAAGCACCGACGGCGGCGCCGAGCTTGTCGGCCAGCGCGTACAGGTGCTTGAAGTTATCGCCGTTCTGCATGCCGCGACCGCCAGAGATGACGATCTTGGCCGCGGTCAGTTCCGGGCGATCGGACTTGGCCAGCTCTTCACCAACGAACGCCGACTTGCCGGCATCGTGAGCGGCTGCGACAGCTTCGATGGCCGCAGAACCGCCTTCAGCCGCCACCGGGTCGAAACCGGTGGAACGCACGGTGATCACTTTCACGGCCGCCGAAGACTGCACGGTAGCGATGGCGTTACCGGCATAGATCGGACGCTTGAAGGTGTCGGCGCTTTCAACCGCGATGATCTCGGAGATCTGATCGACATCCAACTGCGCGGCAACGCGCGGCAGAATGTTTTTGCCGTTGGAAGTCGCGCAAGCCAAGACATGGCTGTAGCCCTTGCCGAGCTCGGCAATCAGCGGCGCGACATTTTCCGGCAGCTGATGCGCGTAAGCGGCGTTATCGGCGACCAGAACCTTGGACACGCCGGCGATTTTGGCGGCGGCTTCAGCCGCGGCACCTACGCCTTGGCCGGCAACCAGCACATGAATATCGCCACCGATCGCTTTCGCGGCGGCAACGGTGTTCAGAGTGGCGGGGGCCAGAGCGGCGTTAGTGTGTTCAGCAACAACCAAGATAGTCATTTAGATTACCTTCGCCTCGTTCTTCAGTTTCTCGACCAATTCAGCCACCGACTTGACCATGATACCGGCGCTGCGAGCAGCCGGCGCTTCGACTTTCAGGGTCTTGACGGTGGAGGCGGTGGAGACGCCCAGAGCATCCGGAGTCAACACCTCCAGCGGCTTCTTCTTGGCTTTCATGATGTTCGGCAACGACGCGTAGCGCGGCTCATTCAGGCGCAGGTCGGTGGTGACGATAGCCGGCAGGCTCAGGGCCACAGTTTGCAGGCCGCCATCGATTTCGCGCGTCACATTGACCTTGTCGCCCGTCACTTCCACCTTGGAGGCGAAGGTGCCCTGGGCGAAGCCGGTCAGGGCGCCGAGCATCTGGCCGGTCTGGTTGTTGTCGCTGTCGATGGCCTGTTTGCCAAGGATGACCAGCTGCGGCTGCTCTTTGTCGACCACGGCTTTCAGCAGTTTGGCCACGGCGAGCGAGTTCAGCTCGTCATTGCTGTCGACCAGGATGGCACGATCGGCGCCCAGGGCCAGAGCCGTACGCAGCTGCTCTTGCGCGGCGTTCGGGCCGATGGAGACGACGACGATTTCGCTCGCCACGCCTTTTTCTTTCAGGCGCACAGCTTCTTCCACGGCGATTTCGCAGAAGGGGTTCATCGACATTTTGACGTTGGCGAGATCAACGCCGGAGTTGTCCGCTTTGACGCGAACCTTGACGTTGTAGTCAACCACTCGTTTGACAGCTACAAGAACCTTCATGGATTCCTCGTTACTCTCCGGTGAATAAAGAATGTCGCCAAGACGAACCTGGCCAGTGATGCACGTCAGCCGGAACCGACGGTCTGCCTATGGAATGGCCAGCGCAAAACCGCCCGTATCTTGACCGTATCGCCCATGCTGGTCAATACGGCAAAATGGCCACATATAAGCCGTGGACACCCGATTCTAACAGGGCTTGACGAAATTCAAACAAACGTTTGTATTGGACCTGCCAAAGGCAGTAGATATAATGCGCCCGCACTGCTCAAGGAACGAGCCTAGTCCGCCACTATAAAACATCGATAAAGAGCCTGAGTAGGAGATAGCCTGTGGAACGCGAATTTATGGAGTTCGACGTCGTCATCGTCGGCGCCGGCCCAGCTGGCCTGTCCGCCGCCTGCCGACTGAAGCAGAAGGCCGCAGAAGCTGGCAAAGAAATCAGCGTTTGCGTGGTCGAAAAAGGCTCCGAAGTCGGCGCCCACATCCTCTCCGGTGCAGTATTCGAGCCGCGCGCGCTGAATGAATTGTTCCCTGACTGGAAAGAGCTCGGCGCCCCGCTGAACACGCCCGTCAAGCGCGATGACATCTACATGTTCAAAAGCGCCGAAGGCGCGATCAAGGTTCCCCATCTCTTTGTGCCGAAAACCATGCACAACGAGGGCAATTACATCATCTCCCTGGGCAACCTCTGCCGCTGGCTGGCCCAGCAGGCTGAAAACCTTGGCGTAGAGATCTACCCAGGCTTTGCGGCTCAGGAAGCGCTGATCGATGAAAACGGCGTAGTCCGTGGCATCGTCACCGGCGACCTCGGCGTCGACCGTGAAGGCCATCCAAAAGAGGGTTACTACACCCCTGGCATGGAGCTGCGCGGCAAATACACCCTGTTCGCCGAAGGCTGCCGTGGCCATATCGGCAAACAGCTGATCAAGAAGTACAACCTCGACTCCGAAGCCGACGCCCAGCACTACGGCATCGGCATCAAGGAAATCTGGGACGTCGACCCGGCCAAGCACGAGCAGGGCCTGGTGCTGCATACCGCCGGCTGGCCGCTGGATGTAGTAGGCAACCAGAATACCGGCGGCTCGTTCCTCTATCACCTGGAGAACAACCAGGTGGTGGTTGGCCTGATCGTCGACCTGTCCTACAGCAACCCGCACCTCTCGCCGTTCGATGAGTTCCAGCGCTACAAGCAGCACCCGGTGATCAAGCAGTACCTGGAAGGCGGCAAACGCGTGGCCTACGGCGCTCGCGCCATCAGCAAGGGCGGCCTGAACTCGCTACCGAAGATGGTATTCAACGGCGGCGCGCTGATCGGCTGCGACCTCGGCACCCTGAACTTCGCCAAGATCAAGGGCAGCCACACCGCCATGAAGTCCGGCATGCTGGCCGCCGAAGCGGTCGCCGATGCGCTGTTCGCCGGTCGTGAAGGCGGCGACGAGCTGACCAGTTACGTCGACGGTTTCAAGGCCAGTTGGTTGTATGACGAGCTGTTCCGCAGCCGCAACTTCGGCGCTGCTCTGCACAAGTTCGGCGTACTGGCGGGTGCGGCGTTCAACTACATCGACCAGAACATCTTCGGCGGCAAAATCCCGGTTACCCTGCATGACACCACACCGGATTACGCCACCCTGAAGCCGGCCGCAGAGTCGAAAAAGATCGACTACCCAAAACCCGACGGCAAGATCAGCTTCGACAAACTGAGTTCGGTATTCCTCTCCAACACCAACCATGAAGAGGAACAACCCTGCCACCTGAAGCTGACCGACCCGAGCATTCCGCTGCTAAAAAACCTGCCGCTGTATGACGAGCCGGCACAACGCTACTGCCCGGCCGGCGTGTATGAGGTAGTGACGCAGGAAAACGGCGAGAAGAAGTTCCAGATCAACGCGCAGAACTGCGTGCACTGCAAGACCTGCGACATCAAGGACCCGGCCCAAAACATCACCTGGGTCACACCGGAAGGCGCCGGTGGTCCGAACTACCCGAATATGTAATTCGCTCGGGTATGAAAAAGGGCTCCTTCGGGAGCCCTTTTTTGTGCCTGTCATTTATTCCGGTTGCGGACCTATGGGAAAGAACTGCCCGCCGCTCCACACCCCCAACCAGCACCGACCATCGATCTCACACGGCACGGCCAGCTCGACCAACTGATAGAACACGTTGCGGTGAATCAGTGCCTCAAGATTGGCTCGCACATGCACATAGGGCGCCGGCTCCTGGGTCAGCGGATCGAGCTCAACCCGCAGCGGGTGCTCGGCCCCGGCGACAGTTTCATCATCCACATTGGTGGCAAAGCGCAGCACCTGCTCTTCGCCCTCGCCTTCGACCTGCAGGTTGATGGCGACAAACGGTGCGTCATCGACCTTGATCCCGACCTTCTCCACCGGCGTGATCAGGAAGTAGGCATCGCCGTCACGGCGAATGATCGTGGAAAACAGCCGCACCATCGGCTTACGCCCGATGGGCGTACCCAGGTAGAACCAGGTGCCATCGCGGGCAATCCGCATGTCGATATCGCCGCAGAATGGCGGATTCCACAGGTGTACCGGTGGCAGCCCCTGTTTCTCGGTCTTGGGAATCTGCGCTAGCAGATCACCGGCCTTGCCTGGGTCACTCATGCCCTCTTCCTCTTATTAATCACTCAGTCCCAGCAAACGGCGCGCGTAATCCTGCAGGGGCGGGCCAAACAGAGCATCCGGCTTGGCCTCATAGAACGTCAGAAAACCGCCACGCCTGCGAATGCGCGCGGTATCCCCCAAGTAGCGGGTATTGGTTTCGATCAACATCAGCCGGCTCGGGGCCGTATGACCACTCCCTCAGCGATCTACTGTCAGGTGAATGCCCATCACCACACAGCCAACGAAATAGTATTCATGAAAAGGGGGAACTAATCGCAAAAACTGCACTGATTCCAGGAGCAACCATTAGTCACCGGCAGAATCAGCGAATGCGCCTCACTCGGCGGGCGGAACACCGGTTCGATATAGCTGACGGGGAATTGTTCGACGCTCATGGCTGCAAGCAGCTCCTTAGATCCTATAAATAATCGGGCTGCTGCCGACGGTTAAACGCTGCTGCCGGGTACTTTCCGGATGACCGGCCGCACGAACCACGGCCTCGCCCTGACTTCAGGCCGCGGCATGGGGTTTGCTCGAACATTGAAATAAGCCGACGAATCAGCCGCCAATAATCTTCATCACCGTCACGCCACCGGAGAACGCCATCTCCTGCTTGTCGCCCAGCGCCTTGACTAATAACCGCTGCAAGGCTGGCAGGGCCTGATGGCGTGGTTTGTCGAGCAAGTCACCGACATAGTGGCGATTGCTCGATGACAGGCAGCCATGCAGCCAGCCCGTAGAGGACAAGCGCAGCCGCGAGCAGGTGCGGCAGAACGGCACACTTTCATTGGCGATCACGCCGAAAAAGCCCTGCCCAGGGATCTGGTAACGCAAAGCCGTGGCATCCAGCGGCGCATCGGCCTGCTGGTATTCATAACGCTCGGCGATCAGCGCCAACAGTTCGGGCATACCGACGAACTGCTGCAAAAAGCTATTCGGATCGCGTGCCAGGTGGCCCATGCGCATCAGCTCGATAAAGCGCAGTTCGAAGCCGCGCTCCAGGCAGTAATCCAGCAAAGGCAAGACCTGATCGAGGTTCTGCCCGCGCAGCGGCACCATGTTCAGCTTGATCTTCAACCCAGCCGCCCGTGCCTGTTCCAGACCATTCAGCACTGTGGCCAGATCACCGCCACGGGCAATCCGCCGGAAGGCTTCCGGGTCGAGGGTATCGAGAGAAATGTTTAAACGGCGGATGCCCGTTTCGAGTAGCAGCGGCAGTTTGCGCGCCAGCAGCTGGCCATTGCTGGTCAAGCTGATGTCGTGCAAACCCAGTTGACTGACCCCGCGCAACAGCACCTCCAGCTTCGGGCTGACCAGTGGCTCGCCACCGGTGATGCGCAGCTTCTCGATCCCAGCCGCCTCAATCAGGTAAGCCACCCCACGGACCATGGCCTCGGCCGATAACTCATCCTGCGCCGCGACCAGACGTTTGCCGTCGGGCACGCAATAAGTGCAGGCGTAATTGCAGGCGGCGGTCAGGCTGATCCGCAAATTGCGAAAACGCCTGCCCTGGCGGTCGACGATCATGGGCAACTCCGACGGGTGATACGCCGCAGTATATCCCCGCCGCCAATCCACCCGCATGCCTGGCATGCCGATATAGACCGGCTGAATGGCATCAAACCGGAGGCGTCTCGCCGTCGCGTTTGCGCTTGTTGCCCATGCGCACACCGATATCCATGAGGAACTGGAAGAAACCTTCCTGATCTTCCAGCACGTTGCTCCAGAACGGCGAGTGGTACAGCGCCACGGCGCCATGCACCAACGCCCAGGCAGCGCAGTAGTGGAAGTATGGCGGCACGTCTTCCAGCTTGCCTTCGGCGATCCGGCCCTTGATCAGCAGCGTCAGGCGCTCGAAATTGGAGGCGCGGATCTTGTGCAACTGCTCGACCATCTCCGGCACTTGGTTGCCTTTGACGACTTTTTCTTCCAGGCGGTCGAACAAGCGGTAGCGCTGCGGGTCACGCATGCGGAATTCGAAATAAGCGCGCGACAAGGCTTCCTTGTCTCGATCCACGTCGGCCGAGTGCAGCAACTCGTTCAAATCACGCTCGTAGTCGAGCATCAGGCGCAGGTAGATCTCCGCCTTGGATTTGAAATGCTTGTAGATGGTGCCTTTGCCAATCCCTACGGCGTCAGCGATCATCTCGACGGTAACGCTATCCTCCCCCTGATCGAGGAAGAGTTTGAGCGCGACATCGAGAATTTCCTGCTCGCGGCGGCGAAATTCACGGATCTTACGGGGTTCTTTCTGCATAAAGAGACTGCGGGGTCAAAAATCGAAGGCGCGTATTATGCCTATTTAGGGCCAAATTGCACGGATCATCAGACCATGTACGCCTTTCATGACGAGTTTACCCAAGACCCAGGGCTGCGCTATCTGAACCACGCAGCCGTAGCACCCTGGCCACGCCGGGCGGCGTTGGCTGTCAGCCGTTTCGCCGAACAGAATGTGCTGCTCGGCGCCCGCGACTACCCGGATTGGCTAATAGTAGAGCAGCGCTTACGCGAGCGCCTGATGCGGCTGCTCAATGCGCCATCCACGGCCGACATTGCCTTGGTGAAGAACACCTCGGAAGCCTTGTCCTTCGTCGCGTTCGGCCTCGACTGGCAAGCGGGCGAGCAAATCGTGATCAGCGATGAGGAGTTTCCCTCCAATCGCATCGTCTGGGAAGCGCTGAAACCGCTGGGCGTCGAGGTGATTCAAGTCAACCTGACTGGCAGCGACCCCGAGCAAGCGCTGCTTGCCGCCTGCGGGCCGCGGACGCGGTTGATGTCGATCAGCGCCGTGCAATACGCCAGTGGCCTGCGCCTCGATCTTGAGCGCCTGGGCCATGGCTGCCGCCAGCGCGGCGTGTTGTTCTGCGTGGATGCCATCCAGCAGCTCGGCGCCCTGCCCTTCGACGCCCAAGCCTGCGACTGTGCCTTCGCCATGGCCGACGGGCACAAATGGCTGCTCGGCCCAGAGGGGTTGGGCGTGTTCTATTGCCGCAGCGATCTGCGCGAGCAGCTCAAACTGCACGAGTACGGCTGGCATATGCTCGAACACGCCGGCGATTACAACCGTACGGACTGGCAGCCCGCGCGCACTGCCCGGCGTTTCGAGTGTGGCAGCCCGAACATGTTGGGCACCATGGCGCTGGAAGCCAGCCTGTCGCTGCTGGAGGAAGCCGGCATGATTGCGGTCGGCAAGGCCCTGGAAGAACGCATGCAGTGGCTGCAGGACGGCCTGTCCAGCATACCTGGCATCAGCCTGCACAGCCCGGCCGATCCGTCGCGACGCGCAGGGATTCTGACGTTCAGCCTGGCAGGCTGGGAGAAACAAGCGCTATTCGAGCAGCTTAAACGCGAGCAGGTAATTTGCGCGCAGCGCGGTGCGGGTATCCGCCTGTCACCCCATTTCTATACCGAACCGAGGGTCATTGAGGAGACTTTGGCACTGCTACGCCAGCTGGCAGCTAGGTGAGGACTCAACAGCGGCGCCAGTATTCCAAATCTGTTTAAAAAATGAACGGAGTTGGCCTGGACGATCGCCAATCTTCACCGATACTCAAAGATACTGGTGTGCGGCATCTCCCCCAAGTGCCCCGCCAGGCAGGGTACCGTGGATTGTGTACCTTGATTTACTCCTAATGGTCTTAACCCGGATTCATCCCCCAGAGTCCGGGTTTTTTTTATCCGCGCTTTAAGTGCGCAAGGGGGAACAGGCGCTGAAAGTTCGTCGTCGTCTGCTCGGCAAACGCCTCGAGACTCACCCCGCGCAACGCCGCCAGAAACTCCGCGACCTCACGCACGTACTGCGGCAGATTAGGCCTGCCACGATAGGGGATCGGCGCCAGGTAAGGCGAGTCGGTTTCCACCAGCAGACGGTCTACCGGCACTTGCCGGGCCACTTCACGCAAAGCCTCGGCATTGCGAAAGGTGACGATACCGGACAACGAGATGTAAAAACCGAGATCCAGCGCGGCCTTGGCCATCTCCCAGTCTTCGGTAAAGCAGTGCAACACCCCGCTCTGGGGCAAGGCGGCATCGCGCAGCAGGGCCAAGGTGTCGGCACGCGCTTCGCGGGTATGCACGATAACCGGCTTGCCGGTGAGCCTTGCCGCCTCAAGGTGCAGTCGGAACGCCTCCCGCTGCAACTCGGCGGCTTCCGGCTCGTAGTGGTAATCCAGCCCAGTTTCACCGATCGCCACAACCCGTGGGTGATTCAACTCGGCCAGCAGCCAATCCAGCGCAGGCGCGACACCCGGCTGCAGATCGAGCGGATGCACGCCCACCGAGCAATCGACATCGGCGTATTGCTCGGCCAGCCCCTTGACTGCTGCCGCGTTATCCGCGCTCACACCTATACAGAGGAAATGCCCTACACCATGCGCGCGCGCGGCATCCAGCGCGGCATCCAGAGAGCCGCCATGGGCAGCCAGGTCGAGACGATCGAGGTGACAGTGGGAGTCGACAAGCATGGGAAAATAACGCTTACATCGTGTGAGTTGGGCGGTCGGACGTCAGCGCCCCGGCCAGGTAGGTTTCGATCTTGTTGCGGGCCGTGTTGTCGCCATCATTGAACTGCACGCCGACACCGGCGGCGCGGTTGCCCTGGGCACCTTTAGGGGTAATCCAGACCACCTTCCCAGCGACCGGAATCTTCTCCGGCTCGTCCATCAAGTTGAGCAACATGAAGACTTCGTCGCCCAACTTGTAGCTTTTGTTGGTCGGAATGAACAAACCGCCGTTTCTGATGAAGGGCATGTAGGCGCCATAGAGCACGGACTTGTCCTTGATCGTCAGGGACAAGATTCCATTACGCGGGCCAAAATTCGGTGGCAGGCTCATGCGGCATTCCTAGCTTACTGATCAAAGGGCCGATTCTAGCCCTGTCCGGGCAGGCTTGCCCACTGCACGAGCAGGGCTTCGAGAAGCAAGACACGGTTCAGATTAGCCTTGCCGAGCACTTTCTGCCGCTGCGCGAGCAACCAATCCTGCACAGCCAGGACCTTGGCTTGCGCCGACTTGTCGGCAAGGTATTGCACGACCTTACGCATATCGCCGAGGCCCAGCCCTTCTTCATCCTTGGTCAACTGATAGCGCAAAATCAGCTGCGACCAGTCGCAAAACCAATCGAACAGCAGCAACAGCGGTACGCTATTCCAGCCCTCCGCCAGCTGGCTCGGAGCTTGTTGCTGCTTGAGGAGTTTCTTCACCCCCTCCACCACCTGCGCCCGCTGTTCACGCACACCCTGCCCCTGCAAGCTAACTGCGGCGAGTGGCGAACCCGCGGCCAAGCTCAGCAGCTCGCGACGCTCCTCGGCGCTGCTCTCGGGTAGCGCCTGCGCCAACCAGACCAAGCTATCCGCCTCACTGGGCAACGGACAGGCCTGTTGCACGCAGCGGCTTTTCACTGTGGGTAACAGTCGGCTGGGCTGATGGCTGACCAACAACAAAACCGTATCGCCAGACGGCTCTTCCAGGCTTTTCAGCAGGGCGTTGGCGGCATTCAGGTTCATCGCCTCAGCCGGCTCGACCAGCACCACCTTGCGCCCGCCGAGTTGTGCAGTCTGCACGACGAAGCTCACCAGCTCACGCACCTGGTCAACCTTGATCGCCTTGTCAGCCTCTTCCGGCTCCAAGATGAAGTTATCCGGGTGAGTGCCGGCCGCCAGCAGCAGGCAGGCCTTGCACTGGCCACAGGCATCCAGGCCGACCGGGCTACGGCACAGCAGCCGCGCCATCAGCCGCTCAGCCAGGGCACGCTTACCAATACCAAGCGGACCATGCAGCAGATAGGCATGCGCATACTGCGTGCGCCCCGCCAAGGTCTGCCAGAGTGCCGCCTGCCAGGGATACACAGGGCGTGTCATCAATTATTTCCCGCTCCGCGTTGTCGCCTGAAAGCGCGCCAGGCAAGGCGCAGTCCGCAGGAAAGAGTTGTTCCCTTGCCAAGGACTGCAACGCAGCATGGCACGCTTTCAGGCACAACCCGAAGGGACGGGCCTGCTGTTGCGCAGGGCTGCGTTACTCGTCGTTGATTTGGAACGACCAAACCACACTCCTCGCGCCTTTCCCTGCGCAACAGCAGGCGCCGTCGCGGCGTGGGAAATAACTGATGACACGCCCTAACCACGGGCCAACTCCAGCAATTCTGGCAACAAGGCATCCAGCGACTGCTGCACCTGGGCCAGCGACTGCGCGGCATCCACTACCCGATAACGCGCGGGTTCGGCAGTGGCGCGGCGCAGATAGGCCTGACGGACAGACTCAAAGAAGTCGCGACCCTCCTGCTCGAAACGATCCAGCCGCCCACGGGCCACGGCACGGGCCAGGCCCACCTCGACCGGCAGATCGAAAATCAGCGTCAAATCGGGGCGCAGTTCGCCCTGGACAAAGTTTTCCAGAGCGGCGATGCGCGCCTCCGACAAGCCACGGCCACCACCCTGATAGGCGTAGGTCGCATCGGTAAACCGATCACACAACACCACCGCCCCACGCGCCAGCGCCGGACGGATCACCTCGGCCAGATGCTGAGCACGGGCGGCGAACACCAAGAGCAACTCGGTATCCGCGGCCATTGGCTCAGCGCTGGGCGCCAGCAGGAGTTCGCGAATCCGCTCGGCGAGCGGCGTACCACCGGGCTCACGACTCAACACCACATCAATACCCCGCGCCCGCAGACGCTCGGCCAGGTATTCACGGTTAGTGCTTTTACCGGCGCCTTCCGGGCCTTCCAGGGTAATAAACAGGCCGGTCACAGGCTGTCCTTCTTCATGATTCATGGCATGCCCGAGTCCGGGCTCGGGCTGGAACGGTAATCGGCACGGCGCTTGAGTTGATACTCACGCACCGCTCGATTGTGCGCATCGAGGTCGTCGGAGAATACATGGCTGCCATCGCCGCGGGCGACAAAATACAGGCTCTTGCCATCCGCCGGGTGGAGTGCCGCACGGATCGCTTCACGCCCGACCAAGGCGATCGGCGTCGGCGGCATACCGGCAATCACGTAGGTGTTATAGGGCGTCGGCTCGCGCAGATGGTCGCGTGTCAGCTTGCCGGTATAGCGCTCACCCAGGCCGTAGATCACGGTTGGGTCGGTCTGCAGCAGCATGCCGACCTGCAGACGACGGACGAATACCCCGGCAATCTGCCCACGCTCCTGCGGCACACCGGTTTCCTTCTCGATCATCGAGGCCATGATCAAGGCTTGATAAGGCTCGCGGTACGGCAGATTTCCCGCACGCTTTTGCCACTCCTCGGCCAGCACCTCATCCAGACGGGCGTAGGCCTGCTTGAGCAACTCCAAATCGCTCATACCACGAACAAAACGATAGGTATCCGGAAAAAAGCGCCCTTCGGGATAAACACCTGGCTGGCCGAGACGCGCCATCAACTCCGCATCGCTGAGCCCCGCCAGGGATTGCTCGAGCTTGGATTGGCGCGCCAGTGCCGCACGGACTTGGCGGAAGCTCCAACCCTCGACCAGGGTCAGGCTGTACTGCACCACCTCAGCGCGCTGCCACAGACCGAGCAGATCGCGCGCGCGCAACCCCGGCGTCAGTCGATATTCGCCACTGTGCAGCGACTGTCCAGCCAAGTTGAAACGCCAATACAAACGCAACCAGAAGGCATCGCGCAGCACCCCCTCGCCTTGCAGGCGATTAAGCACGCCGCCCGGGGTCGCGCCGGCTGGGACATCCAGCACGTATTCTTCAGGCAGATTCAGTGGCTGCTCGAGTGCATCGCGCTGCTGCCAGGCGGCGAGCGCCAGCAGCAGACCGGCCAGCAGCAGTCCGCCTTCCAGTAGCAGCAATAATTTGCGTATCACGAATCAGCAGTCCAGTAGATCGCGGGCGATGGTCTGCAGTTTACGGGTGAGCGGGCCGACCAGCCAGTCGTGACCTTGCAGCGCACGCACCGGCCAAACCCCATAGAGGCTGTTGCACAGGAAGACTTCGTCAGCCTCGAGCAACTCGACAGTGCTGATCTCGCGCACCGCCACTGGAAGCGCCAGGCGCTCGGCTTGGGACAACAGCTCAGCCCGCATCACCCCGGCGACACCCGAACGGGACAGGTCAGGCGTGAGCAACACGCCATCCTTAACCAGGAACAGGTTGCTGTAAACGCCTTCAATCACGCGCCCAGAGACATCCAACATCAAACCTTCAGCATGCTCGAGATCCTGCCACTCAGCCCGCGCCAACACCTGCTCCAAGCGATTGAGGTGCTTGAGCCCGGCGAGCAGCGGCTGCTCGGCTAAACGCGTCGCACAGGGGAACAGACGCACGCCCTGCTCGGCATTGACCGTCGGATAAGCCGGAGCAGAACTGCCTTGCAGAATGCGCCGAGAGTGAGCCGCTTGCGGCGGCGCGTAGCCACGCACACCATCGCCACGGGTGAGGATCAGCTTGGCTACACCCTCACCCAGCACAGCAGAAAATGCCAAAAGCTCCGTGCGGATCAGCCCCTCATCACAGGGTATGGCCAGACGCGCACAACCTTCAGACAGACGCGCCAAATGCCGCTCAAGCAGCTGTGGCCGCCCGTGTTTGACGGCAATGGTTTCGAACAACCCATCGCCGTAGGCCAGGCCTCGGTCCTTGACGGGCAAGGTCTCAGCTGGGCGACCATCAATCCAGCTCGACATCAGTCGACAAACCGGCGGAACACCAGTGAGCCGTTGGTACCGCCAAACCCAAAGGAGTTGGACAACACCACATCGATGGGCGTGCTCCTGGCGTGGTGTGGCACGAAGTCGAGGTCACACCCCTCGTCCGGCTCGTCCAAGTTGATGGTCGGCGGCGCAACCTGGTCGCGAATCGCCAGCACACTGAAGATCGCCTCTACCGCACCGGCAGCACCCAGCAAGTGGCCGGTCATCGATTTGGTCGAGCTGACAGCCAGGTTATAAGCATGCTCGCCGAATACCGACTTGACCGCTGCCACCTCCGCCTTGTCGCCAGCCGGTGTCGAAGTGCCATGGGCATTGATGTACTGCACCTGCTCAGGATTCAGGCTGGCATCGCGCAGAGCGTTGCGCATGCAGCGCGCAGCACCGGCACCATCCTCCGGCGGCGAAGTCATGTGGTAAGCATCACCGCTCATGCCGAAACCGATCAGCTCGGCATAGATGGTCGCGCCACGCGCCTTGGCATGCTCCAACTCTTCCAGCACCAAGGCACCAGCGCCGTCGGACAATACGAAACCGTCTCGGCCCTTGTCCCACGGACGGCTAGCACGGCTCGGATCGTCATTGCGGGTGGACAGCGCACGGGCAGCCGCAAAGCCGCCGATACCCAGGCCACAGGCAGCCATCTCGGCACCGCCGGCCACCATCACATCCGCTTCGCCAAAGGCGATGTTGCGTGCCGCCATGCCAATGCAATGCGTACCCGTGGTACAGGCGGTGGCAATCGCATAGTTCGGCCCCTGTAGACCCAGATGGATCGACAAGAAACCGGAAATCATGTTGATGATCGAGCCCGGAACAAAGAACGGCGAAATTCGCCGCGGCCCTTGCTCGTGCAAAGACTTGCAGTTGTTCTCGATATTGGTCAGCCCGCCGATACCCGACCCCATGGCCACGCCAATACGTTCACGGTTGGCGTCAGTGACCTCCAAGCCAGAATCACGCACCGCCTGGAAGCAGGCAGCCAAGCCATATTGAATAAACAGGTCAATCTTGCGTGCCTCTTTGGCCGACAAGTATTCCTCGACATTGAAGTTCTTTACCGAGCCACCAAAGCGAGTGGTGTAAGCGGAAAGATCCATATGCTCGATCAGGCCGATACCACTACGACCGGCCAGAATACCCTGCCAGCTGCTCGGAACATCGGTACCCAGGGGCGACAACATGCCCATACCGGTGACCACGACGCGTCTACGCGACACAGCAATCTCCTCTTATTCGGTTTCGCAGCGCGTTGCATGCGCTTAAAGAAAAACCGCACGCCTTTTGGGCAGTGCGGCTTTTCCAAGTCGGGAATCGACGATTACAGGTTATTACGCGTGCGCAGTAACGTAATCGATAGCTTCCTGAACGGTGGTGATTTTTTCGGCTTGCTCGTCCGGGATTTCGGTCTCGAATTCCTCTTCCAGAGCCATCACCAGTTCAACGGTGTCAAGAGAGTCGGCACCCAGGTCTTCGACGAAGGAAGCGCTGTTGGTTACTTCCTCTTCTTTGACGCCAAGTTGCTCAGCAACGATTTTCTTGACGCGTTCTTCGATGGTGCTCATACCTTGTTTTCACTCCTAATGAACAAATCCAGGCAGCTGGTCTGTGGGTAAGTGTATAGAAAGGGTTTTCCGCATTTCAAGCTGAATGCCGAGGACCTTCTCGATCACCCAACGATCTGTCTATAAACCAGTTGCAGCTTTATAACGGATTTTAGACAGTTCGTATGACAGTTTTCTGAAGGCTCCCGTCACATTCAGCTCATATACATTCCGCCATTCACGGGAATAGTAGCCCCGGTGACATAGGCTGCGCCATCGGAAGCCAGGAAAGACACCACTTTAGCGATCTCTTCTGCCTGACCCAAGCGACCCAGCGGAATCTGCGCCTGCAGCGCTTCGCGCTGCGCTTCCGGCAGCTCACGAGTCATATCCGTATCGATAAAGCCCGGCGCCACCGCGTTCACGGTAATCGCTCGCGAACCGACTTCACGAGCCAGGGCACGACTAAAGCCCTCAAGACCCGCTTTGGCCGCAGCGTAGTTTACCTGCCCAGCATTGCCCATGGCGCCAACTACTGAACCGATATTGATAATCCGCCCCCAGCGCGCCTTGGTCATGCCACGCAGCACCCCTTTGGACACGCGGTACAGGCTGTTGAGGTTGGTGTTGATCACGTCATGCCATTCGTCGTCTTTCATCCGCAACATCAGATTGTCACGGGTGATGCCCGCATTGTTGACCAGGATCAAGGGCTGACCAAGATGCTGCTGGATATGCTCGAGAGTACTGGCTACCGACTCATCATTGCTGACGTCGAGCACCAAACCGGCACCTTCGATGCCATGTTCTTTCAGGGTTTCCGCAATACGCTCAGCACCGGCAGCCGAGGTAGCCGTGCCGATCACTACGGCGCCTTGGCGCCCCAACTCCAGAGCGATAGCCTGGCCAATACCGCGGCTAGCGCCGGTGACCAATGCAATTTTACCTTGCAGGCTCATGAATATTTCTCCTAATTCAGACCAGCGCCGCACGCGTGGCGGCGAAGGCATCCGGGGTATCGAGGTTGTAGGTATTGACGCCTTTAACACAACGCTTGTTCAAGCCCGAGAGCACTTTACCTGGGCCACACTCGACCAGGCCGGTCACGCCAAGCCCCGAAAGGCGAACCATCGACTCAACCCAACGCACCGGGTTATAGAGCTGCGCCAGCAGATCACGCTTGAGGGCATCGAGATCAGCCACGACAGCCGCACTGACGTTCTGCACCAGCGGAATCTGCGGGGCCTGCCAGGCGATCGCCGAGACCGCCTCAGCGAACCGCTCAGCCGCCGGGCGCATCAAGTCGCAATGCGACGGTACGCTGACCGGCAGCGCCATCGCACGCTTGGCGCCACGCACCTTACACGCCTCGATAGCGCGCTCGACCGCCGCCGCCGCCCCGGCAATCACTACCTGGCCGGGGGCATTGAAATTCACCGCACTGACCACCTCACCCTGCGCGGCTTCGGCGCAGGCGGCCAGTACATCCGCATCTTCCAGACCAAGAATCGCGGCCATACCGCCCTGTCCGGCCGGCACAGCTTGCTGCATCAACTGGCCACGACGCTCCACCAGCTTCACCGCATCGGCGAAGCCCAGGCTGCCTGCAGCCACCAGCGCCGAATACTCGCCGAGGCTATGACCGGCAACAAATGCCGGGCGCACACCAGCCTCGGCCAACCACAGACGCCACAACGCGATGGACGCAGCCAGGATAGCCGGCTGGGTTTTGTCAGTCTGATTGAGATGCTCTTCCGGGCCTTGCTGAGTCAAGGCCCAAAGGTCGTAACCGAGCGCTTCGGAAGCTTCGACAAAGGTGTCCAGCACCAGCTTCTGCTGCGCGCCGTGCTCAGCAAGCATGCCCAAGGATTGCGAGCCTTGGCCTGGGAAGACGAATGCGAGGGATGCAGACATTTAAACGGTCCCTAATGGTCTTAGCGTCGGGAGGATTACGCCTAGCCTAGCCAAGCGCAACAAACTGAGAGTTGGATGACAGGCTGGCAAGTGCGGTCACATCCTACAACAACAGATGCTCGAGACGACCATGCAGACGCTGCGGCAGGTCTTCGCGAATTTCAATCAAGGCACGGCGAATGGCGCTCTGGAACCCCTCAGGACCAGCAGCACCATGACTTTTCACCACAATGCCCTGCAAACCAAGAAAGCTCGCACCGTTATGCCGCGCCGGCGCCAGATCAGCCTGCAAACGACGCAACAGCGGCAAGGCAAGAGAGCCCACCAGTCGCGAACCCAAGCCTTGCTTGAACAAAGCCTCCATCCGCGCAGAAATCATGGCCGCCAGGCCTTCGCTGGATTTCAACAGGATGTTGCCGACAAACCCGTCGCACACCACTACATCGGCTTCGCCGCGGTAGAGACCGTCACCCTCGATGTAACCGATGTAATTCAGCTCTTCGACCTGTTGCAGCAAACTGGCCGCCAACTTGACCTGCTGATTGCCCTTGATGTCTTCGGTGCCGACATTCAACAGCGCAATGCGCGGACGAGCGACTCCTAGTGCCTCGGCCGCTACCGCCCCCATTACCGCGAACTGATAGAGATGCTCGGCACTGCAATCGACATTGGCGCCCAGATCAAGCAGATGGCAGTGCCCGCGCTCAGTCGGAATGGCCGTGACCATCGCCGGCCGGTCAATGCCGGGCAGGGTTTTCAGCACGTAGCGCGAAAGCGCCATCAGCGCACCGGTATTACCGGCGCTGACACAGGCTTGGGCGCGACCATCACGCAGCAGCTCCAGGGCCACGCGCATGGAAGAGTCAGGCTTGCCACGCAAGGCCTGGGCAGGACGATCGTCCATACCGACAACCTCGCTGGCCTGTTCAACCTGCAGACGAGCGCGATCGACACCCGAGTGGCGTGCAATCAATTCATTCAGTAGGGAGGCTTGGCCGACGAGGACCAGGTGCAACGAAGGGAATTCGGCCAAGCAGGCGATGCAGGCCGGAACAATGCTGTGGGGACCGAAGTCCCCACCCATTGCGTCAATCGCGATGATCGGAGCGGACAAGGATTACTCGTCAGCGCCCTTGTCGATCACTTTGCGACCACGGTATACGCCTTCCGGAGACACGTGGTGACGCAGGTGAACTTCACCGGTGCTCTTCTCAACGGACAGAGTGCTAGCCTCGAGAGCGTCGTGCGAACGGCGCATGTCGCGGGCGGAGCGGGATTTTTTGTTCTGCTGAACAGCCATAATTAATAACTCCTAAACGTTTGGGTCACGCTTTAACTGTGCCAATACACTGAACGGGTTGGACCGCGATACCTCGTCCTCGCTCGGCTCGGGCTCTTCAAGGCCCGCCGGCTGCTGGCAATCTTCAGGATCATGAGCCGGAACAATGGGCAAGGCGAGCAACAGCTCCTCCTCGACCAACGCCAGCAGATCCAATGGATCCTCACCCAATTCCAGCACGTCATAGCCTTGCGGCACAGACTGGGTATTCGCACCTTCTTTCACCACGGCGTAACTGCATTCGCTGTGGATCGGCAGAGCGACCAGTTCCAGACAACGCTGGCAAACCATCTTGACCTCAACGTCGATCGAACTGTGGATTACCACAGCTTTACGCTCGTCGCGCTCGAAAAAAAACTTCGCACGGACGACACCGACATTATCGGCAAGCGGATCGCAGAGTCGCTGCAATTCAGCCAGCGGCAGCTCACCCTCAAGGGTGGCGCCACGATCAGCCAGTTTGCGCGGATCAACGTGAGGAGGAATCGGGCCATTCAACATAGGCGCAGCATTTTAGGGATGCACCCCACGGCTGTCAAAGGAAATTCGGCCTGTGCGCCAACTGGCTCGCTGGTTAGAATCCCCGAACATACCCAAGGAAATCATCATGCTGCCTCTGGTGCTCGCATCCAGCTCCCCTTATCGCCGCGAACTCCTCGCCCGCCTACGGATACCCTTTGCCTGGAGCGCGCCCACCATAGACGAAAGCCGCCACTCCCATGAGGATGCGCCAAACTTGGTGCGCCGCCTGGCCGAGGAGAAAGCCCGAGCCCTTGCCGAGAGCCACCGACAACATCTAATCATCGGCTCCGACCAGGTCGCCGTACTCAACGGGCGGATTCTCGGCAAACCCCACGACCTGGCCCGCGCCCAAGCTCAACTCCAGACCGCCAGCGGCAACAGCGTAACTTTCCTGACCGGTCTGGCACTGCTAAACACCGCCACCGGCACCTGCCAGGTCGACTGCATCCCTTTCACCGTGCATTTCCGCACACTGGATAAAGCACGCATCAAGCGCTACCTGGAGGCCGAGCAGCCCTTCGACTGTGCCGGCAGCTTCAAGGCCGAGGGCCTAGGCGTCAGCTTGTTTCGTGCCACCGAAGGCACGGACGCCACCAGCCTGGTCGGCCTCCCCCTGATCCGCCTGGTAGACATGCTGCTGCTCGAGGGCGTCGATATCCCCTGACACCTATATAAATGAAAGAGCACCGACAAATAAAAGCCCGGCAATTGCCGGGCTTCTATTTGAGCCGAAGCGGATCTAGCGCAAGGCCGGCCCCTGAAACCCCGCCCACATTGCCAATTGCTCGGCAACGCTAGCGCCAAACTTCTTCGCAAAGCGATCGAACGGCGTTTCCTGCACGGTGTAATCGACCAACTCCTTCTCGCCAATCACATCCCGCGCCACCGAACTGGTATTGCCCAGCGCATCGATCAGGCCCAGTTTTAGCGCCTGCTCACCCGACCAAATCAAGCCCGAGAACAGCTCAGGATGATCGGCATCCTTCAAGCGCTCACCGCGACCCTGCTTGACGCTGGCGATGAACTGACGATGGGTGGTGTCCAGCACGCCCTGCCAGAAACGCGTTTCCTCATCCTTTTGCGGCTGGAACGGATCCAGAAAAGCCTTGTGCTCGCCCGAGGTGTAGACCCGACGGTCCACGCCCAACTTCTCCATCACACCGACAAAGCCAAAGCTGGCCGCCGTCACACCGATAGACCCCACCAAACTGGCCTTATCCGCATAGATCGCATCTGCCGCACTGGCAATATAATAAGCACCAGACGCACCAAGATCGGTGATCACCGCATACAGCTTGATATCCGGATGCTCTGCACGCAGCCGACGAATTTCATCGTAGATATAACCCGACTGGACAGGGCTGCCGCCGGGGCTGTTGATTCGCAGAATCACACCCTTGGTCTTCGAATCATCGAAGGCCGCACGCAGGCTACCGACGACATTGTCGGCACTGGCAGACTCCCGATCCGCAATCATCCCGCGTACTTCGATCAGCGCCGTATGGTTGGCACTGCGCGCGGCACTCTTGGACAGGTTCAGCGCCGGAGAAAACAACGCGATCGCGCCAAACAGATAGATAAAGGTCAGCGCCTTGAAGAAAATCCCCCAGCGCCGCGCACGGCGCTGCTCTTGCACACCGGCGAGCAGGGTCTTCTCCAACAGCTGCCAACTCTTGTCGTCACCATTACTGGCAGCCGACGCATTCCATTCATCCGACATATTCACTCACCCCAGGTAATGGCTCACTCGCGCGCAATTCAAGCCAGGCGCGCAACTCGGTAAACTGTTCAATCGCCAAGCGCGGCCCGTAGGCGCGCAGCATATCCAGTGGCTGCGCACCATAGCCGACCGCAACCGAGTCGATGCCAGCCCGGCGCGCCATCTCCAGATCGAATGACGAATCACCGACCATCAGCGCCCGCTCTGGCGCAACCTGACAATGCGCAAGAATCTCCTGCAGCATCAGCGGATCGGGCTTGCTCGCTGTTTCGTCGGCACAGCGGGTGACATCGAAATAATCCAACCAACCCTGCCCCGCCAGCACCCGCTGCAAGCCGTGCCGCCCCTTGCCGGTCGCCACAGCCAAGCGATAGCCCGCAGCCCGGAACTGCGCAAGCGATTCAGCCACACCCGCAAACAGTGCCGACGGTTCAGTTTCCAGCGCCAGGTAATGCTCACTGTAGAGCCGACAGAAGCGTTCGACATGCACAGGCTCAACGAGCTCTGGATAGAGCGAACCCACAGCCTCGGGCAGGCCGAGACCGATAATGCCTTTAATCGGCTCATCATCCAGCGCCGGCAGCTCGCATTCCGCCGCCGCCGAACGCATGGCCGCGACAATACGCCCAATGGAATCGACCAGCGTGCCATCCCAATCGAAGATCAGCAGCTGATAATCAGGCACTCAGCCGCTCCAACGTCTTGAGCCACATCTCATCGACCGGAGCCTCCAGCTTCAACACCCCACCCTCAGGCAAGGGCACGGTCAACTCATAGGCATGCAGAAACAGGCGCTTGCCGCCCAGCTCGCGAATCTCGCGGGAGAACTCATCGTCACCATACTTGGAGTCACCGGCGATGCAATGGCCGGCATGCTTGGCATGTACACGAATCTGGTGGGTGCGCCCGGTAACCGGCTTGGCCTCGACCAAGGTAGCGAACTCGCCAAAGCGGCGCAGCACGCGAAACAGCGTCATGGCCTCCTTGCCCTCTTCGCTAACCTCAACCATGCGCTCGCCGGAGCGCAGATTGCTCTTCTGCAACGGCGCCCGCACTTGCTTCTTGGCGGTCGCCCAATGGCCACGCACCAAGGCCATGTAACGCTTGTCCACACCATCCTTGCGCAAGGCTTCGTGCAGATGGCGCAGCATGCTGCGCTTCTTGGCGATCATCAGCAGGCCCGAGGTATCGCGATCCAGGCGATGCACCAACTCCAGATCCTTGGCATCCGGACGCAACTGACGAAAGGCCTCGATCACCCCGTAATTCAGGCCACTACCACCATGCACGGCAATCCCGGCCGGCTTATTAAGGACGATCAGCGCCTTATCTTCATAGACAATCGCCGCCTCAAGACGCTCAAGCAGCCCTTGCGCCAAAGGCACAGGCTCATCGCGCTCAGCAAGGCGCAAAGGCGGAACACGCACGATATCCCCCGCCTGGAGCTTGTACTCAGGCTTGATCCGTCCTTTATTCACGCGAACTTCGCCTTTACGCAAAATCCGGTAAATCAAAGTCTTGGGCACACCCTTGAGACGGGTGCGGAGGAAGTTATCGATTCGTTGGCCGGCAAGTTCCGGTTCAACCTCGAGCAGCTGGACGCCGGAGGTCGGAGAGGCAGATTCTGTCATCTGTCAATCATAACAATTTTTTATTGAATTGAAGCACTTAATCATTGCTGCTATAGTCCCGAGCGCCGCCAAAAGCGGCCCGGTTTGCGGATGATCGCTAAAACTGCCATCCCCAACCGATTGCAACTACATTCAGGACGTAAGGCCGTCCGACGGGACTTTCGCCGCAAAAGGCCGCGAATAACTCGGAAATAAAGCCTTGAGCCATGACGCGTCATCTGCCACTGGGGCGATGACGGTAAATGCCAACCCGCTGCAGATTCTGCGAGCGGCACCCGATTTTCAGCGATACGTGTAGGGTGGAGATGCACAACCGTCGGACTGCGTAGCTTTATTGAAGACGCTTTATCTCGTCCGCTACCGATGGTTGATTCCTCCTCCTGACTGAGTGCTTCTGTCACCACAGCAAGCAGGAGACGTCCGTCGCGACCCCGGCCCTATTGGCCGACGTCGCTAGACATGGGAACGACTTACAACCGTTTCTGACGCGCACCTGACACCGACCCTGAGAGTCGTGTGTGCCGAACGCCGTTTCCGGCAGCCCGGAAACCGACGGTACTACATGAAAAGAATGCTGATTAACGCAACTCAACCCGAAGAGTTGCGTGTCGCCCTGGTAGATGGCCAAAAACTCTACGATCTGGACATCGAATCGGGTGCACGCGAGCAGAAAAAGGCCAACATCTATAAAGGCCGCATCACTCGCATCGAACCCAGCCTCGAAGCCGCCTTCGTTGATTTCGGCTCCGAGCGCCACGGCTTCCTGCCCCTCAAAGAAATCTCCCGCGAATATTTCAAGAAAGCCCCTGAAGGCCGCGTCAACATCAAAGATGTGTTGAGCGAAGGTCAGGAAGTTATCGTTCAGGTCGAAAAAGAAGAACGTGGCAATAAGGGCGCAGCCCTGACCACCTTCATCAGCCTGGCCGGTCGTTACCTGGTGCTGATGCCGAACAACCCGCGCGCCGGCGGCATCTCCCGCCGTATCGAAGGCGAAGAGCGCAACGAACTGCGCGAAGCCTTGAACGGCCTGGTCGCCCCCAGCGACATGGGCCTGATCGTGCGCACGGCCGGCCTTGGCCGCAGCAGCGAAGAAATGCAGTGGGACCTCGATTACCTGCTGCAACTCTGGACCGCCATCAAGGAAGCGTCCCTCGACCGTTCCGCGCCGTTCCTGATCTACCAGGAAAGCAACGTCATCATCCGTGCCATCCGCGACTACCTGCGCCAGGACATCGGCGAAGTATTGGTCGACAGCGTCGAAGCCCAGGAAGAAGCCCTGAGCTTCATCCGTCAGGTGATGCCGCAGTACGCCAGCAAGATCAAGCTGTATGAAGACAGCGTGCCGCTGTTCAACCGCTTCCAGATCGAAAGCCAGATCGAAACCGCCTTCCAGCGCGAAGTGAAACTGCCGTCCGGCGGCTCCATCGTGATCGACCCAACCGAGGCCCTGGTGTCCATCGACATCAACTCGGCGCGTGCGACCAAAGGCAGCGACATCGAAGAAACCGCACTGCAGACCAACCTGGAAGCGGCTGAAGAAATCGCCCGCCAGCTGCGTCTGCGTGATATCGGCGGCCTGATCGTGATCGACTTCATCGACATGACACCGGCCAAGAACCAGCGCGCCGTGGAAGAGAAAGTCCGCGAAAGCCTGGAAGCCGACCGTGCCCGCGTCCAGGTCGGGCGCATCTCGCGCTTCGGCCTGCTGGAAATGTCCCGCCAACGCCTGCGCCCATCGCTGGCCGAAGGCAGCGGCATCGTCTGCCCGCGTTGCAACGGCCAGGGCATCATCCGCGACGTCGAGTCGCTGTCGCTGGCGATCCTGCGCCTGATCGAAGAAGAAGCCCTGAAGGATCGCACTGCCGAAGTGCGCGCCCAGGTGCCGATCCCGGTCGCAGCTTTCCTGCTCAACGAGAAACGCAACTCGATCACCAAGATCGAACTGCGCACCCGTGCCCGTATCGTCATCCTGCCGAACGATCACCTGGAAACGCCGCACTTCGAAGTGCAGCGCATCCGTGACGACAGCCCGGAAGCCCAGACCTCGCAGTCCAGCTACGAGATGGCGGCTGCCGAAGTCGAAGAAGCTCAGCCGGTTAGCGCCACCCGCACCCTGGTCCGTCAGGAAGCCGCGCTCAAGACTGCCCCACAGCGCCCTGCTCCGACCCCGGCCGCCCCAGCAGCCGAGCCGCAGCCAGTAGCCGAGCCGAGCCTGTTCAAGGGCCTGGTGAAGTCGCTGGTCAGCTTGTTCGCTGGCAAGAAAGAAGAAAAGCCGGTCGTTATCGAGAAGAAGCCCGCCGCCGAACGCCAGCAGCGTAGCGACGAGCGCCGTAGCGGTCGCCAACAGACCCGCAACCGTGGTGGTCGTCGCGACGAAGAACGCAAACCGCGCGAAGAACGCGCGCCACGTGAAGAGCGTGCCACTCGCGAACCGCGTGAAGAACGTCAACCACGTGAAGTTCGTGAACCTCGTGAGCCGCGCGAAGACAGCCAACAGCCCCGTGAAGAGCGTCAGCCTCGCGCCCCCCGCGAAGAGCGCAAACCCCGCGAGCCGCGTGAAGAGCGCAAGCCCCGTGAAGAGCGCCAACCGCGCGAACTGCGTGAGCCGCTAGACGCCCAAGGCCAGGAAAGCCCAAGCGAGGAGCCTGCCGAGCGTAAGCCGCGTGAAGAGCGTCAGCCCCGTGCACCGCGTGAAGAGCGTCAACCACGCGTAGCTGCCGAGCAAGCCGTGAGCGAAGAAGAACTGCTGCCGAACGAAGAGCAGCTGCAGGACGAAGATCAAGACGGCGCCGAAGGCGATCGTCCACGTCGCCGTTCGCGTGGCCAGCGTCGTCGCAGCAACCGTCGTGAGCGTCAACGTGATGCCAACGGCAACCTCATCGAAGGTAGCGAAGAGAATGCCGAAGAAGGCAACGCTGCCGTAGCGGCCACCACTGCGGTCGCCAGCAGCCTGGTCAGCGAGGCTGTTGAAGCCAGCGCAGCCAGTGAAGCCGTTAGCGAGCCCGTTGTTGCCACGACTGAACCTACTGTTGAAGTCGAAGCCGCCGTACCTGCTGAAACCTTCGAGGCAGCGGTCGCCGAAGCCAAACCCGTAGAAGCTGCCGCTGTCGCGGATAGCCCTGCGGAGTCGGCTGTTGAGGTTGCCGCACCGACCGCGGTCGAAACTGCACCCGCTGTAGCCGAAGAAGCTGCGCCTGAGCCGACCGTGGCTCCAGTGACTGAAGTAGCGGAAGTCGTTGAAGTGACTGTTGAGGCTCCAGCCGCACCAGTCAGCACCAGCGGCCGCGCACCGAACGACCCACGCGAAGTGCGTCGTCGCCAGCGCGAAGCTGAACGCCTGGCCAAGGAAGCCGAAGCCGAGCAAGCAGCCGCAGCGCAAGCAGTGGTTACTGCCGAACCCGCCGCGGATGTCGCCCAAGCAGCTGCTGAGGTCGAGCATCAAGCCGAATCTGCTCAGCCCGCCGAAGAAGTAGCCGAAAGCGCTCCTCAGCAGCCAGCTGAAGTCGCTGCCGAGCAGAACGCCGAAGCGAGCAGCGAAACAGAGCCACACGTAGAAGCGCCGAAAGAAACAGAAGACGAGTCCAAACCACTCGTGTAACGTTTCGATCAGCACTAAAAAGGGGATGCCTAGGCATCCCCTTTTTATTGTCTGCGCCTTACTGAATCGCCACGCAGCCCACGCGGCAAGCGCTAACCGCGCCCGCGAATAAGCCGTACGCAAGCTGAAACACGAGCAATGGGATAAGCCAAAGAGATTAGCAGCAGTACAAAGCCCACTCAGCGATCAACCCAGGACGAATTGATCGACTCGCGATCAAAGCACGTTAGGTTCGATTTCCAGGCTGACGCCATAGCGAGCCAACACATCCGCCTGAATGCGCTGCGCCAGTCCAAGCAACTGCTGACCTGTGGCCCCGCCATAGTTGACCAGCACCAAGGCCTGCAAGCGATGCACACCAGCATCGCCCTCACGAAAACCCTTCCAGCCAGCACGCTCGATCAACCAGCCAGCCGCCAGTTTTACCTGGCCATCGGCCTGCGGAAAGGCCACCAAGCCCGCCTGCTCAGCACGCAAACGCTCGGCCAACTCAGGAGCAACCAGGGGGTTCTTGAAGAAACTGCCGGCATTCCCCAGCTCGGCCGGATCCGGCAGTTTTTCACTGCGTATGGCGCAGATAGCCTGGCTGACATCCGTCGCGGTCGGCGCGCTAATGCCCTGCTCCGCCAGGCGCTGACGCACCGGGCCATAGTCCAGATGCAGTTCGCTCGCGCGACTCAGGGCAAAACGCACCCGCAGGATCAGCCAGCGCCCGGCTTCACGCTTGAACAGGCTGTCGCGATAGGCGAAGGCACACTCCAGCAGCGAGAACTCTCGCAGCTCTCCCGTCTGGCGATCCAGTGCAGTCAGGCCAGCAAAGACATCTTTCAGCTCGACGCCATAGGCACCGATATTCTGCATCGGCGCGGCACCGACGGTGCCCGGGATCAGGCTGAGGTTCTCCAGCCCAACCAGCCCCTGCTGCAGGCTCCACAGCACGAAAGGATGCCAGGGCTCACCCGCCTCGGCCTCGACTATTACCCGCTGTCTGTCCTCGCCGAGGATGCGGATGCCGCGACTGGCCATGCGCAACACCAAAGCCTCGACATCGCGAGTCAGCAGCAGATTACTGCCACCACCGATCACCAACAGCGGCAATTCACGCTGGGCAGCCGCGAGCAACGCCGCGCGCACGCCCTGCTCGTCATGCGCATCGGCAAACAGCTGAGCGCGCACATCGACACCGAAGGTATTGAAGGCCCTGAGAGACACCCACTCCTGCAATTGCAGACTCATAGGCGCCCCTTCACTTCATCGAGCAGCGCATCGCTAGCCTGCTCAATCAAATCCAGCACCTGCTCGAAGCCATCTTCGCCACCGTAATAGGGGTCCGGCACTTCATCCAAAGCCAACTGGTAACGACGCAGGAACAGATCCAGCTCGGCCTTGGCACTAGCCGGCCGCATGGCTTTGAGGTGCTGCAGGTTGCTTTGATCCATGGCCAGGATCAGATCGAAAGCCTGGAAGTCCGTCGTGCTGACTTGCCGCCCACGCAATTGCGCAAGGTCATAGCCACGCAACTGGGCGGCGCGGCGGGTACGTGTATCCGCCGCCTTACCAACGTGCCAGTCGCCGGTACCCGCCGAATCCACTTCAACCCGAGCTTCCAGCCCCGCCTCCCGCAGCTTGTGGCGGAACACCCCTTCGGCGGTCGGCGAGCGACAGATATTGCCCAGGCAGACAAACAGAACGCGCATCAAGCCCCCAACAGGCGCCGTACGCGCTCAAGATCTTGCGGCGTATCGACCCCCGTCGGCGGCGCCTCCAAGGCATCCGCGACATGGATACGCACGCCATGCCAGAGCGCCCGCAGCTGCTCCAGGCACTCGGTATCTTCCAGCCAGCACGGGCCCCAGGCCACGAAGTCATGGAGAAATTGCGCACGGTAGGCGTAGATGCCGATATGCCGACGGTACGGCACATTCGCCGGCAACTGCTCGCGGCTGACGGCAAAGGCATCACGCGCCCACGGCAACGGCGCACGACTAAAGGTCAACGCCAGACCCTTCAGGTCAGTCGCCACCTTCACCACATTCGGATTAAACAGCGCGGCAACGTCCTCGATCGGCTCTGCCAGAGTGGCGATCGCCGCCTCGGGATGGGCCGCCAGATTGGCCGCGACCTGATCGATAATCGCAGGCGGAATCAGCGGCTCGTCACCTTGCACATTGACCACGATCGCATCGCCGGCCAACCCGAGCTGGCTCGCCACCTCGGCTAAACGATCGGTGCCCGAGTTGTGATCCTCACGAGTCAGCAACACCTCGGCGCCAAAGCCGCGACAGACCTCGACGATGCGCGCATCGTCAGTGGCGATCAGCACACGCTGGGCGCTGCTTTTCCGAGCCTGCTCCCAAACGTGCTGAACCATGGGCTTGCCGGCAATCTCCTGCAGCGGTTTGCCAGGCAGGCGGCTGGAAGCGAAGCGTGCGGGAATAACAACGGTAAAAGCGCTGCTCATTTACTTGTCCAGACGCTCGTCGACATTGAGGCTGCGCGCTTCGTTTTCCAGCATCACCGGAATCCCATCGCGCACGGGAAAGGCCAGCGCATCGGCCTTGCAGATCAGCTCGGATTTATCGTCGGCAAGCTTGAGCGGGCCCTTGCACAGTGGGCAGGCGAGGATATCGAGTAGTTTCGGGTCCATGGGGGAATCCTTGAAAGCGGTTTAACTGCTTAGCTGTTGCACAGAGACGGACGGCGCCTGGTAATCCTGCGCTCGCGGCGCATTCAACAGCCTTATCAATGACCAGGTAGCAAGCGAGCCAGTTGCGCATCGAACCAGGCCAAGAACGCTGGCGAAGGCACGGCATCCACGGCCAGATACCACCAATCGGCGGCGGCGAAGGCGCGGCATTTCACCGCGTCCTTCTCGGTCATCACGACAGGTTGCGGCGGACTGAAATTCAGCTGTTCGACGCCAAACTGCGCATGATCGGCAAAGGCATGCGCAATCGGCCGCCAGTGTAACGCCTCGAGCGTATTGAAGAAACGCTGCGGGTTGCCGATGCCGGCGACCGCGTGCAGTGCCTGCCCGGCCGGGAAATGCGTGAGTGGGTAGCGCTCACCGCTGACTAGATTAACCAGTGCCGTCGGTTGCAGTTGAAAGGCGTAGCCGCCGTGAACATCCGCCGGCGCGCCGTTATACAGCAGCGCGTCCACGCTCTGCAGACGCTCGATCGGCTCGCGCAAGGGCCCGGCCGGCAAGCAGCGACGATTGCCGAGGCCGCGCGCGGCATCGATCAGCACCAACTCAAGATCACGCGCCAGCCGGTAATGCTGGAGTCCATCGTCACAGAGGATCAGGTCCAGCGACTCGGCTTCGAGCAGGGCGCGCACCGCCCGCGAACGATCCGGATCGATCATCAAGGGCACACCGCTGCGCTGGACGATCAGCAAAGGTTCATCGCCCGCCTCGCTGGCATTTTGCTCGGCACGGACTCGCCAGGGCAACTGCGCAGGCTTCGCGCCGTAGCCGCGACTGACCACGCCGACCTTGAGGCCACGGGCGCGGCAGTGCTCGATCAAGCAGAGAATCAGCGGGGTTTTGCCGGTACCGCCAACGGTGATATTACCCACCACCACGACCGGCACCGGCGCTTGGTAAATCTCACCCTCGCCGGCTAGGAACTGGCTGCGTTTGCGCCGCACCACCGCGCGGTAGAGCCATTCCAGCGGCCGTAGCAGGCTCAGCGCCGGATGGCCGCGATACCAGGCGTCAAGCAGGCGCTCGGAGATTGCCATTAGAACCGGCTCATCGAAGACCGACCATTAAAGAGCCGCCATCAGGGCGCCGCCTGCGCCTCGACGGTGGTGATGCGCAAATGGCTGAAGCCGAGCTTGCCGGCCGCATCCATCGCCGTGATCACGGCCTGATGGGTGCTTTTGCCGTCGGCGCTGATGGTCAGCGGCAAGCTGTTGTCACCCTCCGACTCCTTCTGCAAAGCCGACATCAGGGTGTTCAGATCGCTCTTCAACAGCGCCTGGCCATTCAGCGTATAGCTGCCGTCGACACCGATGGCCACCTCCAACTGCTTCAGCTCACTCGGTTGCGGCGCTGTACCGCTGACGGCTTCGGGCAGCTCGATTTTCAGCTGGGTGGGTCGGCTGAAACTGGTGGTCACCACAAAGAACAGCAGCAACACGAAGATCACGTCGATCAACGAGGTCAGATTGAGAAAGACCTCATCGCGGGCCGCACCGCCCGCTCTCCGGCGGAATTTCACGGTTTAGCGTCCTCGACGAAATCGACTTCCCGATCGCCCTGCACCACTTCCACCAGCTTGATCGCTTCCTGCTCCATTGCGACCACTATCTCGTCGATCCGGCGCAGCAAATAACGATGAAAGAACACCGCCGGAATCGCCACGATCAGGCCCGCAGCAGTAGTGACCAGCGCCTTGGCGATACCGCCAGCGAGTACCGGGGCATTGGCCATGCCGTTATCCATAAAGCCGCCGAAAATCTCGATCATGCCGAACACCGTGCCCAGCAGACCCAGCAACGGCGCCATGGCGGCAATGGTGCCGAGGGCATTCAGGTAGCGCTCCAGCTCATGGATAACCCGGCCGGCCGACTCCTCGATGCACTCTTTCATGATCTCGCGACCATGCTTGGAGTTGGCCAGACCGGCGGCCAGGATCTGGCCCAGCGGCGAGTGGACGCGCAACTCTTTGAGCTTCTCCTTGCTCAGCTGCTTGTCCTTGATCCAGCGCCAGACTTGCCCGAGCAGATGCGGCGGAGCAACCCGGCTGACTCGCAGAGTCCACAGGCGCTCGGCAGTGATGGCCATGGCTGCGATGGAACATAGAATGATCGGCAGCATCATCCAGCCGCCTGCTTTGACTAGCTCCCACACGGTGTTGGCTCTCCTCGAAAAAGTGGCGCCACTCTAGCATAGGGTCGCAATGTCGCCGACCGCCGCGGTTCTCATTTTTCCCGCCAGAATCTCGCCTGTTCGCGCAAGCCTTGCGCCGGCCCATGAGCCCCTAATTCAAAACGCAGAGCGCCGCTGTTGACGCTGTCGAACACTTCCAGCGACATAGCCCGGTAGCGCGCCATTACCTGCGGATGAGGATGACCGAAGGCGTTGTTCCGACCACGGGAGATCAGCACCGCGCGCGGCGCCACCGCCTGCAAGAAGGCCAGCGACGATGAACTACGGCTGCCATGGTGTGGCGCCTGCAGCCAGTCGGCGCGCAGGTCACGGCCACTGTCGATCAGGGCCCGCTCCGCACGACTGTCGATATCACCGGTTAGCAGCAGGCGCTCGCCATTGGCTTCGACCATCAGTACGCAGGAGGACTGGTTGCCCTCCTCGGCGTGCAGCCAACGCCAGGTCGAGAAGCGTACGGAGTCCCACTCCCAGCTGGCACCAGCGCTACAGGGCTGCGCCCGCAACTCCGCCGGCAAAGCCGCCGCCTCACCACTCCATACCTGCGCGACCGGCATGCCACGCTGCACTGCCAGCGCCCCACCGGCATGATCGCTATCGGCGTGGCTCAGCAGCAACAGATCCAGCTGACGAACACCCAGCTTGCGCATGGACGGCAGCACTACGCGCTCGCCCAAATCGAAATCGCCATAACGCGGGCCGGCGTCATACAACAGCGCATGCCCATGGGTACGCAGGAGAAAGGCGAGGCCCTGGCCGACATCCAACTGCCAGACCTCGACCCGCCCTGGCGGCGGCTTATGCAACGGCGGGAAGAACAGCGGCAACAACAACGCCAGCCCCAAACCGCGCAACGGTACGCCACTCGGCAGCAGCAACAGCAAGGCACCCAGGCTGCCAAGCAGCCAGGCCCACAGCGGCACTGCCGGCGCGAGCCAGGCCGGCAGCCAGGTGGCGATCTGCGCCAGCACGAGGAATAACCACTCCAGCAGACCACCGGCAAGCCAGAGCAGCATCTCGCCCAGCCAAGGAACCGGCAATAACAAGGTGCCCAACAACGCCAAGGGCACCACCGCCAAGCTGACCCAAGGCACGGCCAGCAAATTCGCCAGCGGGCCACTGGCGCTGATCGGCAAGCCCAGCGCCAGCAACAGCGGCAACAGGCCAATGGCCATGGTCCATTGCGCGCGTCCCCAGGTGCGCCACCAGGGCCAGGCACCCAGCCGCCCGCTAAAGACCCAGGCGAGAATCGCCACCGCCCCGAAGGACAGCCAAAAGCCTGCCTGCAAGCTGGCCAGCGGCTCAGCCAGCAGCACCGCATTCAGCGCCAGCAACAAGGGCATCCACACCCCCAAATGGCGAAACCGCAGGCGCCACAGCAACACCACGGCCACCATCACACAGGCGCGCCGGACTGGCACATCGAAGCCGGCCAGCAGGCCATAACCGAGCGCCCCCGCAAAAGCCAGGCCACAGGCCCAGGGCAACCAGGGTAAAATGCGTGGCCACCAGCCCAAGCGCGCCAAACCGGCGATCAAGCCATAAATCAACGCCGCCAGCAGCGCGATATGCTGGCCCGAGATCACCAGCAGATGCACCGTGCCGGTGTCCTGCAGCAGACGCCAATCGGCCATGGACAAGCCGGAGTCATCGCCCAGTACCAAGGCGGCCAGGGCGCCCTGCCGCCCGTGAGCATCGACACTGAGCAACCGCCTACGCAAAGCATCCCGCCAAGCCGACGGCCCTTGGGCGGGACTCAGCAGTTCGCCGCGCTTGACCGTACCGCCGGCACCGAGCCGCTGCGCCAGCAGCCAGGCCTCGTAATCGAAGGTTTGCGGGTTGACCAGTCCATGTGGCTGTTTCAGCTTTACCGCCAGGCGCCAATGCTCGCCGGCATGCAGCTCGGGGCCGTCGTACCAGGCCAGGCGCAGCAGATTCGGCAGCCGCGCGCGGCGCGACGCGGCACCTTGCAACTGAAAGCGCACCACGCCGTCACGGATTTCCGGTAAACCCACCACCTGCCCTTCCAGCCACAGCGTCTGGCCATCCAGCCTGGCGGCCAGACGATCCTCCAGCGCCCAGTGCGCCGAAGTGCAGGCCCAGGTAAAACCGAACAGGAAGAGCGCCACGGGGTAACTGCGAAAGGGCAGCAGCATCAGCCCCACTACAGGCAACACCCAGAGCACCCAGGCGGGCGGCAATGCGGGAAGAAACCGCAGGAGCAAAAGCCCAGCGGCAAGCGCCAACATCCCTGTGCGCATAGGATCTAACTCCTGAATATTCATCCCTGAATCAGCCGGCGCCGACCCGGCTCGGCTTATTTGTTGTCACAAAGTGAGAAAGTAGAACCCCTACAATCTAGGCATAATCGACGTTTTACGCCTTGCTTGAGAGTTCTTATGCCGCGCCGCCTGTTCAAGCGCTACATGCCCAACCCGCAAAGCATCAGGGAGCATAAGTCTCTGCGCTTTCTGGGCAGCTTGCTGCACGACCCCAATCTCTGGCACCTCAACCGTCATTCCGTGGCCCGCGCCATGGCCATGGGCCTCTTCGCCGCGTTTATCCCCCTGCCCCTGCAAATGCTGCTTGCGGCAGGGCTCGCGGTGATGGCGCGAGGCAATCTGCCCATCTCGGTCGGGCTGGTGTGGTTGACCAACCCCATCACCATGCCGCCGGTTTTTTACTGCACCTACAAGATGGGCGCCTGGATCTTACAGGTTCCGGCGGATGAGATAAGCGGGCAGCTCTGGCCGCGGATCAGCCACTTTTTCGACGAACCGTCCTGGGCGCTGATCCAACTGCTGTGGAAACCCATTCTGCAACCTTTCCTGCTCGGCTCGATGGTGTGCGGCGTACTCGCGGGGCTCTGTGGCTATATGCTGACCATGCTGTATTGGCGCTGGTGGGTGCGGCACAACTGGCAAAAACGCCAGGCCGCTCGGCGCCAGCCCAGTGCGTGAAATTCCGCCGACTAGAAAGCAAAAACGCCGCTATCGAGCGGCGTTTTTGCTTTGCGTACCGGTCACTCGTAGCGCAAGGCTTCCGCCGGCTGAATCTGCGCGGCACGCCAGGACGGATAGAGCGTCGCCAGGAAGCTCAGGATAAAGGCCGCAGCACCAATCAGCAGAACATCGAAGCTCTGCAGGTCGGAAGGCAGATTGCTGACGAAGTAGACGTCCGAACTGAAAATCTGCTGGCCACTGACTTTCTCCAGCCAGCCGACCAGGCCACTGACATTCAAGGCGGCGATCACCCCCAAGACACCGCCAATCAGGGTGCCAATCACCCCGATCACCGTGCCCTGAACCATGAATACCGCCATGATCTGCCCGGGTGTGGCGCCCAGGGTGCGCAGGATCGCGATGTCCCCGCCTTTATCGGCCACCACCATGATCAGCGTGGCGATGATGTTGAACGCCGCTACCGCCACAATCAGCAGCAGCAGCAAACCGATCATGGTTTTTTCCATCTTCATCGCACTGAACAGACTGCCCTGGGTGCGCGTCCAGTCGCTGGCGCGGTAGTCCGCGCCCAGCTCATTGGCTATCGCCGCGGAGACCTGCGGCGCCTGGTACAGATCCTTCAGCGCCAGCCGCACACTCTGCACCTGCTGCGGCTGCATACGCTGCATCTGCGCGGCATCGGCCACATGGATCAGCGCCAGCGAGCTATCCAGTTCAGCGCCAACCTTGAACACCCCGACCACGTTGAGGCGCTGCATCCGCGGGGTAATTCCGCCGGGTGCCGAGCTGACTTCCGGGATGATCAGGGTCAACTTATCGCCGACATTCAGGCGAAAACGCCGGGCCGTGATTTCGCCGATGACGATGCCAAACTCGCCCGGCCGCAGATCATCCAGACGACCTTGCACTATGTGCTGGCCGATAATCGAAACCTTGGTCTCTTCCTGCGGATCGACGCCATTGATCTGGATCGGCTGCATGGCGCCCTTGTACGAGAGCATGCCCTCCAACTCGCTAAACGGCACCGCCGCGATCACCTGCGGATTCTTCAGCGCCGCGGCGGCGACCGAGTGCCAATCCTCCAGCGGCTGCACGCCGGCGATGGTCGCGTGCGGCACCATGCCGAGAATCCGCGAGCTCATTTCCTTCTGAAAGCCATTCATCACCGACAGCACCACTATCATCGCCAGCACGCCCAAGGCGAGACCGATCATCGAGGTCAACGAGATAAAGGAGATGAAATGATTACGGCGCTTGGCGCGGGTATAGCGCATGCCGATGAAGACACTCAGCGGGCGAAACATCAGGCAGACACCAGCTTGCCGTCTTCCAGACGCAGCACGCGATCCATCTGCCGCGCGAGATCCAGATCGTGAGTCACGACCAAGAATGCCGTTTTCGATGCAGTGCTCAGCTCGCGCATCAAATCCTGAATACCTTGCGCCGTATGGTGATCGAGGTTACCGGTCGGCTCATCGAGCAACACCAGGCCAGGCCGGTTGACCAGGGCACGAGCGATGGCCACCCGCTGGCGTTCACCGCCGGACAACTCTGCGGGTTTGTGCGCCAGACGATGGCCCAAGCCAACCCGCTCAAGCAATGCCGTCGCCCGCTGCCGCGCCTCGGCAATCGCGGCACGACCGATCAACAACGGCATGCAGACGTTTTCCAGCGCGGTGAATTCCGGTAGCAAGTGGTGAAACTGATAGACGAAGCCAAGCGCGCGATTACGCAGCAGCCCGCGGGCCTTCTCATTCAAGGCCGAGAGCTCTTCGCCGGCCAACCAGACGCTGCCGCTGCTGGGCGTGTCCAGCCCCCCGAGCATGTTCAGCAGCGTGCTCTTACCCGAGCCCGAGCTGCCGACAATCGCCACCCGCTCGCCCGGATGCAGCTCCAGCTCGAGACCGGAGAGCACCACCACCGACTGCGGGCCCTCCTCGTAGTTCTTGCCCAGGTTGCGGCAACTCAGAACGGCCCGATCGTGCATAGCCAAGTTACTCATAACGTAGCGCCTCCGCGGGCTGAGTGCGCGCCGCACGCCAGGCCGGATAAAGAGTGGCAAGGAAGCTCAGCAGCAACGCGGCGGCACAGACCAGCAACACGTCTTCGCTCATCAGCTTCGAGGGTAGATAGTCGATGAAGTACACATCGGCATTGAGGAACTTGAGGCCCAGCAGGCGCTCCAGCGCAGCTATCCAGCCGCTCACGTTAAGCGCCGAGAGAATGCCGAGCACTGCGCCGATCAAGGTGCCGACCACGCCGATTACCGTGCCTTGCACCATGAAAATCAGCATGATCTGCCGCGGGGTGGAGCCCAGGGTGCGCAGAATGGCGATGTCAGCCTTCTTGTCGGTGACCACCATGACCAGCGTGGAGATGATGTTGAACGCCGCCACCGCCACGATCAGCAGCAGCAGCAAACCGATCATGGCCTTCTCCATGCGGATCGCCTGATACAGGTTGCCATGGGTGCGAGTCCAATCCCGCGCGTAGTAATCCTTGTCACCCAGTTGCCCGGCAATCTCCCAGGCCGTACGCGGCGCCTGGAACAGATCGGCGAACTTCAGCCGCAGCCCCTGCACCTGATCGGCCTTCCAGCGATGCAGCCGGGCAATGTCATGCAAATTGGTCAGCGCCAGGTAACCATCGATCTCACCGGCACCCACGTGGAAAATACCGACCACCGTGAAGCGCTTGAGCCGCGGAAACATACCGGCCGGCGTTACCGTGACCTCTGGGGCGACGAAGGTAAGTTTGTCGCCAATCACCACACCCAGCTTGGCCGCGGCCTTATCGCCGATGACGATGCCGAATGCGCCTGGCTTGAGATCATCGAGGCTGCCCTGCAGGAAGAACTTGTCGATGATCGACACCTTGCGCTCTTCCAGCGGATCCACCGCATTGATCAACACCTTCTGCACCTTGCCATCGTGGGTCAGCAGGCCCTGCATCTGGGTGAACGGCGCAACCGCCAGCACCTGCGAATGTTTGAGCACCTTGGCGGCCATGCTGCGCCAGTCGCCGATCGGCTCGGCCGACTCGACGGTCGCGTGCGGGACCATACCGAGCACGCGCGTGCGCATCTCGTAATCGAAGCCATTCATCACCGACAACACCACGATCATCACCAGCACGCCCAGGGCGAGCCCGATCATCGAAGTGAGGGAGATGAACGAAACGAAATGGTTGCGGCGTTTTGCGCGCGTATAACGAGCGCCGATAAATACGGACAGCGGTCTGAACATAGAAGGAGTTGATTCGCTGGCGAAAGGAAGAGACGTCCCTGTGGCGAGGCTTGGCGAGCGGCCTTACACTCAGACCACCACTGCTGCCATGGGTTCGCCGTGACGTCACAAGATACAGATGATCGCCGCGAATACTATCGTATCGACGACCCGATCGCACTGGAATTCAGCCAACTGTCCGGCGCCAATGCGCTCGCCAGTGAGGCGCTGAATGACGCCTCGCCACTGTGCAATCCGCTCGGCGATCCGCACCTCAGCGACTTCGAATCGCAACACCTAGCCACCCGCCAAAGAGATGACAATGTCGCGCCTTCTTCTGCTATTGGTCCTGCTGCCGCTCCCCGGCTTCGCTGACACCCTTGAGATCCCCCTTGGCCAGCAAGGGCCGACGACTATCGCCCTGCCCGCTCGCGGCCAAGCGCAGCACGCGGTGCTCGAACGTTTCGGTCTGCCCGATGAGGAACACCCTGCCGTCGGCAAGCCACCCATCAGCCGCTGGGACTACCGCGAGTTCAGCGTCTACTTTGAAAGTGCCCGGGTGATCGATAGCGTGCGCCACCACCAGCCACGCCATCCGAACGAGCCCAACGTGCAGCAACAGCCAGTTAAGGAGCAACCGTGACCCAGATCTACGGCCACCGCGGCGCCAAGGGCGAAGCACCGGAAAACACCCTGAGCAGTTTCCAGCGCTGCCTGGAGCACGGCGTCCGCCGCTGCGAGCTGGATCTGCATCTGTCGCGCGACCGCGAGCTGATGGTGATTCACGACCCGACCCTGAAGCGCACTACCGGCCACCGCGGCAAGGTGGTGGAGCACGAGGCCGCCGAACTGGTGACCTACGACGCGCGCAAAGGCGGCCCAGGCTGGGTGCACCCCTGCCCGATCCCACGGCTGGCCGAACTGTTCGAGAAGTGCGACTTCGAGCACTGGCAGCTGGAGGTGAAAAGCGCCTCGCGGGTTCGCGCGGCGCGCACCGTGCTGGCGATTCAGGAGTTGGCGCAGCGTTTTGGCCTGGTCGACAAGGTCACCGTCACCTCCAGCTCGCGGGAAGTGTTGCGCGCACTGACACGCCTGACCCCGCAGCTATCTCGCGGCCTGGTCGCGGAATACGCCTGGCTCGACCCACTGAAGGTCGCCAAGCATTATGGCTGCGAGATACTGGCGCTGAACTGGACGCTCTGCACCCCGGAACGCCTGCTGAGAGCCCAGAAGCAGGGGCTGCATGTGTCGGTGTGGACGGTCAACGAACCGGCGCTGATGCGCCGGCTCGCCGACTTCGGCGTGGACAGCCTGATTACAGACTTTCCCGGTTTGGCCAGCGCCACCCTCGGGAATCGCTGCTGACTCCTAAGAAGAAGTCATCCCCCCCGACCGGCTCAGGCCACCGGTCGGAGCCGCTCAAAAAAGCCGGTTGAGACCGTCGAACGCCGCCACCCGATAGGCCTCGGCCATGGTCGGGTAGTTGAAGGTGGTGTTGACGAAGTACTTGATGCTGTTCGCCTCACCCTTCTGGTTCATGATCGCCTGGCCGATATGGACGATCTCCGAAGCCTGGTAACCGAAGCAGTGCACACCGAGCACTTCCAGGGTTTCGCGGTGAAACAGCAGCTTCAGCATGCCCACCGGCTCGCCGGCAATCTGCGCGCGCGCCATACCCTTGAAGAACGCCTTGCCGACCTCGTAAGGAATTTTCGCCTGAGTCAACTCATGCTCGGTCTTGCCGATCGAGCTGATCTCCGGAATCGTGTAGATACCCGTCGGCACGTCGTCGACAAAACGCCAGCTACCGTCCTCGATGATGCTCCCGGCGGCCGAACGGCCCTGGTCGAAAGCCGCACTGGCCAAGCTCGGCCAGCCGATCACGTCACCCGCCGCATAGATATTCGAGACGCTGGTGCGATAGTGCCCATCGACCTCGATCTGGCCCCGGCTGTTGACCTTGATGCCAATGTTTTCCAGGCCCAGCTTGTCGGTGTTGCCGGTACGCCCGTTACACCAGAGCAGGGCGTCGGCCTTGATCTTCTTGCCCGATTTCAGGTGCAGCACCACGCCGTTATCCACGCCTTCGATACGCTCGTAATCCTCGTTGTGGCGGATCAGCACATTGTTGTTGCGCAGGTGGTAACTGAGCGCATCGGAGATTTCGTCATCGAGGAAGCTCAGCAGTTGCTCACGGTTGTCGATCAGGTCGACCAAGACTCCCAGACCGCTGAAGATCGAGGCGTACTCACAACCTATCACCCCGGCGCCGTAGATGATCAGGCGGCGAGGCGTGTGGCTGAGGTTCAGAATGGTGTCGCTGTCGTAGACCCGCGGATGGCCAAAATCGACGTCGGCCGGGCGATACGGGCGCGAGCCGGTAGCCACCACGACTTGCGTGGCGACCAGTTTTTCCACCACACCGTTCGGGCACACCACCTCAACGGTCTGCTCGTCGGCAAAACTGCCGGTGCCGAAGAACACGTCGATGCGATTGCGCGCATAGAAACCGGTGCGTGAGGTGACCTGCTTGGCGATCACCCGCTCGGCACTTTTCAGCACGTCGGGGAAGGAGAACCAACGCGGCTCACCGATCTGCCGGAACAGCGGATTGGTGTTGTACTGCATGATCTGCCGCACCGAGTGACGCAGCGCCTTGGACGGGATGGTGCCGAGGTGCGTACAGTTGCCGCCGACTTCGCGACGACTGTCCACCACTGCCACTTTTTTCCCGGCTTTGGCGGCGTTCATCGCCGCCCCCTCGCCCGCCGGCCCCGAACCCAGCACCACTACGTCGTAGTTGTAGACCGCCATGTTTACTCCTCTGGAACAGACCAGGACGCTCGCTTGCGCCCCTGGCAAGGCCGCGGCAGCGTGTGCCACGGCAGATCGAATCTCTGATGCAGCTTAACCGCGCCGCTTGGCGCTGCACATTAGCGCTTGGTCGCGCGGTAGGCGAGCTTTGCCGCCACTACATCGCGCTCGCAACGCAGTTTTTCAGACTTATTTGGGTCATCCGCGCAGATCGAACACTGGCTCTCGCACCAGGCTGACAATTTCAGCAAAGGGCCGGCACGTAGCGCCTTACTCATCCGCCGAAAATAACCGCTCGAAGGCTGTCGTGCTCTGTGTGACGAAACCCTCGCCTTCGCGGGTCACGAAAAAGGCGGCAATACCGGCCTGCTCGGCGAACGCCATACCACGCTCCGGGCCCAGCACCATCAGCAGAGTCGACAGCCCATCAGCCTGCAGGGCCGACGGATCGGCCACGGTGACCGCCGCCAGACTATGCGTGACCGGCGCGCCGGTGTGCGGGTCGAGGGTGTGGGAATAGCGTTTGCCGTTCGCTTCGAAATAGTTGCGATAGTCGCCCGAGGTGGAAATGCCATAACCATCCAGCTGCAGCACCCTTTGCGCAAGCTGCTGATCATCGCGCGGCACTTCGATCGCCACGCGCCAGGGCGAACCATCGGCCTTCCTGCCCCGCGCCTTCAGCTCGCCAGTGACCTCAAGCAAATAACTGCCGATGCCCAGCTCGTCCAGCCGGCGCGCAATCCGATCCACTGTGTAACCGGCGGCAAGGCTATTGAGATCCAGCTGGACGGCCACGTCCTTACACAGCTGCTGGCCGTCAATCCGCAGATGCTGATGCCCAACCAACTTGCGCACCTGCGCCACTTGCTCGGCGCTCGGCACCCGCTCGCCGCGCGACTGCGGGCCAAAGCCCCACAGGTCGAGCAAGGGCTCTACCGTCAAATCGAAGGCCCCAGCGCTTGCCTGCGCCAGGCCTTCGCCGACCCGCACCAGTTCCAGCACCGGCCCAGGCATGGCCTGGCAGCTATTGGCCGGCAAATCATTGAAACGCGACACGGCGGAATCGCCGCGGTAGGTAGACATCTGCCGGTCCACCTCGGCGAGGATCGCCTCGACCGCCGGCTGCACCTGCTCGACCGCCGGCGCCTGGGCACTGCGCACATACTTGATCGAATAGCTGCTGCCCATGGTTGGGCCGCCGAATTGCTCGACCTGGTCGCCGCAGCCGGCCACTAGCAGAGCGGCCAGCAACAGCAGCAGGATTCGTACTCTAACCACCGAAATCGTCCAGCACGTTAAAGGGGTCGAGTTAAAGGGCTGATTGTTTGGAACATAGGGCTCACCTCATTGCATGTCTATGGCTACGATATTGGTCCTTGATCGTTCCCACGCCAGAGCGCGTAGGGTGGGTTAGCCGCGCAGCGGCGTAACCCACCACCCTGAGAGAAGATTCCCTTTTTCTCAGTTGCCGAAACATGGATGGTTAAAGCCTACCTTAGCTGCCGCCCCTGCTTTATGTTTTCACGTGATGGTTTGAGCTACGGGCTCAACCAAGCGGCAGCGGATTAACGTTTTTACCGCGTGGGTTTCACCCGCCCTACCTGGCTCCGAGTAATGCCCGCCGGGCCGCGCCCAGAGCGCGTCATCCGCCGAGGTGTCTCGCGGCATGTCCTGTCCGCCAGTTCGCCTGTACTCCAAGCCCAGCCGCCACTGCGACAGCACCGGCTTGCTCCTGAGGCTGTTGCTTTGAAAACGTCGCTCCTGTCCGGCGCGGCGCGCCTTCAAGCCCAGCAAGCAGAGCAGGTAGCCGGCCAGCGCGGCGCATCGAAGTGCTCCTGCTGATCGCCACACTGGCCGGCGCTTGGCCTACCGTTTGTCGGTAGAGCTGATCAATAAATGAACAATTCATCCATTTGGCGCTCTGAAACCCCGTGAGTGATCAAGTGTCCTGCCTCGCTATTCCCTCAAAAAACCCGGCAGCAAAATTCTCTTATGTGCATTGCCGCACAGGGTTTTTTATATCCAAAAATTGGAGGACTGAAAATGTCTAGCCATTCGTTGCAGAGTGTCGAGCGCATGCAGCTCCCCCTCCGAGCCAAGCGCCAGTCGCAATCGAAATCCTTCTGGCGCCGCCTGCTCGCCATCGCCACGCCTGCACAGCACAGCTGGCACGGAGGACTCAAGCTCAGAGGCTACAAGCAGTTATCAAACTCCAAGCCGATTGCCCCGGTCGCAATCGGGCAAATACAGATGGCGATCCCGCTCGAGCGGGGGCGCAGATGCGCTCAGCCCTGCGTGCAACCGGGGCAGTATGTGCGCAAGGGCGAGGTGATCGGCATTGGCGATGGCAACACCCCGTGGGTGCATGCCAGCACCTCCGGCATCGTGGAACAGATCGGCCTCGCCTTCGCGGCCGACTCACCTGAGCCGGTTATGGCCGTTATTCTGCACGCAGACGGTCTGGATGAGTGGGGCGCGCGTCCCGTTCTGGCGCCACCCAAAACACCCGAGGCGCTGGTCGAACGGGCTCTGCAGATGGGCATAGTTGGACTCGGTGGAGCGGGCTTCCCAACGGGCCTCAAGCTGGCCGGTGCCCAGCAGCCCGACCTGCTGCTGATCAACGGTGCCGAATGTGAGCCCTTCCTGACCTGCGATGATCGTCTCATGCGCGAACGCGCCGAGGCGCTGATCGAAACCGCCGACTATCTCGCCACCCTGCTGGGTATAACGCAGACCCGCTTCGGTATCGAAACCAACAAACCGGAGGCGATAGCGGCGATGCGGGACGCCTCCCGCCAAGCGCGCACTCAGGTCGAGATCTGTCCGCTACCGGCGCGCTACCCGGCAGGGGGCCAACCGCTGCTGATCAAGGGCCTGAGCGGCCGTAACCTAGCGCCGGGCTCCCTGCCCGCCGAGATCGGCGTGCTGGCGCTCAATGTCGCGACACTTTACGCACTGGGACGCGCTATCTTCCACGCCGAACCGCTGATATCACGGGTGCTGACGCTGACCGGAGCCTGTGAACGCCCCGGTAATGTCGAGGTCCCAATTGGCTATCCGGTCAGCGCACTGCGCGCGCTTGCCGGTGCCGATCCCGAAGGCCAACTGACCCAGGTCGGTGGCCCGATGATGGGACACTCGCTACCGGCCCCCACCGCCGTCATCAGCAAGACCAGTAGTTGCCTGATTTTTGGCGCCGAGCGCTACCTGCCGGCAACCGAGCCTGAGGGCAGCTGCATCCGCTGCACACGCTGTATAGATGTCTGCCCGATGGAGCTAAGACCGCTGGACCTCTACGCCGCGGCTGAGCGCAATGACCACGCTACATTGCAGACACTGCGGCTGGATGCCTGTATCGAGTGCGGCAGCTGCAGCAGTACCTGTCCCAGCCATCTGCCGCTGCGCGAGCGCTTTCGCCAGAGCAAGGCGGAGCTGCGCCGATGAGTCTGGTGCGCCGTCCTACCCCGCACCGGCTCAGAACACTGATGCTGCTGGTCAGCCTGTGCATGCTGCCGGGCACCGCACTGTACGCCTGGCAATTCGGCATCGTGGTCTGGCTGCAGACCTTCTGGTGCCTGCTGCTGGCCTTGGCGTTCGAAGCCGGTCTGCTGCGTCTGCGCGGCTGCAAGGTGCGTGAGGGGCTGGGCGACCTGAGCTGGCTGGTGTTAGGCCTGATTCTGGCTCGGGCACTGCCGCTGCTGGTTCCGCTGTGGATGATGGCACTGGCCAGCTTTGCCGCCTTCGTACTGTGTAAACACGGCAGTGGAGGCCTCGGCCGCAACCGTCTCAACCCCGCCATGGTTGGCCTGGCCATCATCGCCATCTGTTTCTACCAACTGTTGTATCCTGCTCCAACGAGCCAGGCCCCCTGGACTCTCACCCTGAGCGCAGAACAGGTTCTTCTGCAGCAGTTGCAACTGGCGCCCCGCCTCACAATTGATGCGTTTGCTGGCGCAACACAGCTGGCCCTGGGGCAGTTCACACCGGTCACACTCAACCTGTCGGGGCTCGGCTATGCAGCCGGCGGCTTACTCCTGGCTTTATTGAGGGTGATCCGCATCGAGATTCCTCTGGCGATGCTCGTCAGCACTTTAGTGCTGTGCCTGGCAGCCGGTCATACCCCACAGGAAAGCCTCTACAGTCTCAGCCTCGGCGGCTATCTGTTCACCGCCTTTTTCATCGCCACCGATCCGGTCACCAGTCCCGATACGCGTGCCGGCCGCGTCCTGTTCGGCGTTATCATTGGCTCGCTGACCGAATTGATTCGCGAATTCGGGCTTTACGCCGACGGTCTCTGCTTCGCCGTGCTAGCCGCCAACCTGTTGGTGCCACAGATCGATCGCCTGGTGCTGCGCATGCAACGCCCCTGGTATAACCAACGCCCTAAACTGAAACGACCAGAGGACGTAAAAGGAGAATAAGGGGTTAAAGGGGTCGAAGGTTAAAGGGGTCGTAGAACTTTCCGGTTAAAGGGGTCGTTAAAGGGGTCGTAGTGATTTATGCCTAAAAATCACTACGACCCCTTTAATTCAGAGCTGGAGTTTTCACACAGCCTGCGAGGCGGATCTTTTCGTTTCAGGCGCAGATCAGCTCTTGGCTGGTGCGGATAGACGATCCATCGCCATGGCACTTTGCGGATCACCGTTATCAATCATCAGTTGTTTCAGGCTCTTTTCGAAACCTGGAAATTTCTCATTCTGAAGATCGACATTGCCTTTTCTAACATACTTGCTCACAAGCTCAATCCGCTCTGCATCCCACTGAATTTGGATGCCGCGCGCCAAAGAGTGTGTGTGCGGATTCGTAATGAACACATACTGCAAAGGAGCAATCTGTGCAGCGTCTTTTGCGTTCAGATCAGCGCCTGCATCAACCAGTTGAACGGCTAGGTCGCGATTCAAAGACATGCAGTAGTGCAATGCCATTTTACCTTCATTGTTCTTGGCATTAACGTCCTGAGTTTTAATCAGTGCATCCATGATCGCGCTGTCATTTTTGCCACGATACGATTCGGCGCTTGAGGCCATGCAGAAGTAATGCAGAGCACTGTTCCCATACAAGTCAGTTACCTTGGATGGGAACTCAGTGATGAGTCTGAGCATGTGCTCAGGCGAACAGCGCAGACTGTTTGATTCAAAACAATGCATGAGTCGACTTTTACCGGCGCCATCTTGGAGATTAACGTCAGCGCCCTTATTACGGAGCATGTCAAAGCCATTTACCGGTACGTAGTGGATGGCAGTTCGACCGTCACCTTCAAGCGGGTCATTGATGGCAGAGCCAGAGTTGTCGATGAGGTAACTCAAGGCTTCGAGGTCAGTGATGTTATAGCCAGTGGCCCAGTTGAATTCGCCTTGCAGGCGCTGACGATAGGCTGCGTTGTCTTTTTTGAAGGCGGTATTAAACGAGATCATCTTGGAAGTGCTGGTAATTTCAAGGGAGCTCGTTCTTTTTCCGTCTTTATAAAGCCACTTGCCACCTACGGTTTCAGCAGGCCATTTGTCAGAGAGTATGTACTCAACCTTTTCGCCTTCGAGCTTGCCGTCAACATATTTTTCAACAGTCTGCAACTTGGAGGCGCCATCTTCCTGTTGGGCATAGAACTCCTTCGTGCCGTTTTGCTTGCCGTTTTTGTAGTTGCTTCTTTCCTGGATAGCGCCGTTACCCCAGTAGACCTCAGTGACCCCGTCAAGCATACCTTCCGTATTGTGGCGTTCGACGATACGCAGAATCTGCTTACCGTCTTTGATGTCCCAGCGCTTCTGCTCACCAACCTCCATGCCGTTGCCTTTTTCTCCCAGCGTATAACGCTGGACTCGCTCAATGGTCTGAAGGCCCGTGTCGCAGTCGTAGCCCTTCACAGTCATCAACGGGTTGTCGTAATTGACATGCGAGATGAGTTGCTCAGGATTGCCGCTGCAATAATTTTTCGAATCACCGGTGTATTTGCCGTGATCCATTTCATGTACTTCGACAACCTGACCTTTTTCGTTACGTTCGATCCACGCCCCGTTGACCTTGCCATCAGCGATTTCAAATTCAAGCACGACAACGCCGTTTTCTTCTTTAATGATGCGGCCTGATACCAAGTCGCCGCTATCTTTTTCGACGTACGTAGAGGTTGGCTTGAAAGTCATGTCGTCTTTCGTTTTGACTTCGTCGGTCGTGTAGTCAGAACCGCAGCCAACAAGAGTGGTAGCGAGGGCTGCTACGAGTAAATGTTGCTTCATTCCGTTCTTTGTCCTTTTGTGAAGACGCCTTACGTGGCGATCCTAAATAGGAATGCACGGACGCATCCTTATTCAACGATCTAATCAGACCGATGCGGGGGAGAGGGTGGATGTAGTGTTCCACTCATGCGGCCGGCATCGGGATGTGAAAACAAAATGGGGCGCAAGCACCCCAAGGGTATGAAAATCAGATGGAGGAAGGCGTGCCCTCAGCCTGCCTCTTGAGAACCAACGGAGCACCGCAAGCGGTCAGCTCCATGGTGTTGTCGTCGAGGAATGCGCCTGGCCAAGTGGTAGTCACCCAACGAAGAGGGCCTTGAGTCTTGAGCACTTGAGTGCCAGTCATGATGGCCTTGCCACCTACTGCAGACTCAGCGCGAACCTGAACCCAGGCGCGAGCGAGAGTGTTCTGATCGAGGCGGCGCTCAATCAAGACCATTCCATAAGAGGTTAAAGGCATGTCGCCCTTAACCAATTTCATCTCGACGCTTTGAATGGCACCGTAGCTCTCTTCAATACAACGCTGAGTGCCCTTCCAGTGGCCAACGGTACGGCTGGTGCTCCATTCGTTGTATCCCTCTTGCAAACCAGAAAGATTCGAACACCCGCTCAGAGCGACAGCGATTACAGCAAAGATGCAAACTCTGATCATTTAAAGCTCCATGCTCACGAAAAACCAAGTCCTCAACCACCTTTAGCTCTGCGAGGAACACACGCACGGGCGCGAGAAAGCAGCTGCCAAACACACAAAACCACGCTAACTATTGAACAAGTTTCCAGCCATCATCGCCTTCAACTAGAGCCACTTTGGCTACTGATTTGTTGCGACCGGAAAACGGCGCTTTCATGTCCACCTCGACATCACAGATGTACCCAGCTGGCTCTCTGTCAACGCAGCCCAAGCTCTCAACAGAGTAAATCTCACCACTCATATTCTTTGCGGCTTGCGCACCAACAACCCCCTCCATTTGCTTAGTGGTTCCCGCTAGGCTGGCGCGCAATAACGCCTCAATCTCAGCCCCCGATGGCTCCCCAGAACAACCTGTCAGACCCACGGCAACAGCACTAATCGCTGCAGTTAAAACAAGGTTTTTAAAATCTCTCATACGGACTCCATGTGAAATATGAGTATGGGCATATCAAGCTAATTGAAATTGGATAGCACCGGTATTCCAATCCTCTCTCCAACTGTTGCAAGAACTTATCCTTCCTGCCTGAATTCATAGAATAAGTGCAACGCTTGAAACACGAGACAGGGAGCCAGCCACCGGTAAAATCCATGCTCTTACACCAAAGGATTCAAACGCAGATGACCACGCCTTACCGGCAGCCGACTCAGGGCCAACGTTACCAGATTGAGGCCGGCTTGGCCGCCGGAGAAAGCCAGGAAAGAATAAAGGGGACAAGTCCATTCAGGTCGAGGAGCAATAAGGGACAGACCACGATTAGCGATCTGTTGCGCTTCGGACAATCTATTGAGCGCAAACAAACTCAGGAGGTGCAAAGTCTTGCTCATCTTCAATTCCCTTTGAAATCAGCGATTGGTAATGCTCTGGCCGAGCTGTCGGCTTGGCTCGTCGCAGTGGCCGCGGATAATACGATTCTACTTGGTCACTGTCACTCCAAGACAGGCGCTCGGCACGCCGGGCGTCTTTCGCTCGAAGCCGATTACGCCGCGAGGGTCTCGGCTGCACGAACCTGTAAGCGGATTTATCCGCGATGCTCGGCGGCGGATCGCATCGCGGATAAATCCGCTCCTACAAAAGCAGGGCATGTTCGCCGTTAGAACGGCGCCGGGCAGTTGAAACGCAGGCGCTCGCCCGTGGATAGAGGGAGCGCAGAAGGCGCAGCCGGGCGAGGTGAAAATTGTCGACCGCCAAACAACAAAACGGGAGCCGAAGCTCCCGTTTTGTTGTTTGCCTGACTTCAGCGCTTAGTGCGGGAAGGCTGGCGGGTTGACCCCGGCCATGTCTTCCATCACCCGCACGACCTGGCAGCTGTAACCGAACTCGTTGTCGTACCAGACGTACAGCACCACGCGGTTGTCATTGCAGATAGTCGCCTCGGCATCGACCACACCGGCGTGACGCGAGCCGACGAAGTCGGTGGAAACCACTTCCTGGGAATTAACGAAGTCGATCTGCTTGTGCAGGTCCGAGTGCAGCGCCATGTAGCGCAGGTACTCGTTCATCTCTTCACGGGTGGTGGCCTTCTCCAAGTTCAGGTTGAGGATGGCCATCGACACGTTCGGCGTCGGTACGCGAATCGCGTTGCCGGTCAGCTTGCCCGCCAGTTCCGGCAGCGCCTTGGCCGCCGCGGTGGCGGCTCCGGTCTCGGTGATCACCATGTTCAGCGGAGCACTACGGCCGCGACGATCGCCCTTGTGGAAGTTGTCGATCAGGTTCTGGTCGTTGGTGTAGGAGTGAACGGTTTCCACGTGGCCATTGATGATGCCGAACTTGTCATTCACCGCTTTCAGCACCGGCACTATGGCGTTGGTGGTGCAGGAAGCCGCGGAAATGATCTTGTCGTCAGGGCTGATCTCGGCATGGTTGATGCCGTGCACGATGTTCTTCAGCTTGCCTTTGCCTGGCGCAGTCAGCACCACGCGGCCAATACCCGGGCAGGCCAGGTGCTGACCCAGACCCTCGGCATCGCGCCAGACGCCGGTGTTGTCGACCAGCAGTGCGTTCTCGATGCCGTACTGGGTGTAGTCCACCTCTTTCGGCTCTTTGGCGTAGATCACCTGAATCAGGTTGCCGTTGGCCGTCAGGGTGTTGTTGGCTTCATCGACGGTGATGGTGCCATCGAACGGACCATGCACCGAGTCACGCCGTAGCAGGCTGGCGCGCTTGACCAGGTCATTGGTCGCGCCTTTACGGACAACGATCGCGCGCAGGCGCAGGCCGTCGCCACCACCGGTTTTCTCGATCAGGATCCGCGCCAGCAGGCGGCCGATCCGACCGAAACCGTAGAGCACCACATCGGTGCCCTTGCGCGGGGCGCCATTTTGCTTGCCAACCACCTCGGCCAACTCGTCACGGACGAACTGCTCGATGCTGCGGCCATTGGCCTCGGCCTTGTACTTGACGACCATCTTGCCCAGGTCGACGGAAGCGGCGCCCAGCTTGAGCGCGCTCATCTCTTTGAGAATGGCGAAGGTCTCATGCACCGACAGTTCGCTTTCGTCAGCCTGGCGGTGCCGGGCAAAACGGTGCGCTTTGAGGATCGCAATCACCGAACGGTTGATCAGGCTGCGGCCATAGATCGAACTCACCACATTGTTATTGCGGTAGAGCTGACCGATCAGCGGAATCATCGCCTCGGCGAGCGCTTCACGATCAATCCATTCACCAAGACACTGGTCAGGCTTCTGAGTCACGGGCAGTACCTTCGACATATGTAGGGGCTGAAAAAAGGGGCTACATTATGACGGCCCGCGCAACCGGGGGCAATCTGCAGCGGACGAAACACTGACAGCAGATCGTTCCGCTAGTTACAATCCGCCCGGTCAATCCTCGACCGGAGCCACGACCACTCGTGTCCGTATTGCGTCTACCCACTCTGCCTGCCGCTTCGGGCAAACAACACTGGGGCAACTTGCCCGGCGCCGCGCTCAGCTTGGCTATTGCCGAGGCCGCCAGCGCGGCCAAGCGCTTCACCCTGCTGCTGACCGCCGACAGCCAGAGCGCCGAACGCCTGGAGCAGGAACTGCGCTTCTTCGCGCCCGAGTTGCCGGTACTGCACTTCCCGGACTGGGAAACCTTGCCCTATGACTTGTTCTCGCCGCATCAGGACATCATTTCGCAGCGCATCGCCAGCCTGTACCGCCTGCCGGAGCTGACCCACGGCATATTGGTAGTGCCGATCACCACCGCCCTGCACCGCCTGGCGCCGACGCGTTTTCTGCTCGGCAGCAGTCTGGTGCTGGATGTCGGCCAGAAACTCGATGTCGAACAGATGCGCACCCGCCTGGAGGCCACCGGCTACCGCTGCGTGGACACCGTCTATGAACACGGCGAGTTTGCCGTGCGCGGCGCGCTGATCGACCTGTTCCCGATGGGCAATCCGCTGCCCTATCGCATCGACCTGTTCGATGACGAAATCGAAACCCTGCGGACTTTCGACCCGGAAACCCAACGCTCGATCGACAAGGTCGAGTCCATCCGCCTGCTGCCGGCCCGCGAATTCCCGCTGAATAAAGAAGCCGTAACCGGCTTTCGCGCCCGTTTTCGCGAGCGCTTCGACGTCGATTTCCGCCGCTGCCCCATCTATCAGGATCTCAACAGCGGCATCACCCCGGCGGGCATCGAGTACTACCTGCCGCTGTTCTTCGAGGAAAGCGCTACCCTCTTCGACTACTTGCCGACGGACACCCAGGTGTTTTCCCTGCCGGGTATCGAGCAAGCCAGCGAGCATTTCTGGAACGACGTGCGTAATCGCTACGAAGAGCGCCGCGTCGACCCCGAGCGCCCACTGCTACCGCCTACCGAATTGTTTCTACCGGTCGAAGACTGCTTCGCCCGCCTGAAGAACTGGCCACGCGTGGTCGTCAGCCAACAGGATGTGGACGCCGGCGTCGGCCGCGAGCGTTTCCCCGCGCGCGACTTGCCGGAGCTGGCGATCCAGGCCAAGGCCAACCAACCCTTGGCGGCGCTGGAGCGCTTCCTCGACGAGTTCCCCGGCCGCGTGCTGTTCACCGCCGAGTCCGCCGGGCGCCGCGAAGTCTTGCTGGAGCTGCTGGCGCGCCTGCACCTGCGCCCTCAGGCGGTCGACGGCTGGCTGGACTTCATCGGCAGCGCCGAGCGCCTGGCAATCTGCATAGCCCCGCTGGATGACGGCCTGCTGCTCGAGCAACCCGCCGTCGCGCTGATCGCCGAAAGTCCGCTGTTCGGCCAGCGCGTGATGCAACGCCGACGCCGGGAAAAACGCAGCGACAACGGCGATGCGGTGATCAAGAACCTCACCGAGCTGCGCGAAGGCGCGCCGGTGGTGCATATCGACCATGGCGTCGGCCGCTACCTCGGCCTGATCACCCTGGAAATCGACGGCCAGGCCGCCGAATTCCTCGCCCTGATGTACGCCGAGGAAGCCAAGCTGTATGTGCCGGTCGCCAGCCTGCACCTGATCGCCCGCTACACCGGCAGCGATGACGCCCTGGCGCCCTTGCACCGCCTCGGTTCGGAAACCTGGCAGAAGGCCAAGCGCAAGGCCGCCGAACAAGTTCGCGATGTGGCCGCCGAGCTGCTGGATATCTACGCCCGCCGCGCGGCCCGCGAAGGCTACGCCTTTAAAGACCCGCTGGCCGACTACGCCACCTTCAGCGCCGGCTTCCCCTTCGAGGAAACCCCGGACCAGCAGACCACCATCGACGCGGTGATGGCCGACATGCTGGCGGCGAAACCCATGGATCGCCTGGTCTGCGGCGATGTCGGCTTCGGCAAGACCGAAGTGGCCATGCGCGCCGCCTTTATTGCCGTGCACAGCGGCAAGCAGGTGGCGATTCTGGTGCCGACCACATTGCTCGCCCAGCAGCACTACAACAGCTTCTGCGACCGCTTCGCCGACTGGCCGGTAACGGTCGAAGTGATGAGCCGCTTCAAGTCGAACAAGGAGGTCGATGCAGCCGTACAGCAATTGGCCGAAGGCAAGATCGACATCGTCATCGGCACCCACAAGCTGCTGCAGGACGATGTGAAGATCAAAAACCTCGGCCTGGTCATCATCGACGAAGAACACCGGTTCGGTGTACGCCAAAAGGAACAGCTCAAGGCCCTGCGCAGCGAAGTCGACATCCTCACCCTCACCGCGACCCCCATCCCGAGAACGCTGAATATGGCGGTATCGGGCATGCGCGACCTGTCGATCATCGCCACCCCGCCCGCGCGGCGGTTGTCGGTGCGCACCTTCGTCATGGAACAGCAGAAGCCGATCATCAAAGAAGCCCTGCTGCGTGAGTTGCTGCGCGGCGGCCAGGTCTACTACCTGCACAACGATGTAAAAACCATCGAGAAATGCGCCGCCGACCTCGCCGAACTGGTGCCCGAGGCGCGCATCGGCATCGGCCACGGGCAGATGCACGAACGCGATCTGGAACGGGTGATGAGCGACTTCTACCACAAGCGCTTCAACGTGCTGATCGCCTCGACCATCATCGAGACCGGCATCGACGTGCCAAGCGCCAACACCATCATCATCGAGCGCGCCGACAAGTTCGGCCTGGCGCAGCTGCACCAGCTACGCGGCCGGGTTGGCCGTAGCCACCACCAGGCCTATGCCTACCTGCTGACGCCACCACGCAAACAGATGACCCCGGACGCGGAAAAACGCCTGGAAGCCATCGCCAACACCCAGGATCTCGGCGCCGGTTTTCTGCTGGCGACCAACGACCTGGAAATCCGCGGCGCCGGCGAACTGCTCGGTGACGGCCAGAGCGGACAGATTCAAGCGGTCGGCTTCACTCTCTATATGGAGATGCTCGAACGCGCGGTGAAAGCCATTCGCAAAGGCGAGCAACCCAATCTGGAGCAACCGCTCGGCGGCGGGCCGGAAATCAACCTGCGCGTACCGGCACTGATTCCCGACGCCTATCTGCCCGATGTGCATAGCCGCCTGATCCTCTACAAACGCATCGCCTCGGCTGCCGATGAGGACAGCCTGAAGGAGCTGCAAGTCGAGATGATCGACCGCTTCGGCCTGCTGCCGGAGCCGACCAAGAACCTGGTGCGCCTGACCCTGCTGAAACTGCAGGCCGAGCAGCTCGGGATCAAGAAGCTCGATGCCGGCCCCCAGGGTGGACGGATAGAATTTGCCGCCGACACCCAGGTCGATCCCTTGGTACTGATCAAATTGATCCAAGGCCAACCGAAGCGTTACAGGTTCGAAGGCGCCACGCAGTTTAAATTCCAGGTGCCGATGGAGCGCCCGGAAGAGCGCTTCAATACACTCGAGGCGCTTTTCGAGCGTCTGACCCCACAATCCACCTAGAGGCTGTTGCGCTCGCTCACGACGCCTCTAGGCGAATTGCCCTACCTAAAAAGGACTGATTCATGCGTGCCCTCCGTTGCCTCGCCTTGTTGCTGACCCTCATCGCCCCGACTGCCTTCGCCGACGGCCTGTATCAGGTCGAGCTGATCCTTTTCCGCCAGGCTGGCGAACCGATTCCGGCCAGCCAGACCGCTCCGGATGACTGGGCCGCCGACGCCCAAGCACTAGCCGCGGGCAGTGAGCGCGGCACGGCCCTGAACGCCGAGGCGGCCAAGCTCACCGCCGCCAATGGCTATCAGGTATTGCTGCATCAGGCCTGGCAGCAGAACGTCGGCGAAGCCCCGACGAAAATCGCCCTGTCGAGCGGCGAGCAGCAGTTCGGCCACTTCCCGGTGGAAGGCACGCTAAGCCTGCAGCAGCTGCGCTTTGTCGACCTGGAAAGCGATTTCTGGATCAATCAGTTCGACGCCGACGGCCTGCTCACCGGCAGCGAACGCCTCAAGCAAGGCACCCGCCTGAAGAACGGCGAACTGACCTTCCTCGACCACGGCAGCCTCGGCCTGCTGATCAAGGTATCCCCCCTGTAAGGTTTGGCCGATGCGCTCTACCCTCGAACAGCTGAGGCAACACGCCTGGACCGACGAGTTCGACCGCGGCGCGCTGACCCGTGGCCAGGAGTATGCCCGGCAGAACCGCGTGAGCATTCACTCCTGCGCGGACAACCTGATCAGGGCCAACTGCCGCGGCTCGGGTACGCAGCGCTACGAGCAGCAGATACTCCTCGGCACTCCAGGCACACCGTTGATTGGCCGCTGCAGCTGCCCAGTCGGCTATAACTGCAAGCACTGCGTCGCGGTGTTGCTGCATCTGCTACAGCAGTCGCCCAGTCAGACGGCGACTACGCCCGCCACACCCAAGCTGTCTGGCCCACTGCAGACTTGGCTGCAACAGCTGCCCAAGGCCGACCGCCCCGACGCCAACGCTTACCCGCCGGGCGAACTGTCACGCCTGTATTACCAGCTGGTTCCCGACCTGCTGATCGAGCTGTACAAGGTGCGCCTGCGCAAGGACGGCAGCCTGGCGGAGGTCAAGCCGTACTCCTCGTTGCGCGAAGCGATCCAACGCGAGCCACGCTTTCTACTGCCGCTGGATCTGCGTATCGCCCGCCTGGCTTACAGCAGCAAGGACAACAGCTACCGTTATGACAACCGACTCGACCTGAATGGCGCCAGTGGCGGTGAAATCCTCGCCCTGCTGCTGGAAACTGGCCGGCTGTTCCTCGACCTCGAAGACGACCGGCCCCTGCGCGGCGGCGAACCGCGCCAGGCACACTTCACCTGGCAAAGCATGAGGAACGGCGATTATTGCCCGACCTGGAAAATCGACGCAGCGCCTGCCCTGGAGGTGCTCACGGCGGTCGAGCCGCTGCACTACCTGGATATCGAAACCGGCCAGATCGGCCCGCTGCAGCATGACCTGCCCGCCCGTCTGGCCAGCCACCTGAGCCAGGCACCGAGCGTCAGCGTCGCCGAGGCCGAACTGTTCAGCCTGTCGCTGCGCGAACTGGCCCCCCAGGTGCCGCTCCCCTGCGCGCCGGTGGAGCGGCGGATCGATGATCTGCAGCCAACGCCGCACCTGAGCCTCGGCAGCCACCTGTTCAGCGGCTACCAGCCGAGCACCGGACGCATGGGCAGCGAACACCAGCACCGTGCCGGCCTGAGCTTTCTCTACGCGAGCGCCCGCATTCACGGCAAGAAGGTGGCCGCTGGCGAGCGGATTCGCAGCGTCGACAGTGCGGAAATCCTCAACATCGCCCGCCAGCCCGAGGCCGAACGCGCGCTACGCCAGCAGCTGGAACGGCTCGGCTTGTGCCCTGCCCTGCGGCAAAGCCAGGCCCTGCCCAAAGACTCGGCGGAAATGTTCGACCTGGCCAGCGAAGCAGACTGGCTCGACTTCGTTCAACAGGGGCTGCCGCAACTGCGCAAGCAGGGTTGGCAGATCGAGATCAAGCCCGGCTTCCTCTTCGACCTGACGCCGGTGGACGCCTGGTATGCCGAGCTGGACGAAGCCCCCGAACGCGAATGGTTCGACCTGGCCCTGGGCATAGTGGTCGATGGCCAGCGCATCAGCCTGCTACCGGTATTGCTGAAACTGATTCGGCAAAATCCGCAACTGCTCAGCGCGACCAACCTGGCACTGCGGGCCGACGACGAGTTGCTGCGCCTGAAGCTCGACAGCGTACGCCAGGAAGACGGCCGCGCACTGCAGGTGGTGCTGCCCTTTGGCCGCCTCAAGCCGATCCTCGCCACCCTCGGCGAGCTGTACCTGCGCGACCAGGAGCCGAGCACAGCATTGCGCCTGGGCCGGGCCGACGCCGCCCGCCTGAGCGCGCTGGACGCCCTGGATCTGGAATGGCAAGGCGGCGAACGCCTGCGTGAATTCGCCCGCCGCCTGCGCGACTGCCAGAGCAGCCCGGCGCTCGCCCCGCCCGGCCTGCGGGCCGAACTGCGGCCCTACCAGCTCGAAGGCCTCGGCTGGATGCAGACCCTGCGCGAGCTGGAAGCCGGCGGCATCCTCGGTGACGACATGGGCCTGGGCAAGACCCTGCAGACCCTGGCTCACCTGCTCACGGAAAAACACGCCGGGCGCCTCGACCGCCCGGCCCTGGCGGTCATGCCCACCAGCCTGATCCCCAACTGGCAGGACGAAGCTGCGCGCTTCGCTCCGCAACTGCGGGTGCTCGCCCTGCACGGCCCGCAGCGGCACAAGGATTTTGACCGCCTCGGCGAATACGACCTGCTGCTGACCACCTATGCGCTGCTGCCCCGCGACCTCGAACGGCTGAAAGCGCAGCCCCTGCATGTACTGATCCTCGACGAGGCGCAATACATCAAGAACCCCGCCAGCAAGGCCGCCCAGGCTGCGTGCCAGCTCGACGCCCAGCAGCGCCTGTGCCTGTCCGGCACGCCCTTGGAAAACCACCTGGGCGAACTCTGGTCGCTGTACCACTTCCTGATGCCCGGCTGGCTCGGCGACAGCAAGCGCTTCACCCGCGACTACCGCACGCCTATCGAGAAGCACGGCGACAGCGCCCGCCTGGCCCACCTCAATGCGCGGATCAAACCCTTCCTGCTGCGGCGCAAGAAGGATCAGGTGGCCAAGGAACTGCCGGCCAAGAGCGAGATCGTGCACTGGGTCGAACTCAGCGAAGCGCAACGCGACCTCTACGAAACCGTGCGCCTGGCGATGGACAAGAAGGTCCGCGAGGAAATCGACCGTAAGGGCCTGGCGCGCAGCCAGATCGTCATTCTCGAAGCCCTGCTGAAACTGCGCCAGGTCTGCTGCGACCTGCGCCTGGTGAAAAGCGCCGGCACCCCGCAAAAGCCCCACGGTGACCATTCGGGCAAGCTCGACAGCCTGCTGGAGATGCTCGAGGAGCTGCTCGCCGAAGGCCGCCGCGTGCTGCTGTTCTCGCAGTTCACCTCGATGCTGGCGCTGATCGAAGAAGAACTGCAGCGCCGCGACATCGCCTATGTGCAGATCACCGGCGAAACCACGGACCGCCGCACCCCGGTACAGCAGTTCCAGAGCGGCGCGGTACCGCTGTTCCTGATCAGCCTGAAAGCCGGCGGCACCGGCCTCAACCTGACCGCCGCCGACACCGTGATCCACTACGACCCCTGGTGGAACCCGGCCGCGGAAAACCAGGCCACCGACCGCGCCTACCGTATCGGCCAGGACAAGCCGGTGTTCGTCTACAAGCTGATCGCCCGTGGCACCGTCGAGGAGAAAATCCAGCAACTGCAGCAGAAAAAAGCCGCCCTCGCCGCCGGCGTACTGGAAAACGGCGGCAAAGGTGACTGGCAACTGCAGCCAAGCGACATCGACGCACTCTTCGCGCCACTGCCGATGGGATAGCTGCGAGCTAGCCGGATCAGGACTGTAGGGTGGGTTAGCCGCAGGCGTAACCCAGCATCCGGCCCGAGAAGCTTCTTATCCCGCCAACACCCTGGCCAATACCGCCTTGACCTTGTCGATGCCGTCGGCCAGTGCCTGTTCGATCTCGGCCATGGTGATGATCCCAGTCGACTTGCCGGCCGCCGGGTTGACCACCAGCGCCAGGCAGGCGTAAGGCAGCTCAAGCTCACGGGCCAAAGCGGCCTCCGGCATGCCGGTCATGCCGACGATGTCGCAACCGTCGCGCTCCAACCGGGCGATCTCGGCCACCGTCTCCAGACGCGGGCCCTGGGTGCAGGCATACACGCCATGCCCGCTGAACGCGCAGCCTCCCGCCGCCAGCGCTGCCGTCAACTGCTCGCGCAGCGCAGCATCGTAGGGGTAGCTGAAATCCACGTGGGTCACATGCTCCAGCTCACCCGCGAAGAAGCTGTGCTCACGCCCGGAGGTGTAATCGATGATCTGGTGTGGCACGCAGAAATGCCCAGTGCCCATGGCCGGGTGAATACCGCCGACGGCATTCACCGCCAGAATCGCCTGCGCCCCTGCCTGTTTGAGCGCCCACAAATTGGCCCGGTAATTGACCTGATGCGGCGGAATGCGGTGCGGATGGCCATGGCGAGCCAGGAACAGTACTTCGCGCCCCGCGTAGTTACCGCGCAGCACGGGCGCAGAAGGAGCGCCATAGGGGGTATCCAGATTCAGCACCGCGCTGATGGTCAGGCCCTCCAACTCGGTAAGGCCGGTACCACCAATAATGGCGTAGACAGTCATGTTCGTTATCCTCAGTCAATCAACTGGGCGGCCTGCAAGGCGCCCACGGCCTGGAGCCAACGCGGGCTCTGGCGATATTCGGTGGTCGGGAAGGCCTGGCCGCGCATCCGCGCCAGACGCGCTGGTGGCTGCACTTTCAGACGCTGCAAAGCGCTCAAGGCCAGTTCTGCAGCGCCGCGCTCATTGCACACCAGCCCCATGTCGCAGCCCGCAGTCAGGGCAGCCTCGATCCGGTTCGCCGCATCGCCCACCACATGGGCGCCAGCCATGGACAGGTCATCGCTGAAGATCACCCCATCGAACCGCAACTCACCGCGCAGGATGTCCTGCAGCCAACGACGGGAGAAACCGGCCGGCTGGCCGTCCACCTGCGGGTAGATGACATGGGCCGGCATCACCGCGGCCAACTGCTGACTTAATGCCGCGAAAGGCCGCAGATCACTAGCGCGGATCTGCTCCAGGCTGCGCTCGTCAACGGGAATCGCCACATGAGAGTCCGCCTCCGCCCAGCCATGGCCGGGAAAATGCTTGCCGGTCGCCGCCATACCGGCCGCGTTCATGCCGCGAATGAAGGCACCGGCCAGCAGCGTGGCCCGCTGTGGGTCGCCCTCGAAAGCACGGCTACCGACCACCGCACTGCGCTGATAATCCAGATCGAGCACCGGCGCAAAGCTCAGATCCAGCCCCACCGCCAGCACTTCGGTAGCCATCAGCCAACCGCACTGCTCGGCCAGCCACTCGGCATTAGCGTTATCGGCAATCGCCCGCATCGCCGGCAACCGCACGAAACCTTGGCGCAGGCGCTGTACTCGCCCCCCCTCTTGATCCACCGCCAACAACAAATCCGGACGCACGGCACGAATCGCCGCAGACAGCTCCCGCACCTGTCGCGGATGCTCGATATTGCGCGCGAACAAGATCAGACCGCCCACTTGCGGCTGGCGCAGTAGTTGGCGGTCTTCGGCGGTCAGCCAAGTGCCGCCGATATCCAGCATCAATGAGCCTTGCAGGCCAGAAGTCATAACAAAATCCTTAGCTGAGTTCGGCCGCCGCCCATGCCGGGCACGGCGCTTCATCTATCTGTACAGCGCAGTGGACGGGCACACGGGGAAAGAGTTCCAGCACATCGCGATTGCGCAGGCGAATGCAGCCGTGGGAGCCAGCTATCCCCAGCGGCTCGGTGTCCGGGGTGCCATGCAGATAGACATAACGGCGGAAGGTATCCACAACACCGAGACGATTGCGCCCCAACTCGCAGCCGCTTAGCCAGAGAATGCGGGTGAGGATCCAATCGCGATCGGGAAACTGCTCGCTCAGCGCCTCCGACCAGACCTCGCCCGTCCAACGCCGCCCACGCAGCACCGCACCCACGGGTAGCCCTTCGCCAATCTTCGCGCGCACCTGATGCAGGCCGCGCGGCGTACAGCCGGAGCCGTTTTGCTCACCCGGTCCATTCAGTGCAGTGGAAACCGCCAGGCGCAGCACCAACTGCCCATTGGCAAAGCCGTACAGGCATTGGTCGGCGAGAGAGATATGGAGAAGATCGAGGGCACGCATGGCGGCTAGCTTAGCCGATCACATCGGCGGCGCCCACCGCTCGACGTCAAACCTTGGCGGTGGCGACTGCGGTTTTGCTGCGCGGACGAAGCTGCGCGCTGGCCAGGGCTTCATCGGTCACCCCGGTTTCAGAACGCATGCCCGCAGCGAGGAATGGCACCATCAGGCGCATGACCTGCTCAATCGAGGTATTCACCCCGAAGTCGGTCTCGGCAATAGCGCGCAACGCCTTGATCCCAGACATGCTGAAAGCGGCCGCACCGAGCATGAAGTGCACCCGCCAGAACAGCTCGATGGGGGGAATTCGCGGCGCCGCCTCATGCACCAGCTGCATATAGCGGCGAAACACCTTGCCGTACATGTCTTCCAGGTAACGCCGCAGGTGACCCTGACTCTGACTGAACGCCAACCCTAACAGGCGCATGAAAATCGACAGATCATTGCCACTGCGTGGTTTCACCGCCAAGGCTTGCTCGACCAGGATCTCCAGCAGATCTTCCAGGCTGGCCTTGTGATCGGCTTTAGCCTGACGACGATCCAGTTCCCGCTCGAGACTGGCACAGAAAGGCCCGAGGAAGCGCGAGAACACCGCCTGGATCAGCGCTTTCTTCGACCCGAAGTGATAGTTCACCGCCGCCAGGTTGACCCCGGCCTTGCTGGTGATCAAGCGTAACGACGTCTCAGCGAAACCTTTCTCCGCGAACAGCTGTTCGGCAGCATCGAGGATGCGTTCGACGGTTTCTGACTGGGCCATTGAATATCACCTAACAAACACTTGTTTGAAACATACGTTTCAAGCCGCAACCTTGTCAAGTCGCATGAGCCGCCTTTCGGCCGGCCAGTCACGGACTTTTATAACAGACTGACTTTTATAACAGAGAGGCTTACTGCAAGACGTCCGCCAAGCGCCTGAAGTAACAGTCCTTGCTCGTCCGCTGCCAGTAGAAAAGCTTCAAAGCTGCAAAAAGGAGGATTGCCAAGCCTCGATCACTGTATATAATCACAGTCACTGTATAAAAAGACAGAGCTCAATAATGCTAAAACTGACGCCCCGCCAAGCTGAGATTCTCGCCTTTATCAAGCGCTGCCTTGAAGACCACGGCTACCCGCCGACCCGCGCAGAGATTGCCCAGGAACTCGGCTTCAAGTCACCCAACGCAGCCGAGGAACACCTCAAGGCGCTCGCCCGCAAAGGCGCGATTGAAATGACCCCAGGTGCTTCACGCGGCATCCGCATTCCCGGTTTTGAGCCGAGCAATGAGGAAGACGGCCTGCCCATCATTGGTCGCGTCGCTGCTGGCGCACCGATTCTGGCACAACAACATATCGAAGAATCCTGCCGGATCAACCCGGCTTTCTTCCACCCACGAGCCGACTACTTGTTGCGTGTCCGCGGCATGAGCATGAAAGACGTCGGCATCTTCGATGGCGACCTGCTCGCCGTGCACACCACCCAAGAAGCACGCAACGGCCAAATTGTTGTGGCGCGCCTCGGTGACGAAGTGACAGTAAAACGCTTTAAACGCGAAGGCGACAAGGTCTGGCTGATTGCCGAGAACCCTGAGTTCGCGCCCATCGAAGTGGACCTGGAAGCACAGGATCTGGTGATCGAAGGTTTGAGTGTCGGCGTTATTCGCCGCTAAAGGAGACTTTATGCAGTTCCCGCAGTCGCTGAACCGTACACAGCTTCCACTGTTCGAGGCCTTTCTGGCTCAACCGGTGACACCGCTGTTAACCGAAGCTGTGGAATCAGCTTGGTTTGATGACCCGGAAACCTTTAGCGAGCTGTCGCTGCGCGGCGCTGCCGGGAACTGCCTACACCTGCTCGCACCCATACTGCGCGAACTGAGTCAGGAAAAAGATGCCCGCTGGCTAACGCTGATCGCCCCACCAGCAAGCCTGACCCAAGCCTGGCTACGCGATGCAGGACTGAACCGCGAACGCATCCTCCTGCTCCAACCACGTGGCGAACAGAGCGCCCTCGACCTTGCTTGCGAAGCTCTGCGCCTGGGCCGCAGCCATACAGTCGTAAGCTGGCTGCACCCGCTGCAGCGTCCGGCGCGCCAGCAACTTGCCGATGCCGCTCGCCTGGGCAAAGCACAAAGTCTGAATATCAGCCTGGGCTAAAGATCACTGATCGATTTCAGCCGCTGATCGGCACATGGATGTGCCACTCGCAACACAAAGACATTTACTTTGCCTAGAGAAATGCCGAGGCAGAAGGGCTTGCCGCGCTAGAAGAGCGCTTCAGGAAGAACCGCTCGATCAACTACTGGAAAGTGACGCGCGCCGATCAGTGAAGTACGCGCGGCCCATCTTCTCGCTCAAAATCACCCTCAGCCAATCGACCCGCCATTTGCACGCCGACATTCAACATGGCCTTAGCGACTTCAATATGGTGACCCTGCAGAAAGGCCTTGGCATCGGCAGAAAAATCTAGAACTACCAACGCCTCTTCATCCTCTGCACGACGCAAGGCAATGCGCCCGTCGGGCAACTCGACGATTTCAAGAAAGGATGTAGGCATAAAATCTAATCTCCACGAAAGGCCGTTAGTGTACCAGCCAGCTTGGCCTCTCCCCTAGCCCACCTATCCACCCAACTCAGCACTCGCTGAGCGACTCACGAAAACGCAAGGCCAACACTTTGAGCTGCTGACGCCAGTCTTCCAGCAGTAGACGCGCCAGTGGCGGCTCGTCCTCATCCAGGCTGAGCGACTCGATCAAGGGCAGCGTCGGATCAATTTTCGCCTTTTTCGGCGCTTGTGGCGGCTGAAAGAGTGCCGCATAGGCTGCCACCAACTGGGCAAGCCAGGTCTCCGACTGCTGCGCCAGTTCTACCAGCTCAGCCAACTCTGGGCTCGGCGCGGTATCCAATACGGCTTTCGTCAGCACTAGCTCCACGCGCGGAACATTGGTCTCCGCCAGCCGGTAATAGCCGGCGATTTCATGGCAAAGGCCTAGCAGCCCACCGTACAGGTGAAATAACGCCGCCTCGCGCTCGGCCTGAATCAGCGCCTGGGCGTTCATCGCGCGCCCCTCTTCTGCTTGGCGCCAGGCATCCAGGGCCAAGCCAGCAAAATAGAGTTTTTGGTTGGTGCGGGTATACAGTTCATGGGCCATTACGGCGCCCTCCACAGCAGATACGGTCAATATACGCGCGCTAGCAAAGGCCGGCGCGCGTTCTATCTGATCCCGCTTAGCGTTTGTCTTCGACCTTCCAGGCCCCGCCGCCGTAGAACGCCCGCCAGCCGGTGGGCTTACCGTCCACCTCGCTCTGTACATACTGTTCGCGAGTCTTGCGGCTGTAGCGAATCACCGCAGGACGCCCATCCGGGTCCTTCTTCGGCGCCTCGATCAGGAAGTGATACTTCGGATCGATTTCGTCCTTGTGCGGAATCAGCTCCAGCACCAGAGGCGCGCGGGTTTCACGGTTCTTCGGAAACTGGCTGGCAGCGAGAAACAGACCGGAAGCGCCATCGCGCAGTACGTAGGTGTCGTTAACCTTCTCGCACTTCAGCTCCGGCATCTTCACCGCATCCATCTTCGGCGGCGCCGGCTCGCCACTTTTCAGCAGCTTGCGGGTGTTCTTGCACTCAGCATTGGTGCAACCGAAGAATTTACCAAATCGACCGGTCTTCAACTGCATCTGGCTGCCGCACTTATCGCACTCGAGACTTGGCCCTTCATAGCCCTTGATGCGGTACTGACCCTGCTCGATCTCATAGCCCGTGCAATCCGGGTTGTTACCGCAGATATGCAGCTTACGCGTCTCATCCAGCAGATAGGCATCCATCGCAGTGCCGCACCTCTGGCAGCGATGCTTGCCCAGCAGCACCCGGGATTCGGATTCGCCTTCATCATCGGCTGCGATCTCATCGCCGGGAATCAGGTTGAGGGTAGACTTGCAGCGCTCTTTCGGCGGCAGGCTGTAGCCCGAGCAGCCGAGGAATACGCCGGTCGAGGCGGTACGAATCATCATCGGCCGAGCGCATTCGCGGCAGGCGATATCGGTCGGCGTCGGCTGATTGGCACGCATGCCGCTGTCGGTTTCGGCAGCCACTTCGAGCTTTTTCTTGAAGTCGCCGTAGAACTCATCCAGCACGTGCTTCCACTCGCGCTCGCCCTGGGCCACATCGTCCAGGTGCTCCTCCATGCCGGCAGTGAAGCCGTAGTCCATCAGGTTGGAGAAACTCTCGGAGAGACGCTCGGTGACGATGTCGCCCATTTTTTCCGAGTAGAAACGACGGTTGTGCAGCGCTACGTAACCGCGCTCCTGAATCGTCGAGATGATTGCGGCGTAAGTGGATGGGCGGCCAATACCACGCTTCTCCATCTCCTTGACCAGGCTGGCTTCCGAGTAACGCGCCGGCGGCTTGGTGAAGTGCTGGCTCGGATCGAGCTTGAGCAACTTCAGCACTTCGCCTTCGCTCATGTCCGGCAGCACATCGTCATCACCGGGCTTGCTCAACTGCGGCAGCGCGCGGGTATAGCCATCGAACTTGAGAATGCGGCCCTTGGCGCGCAGTTCGAACTTGCTGGCCGCCACGCTGACGGTGGTCGACAGGTATTCCGCCGGCGGCATCTGGCAGGCGACGAACTGACGCCAGATCAGCTCATACAGACGCTCGGCATCACGCTCCATGCCGGACAACTGGGTCGGTTTGAGGTTGACGTCGGACGGGCGAATCGCCTCGTGCGCTTCCTGCGCGCCTTCCTTGCTGCTGTAGACATTCGGCTTGGCGGGCAGGTATTTCTTGCCAAACTCGCCTTCGATAAAGTCACGAACCATGCTCACGGCATCGGCCGAGAGATTGGTCGAATCGGTACGCATATAGGTGATGTAGCCAGCCTCATACAGACGCTGGGCCATCATCATGGTCTTCTTCACGCCAAAGCCGAGGCGATTGCTCCCCGCCTGCTGCAAGGTGGAAGTGATGAAAGGTGCCGACGGCTTGCTACTGGTCGGTTTGTCTTCACGCTTGACGATGCTGTAGCTGGAAGCCTTGAGCTTCTCCAGCGCAGCCATGGCCTGCTGTTCATTCAGCGGCTTGAACGCCTCGCCATTCTCACGCGCGACTTCAAAGCGGACATTGGCGCCTTTGGCGGTGCCCAGGTTGGCGTGGATCTCCCAGTACTCTTCCGGGTTGAAGGCACGAATTTCCCGTTCACGCTCGACCACCAGTTTCACCGCTACCGACTGCACACGGCCGGCGGACAGCCCGCGGGCGATCTTCGCCCACAGCAGCGGCGAGACCATGTAGCCGACCACCCGGTCGAGGAAACGGCGCGCCTGTTGCGCGTTGACCCGGTTGATGTCCAGTTCGCCCGGCTTGGAGAAGGCTTCCTGAATCGCCTTCTTGGTGATCTCGTTGAACACCACGCGCTTGTAGCGGCTGTCATCGCCACCGATGGCTTCGCGCAAGTGCCAGGCAATCGCCTCTCCCTCGCGGTCCAAGTCGGTTGCGAGATAGATGGTATCGGCATCCTTGGCGAGCCGGCGCAACTCTTCGACGACCTTTTCCTTGCCTGGAAGGATCTCGTACTTGGCCTTCCAGCCATGCTCGGGATCGACCCCCATGCGCGCGACCAGCTGACGCTTGGCTTTTTCCTTGGCTGTCAGCACCGGCGCTTCGGCCGCAGCGGCCTTGCCGCGCTTGGCCGGCTCTTTGCTGGCACTGGCCGAACCGCTGGTAGGCAGGTCACGGATATGGCCGATGCTCGACTTCACCACGTACTCGTTGCCCAAGTACTTGTTGATGGTCTTGGCCTTGGCCGGGGATTCCACGATGACCAGCGATTTGCCCATGGATCGGAAATTTCCTGAATTCGAGAAGTGAAAGGCGGGAGGCGCCTGTCGCGGCACCGCTATATATAGTGGTGACCAAGGTGAGGTCAAGCGTGCGTCAAGTTCGATGTCGGCTCAGGGCTGCACGAAGAGGTCCGCTTCAGCCTGAATCAAAGCAAAGCGCGGCACGACCTGCCCGTCCACCTCGACGGTCTCACGGAACATGCTCAGCGGACGTACCCACAGACCGTAATCACCGTAAAGGGCCTGATAAACCACGACCTGCTCTTCTGTCTCGGAATGCCGAGCCACCCCAAATACGCGGTACTCAGGGCCTTTGTAGTGACGATAGAGACCAGGTTGTAGCTGCATCATGCGGCTCCTTGCTGCTGCAAAATAAAAAATACCGAACCCAAAACAAAAACCGGGGCACTGGGCCCCGGTTACGTATCGTCAAACGCTTAGATGCGTTCGAAGATAGTGGAGATACCTTGGCCGAGTCCGATACACATAGTGGACACGCCGAAAGTACCGCCGTTCTGCTTCATCACATTCAGCAAGGTCCCGGAGATACGCGCGCCGGAGCAGCCGAACGGGTGACCCAGGGCGATCGCGCCGCCGTGCAGGTTAACCTTCTCGTTCATCTTGTCGAGCACTTTCAAATCCTTCAGCACTGGCAGGGCCTGTGCGGCGAAGGCTTCGTTAAGCTCGATGAAGTCGATGTCAGCCATGCTCAGACCCGCACGCTTCAGCGCTTTCTGCGTGGCCGGCACCGGGCCGTAACCCATGATTGCCGGGTCAACGCCCGCTACCGCCATGGCACGGATCACGGCCATCGGCTGGATGCCGAGGTCCTGAGCGCGCTGGGCCGACATGACGATCATGCAGGAAGCACCGTCAGTGATCTGCGAGGACGTACCTGCAGTCACGGTGCCGCCTTTGGGGTTGAACGCAGGCTTCAGTGCAGCCAGGCTTTCCAGGGTAGTTTCCGGACGAATGGTCTCGTCGTAGTCAAACACTTTCAGGAAACCGTTCTCATCAAAGCCTTGCATCGGGATGATTTCATCCTTGAACTTGCCTTCGACGGTGGCCTTGTGCGCCAGGCGGTGCGAACGCTCACCGAACGCATCCTGCTGCTCACGGCTGATGCCATGCATCTTGCCAAGCATTTCAGCGGTCAGGCCCATCATGCCCGACGCCTTGGCGGCGTACAGGGACAGGTGCGGGTTCGGATCGACACCGTGCATCATGCCGACGTGGCCCATGTGTTCCACGCCGCCGATGACAAACACGTCACCGTTGCCGGTCATGATGGCCTGCGCAGCAGTGTGCAGGGCGCTCATGGAGGAACCACACAGGCGGCTGACGGTTTGGCCGGCGCTGGTGTGCGGGATCGGGGTCATCAGCGACGCCATGCGCGCGATGTTCCAACCTTGTTCCAGGGTCTGGTTAACGCAGCCCCAGATCACATCTTCCACTTCGGCCGGATCGACCTTGGGGTTGCGTGCCAGCACGCCAGTGATCAGTTGCGCGGACATGCTGTCGGCGCGGGTGTTGCGGTGCATACCACCCTTGGAACGACCCATCGGGGTGCGACCGAAGTCGACAATCACCACGTCTCTTGGATTCAGGCTCATAAATTCACTCTCGCTCTATCGTTCCGCGCTTAACCGAAGAAGCTCTGGCCTTTAGCGGCCATCTCACGCAGCTTCGCGGTGGGGTGGTACAGCGCGCCCAGGTCGGCGTACTTGTCGGCCAGGGCGACGAACTCGGCTACACCGACGGAGTCGATGTAGCGCAGTGCACCACCACGGAAGGGTGGGAAGCCGATGCCGTAGATCAAGCCCATATCGGCTTCAGCTGCGGTTTCGACTATGCCGTCTTCCAGGCAACGTACGGTTTCCAGGCACAGCGGGATCATCATGAAGTTGATGATGTCTTCATCGGTCACTTCACGCTGTTCGCTGATCACTGGCTTGAGCACTTCGTAGGCAACCGGGTCAGCCACTTTCTTCGGCTTACCGCGCTTGTCCATCTCGTAGGCATAGAAGCCTTTGCCATTCTTCTGGCCCAGGCGGTTGGCTTCGTACATCACATCAACGGCAGTACGACCTTCGACGGCCATACGATCCGGGAAGCCTTCAGCCATCACATCACGACCGTGGTGGCCAGTGTCGATGCCGACCACGTCTGAGAGGTAAGCCGGGCCCATGGGCCAGCCGAACTTCTCCATGACTTTGTCGATACGCACGAAGTCGACGCCGGCGCTGATCAGCTTGGAGAAGCCACCGAAGTACGGGAACAGCACACGGTTGACCAGGAAGCCTGGGCAATCGTTGACCACGATCGGGCTCTTGCCCATTTTCTTGGCGTAGGCAACGGTGGTGGCAACCGCCACTTCGCTGGACTTCTCACCACGGATCACTTCCACCAGCGGCATCATGTGCACCGGGTTGAAGAAGTGCATGCCGACGAAGTTTTCCGGACGCTTGAGCGCCTTGGCCAGCAGGCTGATGGAAATAGTCGAGGTGTTGGAGGCCAGAATGGTGTCCTCTTTAACCTTGTCTTCCACTTCGGCCAATACCGCTTGCTTGACCTTCGGGTTCTCGACCACGGCTTCGACGACGATGTCGACGTTGCCAAAATCACCGTAGGACATGGTCGGACGGATAGCGGTGAGGGCTTCAGCCATCTTCGCAGCGGTCAGGCGGCCTTTGGCGACGCGGTTACCCAGCAGCTTGGAGGCCTCGTTAAGCCCCATCTGGATGCCGTCTTCGCGAATATCCTTCATCAGGATCGGCGTGCCCTTGACTGCGGACTGGTAGGCAATACCGCCGCCCATGATGCCAGCGCCGAGTACGGCCGCCAGCTTCACGTCTTTGGCGACTTCGTCGTAACCCTTGGCCTTCTTCTTCAGCTCCTGATCGTTCAGGAACAGACCGACCAGGCTCTGCGAAGCAGACGTTTTCGCCAGCTTGACGAAACCGGCGGCTTCGGCTTCCAGGGCTTTGTCGCGGCCAAAGTTGGCGGCTTTCTGGATGGTCTTGATCGCTTCGACCGGAGCCGGGTAGTTCGGGCCGGCCTGGCCTGCGACGAAACCTTTCGCGGTTTCGAAGGCCATCATCTGCTCGATGGCGTTGAGCTTGATTTTTTCCAGCTTCGGCTGACGCTTGGCTTTGAAATCCAGCTCGCCGGAGATGGCGCGCTTGACCAAGTCCAGAGCCGCGGCTTGCAGCTTGTCGGCCGCAACCACGGCATCGACAGCACCTACTTTCAGGGCGTCGACCGCGTTGTTTTCCTTGCCGGAAGCGATCCACTCGATGGCGTTATCGGTACCGATAACCCGCGGCAGACGCACGGTGCCGCCAAAGCCCGGGTAAATACCCAGTTTGACTTCTGGCAGGCCAACTTTGGCGCTGCCAGCGATGACGCGATAATCCGCAGCCAGGCACATTTCAAAACCACCGCCCAGAGCGATGCCATTGATCGCTACAACGGTTGGCACGCCGAGGTCTTCAAAATCACTGAAGATCTTGTTGGCTTCGAGGTTACCGGCCACCAACTCTTCATCGGACAACTTGAAGCTGTCGACGAACTCGGTGATATCGGCGCCGACGATAAACACGTCTTTGCCGCTGGTGACGATCACGCCCTTGATCGAACCATCTGCCTTGATGGCGTCCACCGCCTGGCGCAGATCGGCCAGTGTGAGACGGTTGAATTTGTTGACGGACTCACCCTTGAGGTCGAAATTCAATTCGACGATGCCGCTCTCAAGAGCCTTAACCGTGATGGCTTTACCTTCGTAAATCATCAACTGATCTCCACGGTATGGAAGCTGAACAGTACACGTCGGACGCCAAGCAGCGGGCTCACCCGCAGCAGAACTGTCGAGGATAGCCTCAAGCAGCCTGACACACCCGCCGACGCGATATTCGGGCTCTTATGAACCGCGCTGCACAAGACAAACACTCGATTCATACGCCCGTTTGATTCGGGTGCGCACACCATCGAGGAAAAGCGCTCGCTTGTCAATTGTGGCGCTGCGCTCTGCCGCCCCCTGATCTGGCTCTGATCTCTAGACTCAAAAGCGCCGCTGCAGGCGTCATAAACAGCGCCAATAACGCCTTATTCAGCAGCGAACAGGGGTGATCCAGCGCACACCTAGCCAAATCGGCAAGCTCCGGGTACAGTCGTTTCAATATGGCCAATTAGACCGGCCGTGACAAAACAACAACAAATGAAAGCCCTCAACGGGCACCACGGAGTAACCCATGTCGAGCCGTTTGCTTGCCATTTCGCTTAGCGCCTTGCTCGCTGCCGCCCTTCCCACCTTCACTGCCAATGCCGCCGCCCCGACCGACAACCTGCTGAAGCTGCATCAATTGCGCCTGGCTGCACAAAAAAGCCTGGGCGACTTTTATATGTACAACGGCATGGAGGGTGATCAGCGCTATGCGCGAATGATTGAAGAGTCGCTGCAAGACGCCAGCAGCCGCCTCAATGAGATCACAGAGATGCCGGGCGAGGCCTCCAAAGCCCTGCGCGCCCAGCTCGGCCAGCAATGGAGCGATTATGCCGGCGAGCTCAAAAACCTCACCAGTGCCTTGAAAGACCAGGGATTCACCGACCTGCAGCCGATCGCCGACCTGGCCACGCGCAACCAACAACTGATCGCCTTGAGTAGCGAGTTGTACAGCAAGATTCAGCAGGAAAGCGGCCTCAATGTCCCGCCGCTGACCCAACAAAGTCGCGAGCAGAGCCTGCTGATGCAAACCATTGCGGTGGACTACGCTTCACGTAGCGCCTCAGTCGGCGGAACCTTCTTCGGCGGTGGCGGCGAAAGCCAATCCATCGACCAGCTGGTCGACGAGTTCGCCGGCAAACTGACCAGCATGGAGAGCGCAGCGCAGAACACTCCGCAGATCCGCCAGTCGTTGGGCGGGATCAACACCAAGTGGCGCTATATCGAAAAATCGCTGAAGAATTACAACGAGAACTCAGTACCCTTCGTGGTCAGCAAGTACTCAGACAGCATCATCGACGGCCTGGAAGGGGTTTCCGCACAGTACGCGGCAGCCAAACTCTAAAACGCTCGCTGCCCGCCTGAACTGCTCTTTTCCGGCCTGCCTGGCCATATACCTAGCCCGGTGTGACTACCGGGCTTTTCTTTGCCCCTCAGGCCAGCGCCGTCAGCAACGCGGCAATCCGCTGCAAGGTCTCCGGCTCTCCGCGCTCCCCCCAGCACAGGGCGATCATCTGCTTACCCGCCTCGACCTTGAACACATCCGCCGGCAGGCTCGCCAAGTGTTCAGCCAACGCCGCATCGGCACAGGGCTCGCGCCACTGATTGACCCATTGCCCAGGCGCCATCTGCCAATAGCACCAACTGTCCGTATGCCCGGCACGCCGCGCGCGGTGGTACTGCGGACAGGGGCTGGGCGGCTCCTGCGGCAACCAATGCGGCCACTCCTGGCGCGACAACTGCATCGCCAAGCCCATACGACGGGCAGCCATGCGCATGGCCATCTGCCCTTGCTGACGCCGCGAAGGCCGCAACCAGGCCAGCGGGCTGAGCACTACCGCAATGAGCGCTACCACGATCCACAAGGTCATAGGTTCTATCCCCTAGGCAAAAGTCCGCCGTCAGCGGCTAATGGCAGCCATACTTATGTTCATACGCCAATCTCAGGAGGAGTCACCATGTCCTACCAGCACATTCTGGTCGCCCTTGATCTGTCCGAAGAATGCGACCCGGTGATGCAGCGCGCCTACGCGCTGGCCACCAGCAGCCAAGCCAAGCTGTCCCTGGTGCATATCGTCGAGCCCATGGCCATGGCCTTTGGCGGCGATGTGCCGATGGACCTGTCGACGCTCCAGCAGCAGCAATTCGAGCAGGCCCGTGAACGCCTGGATGGTTTTGCCAGGAAATACTCGAAGCTGGGTACCGACCGCCGCCATCTGGTCTACGGCCAACCACGCCAGGAGATTCACCGCCTCGCCGCGGAGCAGGAGTGCGACCTGATCGTGGTCGGCAGTCACGGCCGCCACGGCCTGGCGCTGCTGCTCGGCTCCACCGCCAATGATGTACTGCACGGCGCGCCCTGCGACGTCCTGGCGGTGCGCCTGAAAAAACCGGAATAAGCAGAATCGAGAGTAGGCCCACTCGCGGTGGGCCTACTCCAGCGTTTCCCCGGCGCTCATCACCAACGGGCGGATTTTCTGCAGTTGCGTCTCCAACGAATAGGTCATGCTCGAGGACATGGAGAAGAAGGAGAGGAACGCCTTGAGGTTCGAGTCGCCCTCACAGGTGTCGTGAATGCGCTGCCAAAAAGCCTGATTGACCAGCTGCAACTGCTGGAACACGCGCACCAAACCCTTCAAATCCCAGTCCGCCTGCCGCCCCTCGCGGAAGTTGAAGTACTGCTGGGCCAGGTACAACGACACGGCCCGCAGGATAAATTCCTGGTTATTGGCGAATGGCAGATGGTTCTGCGCCATCGGCTTGAGCCGGCCCAACACCGGGCAGGCGCTGGTGGCCATGATCACCCCGAGCAGCGCGCGCAGCCCTTCTTCCAGCCCGGCCTGCTTGGTGTATTCGCGCTCGGGAGTACGCACCCAGAACTGCGCCTTTTTGAAGGCTGGCAGACCACGGAAATCTTCGATCACCCGATGCAGATCCACCGCCGCCGGGCAATGACTGAAATCCTTGCGCTTGAGCGGGCAGTTGCTGCACTGCTGATGCTCCAGACGCGTCCAACTCGGCGCCGCGGGCGCCCGCTCAGAGTCATAATCACGATCCAACTCGATCCGATAGCTGAACTCGTGACTATCGTCGAGGGTGATGCGGTACTCGATGGCCATTTATGTCTCCGACAGGCTAATTAGGCTTCCAGCTCGGCCCAGCGCTCCAGCAACTTATCCAACTCCTGCTGCAAGCTTTCCAGGCGCGCCAGGGCGGCATTCGCCTCGTCCTGCGGGCGCTGATAGAAGGTTGGAGCGGCGATCTCGGCATTCAGGGCGGCGATCTTCACCTCCTGGGCATCGATCAGCGCCGGCAGAGCTTCCAGCTCGCGCTGCAGTTTGTAGCTGAGCTTCTTCTTCGCGGCCGGCGCAGCCTCCAGCGGCACTTCGGCGACCACCGCCGCAGCCACCGCTTCGGCTTTGCCGGCCTTATTCTCGCCGACGCCAAGCAGACGCGGCGAGCCGCCCTGACGCAGCCAGTCCTGGTAGCCACCGACGTATTCGCGCACGCGCCCTTCGCCCTCGAAGACCAGGGTGCTGGTGACGACGTTGTCGAGGAAAGCCCGGTCGTGACTGACCATCAGCACGGTGCCCTGGAAGGTCAACAGCACTTCCTCAAGCAACTCGAGGGTTTCCACGTCGAGGTCGTTGGTCGGCTCATCCAGCACCAGCAGGTTGGCCGGCTTGCTGAACAACTTGGCCAGCAGCAGCCGCGCCCGCTCACCGCCAGACAAGGCCTTGACTGGGGTGCGCGCGCGCTGCGGGCTGAACAGAAAGTCGCCGAGATAGCTCAGGACATGCCGGCTCTGGCCGTCGATATCGATGAAATCGCGGCCTTCGGCAACGTTGTCGATCACGGTTTTTTCCAGATCCAGCTGATGGCGCAACTGATCGAAATAGGCGACATCCAGGCGGGTGCCCACCTCGATGCTGCCGCTGGTCGGCTGCAAGTTCTCGAGCATCAATTTGAGCAAGGTGGTTTTGCCGGTACCGTTGGCGCCGAGCAGGCCGATGCGATCCTGGCGCTGCAAGACCATCGAGAAATCCTTGATCAGCATCGGACCGCCCGGGTGGGCGAAGCTGACGTTCTCGAGCACCATCACTTGCTTGCCGGACTTTTCGGCGGTGTCCAACTGAATGTTGGCCTTACCGGTGCGCTCGCGACGCTGGCTACGCTCGACGCGCAGCTCCTTGAGCGCCCGCACACGGCCTTCGTTACGCGTGCGGCGCGCCTTGATGCCTTGGCGAATCCACACCTCCTCCTGCGCCAGACGCTTGTCGAACAGCGCATTGGCGGTCTCTTCGGCGGCCAGCTGTTGTTCCTTGTGCACCAGGAAGCTGGCGTAATCGCCGTTCCAGTCGATCAAGCCGCCGCGATCCAGTTCGAGGATGCGCGTGGCCAGGTTCTGCAGGAAGGAACGGTCGTGGGTAATGAACAGAACCGCGCCCTGGAAGCCCAGCAGAGCCTCTTCCAGCCAGGCGATCGCGCCGATATCCAGGTGGTTGGTCGGTTCGTCGAGCAGCAGCAGATCCGGTTCGGAAACCAGTGCCTGAGCCAGCAAGACCCGGCGACGCCAGCCACCGGAGAGCTCGGCCAGGGTTTTGTCCGCCGGCAGTTGCAGGCGACTCAGGGTGCTGTCGACCAGTTGCTGCAAGCGCCAGCCATCACGCGATTCCAGGTCATGCTGCACATGCATGAGCTTTTCGAGATCGGCATCGGTATGGATGTTCTGGCTGAGGTGATGGTATTGCGCAAGCAAGGCGCCGACACCGTCCAGGCCTTCGGCCACCACGTCGAATACCGTGCGTTCATCGGCGAGCGGCAGTTCCTGCGGCAATTCGCCGATTTTCAATCCCGGCGCGCGCCAGACCGCGCCGTCGTCAGGCATTTGATCGCCCTTGACCAGGCGCAGCAGGCTGGATTTGCCCGTGCCGTTGCGGCCAATGATGCAGACCCGCTCGCCACGGGCAATTTGCCAGGACACCTTGTCCAATAGCGGCATGGCGCCGTAGGCCAGGGAAACATCGGTGAACTTGAGCAGGGTCATGGGCGCCTCTAAGAATTACTGCGCGGGATCGGACGGTGTGATTATCGGACTCAAACTGCTTGTTTAGCCTGAGTAAACTGCGCTGTGACACCGTGCCTGAGCGTCGCTCGAAACATGTTTAGAGACGCCCACAGGCATCTGCAAAACTGGGCGCGCATTCTACCGACTTGGACCAGGGCCCTGCTGGCCTTTTTTAATCAGGCCAGCCGAATGGCGCGGCGCTTCCGCCAACACCGGGCAAAAGGCTAAGCTAGGCGCCTTTGGCGTCGCTCTAACCCTCGCCTTTTTAGAATTCTCTGTTCGGAAGTGTCATGCGCGGTCGTCTGCTTAGCCTGTTTTCCTGCCTAGTTCTCTCGGCTGCCACCCTCAATGCAGCCGCTGCGGCCAGCCTCGCCCAGCAGCGTCAATATTATGATGAGGCTAAGCGCGCCCTGGCCAAGGGTGATGCTGACCCCTACCGGATGTATGCCAAAGCCCTCAGCGATTACCCGCTAGAACCCTATTTGGCCTATGACGAACTGACCGCTCGGCTGAAAACCGCCAGCAACGCGGAAATCGAGAAATTCCTCGCCGAGCATGGCGACTTGCCGCAAGCCAGTTGGATGAAGCTGCGTTGGCTGCGCTGGCTGGCCGAGCGCGGCGACTGGCAACCCTTTATCAATCACTATGACCCGAAGCTGAACTTCACCGAGCTGGACTGCCTCTATGGCCAGTACCAACTGGGCCATGGCATGACTGCCGAAGGCTATGCCAGCGCGGAAAAACTCTGGCTGGTAGGCAAATCACAACCGCAGGCCTGCGAGCCGCTGTTCGAGCGCTGGGCCGCAGCCGGCCAGTTGACCGAGAACAAGCGCTGGAAACGCGCGAAGCTGGCCGCCGAGGCCCGTAACTATGGCTTGGCCAGTCATCTGGTGAAGACCCTGCCGACCCTCGCCAGCCAAGGCCAGCTGCTGATTGACGTGGCGCAGAAGCCCCTGCTGCTGAAGCAGACCGCACGCTTCGTCCCCGCCAGTCAAAGCATGGCCGACGTGGTCGGCCTGGGCCTGCGGCGCCTGGCCCGGCAAGACCCGGAGAAGGCCATCGAGCTGCTGGATGTCTACGCCAAGCGCCTGCCCTTCTCGGTCGAAGAAAAAGTCGCCATCGCCCGCGAGATCGGCCTGACCCTGGCCAAACGCTTCGATAATCGCGCCTTGCCGATCATGACCCAGTACGACCCGGAGTTGCGCGACAACACGGTGTCCGAATGGCGGATGCGCCTGCTGCTGCGCCTCGGCCGTTGGGATGAAGCCTACCAGTTGACCCGCCGCCTACCGCCGGAACTGGCCAACAGCAACCGTTGGCGCTATTGGCAGGCGCGCAGCCTGCAACTGGCCCAGCCCAACAGCCAGGAGCCGATCGGTCTCTACCAACCGGTTTCCCGCGAGCGCGACTTTTACGGTTTCATGGCCGCCGACCAGATCAAGGCGCCCTACCAGCTGAATAACAAGCCGCTGCTGCTGGACCCGAGAGTCATCCAGAAAGTCCGCAACACCGCCGGTATTCGCCGTGCCCTGGAGTTCCACGCGCGCGGGCAAATCGTCGACGGCCGGCGTGAGTGGTACCACGTCAGCCGCCTGTTCAGCCGCGATGAACTGGTCGCGCAGGCACGCCTGGCTTACGACATGGAATGGTACTTCCCGGCCATCCGCACCATCAGCCTGGCGCAGTACTGGGATGACCTGGATGTACGTTTCCCGATGGCCCACCGCGCCACCCTGGTGCGCGAAGCCAAGGTGCGCGGCCTGCATTCCAGCTGGGTATTCGCCATTACCCGCCAGGAAAGCGCCTTTATGACCGACGCCCGCTCCGGCGTCGGGGCCAGCGGGCTGATGCAGCTGATGCCGGCAACCGCCAAGGAAACCGCACGTAAATTCGGTATCCCCCTCGCCTCGCCGCAGCAGGTGCTCAACCCGGACAAGAACATCCAGCTCGGCGCCGCCTACCTGAGTCAGGTGCATGGCCAGTTCAACGGCAACCGGGTGCTCGCCTCCGCGGCCTATAACGCCGGCCCGAGTCGCGTACGGCAATGGCTCAAGGGCTCCAATCACCTGGCCTATGACGTTTGGGTGGAGACCATCCCGTTCGACGAAACCCGCCAATATGTGCAGAACGTGCTGTCCTATTCGGTGATCTACGGGCAGAAGCTCAACGCCCCGCAGCCGCTGGTGGACTGGCACGAACGCTTTTTCGACGATCAGTAGGGTGGGCTTCAGCCCACATTCTGGCTCACTGGTGGGCTAAAGGAGCAGACCCTGCCGGGGCGTTATTCCAGCACTTCGACTGCCATCCCGACCCTCAGCTCACCCGGGCCTTGGTTGATCAGGTTCTGGCCGAAATACACCTCACCCTCACGCTCGCGGTAGGTCTTGAGGGTGGTCAGCGGCTCGCGGTCGGCGCTACGCTCGCCTGTCAGCGGGTCCAGGGTCGGCATGATGCAACGGGAGCAGCCCTTGGCCACGCGAAACTCCACGCTGCCAATGCGGATGCGCTTCCAGCTGTCCTCGGCGTAGGGCTCGCTCCCTTCGACCACCAGATTCGGCCGGAAGCGCAGCATCTCCAACGGCCGCCCAACCCGCGCGCAGAGGTCATCCAGCGAGGCCTGGCCAATCAGCAGCAGCGGAAAACCGTCGGCAAACCCCACCTTCTCATTCACATTCTGACTGCCCTCGACCCAACGCCCACGCTCGGCGGGGACCTGCACCAGGCGACAGGGTTTGCCGATAAAGCGGCTCAGCCAGTCGGCCGCCTCATCGCCGGCATCCGGGACCTGCAGGCTGTCACTCCAGATAAACGCACCGCGCAACGGGGCATCCGCACCCGGCAAGGGCACCTCCAGGGAGGGGAAGCCCGCCGCGCTCAGCGTCAGGCCACCGGCTGCATTCCAACGCGCCGACAGCTGAGTCATGTGCGGCAGCGCACGCTGAGTGAGGAAACGGCCGTTCGCCGCATCCACCAGCATCCAACGGCGGTCGCCCTGCATCCCCAGGGCATCCAACTGCGCCTGCGGCAGGTTTTCGCCAATGGCCGATTTGAGGGGGAAACGGTAGAGCGTGGAGAGTCGCAGCATGGGCCGGCGTCCTGTTCAGCAGATCAACGAGTCCCCCTTATACGGAATTGCCCGGTAGGCACTCAAGCCCGCCCTGTCATCCAGCCGGCTCAGTTGTCGAGCAGCAGGCGCTGGCGAATCCGATCACCCCGCTGATCCGCTGGGGTAAACCGCGGTCAAGGCCTAAGCCGCTGCCTCCCCCAACCCCTCTCCCGCCGGGCAAGAGGCAGCATCACGCCGGATAACCGGTGATCTCGCGAATGCTCTGGTACAGCGGCTTGAGCTGCTTGTACATGCGCTGATAGACCTCGGTATAGAGGCGCTCATAGATCTGTTGTGCCTGGGGATTGGGTTGGAACACCTGACCGACGCGGGTCATAGCCGCAATCGCCGTGGGGAAATCAGGATGCAGGCCGAGCCCCACCGCACAGTCGATCGCCGCGCCCAGGCCGGAAGTCTCGTAGATATGCGGCCGCTCGGCGGGCAGGCCGAAGATATCCGCCGTCAGCTGCATCGCCGCATCGCTCTGCGAACCGCCGCCGGAAACCCGCAGCCGCGTGATCTTGCTGCCCGAGCGCTTTTCGATCTGCTCCTTGCCCTGGCGCAGGGCGTAAGCCAGACCTTCGAGAATCGCTCGATAGAGGTGCGCGCGGGTATGCACATCGCCGAAGCCAATGATCGAACCCTTGGCCTCCAGCCCCGGCTCACGGATGCCCGGCGACCAATACGGCTGCAACAGCAGCCCCATGGAGCCGGCCGGCACGCTGTTGACCAATTCGTCGAACAACGCCTCCGGCTCGACGCCCAGCTTTTGCGCGCGCTGCATCTCGCGCAGACCGAACTCTTTCTTGAACCAGCTGACCATCCAGAAGCCGCGATAGATCATCACTTCGGTGTTGTAGTGATCGGGAATCGCCGCCGGATAGGGCGGAATCAGCGGGATGGTTTCCAGGTACTGGCTGCGCGTGGTGTTGATCGTCGCCGTGGTGCCGTAGGACAGGCAGGCCGTGCTCGGCTCCACCCCGCCGGCGCCCAATACTTCACAGGCTTTGTCCGCCCCCGCGGCAATTAGCGGCAAGCCCTCGGGAATTCCGGTGTGTAGGCTGGCTTGGGCACTGATCAGGCCCAACTGCTCACCGGGCTTGACCAGTTCCGGCAACTGCTCGCGGCGCACCGGCATGGCTTGCCACTTCCAGTCACTCGGCGCGGCCCACTTCAGGCGTTTGTAATCAAACGGCAGGTAAGCCACGCAGCAGGCCACCGAGTCGACGAAGCGGCCGGTCAACCTATGGGTGAGAAACCCCGAGAGCAGCAGCAACTTATGGGTCTGCGCCCAGATTTCCGGCTGTTGCTGGGCGACCCAGTTGACCTCGGCCTGGGCGCGGAAGTAATCCACAGTCGCATCGATGCCGATCAGTTTGAACAGCCAGCCCCAGGGGCCCTTGATCTTGCCTTCGACCTCGGCCCGGCGCTGATCCAGCCAGAGGATCGCCGGACGCAGCGGCTGCCCCCGCTCATCGACATTGATCAGCGTGCCGCGCTGGGTGGTCAGCGCCACGCCCTTGATCAGGCTCTTGTCGATCGGCACCTGCTCCCACAACTGCCTGCAGGCTTCGCCGAGGCTCTGCCAGTAATACTCCGGGTCCTGCTCGGCCCAGCCGGGTTGCGTGGAGTAATAGGCCTCCAGCTCGACTTTGCCCTTGCCGAGCAGGTTGCCCTGCAGGTCGAACAGCAGAGCGCGGACGCTCTGGGTGCCGTTGTCGATGGCCAGCAGGTAGCTTTGTTCGCTCACGTAGACAGCCTTCTTATTCTTGTGCCGGCAGGCTGTAGCAACGCTGCCACAGCTGTAGATACTTCAGTTCTTCCTCGGCCCAGCGCGCGTCATCCCAGCCCAGGCGCGCCTGGCACAGCTGACGCACACGCGGCAGTTCGCTTGCGCCACCGGCAGCCAGCAACAGGCCTAGACGGGTACGGCGCAGCAGCAGGTCATCCAGGTGCAGCACCAACTCGTGTTCCGCGGCAAAGGCCAGCTCGGCCCAGAGCGTATCGGTGGCGCCGACCTGGTCGCTGCCCAGCTCTTCGAGCAAACCCGCCAGCTTCGGCAACTCGCGGCCATAACGTCCGGCCAAGCGTCGTTGCTGTCCGGGTGAGAGCTGCGGCAGCGGCACGGGCACCCTCTGGCGGAACACCTCGCTGCCCTGATCTTCCAGGGTTTTCCCGAGCATCGGCGCGCAGGCCTGCAACACCTCCAAGGCCAACAGGCGAAAGGTGGTCAGCTTGCCGCCGGCCAGGGTTACGCAACCGGGTTCGAGCCACAGCGCATGCTCGCGTTTTTCATCCGAAGGGTTCTTGCCCGGCACCCCGCTGCCGATCACCGGACGCACGCCGGCCCAGGTCGAGAGCACATCGCCGCGGCCGATCTGCGCCGCAGGGAACTGCTGGGCACAGGCCGCCAGCAGGTAGTCGACTTCGACAGCACTGATGCGCGCCTCGAGGTTGAGGTCGTCGCCATGATCGAGATCGGTGGTGCCGATCACGGTTGCGCCCTCCCAGGGGAAGACGAACACCGGCCGACCATCTTCGGCGTGCATAAAGCTGAACGCATGGGCCAGCGGCAGACGCCAGGCGGGCAGCAACAGATGGCTGCCACGCAGCGGGCGGATCTGCTCGTTACCGGTTTTCAGGCGCAATTGATCGGCCCAGGCACCAGTAGCCTGAGCCACCACTCGCGCCTTGAAGCTGAGGCGCTGGCCAGTTTCCACATCTTCGGCCACAAGCCCGGTCACGCGGCCATCGGCCCGGCACAATTCGAGCACTTTCAGGCCATTCAGCGCCTCGCCACCTTCGGCCCGCGCCTCGCCGAGCACGCGCATGACCAAGCGCGCATCGTCGGTCACCGCATCGAAGAAGCGCGTGCCGCCGAGCAATTTGTCCTCTTTCAGACCGGGCGCCAGGTAGCGCAACTGTGGCAGCGGGTAATAGCGATGGTTGCGCTTACCCGCCAGTGCGTCATACAGAGACAGCAGGCCGCCAAACACTTTCGGCCCTGGAAACTGCCCCTGGTAGTGCGGCATCACGAAGCTCAGCGGGTCGACCAGGCCCGGCGCCTCGCTCAGCAGACGCTGGCGCTCGTGCACCGAATCACGGGTCAGCTTGAGCTGCCCCTTGGCGATATAACGCAGCCCGCCATGAACCATCTTCGACGAGCGGCTGGAGGTGCCCCAGGCAAAGTCGCGCTGCTCGATCAGCAGGCATGTCCAACCGCGCCGGGCGGCTTCGCGCAGAATCCCGGCGCCACTGATGCCGCCACCGACCACGAGCAGATCCCACTCGCGGGCGGCCAGCTCGGGTAACGCCTGCTCACGCCAGGCGGCGTTCCAGGTGCTCATTCGTGGATCAGCACGCCGGGATTGAGGCGCACCTCGGGGTCGAAATGCCTGGCCAACGCCCGCAGCGCCGCCATCCCCAACTCGCCCTTCTCGACCGGCAGATACGGCGCATGATCGCGCCCGACGCCGTGCTGATGGCTGATGGTGCCGCGGTTATGGACTATGGTTTCGCTGGCCTGGTGCTTGAGCTTTTTCCAGCGCTCCAGGGTCCCGGCGTAGCTGTCTGCCGGGCGGAACACATAGGTGGTATAGAGGCTCGAACCCTCGCCGTAAACATGCGAAAGATGGGTGAACACATGCACCTGCTCGCCCTCGGCCGCCAGGCCCTCGCGCAGGCTGGCCTCGATCTTGTTCAGCAGGCTGTCGACGTTCGACCAGTCGGTGGCGGTTTCCAGGGTATCGACTGCATAACCGGCCTGCCACAGGCCCTCGCGCAGATACGGAAAGCGGAACCGGCCCTCGGCCCACTTCTTCCCCAACAAGGTGCCGGTAAACACGCCGCCAAAGCCTTTCAGCAGTTTCTTCGCCTGCTTCAGCGACAGCGCATTCTGCCCACGGTTACCGGTGACCCCGAAGGTCAGCATGCACTTGCCGGAGCGTGCGCCACGCAAGGCCAGGTATTTCTCCAGCAGGGCGATCTGCTCGGGGTGGCCGGCCAGCGCCAGCTGGGTTTCGGTTTCGAGGGCATTCGACAGGCGCAGCATCGACAGCGGCACCCGCGCCTGGCCCAGGGTGCGGATCGCTTGCAGCGCCTGCTGCCAGGAGGGCAAAAACACCGCATAGAATTTTTCCTGCTCGGCCAGCTTGCTCACCCGCACCTTCACTTCGGAAATGATCCCGAAGCGCCCTTCCGAACCCAGCACCACTTCGCGCAGATCGGGGCCGGCGGCCGAGGCCGGAAAGGTCGGGATCTGCAGCGGGCCGGCGAAGGTTTCCAGGGTGCCACCGGCGAACAGCTGCTCGATCCGCCCATAACGCAGCGACTGCTGGCCACTGGAACGACTGGCTACCCAACCACCCAAGGTAGAGAGTTCCCAGGACTGCGGAAAATGCCCGAGGGTGTAACCCCGGGCGCGCAACTGGCTTTCCACCTGCGGGCCGTTCGCACCGGGACCGAAGGTGGCGATCAGGCTTTGCTCATCCAGCTCCAACAGCCGGCTCATGCGTTCCAGTGACAGCGTCAACACCGGCCTGCTGCCGAGCTGCGGGTTGATATGCCCGGCCACCGAAGTGCCACCGCCATAAGGGATGACCAGCACATCCTGCTCAACCGCCCAGGCCAGCAACTGACGAATCTGCGTGGCGGTTTCCGGGTAGGCCACGCCATCCGGGAACACTTCGAAATTGCCTTCACGCATCGCCAGCCAATCCGCCAGGCTCTGGCCACGGGCGTGGCGCACGCGGTCTTCGGCGGCGGTAACTATCAGCGCATGGGCAGCCAGCCGCGAGGCCGGCACCTGGGCGATCACGCTGGGCAAACTGGCATCCGCCAACACCTGGCCAGCACCGATACGCGCGGCGAGGAAGGCCCCACCCTGGGCCGGCAGCTCGACTACCGTCGCCTCATCACCCCAACCGTTCCAGCGCCGCATGCACTTCTCCTCGTTATATATTCAGGCTGTCGATAGCCAGTTTCGAACACTGTTCTTGGTTGCCTATACTAGCCGGCCGCTGTCCGCCGTCACTGTCGGATCAAGACAGCCCCAGTTGCCAATCAAGACAGCCGTCAATCAAGACAGCCATTAATCAAGATTCTCAAAATAAGAACGACGCCATGCACGCTCTGGGCTACACCTCCGTTCCCGCACTGCTCAAATACCTGCGCCATGCCGAACGGCTTGGCCTCGATCAGACGGCCGCGCTCGCGGCAGCCGGCCTGAGCCTGGCGGATCTGGATGACAACGGCCGGCGCCTGCCCAGCGAAACCCACGAGAAACTCCTCACCCATCTGCTGCAAGCCTCGGGCGATCCGCTGTTCGGCCTGCATTCCGGGCACTTCGTGCAGCCGGGTTCGTGGAGCGTGCTCGGCTACATCACCATGAACTGCGCCACCCTCGGCGAGGCCATGAGTCGCATCGTGCCCTACGAGAAACTGGTTGGAGACATGGGGGTCAGCCGCCTGGAACCGGCCGCCGATCATCTGCGGCTGATCTGGACCTGCCGCCACCAGCCGGCGGAGATCCGGCGGCACATGGTCGAGAACGTGCTGACCTCCTGGCTGCTCTATGCGCGCTGGATCGCCGACATGCACCACTCGCCGCGCGAGGTCTGGTTCGAGCACGCGCAACCGGCGGGCACCACGCTCGGCGAATACGAAGCGGTGTTCGGCTGCCCGGTGCGCTTCGAACAGAGCGTGAATGCCCTGCTGGTGCCGCTGGAATACCTCAACCTGCCGTTGCGCCAGGCCGATGCCAACCTGCTGCGCACCTTGGAAGAACACGCCCTGGCGCTGATGGCCGGGCTGGATGAAGGCGAACCGCTGCCGCTGCGGGTGAAGAACGCCCTGCGACTGCTGCTCAAGGATGGTCTGCCGCGCAAGGAACGGGTGGCGGACAAGTTCGCGATGACCGTGCGCACCCTGCAGCGCCACTTGCAGCAGGCCGGCACCAGCTATCAGGAGATCCTCGACCAGTTGCGCCAGGAACTGGCCGAACACTACCTGACCCGTAGCGCTCTGCCGGTGCAGGACATCGCCCATTACTTGGGCTTTACCGAGGCGCGCTCGTTCCACCGCAGCTTCAAGAGCTGGACCGGCGTGACCCCGGGCGAGTACCGCGAGGCCAAGCGCAAATCAGCCGGGCTGCCAGAGACTCCCTGAGCTTCGCTAACCGTAGGCTGTGCCGGTGCGCCAGCGGCTTGTGGTGCGCGCAGCGCACCCTACGTTAGACCGCCTCGATCCAAGACGCCGTCCGACCTGGCGCGCTAGTTCAGCAACTCGCTCAGCGGGATGAAGTTAACCCTATCGCCCTCCGCCAGCGTCGTGCCCTCACGTACTTCCACCAAGCCCTCGGCCCAGGCGGCGCTGCGCAGCACCCCGGAACTCTGGTTCGGATACAACACCGCACGGCCCTGCTCGAAGCGCGCCCGCAGGTATTCACGACGGTTGCCAGGCTTGCGCCAGGCGAAACCTGCCGGCACCGGGAAACGCAGCGGCGTTACCTCGGCAACCCCCAGGCGGCGCAACAGATAAGGCCGCGCCAGCAAGGCGAAGGTCACCAAGGTCGAGGCCGGATTACCCGGCAGACCAAGCACCGGCACACCCCGGAAGTGACCAAAGGTCAGCGGCTTGCCCGGCTTGATCGCCAGCTTCCACAGCGCCAGTTCGCCGTCTTCGCGCAGCGCATGGCCGAGGAAATCCGCCTCGCCGACCGACACGCCACCGGTCGACAGAATCAGGTCGACATCTGCCAACTCGCCCAGTTTGGCGCGGGTCTTGGGCAGATCGTCGGGCAAAATACCGGCATCCAGCACCGCGCAGCCCAGTTGCTGCAACCAGCTGCACAGCAGCATGCGATTGCTGTTGTAGATCTGCCCGGGACCGAGCGGCAGGCCCGGTTCGATCAGCTCATCGCCGGTCGACAGCACCGCCACCCGCGGCCGGCGCACCACCGTCAATTCGGCGGCCCCCAGCGCGGCGGCCAAGCCCAGCTCTATCGCCCCCAAACGCGTACCCGCCACCAGCACCGTCTCGCCCTTACGGGTTTCCTGCCCTTGCGGACGCACATGCTGGCCGGGCTTGATCGGCTCGCTAAACCGCACTCGGCCATCGGCCAGGATCTCGGCGTTTTCCTGCATCTCCACGCTGTCCGCCCCCTCTGGCAGCGGCGCGCCGGTGAAGATCCGCGCACAGCTGCCGGGTTCCAGCGGCGCAGGCGCCTGGCCGGCGAAGATGCGCTGGCTGACCAGCAGCGGCTCGCCGTGCCAGTCGGCCTGACGCAGGGCATAGCCGTCCATGGCGCTGTTCGGCCACGGCGGCAGATCGAGGCTGGCGACCAATGGCTCGGCCAACACCCGGCCATGGGCGGCGGCCAGCGCTACAGATTCACGCTGGGTGATCGGGGTTGCCTCGGCCAGCGCCAGCAAACGCTCCAGCGCCGCCTCGACCGGCAGCAGGCCGGGGTGGTCGCAGGCACTCATCCACGCGACTCGCAGGCGGCGGCTTGCTTGAGATGGGCGACGAAATTGCACGGGCGATGGCGGGCGTCCAACTGCTCGGCCAGGATGCCATCCCAACCCGTGCGGCAGGCATTGGTCGAGCCCGGCAGGCAGCAGACCAGCGTGCCATTGGCCAAGCCGGCCAGGGCCCGCGATTGAACGGTCGAGGTGCCGATATCGGCGATCGAGATCTGCCGGAACAGTTCGCCAAAACCCTCGACCTGCTTGTCCAGCAGGCAGGCCACGGCTTCCGGGGTGCTATCGCGGCCGGTAAAGCCGGTGCCGCCGGTAATCAACACCACCTGCACTGTGTCTTCGGCGATCCAGGTCGCGACTTGCGCACGAATCTTGTACAGATCGTCCTTGAGCAAGACCCGCGCGGCGAGGTTATGGCCGGCAGCCGTGAGGCGATCGACGAAGAGTTGGCCAGAGGTATCGGTTTCCAGGGAGCGGGTGTCACTGACGGTCAAAACAGCGATGTTCAGCGGCACAAAGGGTGCTTCAGCCTTGTGGTTCATAGGCTCAATCCGGTTGTGAGGGGGGCAGGCCGGTGTTATATCACAGGCCTCGCTATTACCGCGCCAGGAGCGCCGTTATGACCGACTCTCTCGCCCTGCCCGCCTGTTCCATACTGCTGCTTGCCGGCGGGCGCGGGCAACGCATGGGGGGACGCGACAAAGGCCTGCTGGACTGGCGCGGCAAGCCGCTGATCGCCCACCTGCATGCGCTGACCCGCCCGCTGACGGATGATTTGATCATCTCCTGCAACCGCAACGGCGAGCGCTACGCAGCCTATGCCGACCGCCTGGTGCAGGACGACAGCCTGGACTTTCCCGGCCCGCTGGCCGGCATTCGCGCAGGCCTGGCGGTCGCGCGCCAGCCCTTCCTGTTGGTGCTGCCCTGCGATGCACCCCTGCTGGATCTCGCCCTGCTCCAGGCCATGCGCGAAACCGCCGCCGCCCAACCGGAAAAGCCGCTGATGCTACGTCAGGGTGGCCAATGGGAGCCGCTGTTCTGCCTACTGCCGAGAACCTTGGCGCCAGCCGTGGAAAACGCCTGGCAAGCCGGTGATCGCGGCCCTCGCCATGTCTTGCTGGCGCTCGGCGCAGTGGCCCTGGATTGCCCGGCGCAGGACCCACGGCTGGCCAACCTGAACACTCCGGAACTGCTGGCGCAGGCGGCAAGCTACCGCGGGTAAATCACGAGCACTGAACTTGGCCGCACACTCCCCCTCAGACACTCCATACCTATCCTGCAAACCAAGGAGACAAACAATGGCTCAACGGATCATTCCCGCAGCCCTGCTAGCCCTGGGGCTGGTCACTCTAGCCGGCTGCTCTTCACCCTCGGTGATCACCCTGAATGATGGCCGCGAGATTCAATCCGTGGATCAACCTGAGTTCGACGAGGACGATGGCTTCTACGAGTTCGAACAACTGGATGGTAAGCGCGTCAAGGTCAACAAAGACCAAGTCCGTACCGTCGAAGAACTCTAAGCAAGACCCGTTCGCCATGCGTCACCCGATCGTGCATCGAGTGACTCATGGCGAGCGACGCATCCCGCATGAATACTGGCGTTCTCCCCCAGCGCAGCAGCGCAAACGCCTGCTGCGATAAAAAATTCTAGCTAACCCCTTGTGCAACAAAACTTTTTCGGTAGAATTATTGCCAATTCGGAGTGTAGCGCAGCTCGGTAGCGCGTCTCGTTCGGGACGAGAAGGTCGCAGGTTCGAATCCTGTCTCTCCGACCAAATCCCCAAAAAACCCGCCTTCACGGCGGGTTTTTTATTGGCTGCGATTCGCCTTTACTGACAGCAGTGGCCTGCCACACTTTCCAAGCAAGAAAGCCGCCGACCGGTACAGCGCAATGACAGCATCCGCGACAACGCTGTCGCTACTCTGCAACCTTTTACACACCTTTTGAATCAATGCGCGGGACACACCGATGACAGCAGGAAAAACCGTAAACGGCTATCTCATCAGCCAAGCCAGTGACGGCAACTGGTGGGTATGCACAGCCAATGCAGAACAGATAGCCGGCCCCTTCACCACCGAGAAGCAGGCCGCAGAAGTCGCCGAGGTTCTTCAGGATCAGCCGCCACCGCCACGTCGCCGCTCGGACCCCCGAGCGTAACTGGCTTACCGCGCAGTCCGCCCCGTCTGCCAGCGGGGCGGGTGCTGTTCAGCACAGGTTCTTTCAGCGTAAAAACGCCACCACCTGCTCCGCCTCAAACGGCCAGTTGAGCTCGGCCCCGGTATCGCAACGGCGCAATACGGGGATGCGCAAGGCATAGAGTTCGACCCAGTCTTCGTGCTCGGCGATATCAACCAACTCGACCAGCAGACCGTGCTCGACAAAGGGCATCAGCAAGGTTTCAGCGACTTCACACAGATGACAGCCAAGGGTGCCGAACAATTGGCATTCGGGAAGCATGAGCGCATCTCGCAGAGGAGTTAGACGCGCAGTCTAGCATTTGCCTCAGGCGGCTGAAGCAGGCGCCTCAGCACTGGGCATGAGCAGGTTTTGCAGCTTGGCCGGATCGGCGCCCCCGGTTGCAGGCCTAGAGGGTCGCCCGCACAGAAAATTGAGGGCAACGGCCAACACTAGACCCGCCCTGGTATTGATCGGCATCAAGCTAAACGGCGTGCTCGAGCCTGGACGCCACCCTACGGCTTGGGCATGCTCGCGGGCAGTTACCGGAGAATCCTTGTGTTCGCCAATTTGCTGATCATCCTCGCCTCATCCCTGCTGGTGATCGCGCTGTTTCGCCGCCTCAGCCTGCCGCCCGTACTCGGCTATCTGTGCGTGGGTTTGCTGATCGGCCCCGCGGCGCTGAACTGGGTTGGCGACAACGAGGATCTACCGCATCTGGCCGAGCTGGGGGTGGTCTTCCTGCTGTTCACCTTGGGCCTGGAGTTCTCCCTGCCGCGCATGCTGGCTCTGCGCAGCGTGGTCTTTGGGCTGGGCAGTTTGCAGGTGCTGGCCTGTGGCGCTCCACTGGCCGCGCTGCTCTATGGGTTTGACCTGCCGCTGGTGGCGGCCTTGCTGCTCGGTGCCGGCTTGGCGTTGTCGTCCACGGCGATCGTCACCAAGGAGCTCTCTAGTCTGGGCGAGGTGTTCAGCAGCCATGGGCAGAACGCGATTGGCGTCCTGCTGCTGCAGGATCTGGTGGCCGTGCTGCTGCTGACGCTGGTACCCGCCCTGACCAGCGACAGTGACACTGCCTGGTATCCGCTGCTGGGCTTGACCCTGGGCAAAGCCGTGCTGCTGTTCGCCGGCCTGTTCCTCGCCAGCCGCTGGCTGTTGCCGCGCCTGTTCCATGAAGTGGCCCAGGCCCGCTCCTCCGAACTGTTCGTTTTATTGGCGCTGGTGCTGGTGCTGCTGACCGCCTGGCTGACTCATCTGCTCGGCCTGTCCATGGCGCTCGGCGCATTCCTCGCCGGCATGTTGCTGGGCGAGAGCCATTATCGCCATCAGATCGAGGCAGATATCCGCCCTTTCCGCGACATTCTGCTCGGCCTGTTTTTCGTCAGCGTTGGCATGTTGATCGATATCCAGCTGTTCGCCAGCCACGGCGTGCTGATCGCCGGACTGACGCTGCTGTTAATGCTGGTCAAGGGCACAGTGGTCGCCCTCTTGGTGAAACTGCGTGGCGGCGATAACAGCAGCGCCTGGCGCACCGGCCTGGCCTTGGCCCAAGGCGGCGAGTTCTGCTTCGCCTTGGTCGCGCAGGCACAACAAGCCGAGCTGCTGCCAGAAGGCGCCGGTGGCCTGTTGCTGGCGGCGACCTTTTGCTCGATGGCGCTGACGCCCATGCTGCTGCGGGCGGCCCCGAAAATGGCCGTGCGCCTTAACCAGCGCACGCCGCAAGAAAGCCCGCTGGCAGACATCCCCGCAGCCGGCCTGGAGCTGCAAGGGCATGTACTGATTTGCGGTTATGGCCGGGTCGGTCAATCGATTGCGCGCTTCCTACGCCGTGAGCAGATCGACTTCATTGCCCTCGACGATGATCCGATTCGGGTACAGGAAGCCACCGCCGGTGAGGCCAATGTGCACTATGGCGACTCACGGCGGCCCGAGCTGCTGCAAGCCGTCGGCCTGAGCCGGGCACGGCTGCTGGTGGTGGCGGTGGACAATGCCGAAGCCACGCTGAGCATTGTCAAACTGGCCCACCAGTTGAATCCGCAACTGGCGATTCTGGTGCGCACGCGCGATGACAGCCATCTGCTCGCGCTGCAGGAAGCCGGCGCCACGGAGGTGGTGCCGGAGGTATTGGAATCCAGCCTGATGCTGGCTGCCCACGCACTGACTCTGCTCGGCCTGCCGGAGCAGCAGGTGCAGGAACATATCGACGTCGTCCGCCGTGGCCGCTACCGCCTGCTGCATGGCTATTACCACGGCGCCCAAGCCAACCTGCTGGATAAACAGGGGCAGCAGCGCCTGCTGATGCACGCGGTGAACCTGAGTGAAAGCGCCTATGCCTGCGGCCGCCCGCTCAGTGAGCTGGCCCTCGAGCAGTTAGGTGTCGAGGTGCAGGCGGTGCGCCGCAATGGCGAGGAGTTGGCGCTGACCGCCAGCACCCGCCTGCACGAAGGCGATGCGGTGGTGCTGTCCGGCCCATTGGATGCGCTGGAAAGCTGTGAGGCGCGCCTGCTCGGCGGCCTGAGCTAGCCAGTCAAACAGCTGAACAGTTAAACGCCCGCGGCCTCGAGCAGTTGCTCCGCCGCCGCCTTGGCTTCCAACGCCTGTTCGGCCGGGCCATGCAGATGGGCCATGCTCATGGCGCCCTCGAAGAGAAACTGCAGCTGCCGCGCCAAGCGCGCAGGCTCAGTCGCCCCCAGACCTTGCAGCGCCGCGAGGAAGTAGTCGCAGACGAAGCGCTTGTGCAGCGCCGCCTGCTGGTGAATCGGGTGCTCACGGTTGGAGAACTCGGCGGCGGCATGGATGAACAGGCAACCGCAAAAGCCCTTCTCGCTCAACCACAGGTGCAACCCGTCATAGGTACGCAGGATCGCCTCGCGTGGCGGCAGGCTCTCCAGCGCGAGCTGCATGCGCTGGCGGATCTGCTGATGCTGGGAGTCCAGCGCCGCGAGGATCAGTTCATCCTTCGACTTGAAGTGCTTGTACAGGGTCATTTTCGCCACCCCGGACTCGGCCAGGATGCGGTCGATGCCCGTGGCGTGATAACCCTCGCGATAGAACAGCTCTAGCGCGGTACTGACCAACTGATCACGTTTACTTGATGCCATGCAAGACCTCCTAGGACGGCCATTATGCGCAAGTGGTGCAGTTGAGCAAAATTGCCCCTTGAAATATACAGACCTGTCTATCTAATATCCAGCTCACCGCTCAGTCACGGAGAATTGCGATGCAGCTTCACGACTTTGACCTGTCCGCTAACTGCTACAAAGTGCGCCTCTTTCTCAGTCTGATCGGCCAACGCGCCGAGCGGGTACCCCCGGCCGTTGGCGCCTGCGCCGAGCGCGCTTGCCGCTGGCCTTCGGCGCCCCCAGCGCCTCGCCTTTTCTTCCCGTTCAAGGAGTCTGAACTATGCGTCTGTTAAGCCTTGCACTAGCCACCTTACTGAGCCTGACCAGCCTGCCAGGCAGCGCTGCGGGCCTGCGGTTCAGCCTGGTGAAAACCGCCGAAGCCGAAACCCTAGACGCCTTCACGGTTGAAGGTGGTCAATGGACCGAGAAAGTCACCCTCAACCATGTCGCGGTGCTGATCGAGCATCACGCCGCCACCCTGCTGTTCGACACCGGCCTGGGGCGCCAGATCGACAGCCAGTTCACCGAGATGCCGATGTGGGACAAGCCGCTGCTGCAGTACGGTCCCGTCGTGCCAGCACGCGATCAGTTGGACCAGGACGGCATTCGGATCGACCGCATCCTGCTGTCCCACGCCCACTGGGACCACGCCTCGGGCCTCGCCGACTTCCCGGAAGTGCCGGTGTGGGCGCCCTACGAGGAAATCGAGTTCAGCCAGATCTCGACGCCGCCGGCGGTCCTCCCCAGCCAGTTCAAGCACCCGGTGAAATGGCTGCCCTTCACCTTCCAGTCGCCTGCTTTCATGGGCTTCCCGGCCAGCCTGGATATGTTCGGTGATGGCCGCGTGGTGATGGTACCGCTAAGCGGCCATACGCCGGGATCGGTGGGGCTGTTTCTGACCCTGGAAGACGGCCGCCGTTTCTTCTTTACCGGCGACGCCAGTTGGCGCCTGGAGGGCTTTACCGGCCCCCGCGAAAAATTCTGGATCAGCCGCAATATGGTCGACAACGACCGTGATGCCACGCGCAAGGTGTTGGAGCAGGTGCATCAGCTAATGGCCAAGGAGCCAAACCTGACGGTAGTGCCGGCCCATGACGCCAAGGTGCAGCAAAACCTGGGCTTTTATCCGCACTGGGTCGAATGATTAATCGCGCTAACGTCCTGAATCCGGGGCCTGCCGACTAAGGTCTAAAGGCTCCCAGCGTCTCTCTCGTGGTTTATTCCACCCGCCGTAACAGTTCGGTCACAACCCCTCTGTCCGCACCCACGAGAAGACAACAACAATGAGCCCCCTCAATAATGAGCACCCCCTCGCCCATGCCGTGGCTCTTGCCACCCTGGGCGTTAGCCTCACCCTGCCGAACCTGGCACAGGCTGAATTTATCCAAGACAGCAAAGCCAGCCTGGAGCTGCGCAATTTCTACATGAACCGCGATTTCCGCCAGGAAGGCGGCAACAAGGGCCAAGCCAAAGCAGAAGAATGGGCCCAGGGCTTCCTGCTGCGCATGGAGTCCGGCTACACCGAAGGCACCGTCGGCGTGGGTGTCGATGCCCAAGGGCTGGCCGGTTTTAAACTCGACTCGGGGGGCGGCACCGCCGGTACTGGCCTGCTGGAACCCGACCGTTCCGGCGGCTCGCAAGACAACTATTCAGAACTTGGCCTGACCGCCAAACTGCGCGCCTCGAAAAGCACCCTGAAAGTCGGCACCTTGATGCCCAAGTTGCCGGTACTGCAAGCCAACGACTCACGCCTGCTGCCGCAAACCTTCCAGGGCGGCCAGCTGAACTCGATGGAAATCGACGGCCTGACCCTCGATGCCGGCCAGCTGCAACAGGTCAACTATCGTGACTCTTCGGACTACGAGGGCATGACCATCAACGGTGGTGGCCGCCGCAACATCGTCTTCCAAAAAGGCCTGACCAGCGACGAGTTCAACTTCGCCAGCGCCAGCTACAAGTGGACTGACAAGCTGGCCAGCGCTTACAGCTATGGCAACCTGGATCAGTTCTACAAACAGCACATCGTCAACCTGGTGCATGTGCTGCCGATTGCCGACAAGCAATCGCTGAAGAGCGACCTGCGTTACGCCCGCTCCACCGATGACGGCAGCAGCAACGTCGACAACAAGGCCTTCGGCGCCATGTTCACCTATGGCCTCGGTGGCCATGCCTTCGGCTTGGGCTATCAGTCGATGAGCGGCGACACCGGCTACGCCTATGTCAACGCGACCGATCCCTTCCTTGTCAACTATGTGCAGATCGGCGACTTCGCCAACAAGGACGAGAAGTCCTGGCAGCTTCGCTACGACTACAACTTCGCCGCCATCGGTATTCCAGGCCTGACCTTTATGACCCGCTATCTGTCCGGCGACGACGTCGACCGCGGCGCCGCCCTCTCCGACGGCAAGGAGTGGGAACGCAACATGGACATCGCTTACGTCTTCCAGGATGGCCCGCTGAAGAACCTCGGGGTGAAATGGCGTAACGCGACTACCCGCGCCAACTTCGGCAACGACCTGGACGAAAACCGCCTGATCGTCAGCTACAGCCTGCCGCTCTGGTAAACACCTGAATGTAGGCTGGGTAGAGGCGCCAGGCACCGAAACCCAGCGCGAGGAAAATGCTGGGTTCCGCTGCACTCTACCCAGCCTACGAACGTAAAAAAGCCCGCTCTGTTGAGCGGGCTTTTTCTTGCACGACTCAATCAGTCCTGGCTGACCGCACCGATCTTGTGGATCGACAAGTCGGCGCCGTAGTACTCCTCCTCCTGGCTCAAACGGATGCCGGTCAGCGCCTTGAGCACGCCGTACACCAGAAAACCGCCGGCTAGTGCCACCAAGACCCCGAGCCCGGTACCGATCAGTTGGCTGAGCAAACTAACGCCACCCAGACCGCCCAGTACTTCCTGGCCAAACACACCGCAGGCAATGCCGCCCCAGACGCCGCACAGACCATGCAACGGCCAGACCCCGAGCACATCGTCGATTCGCCACTTCACCTGAGTCGCCGTAAACGCCCAGACGAACAAGGCGCCGGCGATCAACCCGGTCATCAGCGCACCAACCGGGTGCATAAGATCGGAACCGGCACAGATCGCCACCAGGCCAGCCAAAGGGCCGTTATGCAGAAAGCCCGGGTCATTGCGCCCCACAAACAGCGCCGCCACGGTGCCACCGACCATCGCCATCAGCGAGTTGACCGCCACCAGACCACTGACTCCCGTCAGGGTTTGCGCACTCATCACGTTGAAGCCGAACCAGCCGACAATCAGAATCCACGAACCCAGCGCCAGGAATGGAATGCTCGACGGCGCGAACGCCACCAGGCGGCCATCACGGTAACGACCATCGCGGCGGCCGAGCAGCGTCACCGCGCCGAAGGCCAGCCAACCGCCCATCGCATGTACCACCACGGAACCTGCGAAGTCATGGAAGCTCGCGCCAAAGCGCGCGGCCAGCCAGGCTTGCAGGCCAAAATTACCGTTCCACACCAGGCCCTCGAAGAAGGGGTAGATGAAGGCCACGATCAGCAGCGTCGCGCACAATTGCGGGCCGAACTTGGCGCGCTCGGCAATGCCCCCGGAGATGATCGCCGGAATCGCCGCGGCAAAGGTCAGCAGGAAGAAGAACTTCACCAACGCATAGCCGTGGTCGGCAGTCAGCGCCGTCGCCGGCACCAGAAAGGTCACCCCGTAAGCCACCCAATAGCCTATAAAGAAGTAGGCCACGGTCGACACGGCAAAGTCGGAGATGATCTTCGACAGCGCGTTGACTTGGTTCTTCTGGCGTACCGTACCGACCTCAAGAAAGGCGAAGCCGGCGTGCATGGCCAATACCATCACGGCGCCGAGCAAGATGAACAGAGTATTGGAACCGTGAACCAGGGTTTCCACGGCACTATTGAGGTTTTCCATCGGCGAAGATGACTCCGGCGGTAAGGGAAAAAGCACCAAAGCAGCTCAGCCCAACCAATCACGCACCATCCTGATGCTTGCCTGCACCAAAGCCGCCCAACAGAGCGAACCGTTTTGGTACAAGCGGTATTGGCAGGAAACTCGAGCTTTTAGTCTTTTTCTTTATTTTTCATCTAGTTGAAGTAAGGTTTCCGGGCTTATCCAATCAACCGAAATGCCCGAACAAAGGGCACCTTGCTTCCGTTATGCACCAGTGCGATGCAATCGCTGTACCAGCAGCACCAGCACAGCTCGCAGAGGCTCGAGCCCTGAGGAAGCCAGCAACGGAGCCATCGGCCTGAATTCTCCCCGCGCCGGATCGGCCGCCTACGCCCCCGACCAGCCCCGGCCCAACCTCAAACAACTTAAGCAGTAAGGCGTGCCGCCCGAACGGGTAGTGTTCAAAATCACCGAACTCGGCCACAACTGCTCCTCGCGCCTCGACTTCTATCAACTACTCGCCGGAGGCGGGGATGAACGCCGACTGCCCCTCTCCACCGCCTACCGCGACGCGACCAGCAACCAGCAACCAGCAACCCGTACTGCCTGACGGCCGGGCAATTTATCGACAATGGGTGACGGTTGTTGCTGCTGGATATCGATGCGGCGGGGTTGTAGCGATAGCGCAAAACTCGAGCGCAGGCTGGGTAGAGCCGCTTTCGGCGAAACCCAGCCTACGGATAGCGCGTTTTGTTAACTCCCAAGTCCAAGCGACACCAAACGCCACAGGCGCTCAGCGCCGGCTGGACACTCTTACTTGCTGCGCCAAGCATCGATACTGAAGGCACCGGCACCCTGGACGTAGAGCAGAAGAAAACCGCCAGCTATGGCGAAGTTCTTCATAAACATGATCATCTGCATTTCATCGCTCCAGTTGCGATGAAAGATCAGCGCCGCCGCCAGACAGAATCCAGCCAGCGCCAGAGCGGCCCAACGGGTCAGAAAGCCGACGATCACCGCCAGGCCGCCGCCGATTTCCAGCGCTATCACCAACGGCAGCAGCGCACCGGGCACGCCCATGCTCTCCATATAGCCCTGCGTGCCTGCGTAACCGGCACCGAGCTTGCCCAAGCCAGCGAGCAGGAAAATATGGGCGAGGAACAGCCGCGCGACCAAGACGATTGCATTATTCATACAGCCTCCTGTTGAGAGAAAACCGCTTTATCCAGCACCTAACATCGAGCTCACCGAGCTGCTTTAGTGGCTCCGCCCATGTAGGGGGTGCAGATGGGGAGAAACACAAGCTAGCGAAACAAACCCCAGTACTGGCGGGATGCCTCCATTCGCACCTTAATTTGACCTTAGCAACGCTACACGCCGCTCGCCACCCGCGGCCAGATTGAGCGTCAACAAGACAGCGTCTGAGAACCAGGCCCAATAACGCGGCGAAACCTCAAGGCTTGCAGCCAAGCACCGGAACCCCGAAGCTAGGGCCATCAGCCACTGAACGGCGAGGACAGGCCTTGGACTGGCAAACACTGCTTAACCGTGAACGTCTCGGCAAACCGGCGCATAGCGCTAATGAACTGGGCCGCAGCCCTTTTCACAAAGATCACGACCGGATCATTTTCTCCGGTGCGTTTCGCCGCCTGGGCCGTAAGACCCAGGTGCATCCGGTCTCCAGCAACGACCATATCCACACCCGCCTGACCCACTCGCTGGAGGTCAGTTGCGTCGGCCGCTCGCTGGGGATGCGGGTCGGCGAGATGATCCGCGATGCCCTACCCGATTGGTGCGAGCCGAGTGATCTGGGCATGGTCGTGCAGTCTGCCTGCCTGGCTCACGACATCGGCAATCCGCCCTTTGGCCACTCCGGCGAAGACGCCATCCGCCACTGGTTCCAACAGGCCGCCGGGCGCGGCTGGCTGGAGGCGATGAGCGAGGCCGAGCGGCGCGACTTCCTCAATTTCGAGGGTAATGCCCAAGGTTTTCGCGTCCTCACCCAACTGGAGTACCACCAGTTCGATGGCGGCACGCGGCTGACCTACGCGACCCTCGGCACTTATCTGAAATACCCCTGGACCGCTCGTCACGCCGAGGCCCTCGGCTATAAGAAGCACAAGTTCGGCTGTTACCAGAGCGAACTGCCGCTGCTCGAACAGATCGCCCACAAGCTCGGCTTGCCGCAACTCGAGGACGAGCGCTGGGCTCGCCACCCGCTGGTGTACCTGATGGAAGCGGCGGATGACATTTGCTACGGCCTGATCGACCTGGAAGACGGCCTCGAGATGGAGTTGCTCGACTACGCCGAGGTGGAGTCCGTATTGCTCGGCCTGGTCGGTGACGACCTGCCGGAAACCTACCGCCAACTGGGCCCGCAGGACTCGCGCCGACGCAAGCTGGCGATCCTGCGCGGCAAGGCCATCGAACACCTGACCAACGCAGCCGCCCGGGCCTTTGTCGAGCAGCAGGATGCGCTGCTCGCCGGCACCTTGCCGGGCGATCTGGTCGAGCACATGCACGGCCCGGCCAAGCGCTGCGTACTGGGTGCGAAAAATATGGCGCGGGAGAAAATCTTCCAGGACAAGCGCAAGACCCTGCATGAGATCGGCGCCTACACCACCCTGGAGATTCTGCTGAATGCCTTCTGCGGCGCGGCGCTGGAGCAACATGGCGGGCGTACGCCGTCGTTCAAGCATCGGCGTATTCTCGATCTGCTCGGCAATAACGCGCCGGACCCAGCCTGGCCACTGCACAAGTCCTTCCTGCGCATGATCGACTTTATCGCCGGGATGACTGACAGCTACGCCACCGAGATGGCGCGGGAGATGACTGGGCGCTCCAGCCCGGTGTGATGTGGCGTGGTACTGGAGGGTGACAGCGCCGAGCAACACCTATGCTGGGTATTGGGCCAAGTCGACGGGGGAATCACCCGAGTGGCTTTTGGCAACTTTATAGAGACTGCTGATGATGCGTAAGGTCTTGCCGCAAGCCTTGAACTGGCACTCCGGGCCGCCAGCCTGGGGCCCGGCCATAGTCGCCGGTTTCGGTTGCGCCCTGCCCTTGTTGCTGGGCCTGCTCAGCGCCCACCCAGGTTTTCTCTGGGCCTCGGTGGGGGCCTTTCTAGCGGCTCAGGCTAATCCGCTGCACCGCTTCGGCATGTTGCGCATGTTGCTGCTGACCGGGCTCGGCGCCTGGAGTGCCGGCCTGGGCTTCTGGGGGGCGGCTCATCCCTTGATCAGCTTGGCGCTGTTCGCCTGCTTCGGCTTCCTGCTGGCCTGGCTGCAACGTTTCGGTGCGGAAGCCGGCAAGTTCGGCATCGGCCTCGCGCTGTGCCTCTGCCTGGGACAAGGTCAACAGGGTATTGGCAACCTGAATAATCCTTATGCGGTGGGCATGCTGTTCATCCTCGGCGGGCTCTGGGTCGCTCTGCTCGCCTTTGGCCTGCGCGGTCTGCACGGCTTACGCATGTGGCCACGCATGCCACGGCTGTTAGGTCTGTTGAAAGTGCTGCGCCGGCATGCCCGACGCTTACCGCAACAACAGTGGCGCTTGCACGCACTGGGCTGCACCCTGGCCTTCGCTCTGGCCGGCCTGACGGTCGAGCTGGCCGAGCTGTCACGCGGCTATTGGTTGACCCTGACGGTGATCACCACCCTGCAGCTGGAATTCCAGGGCAGCCTGGTGCGCGCCCTGCAGTCCAGCCTCGCCAGCCTGTGCGCGGCAGCCCTGCTGATTTACTTCGGCCATAGCCTGCAAAGCCCGCCGCTGATGGTGGCCACCCTAGTGCCGCTGATTGCCCTGAGCCGCGCCTTCCAAGCCCAGCACTACGGCCTGTTCGTACTGCAGAGCACGCTGTGCTTCGTACTCCTGGCCGAAAGCTTGTCGCAGGATTGGCAACTGGCGCAGCTGCGGCTGTTTAACTCGCTAATAGGTGCCGCGATAGCCTTGTCGGTGGCCCTGTTGATGTACGGCCTGCGGCAGTGTCTGAGCAAACACCCCGCGCCAGCGCCAGACGCGCCCTAAACCCTCTATGGCCGCATCCACGCAATACGCATGCGCTTCGAGGGCCTCAAACGCGATGCCGGAATCAGTTACTGGCAAGCGTTGGCGCAAGGCGGAGCCAATCGATGCGGTCGACCCAATCAGCATCCTCACCAGGGCCGGACTAAGCTGATGTGACCGGTCTGCGCGACTGGGGGTTGGCAGTCGGCCCGTTCTCACGAGTTCTGGAGCAACGTCATGCGTGGATGCCCCGCCTGGTGCCGCGATGCGATGCGCCTGTTCATGATCCTCGCCATCAGCTGCTTGGCCCTGAGCGGTTGGGCCGCCGACGAACTACCCAGCCCCGAGCTGAGCGCCGCCGAGGAAGCCGAAGTCGACGCCATGGTGCTACCGGTGCCGGATGCCTGGATCGGCGACTTCGACGGCATGCGCAAACGCCGCCTGATCAGGGTGCTGGTGCCCTACAGCAAGACCTTCTACTACGTCGACCGCGGCCGCGAGGGCGGGAGCGCCTACGAGTCGGGCAAGGCCCTGGAAACCTGGCTAAATCGGAAATACCCGCTCGAGGGTAAAGCGCTGCGTTGGCGGGTGATGTTTATCCCGATGGCCCGCGACAAGCTGATGCCCAGCCTGCTGGAGGGCCTTGGCGATATCGCCGCCGGCGGCCTGACCATCACCCAGGGCCGACTGCAGACCGTGGACTTCGCCGATCCCTTCGCCAGCGGTATCCGCGAAGCCCTGGTCAGCAGCCCCAACAGCAAGCCGGTCGGCAAACTGGAGGAGCTGTCCGGCCAGGAAATCATGGTGCGCGCCTCCAGCAGCTACTTCGAGCACCTGAGCGAGCTCAACCAGCAGTTCAAGGAACGCGGCCTCGCACCGATCAAGGTCCTGCCGGCCGATGAAAACCTGGAGTCCGAAGACCTGCTGGAAATGGTCAACGCCGGCCTGATCAACGCCACAGTGGTCGATCGCTACCTCGCTACTATCTGGCAGCCGCTGTACCAGCACATGGTCGTCCACGACCAGTTCTACCTGAAGGCCGATGCCGAGATCGCCTGGGCCATCCGCAAGCACAGCCCGCAGCTGAGAACCATGCTCGCCGGCTTCGTCAAGCAGCACAAGGTCGGCACCGCCTTTGGCAATACCCTGGTGCGCAAGTACGTGAACAATCCCAAGCGGGTGCTCAATGCCACCTCGGAAGCCGAGCTGCAGAAGTTCAACGAAATGCTCGGGCTGTTCCGCAAACATGCCGACAGCTACGGCTTCGACTACCTGATGCTGATGGCCCAGGGCTTTCAGGAGTCCCGGCTCGATCAGGGCGCGCGCAGCTCACGTGGCGCGGTGGGCGTGATGCAGCTGCTGCCGAGCACCGCGGCGGACCCGAGCGTGGCGATTAAAGGCGTAGACAAGAGCGCGGACAAGAACATCGAGGCCGGCAGCAAGTACATGCGTCTGCTCGCCGACAAGTACCTGAACGACCCCGAACTGACACCGATGAACAAGACCCTGATGACTTTCGCCGCCTACAACGCCGGCCCGGGCAATCTGCGCAAGTTCAGGCGGCTGGCACAGAAGTCCGGGCTCGACCCGAACATCTGGTTCCAGAACGTCGAGCACGCCGCCGCCCGCGTGGTGGGCCGCGAGACGGTGGATTACGTCGGCAATATCTACAAGTACTACGTCGCCTACAAACTGGTGCAGAGCCGACAGAAGAAGGGGCGCCCGTGAGCTTGGCGCTCAGGGGGCAGCGGATAGAACAAGGGGGCCATATGGCCCCCTTGGTGTTACGCGTGTTGCGGGTTGATCGCGTTGTCCGGGTACCAGACGTCGATCAACGGGCTAGCGGTGAAGTCAGTCACTTCGCTACGGCCCTTCAGCCAAGCTTCGACCGCGGCGCGCTGCTCTGCGCTGACCGAGCCACGTTTGGCCAGGCACACCAGGCCATAGTCATCGCCGCCAACATAACCCAGACCATTGCCGGTCATGGCTTCACCCAGGAACTGGTCGAGGAAAGCGTCAACGGCCTCGTCGGCCAGATCTTCTTTGAAGTTCAGGTTCAGCTCAAAACCCAGCTCCTGGAATTCATCCACGCAGAGTTTTTTGCGCAGACGGCGGGAACGGTTAGTAGCCATGGAACAATCCTCAAGAGTGATAACGCGCGGCACTTTAGCAGTTTAGCCACCGACTTGCCCGACTCTCTGCCGCAGGCGACTTCACCTGCCCGCAGAAAATAGCGCCTTACGCTAGTCGCAGAGCGGCGCAAGCACCTTGGGCTTCGGGCATAATGCGCAGCACTTTCCCGAACTGCTGTGGGAACCCGCGACCATGTCATCTTTCTTTATGTCATCTTTCTTTTTTGGCCCTTGCCTGAAGGGTTTCTGCCAATGATCAAAACACTTCGCCACCTGGCATTCGCCAGCTTGCTGCTGCCAATCGCCTTGCCGGTCACGGCAGCTCCAATCAACAGCACCCTTCCGCCCCTGGTTCAGAAGGCGCTGAAAGCCGGCAAAATTGGCAACGACTCCCTCTCCCTGGTACTGCTGCCGCTCAACGGCCCCGGCACGCCGACGCTGTTCAATGCCGACGTGTCGGTCAACCCAGCGTCGACCATGAAGCTGATCACCACCTATGCCGCGCTCGAACTGCTCGGCCCGACCCACCAGTGGAAGACCGAGTTCTACAGCGACGGCCCACTGAAAAATGGGGTGCTGCACGGCAACCTCTACCTCAAGGGCGGCGGCGATCCCAAGCTGAACATGGAGAAACTCTGGCTGTTGATGCGCGACCTGCGTGTCAATGGCGTACAGCAGGTCACCGGCGATCTGGTGCTCGACCGCAGCCACTTTATGCAACCGCAGTTGCCGACCTTCGATGACGATGGCGGCGACGAGAACAAGCCGTTCCTGGTCGGCCCGGACTCCTTGCTGATCAACCTCAAGGCCGTGCGCCTGATTAGCCGCGCCGAAGGCGGCAAGGTCAGCGTGGCCATGGAGCCACCGCTGACCAACGTGCGTATCGACAACCGCGTGAAGGCCCTGGGCAAAGGCAAGTGCACGGGGAATGTCCGCTTCAACCCGGTCAGCCAGTTCGACGGCACTACGCTGGTCGTCACCGGGCAGCTGGCTGAAGGCTGTAGCACGCAGGCCTATCTCTCGTTACTCGATCACCCGGGTTACGCCGCGGGCGCCGTGCGTGCCATCTGGCAAGAGCTGGGCGGCAGCATCCTCGGCAAAGACCGCGTTGACGCCGTACCGAAGAACGCCACCCTGCTCGCGCGGGCCTTCTCCCCCGATCTGGTGGAAATCATCCGCGACATCAACAAATACAGTAACAACACCATGGCCCGGCAGCTGTTCCTCAGCCTCGGCGCACGGTTTCGTAACGCCGAGGATGGCGACGACGCCAAGGCCGCACAGCGGGTGATCCGTCAGTGGCTGGCCCGCAAGGGCATTACCGCACCCCACCTGGTGATGGAGAACGGCTCCGGCCTGTCGCGCGCGGAACGGGTCAGCGCACGGGAAATGGCCACCCTGCTGCAAGCCGCCTGGGAGAGCCCCTACGCCGCCGAGTACATCAGCTCCCTGCCGCTGGTGGCGATGGACGGGACCATGCGTAAACGCCTGAAACGCACGCCCATGGCCGGCGAAGCGCATATCAAGACCGGCACCTTGAACACCGTGCGCGCCATCGCAGGCTTCAGTCGCGACAGCAACGGCAACAGCTGGGCGGTCGTCGCCATTCTCAACGACCCACGGCCGTGGGGCGCCTCGGCGATCCTCGATCAGGTACTGGTCGATCTGTACCGCCAGCCGAAAGTCGGCGCCAACACGGCCCAACGCTGAGCCCAGGCGCACCACTAAAAAGGCCGCCCTGCTTTACGCAGTGCGGCCTTTTAAATGCCTCACGACAATTCGTGCTTAACGCGCGGTCAAGCGCCAGGCCCTGTGGATCTTCGAGTTACGCGCGAAGTCCGGGTCCAAGGTCGTCGCACTGATTTCCTCCACCGCATAGCGCGCCGCCAGGCCTTCATCGAGCTGGAATTTGCGGAAATTGTTGGAGAAATACAGCACGCCACCGGCCGCCAAGCGCGCCATGGCCAGGTCGAGCAACTCGACGTGGTCACGCTGCACGTCGAACACCCCCTCCATGCGCTTGGAGTTGGAGAAGGTCGGCGGGTCGATAAAGATCAGGTCGTACTCCTCGCGATCCGCCGCCAGCCAGGTCATCACGTCACCCTGCTCCAGGCGGTGCTTGTCGGAGAAACCGTTCAGCGCCAGGTTTCGCCGCGCCCAGTCGAGGTAAGTCTTCGACAAGTCGACGCTGATGGTGCTGCGCGCCCCGCCCTTGGCCGCATGCACGGTGGCCGTGGCGGTGTAGCAATACAGGTTGAGGAAGCGCTTGCCGGCGGCCTCACGCTGGATGCGCAAGCGCAGCGGGCGATGGTCGAGGAACAGACCGGTGTCGAGGTAATCGGTAAGGTTGACCAGTAACTTCACCCCAGCTTCGCTGACCTCGGTAAAACGCCCCTGAGTCGCCTGACGCTCGTACTGCTTGGTGCCGCTCTGGCGTTCACGGCGCTTGATGATGACTTTCGCCTTGTCGACGTTGAGCGCCTGGGGAATCGCCGCCAAGGCATCGAACAGACGAGCCTGGGCCTTCTCCGGGTCGATCGAGCGCGGCGCGGCGTATTCCTGCACGTGCACCCAGTCGTGATAGAGATCGATCGCCAGGGCATATTCCGGCATATCGGCGTCATACACACGATAGCAGTCGACCCCCTCACGTCGAGCCCATTTACCCAGCAACTTAAGGTTTTTTTGCAGACGATTGGCGAACATCTGCCCGCCTTCGCTCAAGCGCGCCCGTTCGATTAGCGCTGGCGCCTGCTGGTTTTCAACCTTTCTGTTGTCAACCTTTCTGTTGTCAACCTCTGGCTCCGACTGGCCTAACGCGGCCTGTTCACGCTCGCGTTCGCGCTGCTCGGGAGTACGGCGCTCACCGGTGACGAACTGCTCCGGTTGCACCTTGATCAGCAGCAGCTTGCAGGGCAGCGCGCCGTTCCAGAAGGCGTACTGCTTGTGGCTACGAATGCCCATGCGCTTGCCCAGATCAGGCGCGCCGGTAAACACCGCCGCCTCCCAATTCATGCAGGCCTGACGCAGACGCTCGCCCAGGTTTTGGTAGAGGTACAGCAGGCTCGCTTCATCACCCAAGCGCTCGCCATAGGGCGGGTTACAGACCACCAAGCCGGTCTGATTCTGATCCGGACGCGGCTCGAAAGTCGCCACTTCGCCCTGGTAAACCTTGATCCAGTTCGACAGCCCGGCGCGCTCGATATTGTTGCGCCCCGGCTGAATCAGCCGGGGATCGGCCTCATAACCACGAATCCACAGCGGCGGCTTCGCCAGCCCGGCTTCTGCACGCCCCAAAGCCTCGGCATGGAGCTTTTTCCACAACGCCGGCACATGCCCCAGCCAGGCCGAGAAGCCCCAGCGCTCGCGCTTGAGGTTCGGGGCGATATCCGCCGCGATCATCGCCGCTTCCACCAGGAAAGTGCCGACACCGCACATAGGGTCCGCCAGCGCACCGCCCGCCGCGGCAATTCGCGGCCAACCGGCGCGGATCAGGATCGCCGCGGCGAGGTTTTCCTTGAGCGGCGCCGCGCCCTGCTGCAGGCGATAGCCACGCTGGTGCAGGCTGTGGCCGGAGAGGTCGAGCGAGAGAATCGCTTCGCCGCGGTCCAGGCGCAGATGGATGCGCAAGTCCGGGTTCAGCTTGTCGATCGAAGGCCGCTCGCCCGCGGCATTACGCAACTTGTCGACGATCGCGTCCTTGACCTTCAGCGCGCCGAAGTGGGTGTTGTCGATGCCGGAACCATTACCACTGAACTCCACCGCCAGGCTGCCGGTCGGCTCCAGGTGCTCGGCCCAGTCGACCTCCAGCACACCCTCATAGAGATCGTCTGCGTTGCTCATGGGGAAACGTTTGAGCACCAGCAACACACGGTTGGCCAGGCGCGACCAGAGGCACAGACGGTAAGCCGTTTCCAGCTCGGCGAAGCCGCGGATCGCCGAGGTGTGCTCGCGGGTTTCCTCCAGCCCCAGGCCTGCTGCTTCTTCAGCGAGCAGCCCTTCCAAACCCTTGGGGCAGGTGAGAAAGAGTTCGTAACGATCCGACATGTGGGTATCCAGTGCCTAAGCAATGTGCGGCGGGCAGTTTGTGCTGCGGCGCCAAGGTTAAAAACCGTGGTTCTACCCAACGGCTCCGCGACACCAGGGTGGGTCGCTTATCGAACAAAAGCCAAGGCCTGAGTTCGACATCAGCCAAGTCTGGTCGCGTTGCAACTTGCCGGGAGCCTAGTGGCAAGTCCCACGCCGCGCCCGCTGCCAGACTTAGTGTGTTCGATACAATTACGCGCTGTTCCGTACAACTTTCGAACAGCACTTCAAAGCTTAATCAGTGACAAAAGGCTACAACGCGACCCTTCGTCGGAATAAATACAGGATGCAGCCGCGAAACATTCGCGAGGGCAGAACGACTTCATAGTCGCCTGCGCCCGCATGCCTCCTGAGTTTAAGCAAAAAGCCGAGGATCGACGGGTCAAGCCTTATGGCCTCACTCCTAAAAACGTTACGTGCTTATGACAAAACGATCATTCCCACGACCGGTGTCATTCGTTAGAAATCAACTCAGGCCAACGCCGCAACGGTGACGGCAGGAGACCCGCAACGCCGGCAGCGGGCTCCACTGGTAGAAGCTTTCTACCAGGCCCCGACACGGGGCTAATAGGACATAACAGTCAACAAGTGAGGGCAACACCCTATGAGAAGACTTAAGCGTGATCCTTTAGAACGAGCGTTTTTGCGCGGTTATCAATATGGCATCCATGGCAAATCTCGCGAACTGTGTCCATTCACCCTTCCGTCCGTACGCCAAGCCTGGATTAACGGCTGGCGCGAAGGTCGCGGCGACCACTGGGACGGCATGACCGGCACCGCCGGTATCCATCGACTCAACGAACTTCACGCTGTCGGCTGATCACGCTGTCGGATAGTAAGGACCACCGACTCCGCTTTACCATGCACGCCCCATCCGGGCGGCGGGCGAGAGCCCAGGGGCTCCTTAAGGGAGCCCTTTTTATTGCCTGTCGCTTTAGATTACTGACGAGCGATTACTGACGCGGCAGCGCCGCGATGGCATCCACCGCTTCGCGAATCAGCGCCGGGCCCTTGTAGATAAAACCGGAATAGATCTGCACCAGGCTGGCGCCGGCGGCGATTTTCTCAGCCGCGTGCTTGCCTTCGGTGATACCGCCAACGGCAATGATCGGCAGACGCCCCGCCAACTCAGCCGCCAGCACTCGCACCGTATGCGTGCTCTTGTCGCGCACCGGCGCGCCAGACAGGCCACCGGCCTCAGCACCAAAGGGCAAACCTTCGACACCTTCGCGCCCGAGGGTAGTGTTAGTCGCAATCACCGCATCCATGCCCGAGTCCAGCAGCGCCGCAGCGACCTCGATGATCTCGGCATCATTCATATCCGGAGCGATCTTGATCGCCAGGGGTACGCGTCGGCCGTGTTGCTGGGTCAGGGCCTCCTGGCGTTGGCGCAGGGCTCCGAGCAACTGCTTCAGCGAATCGCCAAACTGCAGACTGCGCAGGCCGGGGGTGTTCGGCGAGCTGACGTTGACGGTGACGTAGCTGGCATGGGCGTAGACCTTGTCCAGGCACAGCACGTAATCGTCCACCGCGCGCTCGACCGGCGTATCGAAATTCTTGCCGATGTTGATGCCGAGCACACCGTTGAACTTGGCGGCTTTGACCCGCGCCAGCAGATGATCGACACCCTGGTTGTTGAAACCCATGCGATTGATGATGGCTTCGGCTTGCGGCAAGCGGAATAGCCGCGGCTTGGGGTTACCTGGCTGCGGACGCGGGGTGACGGTACCGATTTCGACAAAACCAAAACCCAGTTGCGCGAAACCGTCGATGGCATCGCCGTTCTTATCCAGGCCGGCCGCCAAACCCACCGGATTCGGGAAGTCCAGGCCCATCACGCGCACCGGCAGGCTGGCCGGCGCCTTGCTCAACAGGCCATTCAACCCCAGACGGCCACCGGCACCGATCAGATCAATAGACAGCTCGTGAGAGGTTTCCGGGGACAGTTTGAACAGCAGCTCGCGGGCCAGGGTATACATGGGCAGGCTTAGCTCGGTAATGGGCTGGGAAAGTTAGCCGACGATTATAGCCGCCCGCAGCCCCGGCAGGCGAGGCAACCGCGACCGATCGGCCCACGCGACGCCGACTCAGTAGCTCACCGGCGACATTGAAGCCCAACCCGAAGGAAGCGTAGACGCCTCCATGGGTCAGAAAAGACCGCAAATGTTGGACTGGCAAACTGACGCGCCGACCGTCACGGCTGTTTAAAAAGACTTGGCATGGGCCTGATAGACCGCGCAAAGGTTCCGCGGATAAGGCAATATCCAGCTCCGGGCTAGGCATGGAGGCTTCCTCGTAAATGATCGCTGCACTATTGCCACAGGTGGCACCCTGGACGGGGGGCCGCGACCGTCACTTGGCCAGCAAAGGCTGTGCAACGGGCGTTTTCGTCTGCCACACTGGCAGCGGTGACCCTGGAGTTCACAGCTAGCCATGAGTCCGAGCGAGCAACCCACAACGCTGACCGCCCGCCTGACGGCCCTGGCCCAACGCCTGGGCCTGAGCGGTCGGGCGCCACGCCAGGTACTGGAACGTGCCAGCGTCCTCCGCTTGCCGTTCCAGCCGTTACCGCAACCCCGCGAACAGATCTGGTGGCACACCGGCCCACCGCTGCAGCGCTTAGTCGACTTACCGCGCAACGCCCTTTCCGGCCCGGTTCAGGAAGACAAGGCGCAAGCCCACTCAATGTTGATCCGCGTGATGGAGCAGGAACAGCAACAGCTGAGCTCCTTCGACCTGCGCCTGATCGACGGTCTCTGTGGCAGTGACCCGGATGCGCAGCCCTACGCCAGCCTCGAGGACTACAGCACAACCCCAGCCTGTCGCGGCATACGCATCATCAGCTACAAGGACTTCGTCAAAACCATCAGCCAAGCCTTACCACGCTTCCTCGTCGGCGAGCCGATCAGCCTGCGTCAGGCCAGCTGGTACGGCAAACGCATGTTCTGGGCCGGCGAGCAACATATTGAAGCGTTCGCCTGCGCCATCGCCTACGCCCGGCGGCGTGGTTTGGAGGCAACCCTACCGGCCGAGCTGACCCGCTATCGCTTGCGCCCCAGTGGGCTCAACGAACTGCAAGAGCGCTATCACGTGCTGGCCATGCCAGTGCAAGCCTGGAGCGATCCTGCCTTTATGGGCCTGTTGCTGGATAACGGCCTGCCCTATGCGCGCCTCTCACTGCTGCGCAATCCAGGCGCCCCGGAGTTCCTCCTGCTGCCCAAACACCACCCGCAGGCCACCGCCCTCGGCGAAGGTTTACGTCTGGCTGGCGCGCCGGATGTGGTGGCTTACCTGCGCCAGCTGAAAGCCTGAAATCTGCGACGGGCCGCTCCACAGCAACCCGTCTGCGCCAGCGCCTCAATCCACCTGCAATAAAAAGCCCCGCACTAGGCGGGGCTCCGGGTGTTGCAGCGTGGCTTATTCAACCACCTCGGGCAGCTAACCCATCAAGGAATACAGGCCCCATGCTGACTGCTCTGCGCCAGGTCGAGTAGCTCACGGTTAGCCACCGCGTACATCGCGTAGTCGGTAGTGGTCGCCGCCCGCAACTCGATGAGCATGGCACGCCAGCGCTCGACCAGCGGACGATGCTGCTCCAGCCAAAGCACCGCACGCGCTTCGATATCTGCAGGGCCATCGGCCATTTGCAGAACCGAGACGGTGATTGCCCGTTGCTGCCAGTCCAGATCGTCGCGGAAGGCTTCCCGCGCCAATGCCTGCCAGTTGTTTTCCACCGGCAAACTGGTGATCTGTTGCAGATACCAGGACAGATCCAGCGCACCGCCAACCGCGAAGTACGCCGCCGCCACTTGAGCAGGATCCTGCCCGGTGACATCCGCGGCCTCGATGATCGGCAACAGCGTGTACAGATGGCTGGTCCCCGCCACTACCCGCGCCAGCTCCTCCGGCACACCGGCTTCGACGTATGCCTGGAAGCGCGCCAACCACTGCTCACGCGCAGGGCCTTCGAGCAACTCATCGAGGCGCCCGGCCAGCGCCTCGAGGCGTGGCGCGAAGTGACCAACGTCACGCGCGGCATCCAGCTCATTGCGACGGCTGCGCAGGAACCAGCGGGTGGCACGGCGACCGAGACGCATCAACTCGTCCATCAACTGCAGTTGCAGTTCGGCCGGCACCTGGTAGTCCAGCGCCTCGATCTGCTGCCACCAGTGCGGCAGGCGGAACACATCGCGGACGATGACATAGGCCCCGGCGACGTTCGCCGCACTCATGCCGGTGGACTCCTTCAAGCGCTGCACGAAGGTGATGCCCATGTGGTTGACCAGATCGTTGGCGATCTGGGTGCTGACGATCTCGCGCTTCAGGCGGTGACGGCGCATGGCCTCACCGAACTTCTTCGTCAACAGCGGCGGGAAGGCGGTTTCCATCTCACGGGCCAGATAGTCGTCGTCCGGCACCAGGGACTTCAGCAGCGATTCCTTGAGGTCGATCTTGCTGTAGGAGATCAGCACCGACAGCTCCGGCCGAGTCAGGCCCTGGCCGTTGGCGATGCGCTCGGCCAGCAACTCGTCAGACGGCAGGAACTCCATCGCCCGATCCAATTTGCCGGCGCTCTCCAGCGCCACGATCAGGCGCTTGTACTCGCCGATCCGCTCACGGGCCCGCCGTTGGGCCAGCGACAGCGCCTGGGTCTGCTTGTAGTTGTTGCCCAACACCAGGTTGCCGACGGCGTCGGTCATCTCGGCCAGCAGCTTGTTGCGCTGCTTACCGGTCATATCACCGGCGGCAACGATCTCGTTGAGCAGGATCTTGATATTCACTTCGTGGTCGGAGCAGTCCACACCGCCGGCGTTGTCGATAAAGTCGGTGTTGCTGGCGCCACCGTTGAGGCCGTACTCGACGCGACCGAGCTGGGTCATGCCGAGGTTGCCGCCCTCGCCCACCACCTTGGCGCGCAACTCGCGGCCATCGACCCGCAGGGCGTCGTTGGCCTTGTCGCCGACGTCGACGTGGCTTTCAGTGCTGGACTTGACGTAGGTACCGATACCGCCGTTCCACAGCAGATCGACCGGCGCCTTCAGCAGCGCATTGAGCAACTCGGTCGGTGTCAGCTTGTCGGCGCTAATCTCGAAACGCTCCTGCATCTCCGGGCTGATGGCGATGCTCTTCGCCGCGCGCAGGAAGATGCCACCGCCGGCGGAGATCAGTGAGCTGTCGTAATCCGCCCAGCTGGAGCGCGGCAGATCGAACAGGCGCTGGCGCTCGACAAAGCTCTTGGCCGCGTCCGGGTTGGGGTCGATGAAGATGTGCTGGTGATTGAAGGCCGCGACCATCTGCAACTTGTCCGACAGCAGCAGGCCGTTACCGAACACGTCACCGGCCATGTCGCCGATGCCGATCACCGTGGTGTGATCCTTCTGCACGTCGATCCCGCACTCACGGAAGTGCCGCTGCACCGAGACCCAGCCACCCTTGGCGGTGATCCCCATGCCCTTGTGGTCGTAGCCGGCGGAACCGCCCGAGGCGAACGCATCGCCGAGCCAGAAACCATATTCCCCGGCGATACCGTTGGCGATATCGGAGAAGGTCGCCGTGCCCTTGTCTGCCGCGACCACCAGATACGGATCGTCGGCGTCATGGCGCACCACGTTGAGCGGCGGCACCACTGCGCCTTCTTTCAGGTTGTCGGTGATATCCAGCAGGCCGGAGATGAAGATGCGGTAGCAGGCGATGCCTTCGGCCAGGATCTCATCACGGCTGCCGCCGATCGGCAGACGGCGTGGAATGAAGCCGCCCTTGGCGCCGACCGGCACTATCACCGCGTTCTTCACCTGCTGGGCTTTAACCAGACCGAGCACTTCGGTACGGTAATCCTCTTCCCGATCGGACCAGCGCAGCCCGCCACGGGCGACCTTGCCGCCCCGCAGATGCACGCCCTCGACCCGTGGCGAATAGACGAAGATCTCGAACATCGGCACCGGTTTCGGCAGCTCTGGAATCGCCCGCGGATTGAATTTGAAGCTGAAGTAGGACTTGTTCTGACCCTGGGCATCGGTCTGGTAGAAGTTGGTCCGCAGCGTGGCCTTGATCAGATCCAGGTAGCGCCGCAGGATGCGGTCTTCGTTGAGCACCGCCACATCATCCAGCGCGCTCTGAATCGCCTGTTCCAGACGCTGCTGCTTGTCCGCCAGATCGTTCGCGGTCAGCTTGCGCGCCAGGTAGAAGCGGGTCTTAAACAGCCGCACCAGCTCCTTGGCGATATCGACATGGTTGAGCAAGGTGTTGGCGATATAGCTGAGATCGAAGCCCAGGCGGATCTGCTTCAGGTAACGCGCGTAGGCACGCAGCAGCGCCACATCACGCCAGGGCATCGCGGCGGTCAGCACCAGGCGGTTGAACGCATCGTTCTCGGCGGCGCCACCGACGATCTGCACGAAGGCATCCTGCAGCGTGTCATTGAGCTGCTGGATATCCACCTCCAAAGCCTCACCCTGCCGTTCGACGTGCGGGGTGAAGGCGAAGTCGTGAATCCAGAACTCGCGACCACTCTGGTGCTGCAGGCGGTAGGGGAATTCGCCGAGGACGCGCAGGCCGAGATTTTCCAGAATCGGCAGCACATCCGACAGCGCCAGCGGTGTGTCGGCGTGGTAGAGCTTGCAGTGCAGCTGCTGCTCGCCGGCAGTCAGCGGCTGGTAGAAGCTCATCACCAGCGGACGCTCATCCGACAGGCTGAGCAGGTGCTGCATGTCGACGACCGCCGAATGCGGCGCGAAACGCTCGCGATAGCCGGCCGGGAAGCTTTTCGGGAAGTCGGCCAGCACCTTGGTGCCTTTCGCCTCGCCAAAGCTCTCCACCACCAACCCGGCGTAATCGTCCTTCCAGGAACGGCAGGCCTGAATGACCTCGCGCTCGATCTGTTGCGGGTCGATCTGCAGCTTGGTCTTCGGGTCGATGCGCAGAATGAACTGCACCCGCGCCAGTACCGACTCGGAGAAGTAGGTCCAGAATTCGCAATCGGTCGCCTGCAGGCGGTCGACCAGCACCTGCTGGATGCGCATACGGGTTTCGGTGGAGTAGACATCCCGCGGCACATAGGCCAAGGCGTAAACGAAACGGCCGTACGGATCGGCGCGCAGGAACAGGCGGATCTTGTTGCGTTCCTGGATCTGCACTATCGCCAGGGAGGTGCTGTACAACTCGTCCACTGGGGTCTGGAACAGGTCATCGCGGGGCAGCACTTCCAGCACCTTGACCAGCTCTTTGCCCAGGTGCCCCTGCGCGGTGAAGCCGGAGCGCTGCTCGACCTCGGCGACTTTGCGGCGGATGAAGGGGATCTCGCGCACGCTTTCGCTGTAGGCGATGGAGGTGTAGATGCCCAAGAAGCGGCATTCCTTGATCACCTTGCCCTTGGCGTCCAGTTCGCGGATAGAGACGAAATCCGGGTAAGCCGGGCGATGCACCCGGCTCGGCTGCGCGGCCTTGGCAAAGGACAGCAGCACCGGCTCACGCAGGTACTTCACCGCGTAAGACTCGATGTGCAGCTCTTCCTTCTTCAGCCCGGCGCGCAGACGCTTGGACAGGCCCAGCAACGAGGTCTCGTCGTAGACGATGTGCCCACCGTCGGCCTCATCGACCACGGTGAACTCCTCGTAGCCGAGGAAGGTGAAGTGATTGTCCAGCAGCCACTCCAGGAACACCTTGATTTCCGCCAGCTCGGCGCCTTCCACCTTCAGCTTGGCCTTGCCCAGCCAGGCCAGCAGCTCCTCGGCCTTGGCACGCATCGGCAGGAAGTCGGCAACCGTCACGCGCACTTCTTCCAGCACTTCCAGCAGGGCGTGCTCCAGCGCGCGCAACTCGTTGGCATTGGCGCAGCGATCGATCTCCAGGAATATCAAGGATTCCTGCAGCACATCCTTGCCCTGGGTGCCTTTGGGCAGGACTTCCAGCAGTTCGCCTTTCTTGTTGCGGCGCACGCTGAGCACACTGTTTTGCAAGGTATGAATGCTGTGACCGCGGCGGTTCAGCTCCATGCGTACCGAGTCGACCAGGAACGGAACATCCGGATGCAGCACTTCCACCGCGGTGTGGGTGGATTGCCAGCCGTGCTTCTCGTAATCCGGGTTGAACACCCGCGCCTCGGGCTTGGCGTGATCGAAACGCTCCAGCAGCCGCCAGGCCGACAAGGTGCAGCCAACCAGGTCGGAAAGCCGGCGCTGGGTCAGCTCATCGAGGGCGATGATGCCGAAGAACTGCTCGGCGAACAGGGCCACTTGTGGCAACGCCTGCTCGCTAACGTGCTGCGCCAATGCCGCTTGCAGTTGATGCTGGAAGTCGGCTTTGCTGGCCGCCGTAAAGAACGCCATGGTTGTGCTCCGCTGGGCTTGTTATTCGAGTGGAAATGACTGGCCACGACTGCCGTGGCTCAACAACGGTGCCGTGGTTCAAGAATGCTGTAGTTCAACGTTAGTCTAGGCAGCCCGTCTTGCATTAAAGTGGCGGCCTCAGACTAAGGCGGCACTCTCGACTCGCCAGTCACATTTCCCGGAAGAGCTTAACGATGGAACACCGTGAAGCGCTTGTCGCGCTGCGACATTTTCTGTCAACCCAGATCCTTGGCCAGGAAAAACTCATCGAAAGACTGCTGATTGCCCTGCTCGCCGACGGCCACATGCTGGTCGAGGGGGCTCCCGGCCTGGCCAAGACCAAGGCGATCAAGGAGCTGGCCGAAGGTGTCGAAGCCGAATTCCATCGCATTCAGTTCACCCCCGACCTGCTCCCGGCGGATATCACCGGCACGGAAATCTACCGCCCGGAAACCGGCAGCTTCGTCTTTCAACAAGGGCCGATCTTTCACAATCTGGTGCTGGCCGACGAGATCAACCGCGCGCCGGCCAAGGTGCAATCGGCGCTACTGGAAGCCATGGCCGAGCGCCAGGTCAGCGTCGGGCGCAGCACTTATGACCTGTCGCCGCTGTTTCTGGTGATGGCGACGCAGAACCCGATCGAGCAGGAAGGCACCTACCCGCTACCGGAGGCCCAGCTCGACCGCTTCCTGATGTACGTGAAAATCGGCTTCCCGGACGCCTCGGTGGAACGCAAGATCCTCCAGCAAGCCCGTGGCGAAGCGCTCCACGGCGAAACCAAGCCCGAGCACAAAGTCAGCCAACAGGCGATCTTCGCCGCGCGCAAAGAAGTTCTCGGTCTGTACATGGCCGACGCGGTGGAGGAGTACCTGGTGCAGCTGGTGATGGCCACCCGCAACCCGGGCAAGTTCGACCCGGAAATGGCCGAGTGGATTTCCTACGGCGCCAGCCCACGCGGCTCGATCGCACTGGATCGCTGCGCACGGGCGCATGCCTGGCTGGCCGGGCGCGACTTCGTCAGCCCGGAAGACATCCAGGCCGTGCTGTTCGATGTGTTGCGCCATCGCATCATCCTGTCGTTTGAAGCGGAAGCGGCCGGCATCGATCAGGACCGGGTGCTGCAACGCATTCTCGACGCGGTCGCCGTCGCCTAAAGCCTATGCAAGCACCCCTAGTTGCCGAACCCGGAATCCGCGCCAGCCTCGCCGAGCTGATCGAGATGCGCCATCGCGTCCGCGAGGTGCAGCTGTTCTCGACCCCCGCCCGCCGCAGCCCGCTGATTGGCCTGCACCACTCCAAACTGCGCGGGCGGGGCGTGGACTTCGATCAGGTGCGGGTCTATCAAGCCGGCGACGACGTGCGCACCATCGATTGGCGCGTCACCGCACGCACCCAGGAGCCGCACACCAAGCTGTTCCATGAGGAGCGCGAACGGCCGATTTTCATCCTGGTGGAACAGAGTCAGCGGCTGTTCTTCGGCTCCGGCCTGGTGTTCAAATCGGTCCTTGCCGCCCAGGCTGCAGCGCTGATCGGCTGGGCCGCACTGGGCCATAACGACCGGATCGGCGGTCTGGTATTCGGCGACAGCGAGCACCACGAAATCAAACCACGGCGCAGCAAACACAGCTTGCTGCAATTGCTCAACCGTCTGGTGCGCGTGAATCAGGCCCTGCACTCCGAGGCCCAGCCGAACCGCGACGCGTTCGGCCTGGCTCTGCGCCGGGCCCGCGAGGTGCTGCGCCCCGGCAGCCTGGTGATAGTGCTCTGCGACGAGCGCGCCCTCACCGAGAGCACCGAACAGCAGCTGAGCTTGCTCGCGCGCCACACCGACTTGCTGCTGCTGCCGCTGTCCGACCCGCTCGACCATGCCCTGCCCGCCGCAGGCTTGCTGCAGTTCACCCAACGCGGCGCGCAACTGGAGCTGGACACCCACTCCCTCGAACTGCGTCAGGCCTACCACGCCCAGGGCGAGGCGCGCCGCGCCCGCTGGCAGCTGCTGGCGCAGAAACTGGGAGTGCCGCTGTTGCCGCTGAGCACCCAAGGCGAAATGGTCGAGCAGTTACGCGATCATCTGAACGCTCAGCGCCCCAGGAAGCAGCAATGAACCCCCTCGAGCAGTTGGAGCCCCTGATCGCCCCGCCCGCGATCCCCTGGTGGCCGCCCGCACCCGGTTGGTGGCTGCTGGCGTTGCTGCTGCCACTGCTGCTGTGGGGGCTGTGGCGACTGCGCCGGCGGCTGCCTTTCCCGCGCAAGAAAGCCCCGCAGGAACTGCCCCTCGACCCGCTGCGCCAAGCCGCCCTGATCGAGCTGGCGCAACTGCGCAAGCCTTACGACGGCGCTCCCGCCAGCGTTTGGCTGCAACAATTGAATGCACTGTTGAAGCGCCTGTGTCGTAGCCACTACCCGGCCAGTCACAGCCACACCTTGAGCGGCCGCGCCTGGCTAGCCTTTCTCGACAACCGCTGCCCGGCCGCCGGTCTGACCCGCTGGATGGTGCTGGTGGAAGGCGCCTACCGCCCGGAGTGCAAGCTCGACGACAAGGCCGTGAATGGTCTCAACCAAGCGATCGACATCTGGATTCGCAAGCATGTTTGAGTTCACCTGGCTCTGGATCTTCCTGCTCGCCCCCCTGCCCTGGCTGCTGCGACTGGTGCTGCCCGAAGCCGACAGCGGTGAGGCGGCGCTCAAGGTCAGCTTCCTCAATGAACTCGAAGGCCTGGCCGGGCGGCGTGCGCGCGCCAATCTGCCGGCCTGGCGCCAGCAGGCCCCCTTCGCCCTGCTCTGGCTGCTGCTGCTCGGCGCCGCGGCGCGCCCGGCCTGGGTGGGCGAACCCTTACCGCTGGCCGCCAGCGGGCGCGACCTGTTGCTCGCCGTGGATGTTTCCGGCTCGATGGACTACCCCGACATGCACTGGGACGGCGCCGAGGTCAGCCGCCTGACCCTGGTCAAACATCTGCTCGGCGACTTTATCGAGGGCCGCCAGGGCGATCGCGTCGGCCTGATCCTGTTCGGCAGTCAGGCCTACCTCCAGGCCCCGCTGACCTTCGACCGCCATACGGTGCGCACCTGGTTGGACGAGGCGCTGATCGGCATCGCCGGCAAAAACACCGCCGTCGGCGATGCCATCGGCCTGGCGGTGAAACGTCTGCGCCAGCGCCCGGCGGAGAGTCGCGTCCTGGTGCTGGTGACCGACGGCGCGAACAACGGCGGCGAGATCGACCCGCTGACCGCCGCCCGCCTGGCCGCCGAGGAAGGGGTGAAGATTTACCCGATTGGCATCGGCGCCGATCCCGAACAAGGCGGCGCACTCGGCCTTAATCCGGGGCTGGATCTGGATGAACCGACCCTGCAGGCGATTGCCGAGCAGACCGGCGGCCAGTACTTCCGCGCCCGCGACAGCGAAGAGCTACAAGCCATCGAAACCAGCCTCGACCAACTCGAACCGGTGGCCCAGCAACCGACCCAGGCCCGGCCAACGCTGGAGCTCTACAGCTGGCCGCTGGCCGCCGCGCTGTTGCTCAGCCTGCTCCTGGTCGCCCACGCACTCTGGCCGCAGCTGCTGCAACAGCGCCTACCGCAACGCTTACAACAACGTTTACAACAGCGGGCCAGCTGGCCACAGCGGCTGCGGAGGCGCCCATGATCGCCCTTTGGCCACATTGGCTGAGACCCTTCTGGCTACTCATCCTGCCGCTGCTGGGCTGGCTACTCTGGCGCCTCTGGCACCGCCAACGGCGCGTCGGGCGCTGGCAGATGCTGCTGCCGGCCGCCTTTCATGCCGTACTCCTGAGTGGCGGCAACAACCGCGGCAGCCGTCTGCCCTGGATCGCCCTCGGTCTCGCCTGGCTGCTGGCCCTGCTCGCCTTGCTCGGCCCCGGCTGGCAAAGAGTCGAACAGGCCAGCCAGAAGCGCGCCGACCCGCTGGTGGTACTGCTGGAGCTGACCCCGGCGATGCTCGCCAGCGACCTCACCCCGACTCGCCTGGAACACGCCAAGCGCAAACTGCTGGACCTGCTGGAGGCGCGCCGCGACGCCCAGACCGCCATCGTCGTCTTCGCCGGCAGCGCCCATACCCTGGTGCCGCTCTCCGACGATCTGGCGACCACCCGCAATCTGCTCGAATCGCTCAAGCCCTCGATCATGCCCGAACCGGGCCAGCGCGCCGACCTGGCCGTCAGCAAGGCGCTGGCCCTCTTGGAGCAAGGGGCGCAAGGCCAGGGGCGGTTGCTCTTGATGGGGGCGAGCCTGGACGAACAAGAACGCCAAGGCATCCGCCGCGCCCTCGGCGCCAAAGGCGAGCGTCTGCACATTCTCGGCATTGGCACCGCCCAGGGCGCACCCATAGCCCAGGAAGACGGCGGCTTTCTCAAGGATCAGCAAGGGGCGATCCTGCTCCCGCGCCTGGATAGCGCCGGCCTCAAGCGCTTCAGCAGCGAGCTGGGTGGGCGCTATATGGGCGCTCGTCTGGATGACAGCGATTTACGCAGCCTCGGCCTGCTCGACGGCGCCCAGAGCCTGCGCGAGACCGAGCCGATGCGGCTGGCGACCTGGGCCGATCAAGGCCATTGGCTGCTCTTGCCCCTGCTGCTGCTCGCCGCCTGCGCCGGCCGCCGTGGTTGGCTGTTCTGCCTGCCGCTGTTGCTGCTGAGTCCGCAACCGAGCTATGCCTTCGAGTTCGGCGACCTCTGGCTCCGCCCCGACCAACAGGGCCAACGCCTGCTCGAGGCCCAACGCCCGGCCGAGGCCGCGCAACACTTCCAGAACCCGCAATGGCAAGGCCTGGCGCTGTACCAGGCAGGTGACTACGCCGGGGCGGCCGCGCATTTTGCCCTCGGCGATACGGCCGCCGAGCACTACAACCGCGGCAATGCCCTGGCCAAAAGCGGTGAACTGGAAGCGGCGCTGGATGCCTACGAGCAAGCACTGGAGCGCCAAGCCGACTTACAACCGGCACTAAAGAACAAGGCCCTGGTCGAACAACGGCTGCGCCAGCAACAGCAACAACCGGCAGACGCAGAGCGCCAGGACTCTGCCGACGCGGCACCGCAGCAGAATCAGCCTGGTCAGCCACAAGCAGGCGAGTCGGATGAACAATCGGCGAGCCAGGACCAACCGAGCGAAGCCAGCAGCCAAGACGGCGAGTCGAAGGCCGTAGGCCAGCCGAAAGACCAGAGCGGCAACCCGCAGCCAGGCCAACCCGGCGGCGAAAACATGGCCAAGACGACGCAAGCCAAGGCACACGAAACCCTCGGCGGCGAACGCCGGCAGGCCCTGGAACAGTGGTTGCGGCAGATCCCGGATGACCCGGGCGAACTGCTGCGGCGTAAGTTCTGGTATGAACAGCAACAACGTCAGGAACAGCCCCGATGACCCGCCTGCTTTGCGCTCTGCTTCTCAGTGTTATGGCGCTACACGCCGGCGCTGTGGGATTTTCCGCCAGCGTCGACCGCACACGCCTGAGCGAAGGCGAAACCATCGAGCTGACCCTCGAGTCCGATGACGTCACCCTGTTCGGCAAACCCGACCTGACTCCGCTGAACGAGTTGTTCGAGGTTCTCGGCACCCGTCAGCTCAACCGTCTGACCACCCTCGACGGTGAGGCGCGCGCCACCACCCGCTGGATGGTCACCCTGCAACCGAAACACACTGGCTCAGTGGTCATTCCGCCGTTGCGCCTGGGGGAGGTGGAAACCCAGCCCATCACCCTGAAAGTGCTGCAGACCGACGAACCCACTGACAGCAACCAAGTGGCGCCGGTCTTTATCGATGCCAGCCTGGATCAGGAAAGCGTCTACGTTCAGGCCCAGGCGGTACTGACCCTGCGGATCTACCACTCGGTTTCGCTGTACGACGACAGCAGCCTGACCCCGCTGCAGATCCCCGAGGCACGCATCGAACAACTGGGGGAGCCGCGCACCTACGAGAAAGAGATCAATGGTGTGCGTCATGGGGTGATCGAATTGCGTTATGCGATCTATCCGCAGCAAAGCGGCGAGCTGCAGATTCCCGCCCTGCTGTTCAGCGCCACCGTGGCAGACCGTAGGCAGAGTAACGACTATCAGCCCTTCGGCCCGCGGCCCGGCAAGTTGATGCGAGTGGAGTCTCCGGCTATCGCGCTGACGGTCAAGGCCAAACCGAGCAACTACCCGGCCGGCGCCCCCTGGCTGCCAGCCCGCGCCCTGAGCCTCGCCGAAGCCTGGAGTCCTGAGCCAAACAACGCCCAGGTCGGCGACTCGCTGACACGTAGTGTGATGCTCAAGGTCGAAGGCCTCTCCAGCGCACAGCTGCCGCCGTTGGCACAGACCCAGGCGGAAGGCTTGCGGCGTTATCCGGATCAACCGCAACTGGCCAACCAGGCCAGCGAGCGCGGCCTGATCGGCAGCCGTGAAGAACGCGAGGCGCTGGTGCCCAACCGCAGCGGGCGTATCGAACTCCCCGCCATGGAAGTGCTTTGGTGGAACACCCACGAAGACCACCTGGAGCGCACCAGCCTGCCGGCGCGCACCCTAGAGGTGGCCAATAACCCGGCGCTGGAGGTGGACGCGCCGGTGGGCTCGGAGCCCTCAGCGATGTTGGCCGAGGGCCCGCCGCTGTGGCCCTGGCAGTTGGCCTGCGCGCTGCTCGGCGGCACCACCCTGCTCGGCTTCGGCCTCTGGTGGCATGCTCGGCGACAACCTGCGGTATCCCGGGCGGCGCAGAACGGCCCCAGCCCGCGCAGCCTGCTCGACGACCTCAAGCGTGCCTGTCTGGCCAATGATTCGCAGGCCACCCGCCAGGCACTAGACGCCTGGGCCCGCCAGCAACCGGAAACCCTCGCCGATATGGCGGCACGCTTCGTCCCGCTGTCGGAGGCGCTCGACGGCCTGAACGGTGCGCTCTACAGCGAAAGCGGCCAATACTGGCAAGGTGAAGAGCTGTGGAAAGCGATCCGCGCGCTACCCGCCGCCGAAGCCACGCTGGCGGGCACGCAGGAACCCAACCCGCTGCCCCCGCTGTATCCACGCTGACGCTATCTCGCGCTATAGCCTGCAAAAACCTGAGCGCAGCTCTACTGCGGATTCAACGCACCAGGATCGCGGCTCTTCGCTGTGCCGTGAGCGGGATGACGCGGCTTAGAGTTGAGCCTTGCATAGCCCTCATCCAATCCATCGCCCTCACCACCGTCATTTGCGCGCAGGCGGGAATCCGGCTGCGACGCGGCTCTGTCCAGCCAGTTCCCGACGCTAAAGACAGGATGATGGACGTAAGCGCCCTCCACTCCACCCGGCCTTTCAGCCGAGCATAAAAAAACCGCAGCCTAGGCCGCGGTTTTTTGCTCTTGCAGTAACCCTTAGTGCGCGAGCAGCGAACCACCAACTTTGCCGGCCAGCTTCTCTGGTTTGATCAGGAAGCGAGCCAGGGCTGGGAGCAGCCACAATGCGCCGAACATGTTCCAGAGCAACATGAAGGTCAGCATCAGACCCATGTCGGCTTGGAACTTGATCGCCGAGAAGATCCAGGTCGCCACCCCGATCGCCAGGCACAGACCGGTGAACAGCACCGCTTTACCGGTCGACTTCAGCGTTTGGTAGTAAGCCTCTTGCAACGGCAGACCGGCCCGCAGGAAGCTCTCCAGACGGGTGTAGATGTAGATGCCATAGTCGACCCCGATACCCACGCCCAGGGCGATCACCGGCAGGGTCGCGACCTTCACGCCGATGCCGAGGAAGGCCATCAGCGCGTTGCCCAGCACCGAGGTGAGGACCAACGGCAGGACGATACACAGGGTCGCGGCGATGGAGCGGAAGGTGATCAGGCACATCGCGGCGACGCAGATGTACACCAGGATCAGGATGGTCAGCTCGGACTCTTTGATCACTTCGTTGGTGGCCGCCTCGATGCCGGCGTTACCCGCCGCCAGGAGGAACTCCAGACCGTCCTTGTTGTGGTCCTTGGCGAACGCCTGCACCGCAGCTACAGCACGATCCAGGGTCTCCGCCTTGTGGTCATTGAGGAACACCAGCACCGGCGCCAAGGAGCAATCGGTGTTGAACAGACCATCGGCACGGGCGATGGAGTTATTCAACACGTCTTTGTTGCGCGACAAGGTTTCCCACTTCAGGTTGCCCTCGTTCATCCCTTTGATCATCTGCTTCGACACAGTGACCAAGGAGATCGCCGATTGCACGCCCTCGGTGTTCGTCATCGTCCACATCAGCTCGTCGATCGGCTGCATGGTGTCGTGGATCGAGCAACCTTCGGCAGCCGTCTTGACCATCACCACCAACACATCCGAGCTGGTCGAGTAGTTATTGATGATGAATTGGTTGTCCAGGTTGTAGCGCGAGTCTGGACGCAGCTCGGGTGCGCCCTGATCCAGGTCACCAATCTTCAGGTTATGCCCGTACCACAGGCCACCGGCAAAGGCTGCCAAGGCAATGACCACCGAGATCGGCGCCACCACCGGATGGGCGAAGTTCGACAGCAAACGCCAAAACGGGTGCTCGCGCACCGCGTCCTTCTTGCTGCGCTCGATCGACTTCTGGCTGATGCCGACATAGGAGATGGCCACCGGCAGCAGGATCAGGTTGGTGAAGACGATTACCAGCACACCGAGGGAAGCACTGATCGCCAGCTCACGAATCACCCCGATGTCGATGATCAGTAGTGTGATGAAGCCCACGGCATCGGCCAGGATCGCAATCGCCCCCGGCAGGAACAGCTGCCGGAAGGTGCGCCGCGCGGCGGTCAGGGCGTTATCCGCATCGCCCGACTGCAAGGCAATCCCGTTGATTTTCTGTACCCCGTGGGAGATACCAATCGCGAAGATCAGGAACGGCACCAGCATCGAGTACGGGTCCAGACCGAAGCCGACGGTGTGCATCAGCCCCAACTGCCAGAGCACCGCCACCAAGGTGGTGGACAGCACGGCGATGGTGCTGCGGATGCACAAGGTGAACCAGTAGAGCAGCACCAGAGTGATCAGGAAGGCAATGCCGAAGAACGCCACCACCATGACCAGGCCATCGATCAAGTCGCCGACCTTCTTGGCGAAACCCACGACATGGACCTTCACATTCGGGTTTTGCGCTTGGTACTTGTCGCGGATTTTCTCTTCCAGTTCGTGGGAGAACTGCCGGTAATCCAGCTTGAGCAGCGTGCCTTGGTCGTTCGGGTCCGGATAGGACTCAAGCAAGGGCACGTCGACGATGCTCGACTTGAAGTTGTTCGCTACCAGACGGCCGATCTGCCCGGACTTGAGCACGTTGTTGCGCAGCTCTTCGAGGCTAGCTTCAGAGCCGTCATAGGTCTGCGGGATGACTTCGCCACCGGCGAAGCCTTCCTCGGTCACTTCGGTCCAGCGCACGCTCGGACTCCACAGTGACTTCAACCCCGAACGGTCAACGCCTGGAATATAGAACACCTCGTCATGCACCTGACGCAGGGTCTCCATGTACTCCTTGCCGAAGATGTCACCATCCACGGCCTCCACCGAGATACGCACGGTGTTGCCGAGGTTGGCCAGATCATTGCGGTGCTCGAGCATCTTCTGAATAAACGGATGCTGAAGCGGAATCATCTTCTCGAAGCTGGTGGACGGACGCACCTGCAACGCTTGGTAGCATAAGAAGATACTGACCAGCAGGCAGATCAAAATCACTGCCGGCCGGTTGTTGAAGATCAGGCGCTCAAGAAAAGTCGCCTTATCCTGGTGATGGTTACTCATCGTACTCATACCTCAAAAGCCCCGGCTTATTATTTTTGGCCTAGATCAGGTTGACCTAACTCAGCGCCAGTCGGCGAGGAGACATGCACGCCGCCTTGTCCCACTAGGATCAGGTTGCCCTTGTCGTCAGCGCTCACGCCGGCCAAAGACAAGCGATCTGGACGATTGACCAGGCTGAAGGTGCGGCCGTTATCGGTACTCTTAAGTACGCTGCCACCATGCCCCACTACGACCAGTGAGCCGTCTTTCAGCACGGCGCCGCTGGCCAGCCCGAACTCCAACGGACCGTTACGCTGCATGCTCAGCGGGATGTTTTGCCAGGTGCTACCGAAATCGCTGGAACGGAACAGGTTGCCGCGCAGGCCATAGGCCAGCATGGTGCCGGGCTGATTAGTGCCGAGCACACCGAACAGCGAGCCTTCGTAAGGGCCTTTAAGGGTTTCCCAGGTTTGCCCCCAGTCCGGCGAACGGAACATGCTGCCCGCCTCGCCGACCACGAACAGGCCGGAGTCCTTGACCTCGGTGATGGCGTTCAGGTGGTAGCCATCTGGGTTGTCCATGCGCTCACTGACGTCTTCCCAGGTCTTACCGCCATCGGTCGTTGCGAACAGCGCACCGTAAGCACCCACGACAAAACCGCTGTTTTGATCCTTGAACCAGACATCCAGAAAAGGCGCACCTTCTTCACGCTCTAGATCACTGAACTGCTGAACCCAAGTGGCACCGCCATCTGCGCTGGCGAGGATCTGCGCATCGTGACCAACAGCCCAGCCACGCTGGTCATCGACGAAGAAGACCGCAGTCAGCATCTGGCGAGTCGGCACCTTGGCCTGGGTCCAGACCTTGCCATTATCATCGGAGTAAAGGATGTGGCCACGATCCCCCACTGCCACCAAGCGCTTGCCCGCATGAGCTATATCGAGCAGCAGAGCGCTCGCGGCCTTCGGCGACTCAATGGCATAGACGGTTGCTGAAGCGGCGGCGCTTTGCGCCTGCAGCGGAGCTGCGGCAAGGCTCAGAACAGACAGCACACTACACAGCGAAAGCACTTTAGCCAGCGGCGAGTGGAAGCGGAACGCCGGTGCGCGCAAGAACTTCACAGCTTCACCGGACTGGGTGCGCCGCATGACGGGCTCACTCATATGCCTTTCCCCTTTATTGTTATGGGTCGATCGGTCTTTTAGCAGACCGCCTATCCTATCCAGCTTTCGAAAGGCCTGACAATCAACATGACGTTATGTTTTGTTAAGGCAAACCCGCATGATTGAGGCCTTATTCGGCGCCCTGATGCAGAAAGGCCGCTACTACTGTAGCGGCCTTTCTCCAACACTACACAACCTCGGTTGTGATGGCTGCGGTCAACGCGTGCCGCGGCGACGCAGCGCGGCTGGCTTGAAGTAGCCGTCGTCCGGAATCGGCTGGCTAAAGTCGATGGTGGTCGGCTCTTCGTTATCCAGGTTCTGCACGTGGTAACGACGCGCTTGCAGATCGTGGAACACGTCCAGTGCAGACCAGGTGGTCGGCAGTTCGTAGTAGTTCTTCAGGTACGCCTGGGACACACGCCACAGCTCGCCACGACCATCGTACTGGTCCACTTCAGCCGCTTGCCAGCTGTCCTCATCGAGGAACAGGGTGCGTTTGGAGTAGATATGACGGGCGCCGGCTTTCAACGTACCTTCCACCACCCACACCCGGTGCAACTCGTTACGTGTCAGCGCCGGGTTCAAATGCCCCACCTGCAGCAGATCCGCGTACTTCACAGCAGGGCTGGTGACTTTGTAGTTGTTGTAAGGAATGTAGATTTCCTTCTTACCTACCAGCTTCCAGTCGTAACGGTCCGGGGCACCGTTGAACATGTCGGTGTCATCGGCGGTACGCAGGCCATCGGCCGCGGCAATCGGCGTGTCATAGGCCAGGTTCGGCGCGCGGCGAACACGACGCTGACCGGCGTTATAGCCCCAGGCCTGACGCGGCTCTTTCACCTGATCCAGGGTCTCGTGTACCAGTACCGCACCACCCGCCAAGCGCGCCGGGCTCTTGGTGAAGGACAGGTAGTAGAACATGATGTTGTTCAGGTCAGCGTACGCCCCCTTAGGGTTGTAGAACTTGAACATTGCCTCTTGCTGCGAGGTCACCAGGGTGTAGGCACCGTTACGCTGAACGGCCACTTCGGAAGCGCGACGGACGATGTAAGTACCACGGTAGCGAGCGATGTGGTTCCACACCGCCTCCACGCCATTCTGCGGAATCGGGAACGGGATGCCGCCGTAGGCGTCGGCAAAACCGTTGCCGCCGTCCAGCAGCTTGGCATTAGTGGCGTTCTTCACGCTGTTGTCATACACCCACTGCGGCGCGGAGCCGGAGCGGCGAGTCTGGTACACCGGTATCTGGTAGCTGTTCGGATAAGCATTGAACAGGGCGATCTGACCGGGGGTCAGGTTGGCCTTGTACTGATCCAGGTTGGCTTTGGTGATGGTGAACAGCGGCTTGTCACCGGCGAACGGGTCCACGTGGTGCTGGCCTGGCGTCTTGTATTCGGCCGGTGCCTTGGTGATACCACCGGTCCACGCCGGGATAGTGCCAGCGGCATTACCGGCCTTCTCGGCACCGAAGGGAGTCAGGCTAGTACCCAGCTTGGCCGCTTCTTGCGACGAGACCGCCGCCAGCGCGCTACCAGCAGTCAGCGCCAGAGCAATCGCGGCGCCAATCAGCGTGTGCTTTTTCAGCATCATATTTCTCCGTGAGGATTCATCGACCGGGCGCCCGTAGACGCCCGGCATTTTTCTAATAGGGGTTAGAAGGAGTACTTGACGTTGACGCCGACGTTGTCGCGGTCGCGGCTCGAGTTGTTCTGGCCGCCGCCGAAGAACTCGGTGTACTGCAGTTCGGCTTCCAGGCTGCTCAGGTAGCTGGCCTTCACACCCAGGGTGTAAGCCTTGCGCCCTTCGATGAAGTTACCGGTCTGGTAGGAGTTACCCTCGAAGTCGTCCTTGTAGACGGCGTAGGGGGAAACGTTCACACCGGCGTACACGTCGTTCCAGGTACCGCTGAGCAGCAGGGTATAGCCATAGGCATTCTTGTTGACTTGATCGTCACGGTCACCGCCGCTGATGTACGCGAAGTTACCGCGGCCGGAATAGTAACGAGTGCTGCCGTCGAAGGCCTGATAGTGCAGATCGCTACCGCGCAGGTGCTCGGAAGCCAATTCGGCCACGCCGAACAGCGAGTCGAAGCTCAGGGTCGGGCCGAAGTTATAGATGGTGCCCAGGGAGGTGTTATAGGCCTCGACGCGCTCGCCGTTATGGATCTGGTCGGTGATCTGCACCTCTTGGCCACCAATGTTCACCACTCGCCCATCGGCCAGCGGAGCCGCCTGCTTCAGCAGATCGCCGAGCAGGTCGTTGGTGGTGGCGATACCGATCGGCAGGTTCGGCCGGTAGGCCAGCTCACCGAATACCGAGGCCTCGCCCAGGGTGGTGTTGAAGCTCATGCCATACATGCGGATGTCTTCGGCATACTCGCGACGGCCGTTGACCTGGTTGGCCACATCGACGGCCGCCGCGCCGTTGACCAGGCCGAGGACAGTCTCGGCCAGGGCGTTACCACCGCCAGCAGCGCTGACCAGACTGTCGTAGTCGGCGAAGAAGCCACCCAGGCTAGCGAGCTGGTCGATATTCAGACCGGCATAGCTGTCATTGAGGTCGGCGTTGATGGTCGGTTCTTTCGAGTGGTAGTTGACGAAATAGAGCCCGAATTCGGTGGAGTTCAGCTCCTCGGCGATATAGCGGAAGGCCGCGCCGAACTGACCATCGTTCTTGGCATTGATGTCCGAACCGATATTGGCGACCTTGAAAGTGCCATTGCTGTTGAGGAACTCGGTACCCTGGATCCCGCCGAAGTTGGCGCCGACAGGAATGATGCCGAGCACATTGCCGCCATTCACCAGCGTCGAATAGGCACTCTGGAAGGTAGCGCTGCTGGCCGCCGGGTTGGTGGTGTAGGCGGTATTGCCGCCATCGGCAAACAGGTCGGTTTCAGAGAAATAAGTACCCACCGGGTCAATCGCGCTTTCCTTCCAGTTGAACTGGTAGAAAGTCTCCATCGACAGGTTGTCGGTCAGGCCGAGGTTGAAGCTCAGCGCCTCGACCGGCACCAGCACTTCCTTCAATTCGGAGCCAGGCAGGCGGAACTTGGCGGCATCCACCGGGTTGGTGGTGTTCACGCCACCACGATAGAACAAGCCCTCGCCCCAGTTGAATACCTGCTTACCAATACGGCCGGTAACCGGCATATCGGCGATATCCCAGTTGCCATATAGGTAGGCATCGAGGATCTGCGCATCACGCCCGGCCTTGTGGCGGGTTTCGTCGGTGAAGCTGTTGTCTTTCGGGACGTTCTGGCTCGGCTGTACCGGGCTGTTGTTGTCCAGGTAATCGTTGCGCTTGTCCATGATCTGGGTGTCATAGAAAGCCGTGCCACGAACGAAAACGCCATAGTTCTTGTAGGTCGCTTCCAGGTCGGAAGTGATCTTGTAGACCTCGGACACCAGGCCGGTATCGAAATTACGGTTGCCGTCGTTGGTGTTGATATCGTCGTTGGTTTTGTCACGCCCCTGCACGCGCCAGAGCTGGCCGTAGGACACCGTGGTATCGATGGAACCGCTGACTTCATTGTCGGCAAAGCTGAATTCCACCGCCTGGGCCTGAGCGGCGACCAGCAGCGGCAGGATACCGGCAAAGGCGAAACCGGCCTTGGACGGCGCGAAACGCAACAGAGGATTACGGGACTTGAATTCCATCGAGACTTTAACTCCGTGGACAGATCATTCTTCTTATTGCGCCCCAAACCAAAGGGGCGCAGCGCAGCCGCACTCGTGGCGGTTTTTTTTAGTTGATCGGAAGAAAAATTCCCCAACGCGCTTAACGCGCACCCCGGGGCTAGAAATGCACCATTACGGGGCCAAATCCTTGGCTCTACTGCAACCATGGTGCCAAACAGGCGTTTTAATTCAATAAAACGGCGCCAACAAACCGCGAACAAACAGCCATTTTGTGACCGATCATTCACCAGCCAACTCACTCATCATTCAGTGGATGACTGCGCAAGTTGTCCTACGATCTGGCGCGCATTGTCACTCAAGGCCACACCACGGTAGGGTTTTCGCTCACGCAGGCGACAAGCAGTCAAGCCAAAACCCCCAACCTAAAGAGGGTTAGCTAATAAGCAGGAGAGCGGTTATTCCCATAGGTAACAAAAAAGTGCTACCGATGCATGGCCGGTAACACTTTGAGAGGTAGGACTCGTCTTAGGCTAGGCTTTTGCTGACGACTTCATAGACGTCGCTGGAGAGTTCACCCGAGGCCAGGATTCGCTCTAGCTCGGCCTTCATCAGCGCCTGGCGAGCCGCGTCGTATTTGCTCCAACGGGTCAACGGCGCCAACTGGCGAGAGGCAATCTGCGGGTTGAGGGCGTTGAGGGTAATCACCAGGTCGGCCAGGAAGCGGTAACCGGCACCGTCTGCGCGGTGAAAGTTGACCAAATTCTGGCCGGCGAAGGCACCGATCAACGCCCGCACCTTGTTGGGGTTTTTCAGGGTAAACGCCGAATGCTGCATCAGTTGCTGGACCCGCTCCAACCCGCCCGGCAGAGTGCTCCCCGCCTGCACGCTGAACCACTGATCCATCACCAGCGGGTTGTCCTTGAAATGCTCGGCGAAAGCCGCCAACGCCTTGGTCTTTTCCTCGGCAAACGCCGAGTTGACCAGCACGGCCAAAGCCGCCAGGCGCTCGGTCATGTTGTCACAGGCTTCGTACTGCTCCAGGCAGGCGCTGAGTACTTCTGGCTTTTCACTCAACATTAAGTATGAGAGCGCGATGTTTTGCAGGCTGCGCCGCGCGAAATGCGCCGCTTCGGCGACATATGCACTGTGTCGAGACGACTCACGATTGGCCTGATAATGCTGCCATAGCGGTGCGAACAAGGCCTCGGCCAGTTGCTGCCGAGCAAACTCGCGGGCGGCATGGATGGCATCGACGTCCGCGCTCTCGCTGATTTCGGTGAGATAGGCCTCGCTCGGCAACGACAGCATCTCGGCCACCATCGCCTGATCCAGCTGCTGGTCTGCCAGCACGGTGCGCAAGGCAACGACCAGACGCTGATCGAGCAGCAGTTGCTCGCCACGCTGGTGCTGACCGATCAGCTCTTGCAGCACCTGCACCGCCAGCTGTTGACCCGCCTCCCAACGGTTGAAGCCGTCGGAGTCGTGCTGCATGAGGAACATCAGTTGATCACGGTCGTAGGGGAAACTCAGCTTGACCGGTGCAGACAGGCCGCGCAGCAGCGACGGCAAGGGTTTCTCAGCCAGGCCGACGAAGGTGAACGCCTGCTCGGCCTCGGTAACGGCAAGCACTCGAGTCTCGCCCTGCGCCTTCACTTCACCCGCCAGACGCAGTGGCAACGCCCTGCCCTGGCTATCCAACAGACCCAGCTCGAGCGGAATCACGAACGGCAGCTTCTGCGCCTGCCCCGGAGTCGCCGGGCAGCTCTGGCGGAAGCTCAGGGTGTAGGTCTGGCTTGCCGCATCATAGGCCTCGCTGACTTGCAGGCGCGGCGTACCCCCCTGGCTGTACCAGCGCTTGAACTGGGTCAGCTCGACGCCATTGGCGTCCTCCATGGCCTTGATGAAGTCATCGCAGGTCACGGCCTGGCCATCGTGGCGCTGGAAATACAGATCGCTGCCTTGGCGGAAGCCCTCGGCGCCGAGCAGGGTGTGAATCATCCGCACCAGTTCCGAGCCTTTCTCATACACCGTCAGGGTGTAGAAGTTGGAGATCTCTATGAAGCTGTCCGGGCGCACCGGGTGGGCCATGGGGCCGGCATCTTCGGCGAATTGATGGGTCCGCAGGTAGGCCACGTCCTCGATCCGCTTGACCGTGCGCGAGTTCATGTCGGCAGAGAACTCGGCATCCCGGAACACCGTGAAGCCTTCCTTCAAGGACAACTGGAACCAGTCACGGCAGGTCACCCGGTTGCCCGACCAGTTATGGAAGTACTCGTGCGCGACCACCGCTTCGACACGCTGGTGCGCGGCATCGGTGGCGGTCTCGGCCTTGGCCAGCACGCAACTGGAGTTGAAGATGTTGAGGCCCTTGTTTTCCATGGCGCCCATGTTGAAGTCGTTCACGGCGACGATCATGAAGATGTCCAGGTCGTACTCGCGGCCATACACCTCTTCGTCCCAGCGCATGGAGTTCTTCAAACTGTCCATGGCGTGCTGGCATTTGTCGATGTTTTCCGGCTCGACATAGATGCGCAGCGCCACTTCGCGCTGGCTCATGGTGCTGAAGCTGTCTTCGATGCACCACAGATCACCGGCGACCAACGCGAACAGGTAGGCCGGTTTCATGAACGGGTCTTCCCAGGTCGCCCAGTGCCGCCCCCCCTCCTCCGGCCCGCTGGCAATCGGGTTGCCGTTGGACAACAGCACCGGGTAGCGATGCTGCTCGGCGCTCAGGGTGGTGGTGAAGCGGCTCATCACGTCCGGGCGATCGAGGTAATAGGTGATCTTGCGAAAGCCCTCGGCCTCGCACTGGGTGCAGAACATGCTGCCGGACTTGTACAGGCCCTCCAGGGCGGTGTTGCTTTCCGGGTGGATGCGCACGCTGCTGTCGAGGGTGAAGCTGGCCGCCAAGGGCTGCAAGCGCAGGTGGCTGTCGCTCAACTGGTAGTCGGCAGGCGACAGCTGAATGCCGTCCATGCTCAGGGACAACAGTTCGAGCTGCTGGCCATCCAGCACCAGCGGCGGCAAACCGGCGCCGCGCTCGGGATTGCGGCGCATCAGCAGTTGCGCATGAACCAGGGTGTGGTCCTCGAACAACTCGAAGGTCAGATGGGTCTCGTCGATCAGGTAGTCCGGCGCCTGATAGTCCTTCAGGTAAATCATCTTCGGTTGTTCGGTGCGCATGGCTTATGGCCCTTTACGTTCAGGAATGCACGGCGAGTTGGTAAGCCGTGTATTTGCGGATATTGATGACGCCGGTGTCGAACAGCAGGTATTGGCCCTTGATGCCCAGCAGCGTGCCTTCTGCGATCGGGTCCTTGTCCAGGTTGAAACTGGTGATCTTGGCCGGGTAAGCCTCGATCGGGTAACGAATCTCGATGGGTTCCAGATCGCTCAACTGCTGGATCGCCTGCAAGCCGAAACGCTGCTGCAACGCCTGCAGGCCTTCGCCGCAGGTCGCGAACAACTGCTCGCGAATCGCCGGCAGGTCCACCGGCGGCGCATCGCCTTTAAGCAAGGCGCGCCAGTTGGTCTTGTCCGCCACTTGGCTGCGCAGCAGGTCTTCGACGAAGCCGGACTGCTGCCGGGTCGCCACCCGCAAGATCGGCAGCGCCTGACTCGCGCCCTGATCCAGCCAGCGGGTAGGCACCTGAGTCGCACGGGTAATGCCGACCTTGACCCCGGACGAGTTGGCCAGATAGACCACATGATCGGTCATGCAGAACTGCTCGCCCCAGCTCGGCTCGCGACAGGTGCCGGCCTCGTAGTGGCAGCGTTCCGGGCTCATGATGCAGATATCGCACTGCGCCAGCTTGGTCATGCAGGGGTAGCAATAACCCTGACTGAAGCTGGTTTTGGTCTTGCGTCCGCAATGGCTGCAGTGAATCGCGCCGAGGTACTCCAGACGCAGGGTCTTACCGATCAGCGGATTGACCGGCAGCTCTTCATCACCCAAGCGAAACGCGTACTGCACCGGCGCTTCCAGACGCGCCGACATTTTGCTTAACGCGCCGCGACCAAGCTCGCTCAATGGATGGCATCCGATTTGAACAGAAGGTTCGGCACTGGCGCGGATTTCGAGCTGCACTCCTGCGGCCCCATGTAACCGGTGCGCTGTTCCTCGGGCAGATTTTGCAGCTCCCAGGCGATGACGGCCTGCAAACTCAGTTCTTTCTGCTCCTGGCTGAGCTTGCGGCCGTCCGACCATTTGCCGATTTCCACCGCCAGCTTGAGGCTCTGGTAAATCTCGGGGGTGATGTTTTCAATCATTTCAGCAAAAGACGACATGAACGCCTCCAAACATAAAGCGGCAGTTTAACGGCGCAAGCGCGCCAGCGCACCGCCCAGCAGCCCGGTGACACAGCCCACCAGCAAGCCACCGACATGCGCACCGTTGGCAATGGCCCCGAAGCCCAAGGTCTCGGTCACGCCGGACAGGCAGATCAGCAACCAGATCAGCATCATCACCACCACACCCTTGGGCAAGCGATAAGCCGGGTTAGGCGCGAGCCACTGGAAAATCCAGCAGTGCCCGAGCAGGCCATAGAGCACGCCGGACAGCCCGCCGAACAACGCAGGCCCGGCAACGGCATACTGGACGCCGTTGGAGACCAGACCGAACAGCAGCGTCAGCCCCAGCAGCATCACGCCGCCTTGGCGTGCCTCGATCCGCCGCCCCAGCTCCCAGAACCACATGGCATTCATCGCCAGATGCAGTACGCCGAAATGGATCAGCATCGGCGTGATCAGCCGCCACCACTGTCCGGCGGCCAGGCTCTCGGCCAGCGGCGTGAACACTATGTAGTCGCCCTGAATCTGGAAGTCCTGAAAGCTCAGCCAGCGGATGGTGGCGAAGTTGTCGCCGAGCAAGGTCACCCCGGCCACCAGCAAGGTCAGCAACAGCACCCAGGTGGTCAGCGGGTTGTCGCGCAGTTGCTGAACAAAGCCGCCCGCCCCCTCCGGCACCGACACCGACACCGGCGCGAGCTGAAAATCAGGGTCACCCTCGGGAAAACGCCGATAGAGGCCGCGCACATCCTCAGCCAACTGCTCGCCCGGCACCCAGAGCACCTGCTCGCCGGACTCCTCACTGACGCGATGCGGCACCTGCAAGCGCTGCAACAGCGCCACAAAGCCGCCCAGGTTAACGCTCAGCGGCAGACGTAAGACTTCAACAGCACTCATTGCAACAGCTCCGGCCGCTCAACTTCGACCCAGGCGAACTTGCGCGGGTCGAGGCGGGTTTCTTGATCCAGGCGATAGGCCACCAACTTGCCGGACAGCACGGCGCTGTAATCCAAACAGGCCAGGTTCGGCCGAATCGGTGCCGGCTTGCCGCTACGCCAGTAATGGCCGACGAACAACAGTGGCTCTTTCGGCCCATAGCGCAGCAGTTCGGTTTTTTCCGCTTCGGACAGCGGCGTCTGTGCCACCCGCTCGGGCAAGGCGTCCGGCTGAAATACGATGTCACCGTAGGTTTGCGGATCTTCTTCCCAGAACTTGGTGCGAAAGAACGCGCGGGTAAAGCCATCATCGCTGGTCAGCGTTAGGCCGTGGGGCAAGCGCATGTCCGTACCACGCAACAGACGGTTAAACACCCTGTCGGCAAAACTGCCCGGCACCGCGGCGGCTTGCAGGAACGACTCATCCACGCGGCCGTCGGCATACAGCGCGCGCAACGACTCGATCAGGCCGGCATCCCAGCAGGCATGCACGACGCGGAAGCGGCCGGCATCGATAAACAGGGGCAGTTGATAAAACCAGCCAAGAAACTCACGCCACTCGCCCGGGTAAGCCTCGAACTGCGCCAGACTTTCCTTGATCAGCCGCGCATGCCGCGGCGTGTGCTCACGGACATAGTGCCGACCGCTACCCGGCAGCGCCGGGGTGCTCCAGCCAAGCGCATTGAACTCGTGGTTACCCATGATGCACAGCGCCTGGCCCGCTTCGACCATGCCATGCACGAGATGCAGCGCCTCACGGATGCGCGGCCCACGGTCGATGATGTCGCCGAGAAACAGCGCCTGGCGCCGTGGGTGGCGCCAGCTGCCTGCCTGCCGACGGTAGCCAAGCGTATCCAGCAGGCGCTCGAGGGTGCGGGCGCAGCCGTGCACGTCACCAATCAAGTCGTAGCCGCGTGCCGGATCGAGCAACATTTAATCCCCTCCGCCACCGAGCCGGCTGCCCCAGCCCAGTTTGGTCCGGCAGACCTCGTAATAATTGTGCTCCAGCGGGTGAATCAGGCAGAGCTTCTGTGGCTTCTTGCTGATGGTGATGGTGTCGCCGGGCGCACAGGTGAAGTGGTTTTGCCCATCGCAGGAAACCTGCGGATAGATCTGCATGTCCTTGGCGACGACGATTTTCAGCTCACTGTTGCCATCCACCACAATCGGTCGGCTGGACAGGGTGTGCGGGTACATCGGCACGATGACGATGGCGTCCAATTTAGGGTGCATGATCGGCCCGCCCGCCGACAGCGCATAGGCGGTCGAGCCAGTGGGCGTGGCGACGATCAGGCCGTCGGCCTTCTGGCTGCAGACGAACTGGCCGTCGATATGCAACTCGAACTCGATCATCCGCGTGGACTTACCGGGATGCAGCACCACATCGTTGAGGGCATCGCCCTGACCGATAGTTTCGGCGTGCCGGCGCACCTCGGCCTCCAGCAGGAAGCGGCTTTCCACCAGGTACTGGCCGTCGAGCACCCCGGCGACCTTGACCTCCAGTTCATCCGGGCGGATATCGGTGAGAAAGCCCAGGCTGCCGCGGTTGATCCCCAGCACCGGCACCTTATGCTGGGCCAGCGCCCGCGCGGCGCCCAGCAGGCTGCCATCGCCGCCGACGACAATCACCAGATCGCAGGCCTCACCCAGGCTCTTGCGCGACGAGGTTTGCAAGCCGTGACCCGGCAACACCTCGGCGATGGTGTCCTCGAGGATCACATGCAGATGGCGATCGAGCAGGAATTTCTTCAGCCGGCGAATGGTGTCGAGCACCTGCGAGCTGCCCAAGCGACCGATAATGCCGATATTGCGAAATTGCTCCATGGGGCTCCTACGGGGCTCAGGGACAGTAGATAGGCCGATTATGGGCGAAAGCCGCCGACAGCGGCAAACCAGTGCCGCGACCTAGAAGTTCGACACAGCGCTGGCCAGTGGGTTTTGTCGCGAGGCCAGGCAGCACGACGAGACATAGTCGGCCATGCCGAGGAGTGGCAAGGTCCAAAAGGTGCGGCCAGGATCGGCTGAAACCTGTGTCTTGAGGCAGTAATACCTCTTTTGTAAAGACAGGCGCTATGCTCGCAGAATGATGCCTTTCACCGCGCTTGCCGACCTGCCCCGCCAGTTGCACCAGCCCCAGGTGCGCGATCTGGCCTGGGTGCTGCTCGCCCCACCGATACTCAGTACCACCCCGTGGCCGCAGCGTCACCCGCTCAGCGCCAGTGCCTGGGCCGCTGCGCCGGAACAACTGGCCGACTGGCTGCAGACCCTGGACCGCAATAGCGCGGCGCTCGAGGCCTGGTTAGCCCGACATTCGGTGCGGCGCCTCGGCCTGTATTACGAGCGGCTTTGGCAGTTCGCCCTGAGTGCGGCCCCGGGCATCGAGCTGATGGCGGCTAACCTGCCGATCCGCCAAGCCGGGCATACCTTGGGCGAACTGGATCTGCTGCTGCGCGATGCCGAGGGTGTGCACCACCTGGAACTGGCGATCAAGCTCTACCTCGGCCCCCAGCACGGCGATGGCACTGCCGCCGCGTGCTGGCTCGGCCCCGGCAGCCATGATCGTCTGGACCTCAAGCTGAACCATTTGAGCCGGCATCAGCTGCCCCTCTCCGCTCGCCCCGAAGCGCAGGCAGCGCTGGCCGAGCTCGGCATCACGCAGATTCAGGCCGAACTCTGGCTCGGCGGCTACCTGTTCTACCCCTGGCCCGGCAGCAGTGAAGCTCCGCACGGTGCTCAACCGCAGCATTTGCGCGGCCGCTGGCTGCACCGCCGCGACTGGCCAGCCTTTCTTGCCGCAAGTAGCGCGGGGCGTTGGCAACCCATACCTCGACAAACCTGGCTGGCGCCGGCGCGGGTGGTCACAGCGGACACCTGGACGCCATTACAGCTGGAGCAATGGCTGGCTCAACTGGACGAGCATGCGCCGGCCCAACTGCTGGTCAGGTTTACGGAAAACTCAGCAGGAAACTGGGAAGAAGCCGAACGCTTATTTCTGGTCGCCGATCAATGGCCACAACGGGGCGGCGATGGGAAAACCAGGCCGTAGATACCGCGATCGGTAAGCGGGCTAGCGGCTACGCTCGGTGCGCCCGCCGGAGCGCGCCAGATAGCCCGAACCACTTTCGCAGAGCAGCCCGTCACGCAGCACCGCCGGCAAGGCGTCCAAACCATCGCGCAGGGCATACACCTTGAACCCCAGCTGCGACAATAGAAACACCGCACTGGCGCTGCGTTTGCCGCTGTCGCAGTAACACAGGTAAGTACGCGCCTTATCCAATAGCCGAGCCTTAAGGCGCAACAGCTGCAACGGCATGTTCAGCGATTCCAGGGCATGGCCGCGCTCGTACTCCTCTTGCAGCCGCACATCCAACCACTGCGCACCACCTGATAGCAGCCGCGCCGCCTCACCGAAAGACACCTCGTCGACCACCGGCGCCTTGAGCAAGGCGAAGAAGTCCTGGCGATCCAGACGCAAGACCACGCCATCGTCCAGCATGGTCACGGTGGCATTGCGCGGCCGGTCGGCCAGCAGCGCCTCCTCACCGAAACACGCGCCGACTTCCAGTTCGGCCAGCACCTGATGCTCGCTGCCCGCACTGCGAATCACCTCGGCGCGCCCACTGTTCAAGAAGAAGCAGCAATCGCCCACCTCCCCCTCGCGCAGCACCGTGCTCCCGGCTGGCAGCTCGATGCGCTGCAAACGTTCGAGCATCGCCCGCACATTCGGCGACGGTACTTTGGCAAAGAGGGGGTTTTCCAGCAGCCGCTCGAGCCACTCCACGTCCTCGCCGGCCTGCCCCAACTCCAGCAGCAGATCCTGATAGGCCAGGCGCCAGGTCAACAACCGTGTCAGGGTTGCGCTGTCCAGCGTCAGCAGGCTGGCATCGGTCAGCGCCCGGGCTTCATGCAAGCGTGGCAGGCTGGGTGACAGCGGATGGCAGCTGGCTTCACTGCCCGCGAGCAAATGCTCTTCTTCACCGTCGACAGAACACAGCAGCAGTTCACCCGCCAAGAGGTAATGGGTCAGCCGCGCCTGATCACCCTGGCGGAACAGCAATTGACCGGCCAGCAAGGGTTGCGGCACTAGCTGATCGCGCAGCTCGCGCCACTGCTGTTCGGAGAGCACGTTGAGCGGCGTCAGGCTGCGCAGCTGTTCGGGATTCAGGGGGTCACTCATGAGGATATCCAGACTCCACCGGTCGAAGCTCAGCGTCACCGGCCACAGGTCCAGCCAGATCGCGCGAGCGCATCGGCTCGTTGTTCGTATCGTTGTTCATACGGGCGGCCCTGCGCCCCTGCAAGCCGCCCGTATGGACGAAGAGCAGGCGTGTACCAGGGGCAAAGTAACCGGCCTCAACCCGCTGGCGCAATGCCATTAATGCTTTCGCGGTATATAACGGTTCTAACGGCACGCCGCTGCACGCCTCAAGCTCAAGAATAAAGCACGCCAACTCGGCATCGACCTTGGCAAAACCACCGCGACAGGCGTCCAGCAACCGATAACCACGATCTGCCACGCCTGCCTGGCACAGAATCGTCTGCACCTGCTGCGCCACGCCATGGTCGCCCGGCACCGCCATAGCGCCGAACACCGGATGCGCACCCGCCTCCGCCAGCACCAAGCCAGCCAAGGTAGTACCCGTGCCCACGGCCAGCCACCAGCCGTCGTAGTCAGCCCAACCGAGCGCAGCCAACTGCTCACGCGCCTGCGTCACCAGCGCCGCACAGCCCAGCGCCCCCGGCAAACCACCACCGCCCTCCGGCACGGCGTGCAGCTTGGGGTAGCGTGCCTGCCATTGAGCCCAGAAATCCGGCCGATGCCGCGCTCGATAACCGCCGTAGCCGAGCCAGTGCAGTTGCATGCCCCACGCCTGCAGATCACGCACGGTTGGCGTGTCTTGCGGTTCACCGCGCAGCAAGCCGGCGGTGGGAAAGCTAAAGCGCTTTCCCACCGCGGCCAGGGCATGCAGATGATTGGAATGCGCCCCGCCCAGGCTGATCAAGCCATCGGCACCCACCGCGGCGGCGCTAACCAGATGCGGGGTCAGCTTGAACCACTTATTGCCGGAGATCAGCGGGTCGATCAGGTCGAGGCGCAGCACCGCCAGCTCGACACCAGCCTGCGCCAGCCAATCGAGCTGCAAAGGCTCAAGTGGTGCCCTAGGCGCCCACTGCGGAATAACCAGAGACAAGGCTTAGCTGACGGTGTGCAGGCGGCTGGCCTTATGCCGCGCACAACAATTGGAGTCGCCCGCGACGAACCGACTGGGGCTGTCCACCCGCTCGATCGGCATGGCGCAGCGCTCACCGCTGGGCAAGTTCGCCTCGCAGTTCGGTTGCTGGTAATGCGCCAGCCACTGGAGATATTGCGCTTGCGACACGAAGCACTTGGCCGCGGCGTAGGCCAGCGGATTATCCTGATACCGGGCGATATCCTGCAGCGGGATAGTCAGGTGACCGGCCCCCGGGTGATAGACGACGAACACCACGCCGAGCTTGCTCAGCCGCTCGAGAATCTGTTCGCCGCCTTGGCTGGCAAACGCGTCACGCTCACGCTTGAGGCGCTCGACTTCCTGTTGCAGTTGCGCGTCCAGCTCGTTGCGGTAGGCCAGCTCAACGTCACGAATGGCGATCTGCTCTTGGTGCTCCACGACCGCAGACGCGATCTTGGCTTGCAACTCGGCATCAAACTGCGCACGCAGGATATCGCTCTCGGTGCGGCCATGGTGCTCCAGAGCCCGCAATTGCTGGGTCATTTCTTCGCGGTTTTTCTGCAAGCCATCGGCTTGCGCGGCTAATTGCGCCTTGAGGCTCGCGTTGAGTTCCTCCTGCTGGCGCAAAGCCAGGTGCAGGCCATGGATTTGCACCTGCAGCGTTTTATTCTGCTCAGCATTGGCCAGTTTGAGTTTGGCCAACTCCTCTTCGTGTTGCTGGCCCAGGCTGCTGATCCGCAGACGCTGCTGTTTGATCAGTTGCGCGGTTTTCAGGCGGTGTTCCTGAGCGTTTTTCTCAGCCAGTTTCTCCGCCACCTCCTTGGCTGGATCCGGCGCATGCCATTTGTCCTCGGAAGCCATTTGCAAACGTTCGGGAGCGACTGTCTGTGCCGAGTCTTCCTCAACCAGCAAGCCCAACTGATTACGCTTGGCCGCATCGCGCAGCAGTACCAGGTCGTTCTGCCCCGGCGCCAGGCTGGGGTCCCATAGGTGCATCTGATGCCAGGACACCGGGCACTGGCTGCGGCAGGCCAAACGAATCGGCCCCGCACCGAGGTCTGGGCCACGCCCGGAGCGCTCGGCCAGATGCCGCAGGGGGATATTCCAACCGCTATCGGCCAAGCCCTTCTTGTCGAAATCCAGATAGAAGAACACCGCCGCGCGGATCAACAGGCGCGGGTTGATCAACACATAGGCCACGCGCACCTGCTGATCGGCGAACCCCGGCATAGTCACCATGCCGTCGAGCAAAGCCTCGAATTCGGGAAAAAGCATTTCCTTGCAGATGCCGCGCTCACTGAAGAACATCACGGCTTCCACTATCTGTGGCTTGTTCTGCATGCTCATCGGCTTCCCTCTAGGCCAACACGGCGATAGTCCTCTCGGGCGTAACGCTCCTGGCGGCCTGAGTAAAGGCGGCAAAACCAGGCGTTATCCCGTGATATCGACAAGTCTAGGGGAAAAAGGGGCGCAGGCAATGTGACTGGGTTGGCAGTCGCCCGCCGTGGCAGTTAGACAGACCGACGGCGGGGCGAAACTGTGATGGGCTTGGTGCAATGTCTCAGGACTTGGAGCTGGCCAAAAAGGGCGCCAGACGTCGCCCCATCTCTTCGCCCAGCGCCTGCAAGCCACTCAGAGGGCGAATCATCACCTCGAAATCGACAATCTTGCCGTCGTCATCGAAGCGAATCAGGTCGATACCCTTGAGCTGACGATCACCGACGCGGGCGCTGAACTCCAGCACCACGCTCAAACCATCTTCGCTGAACAGCTGCCGATGGTAAGCAAACCCCTCGAACACCTGCGAGACCGTGTTCAGAATCAGTGTCACCAGCGGCGCACCGCTATAAGGCTTGAACGCCATCGGCGAACGAAACACCGCCTGCGGATGCAGCAAGGCCGGAAGAGCACGCAGATCCTGTTTTTCGAGCATGGCATGCCATTGCTCAAGCGTGACGGCAACAGCAGGGTTGGGCGATATAGCTAGCATGTGCAGCGTCCCCCTTATGAAAAGCCTGAAGGTCAAGCATCGAGCCGTCATGCCCAGCTTCGCGGGCACGACGGTGTATTCAGAGCATCTTAGAGTTCAGCAGCCAGACGCGAACCCTGATTGATCGCCCGCTTCGCATCCAATTCGGCCGCCACATCGGCGCCGCCGATCAGGTGCACGCTCTGCCCTGCCGCGACCAGACCATCCTGCAACTCACGCAGCGGATCCTGGCCGGCGCAGATGATCACGGTATCCACCGGCAGTACTTGCGGCTCACCCTCGGCGATGCGGATATGCAGACCGGCGTCGTCGATCTTCAGGTACTCGACGCTACTGAGCATCTGCACCTGCTTGTTCTTCAGGCCGGCACGATGAATCCAGCCGGTGGTCTTACCCAGGCCATCGCCGACCTTGGATTTTTTCCGTTGCAGCAGGAACACCTGGCGTGCCGGCGCATGCGGTTCGGCCTGGATGCCGGCAACCCCACCGCGAGCCTCCAGATCGGCGTCGATGCCCCACTCCTTCCAGAAGGCTTCGCGGTTCTGACTGGTGGCTTCGCCTTGGTGCACGATGAACTCGGAAACGTCGAAGCCGATGCCGCCCGCACCGATCACCGCCACCTTCTGCCCGACTGGCTTGCGCTCGAGGATGGCATCCAGGTAGCTGATCACCTTCGGGCTGTCGACACCCGGAATCTCCGGGGTGCGCGGCGCGATACCGGTGGCCAGGATGATCTCGTCGTAGCCGCCTTCGGCCAGCTCGGCGGCATCCACCCGAGTGTTCAAGTGCAGCTCGACCCCGGTAGTCTCCAGCTTGCGCTTGAAGTAGCGCAGGGTCTCGAAGAACTCTTCCTTACCTGGCACCCGCTTGGCCACGTTGAACTGGCCGCCGATCTCGCCGGCGGAATCGAACAGGGTCACCTGATGGCCACGCTCGGCCGCCACGGTGGCGGCGGACAAGCCGGCCGGGCCGGCGCCGACCACGGCGATCTTCTTCACCTGGGTCGCCGGTATGTAGTTCAGCTCGGTCTCGTGGCAGGCCCGCGGGTTGACCAGGCAACTGGTCAACTTGCCGCCGAAGGTGTGATCCAGACAGGCCTGGTTGCAACCGATGCAGGTGTTGATCTCGTCGCTGCGACCTGCGGCGGCCTTGTTGACGAAATCCGGGTCGGCCAGGAATGGGCGGGCCATGGAGACCATGTCGGCGTCGCCTTCGGCCAGCACCTGCTCGGCGACTTCCGGGGTGTTGATGCGGTTGGTGGTGATCAGCGGAATGCCGACCTCGCCACGCAGCTTGGCGGTGACCTTGGTGAACGCGGCACGCGGTACCTTGGTGGCGATGGTCGGAATACGTGCTTCGTGCCAGCCGATACCGGTGTTGATGAGGGTCGCGCCGGCCTGCTCGATGGCCTTGGCCAGCAGCACGATCTCGTCCCAGGTGCTGCCACCTTCCACCAGATCGAGCATCGACAGGCGATAGATGATGATGAAGTTCGGCCCGACCGCCTCGCGCACGCGGCGGACGATCTCTACCGGCAGGCGCATGCGGTTCTCGTAGCTGCCGCCCCAGCGGTCGGTACGCTGGTTGGTATGCGCGGCGAGGAACTGGTTAATGAAATAACCTTCCGAACCCATGATCTCGACGCCGTCGTACTCGGCCACCTGGGCCAGGCTGGAACAGGTGACGAAATCCTGGATCTGCTTCTCGATACCCTCCTCGTCCAGCTCCCGGGGCTTGAACGGGTTGATCGGCGCCTGGATCGCGCTCGGCGCCACCGACTTCGGGCTGTAGGCATAACGCCCGGCATGCAGGATCTGCATGCAGATCTTGCCGCCCGCCTCGTGCACCGCCCGGGTGACTATCCTGTGCTTGTCCGCTTCTTCCTGGGTGGTCAGCTTGGCCGCACCGGAATACACCCCACCCTCGACGTTCGGGCCGATACCGCCGGTAACCATCAGGCCCACGCCACCGCGGGCACGTTCGGCGAAATAGGCCGCCATGCGCTCGAAGCCATTGGGCTTTTCTTCCAGGCCGGTGTGCATGGAGCCCATCAAGGTGCGGTTACGCAGGGTGGTGAAACCCAGGTCAAGCGGGGCCAACAGGTGCGGATAGTGAGCGGTGGTCATAGGAACTCCACAAGCAGTGCATTCACGGGATGCCGCAGCCTCAGTAGCGGTTGTTGTCGGAACCGGGCAGCGATCAGTTATGCAGCAGACGATAGAGAGCTACCGAGCCCCACTCAATGATCCAAAGTGACAAGTTATTGATCGAAACGAGCAGCGCGACTTGGCAAGCACAGCCCAACGTCCTACCCTTGACAGTGAATCCCGCACGCCTTTATCTCATGCGCAAACTACTCAGCTTCGCCGTCATCAGCCTCCTCATCGGCGCCATCAGCGCTTATGCCGTTTGGACCGGATTGCGTCCGAGCGGCCATTACCTGTCTGACCTGCGCAGCCAGGTCGTGCTCAACCAAGGCCAGCCAGGCGAGCGCGGCAACCTGCTCGGCATCCAGCCGGAGCTGTTCTCCGGCGATTATCAGAGTGTCGAGCTACTGCACCTGAAACTCGCCGCCTACCTGGAAAAAGCCCGCAGCGAAGGCCTGCTCAACCGCAAAACCATCGCCGTACTGCCGGAACACATTGGCACCTGGCTGATCGCGAGCGGAGAGAAGGCCGAGGTTTATCAGGCCAAAACAGTGAAAGAAGCCATGGCCTGGCTAGCCGCCAGCCATCCGCTGCAACTCGTCAGCGCCCTGCTTGCCGCGCAAGGCGAGGATCGTCTGGCCGACGCGCTGTTGCGCATGAAGGGTCAGGCCATGGCCCGCGACTACCAAGCCTTGTTTGGCGGTTTGGCCAAGGAGTTCGGCATCACCCTGGTAGCCGGCTCGATCGTGCTACCCGAGCCCCGGGTGGAAAACGGCACTCTGACGGTCGGCAGCGGCCCGCTCTACAACATCAGCCTGGTGTTCGGTAGCGATGGCGCACCACTCGGCCAGCCGCAGCGCAAAAGCTTCCCGATTCGCGACGAACAAGGCTTTACCGCCGCCGCCCCGATTGCTGCGCTACAGGTGCTGGATACACCAGCCGGGCGCCTGGGCGTGTTGATCTGCGCCGACAGCTGGTACCCGGCCGGTTACGCCGAACTGGCCCGCAACGGTGTCGAGCTGCTGGCCGTACCGGCGTTTCTCACCGGCAATGGCCATTGGTCGAAGCCTTGGGGCGGCTACAATGGCGCCACGACGCCAGCCGACGTCAGCCTTAAACCCGGCGAACTGAGCGAAGGGGAAGCCTGGCAGCGCCTGGCCATGGCCGCTCGCCTCTCCAGCAGCGGCGCCCAGGCGGGTATTACCGTATTCATGCGCGGCCAGTTGTGGGGCATGGGCAGCGATGGCCAAAGTTCGCTCGCCACGCCCGGCCAAAATAGTCTGGCTAGCGTTGGCCACGGCGCCCGCCTGATCAACCTCTGGCTGTAGGCCGATGAAACCCACGCGAGTACGTCTTGGCGACCTCTCGGTCGGTTTCGTCCACAGCCTGGCCGAGGCCGTACGCGCGCTTGCGCAAGACCCCGCACCGCTGCTCGACCAATATGGTCTGGATGCTGCGCGCCTGGCCGAGCCGCGGGCCAGGCTGTCGATCCCGCGTTATATGCGCCTGGGGCACGCCGCGATCCAGCTGACTGGCGACCCCAGCCTGGGCCTGCTGATGGGCCAACTGAACCGGCTCAGCCAAGTTGGCCTGGCCGGCGTCACCGCCGCCCAAGCCCCGACCGTGCGGGAAGCCGCCCGCGCACTGATTCGCTTTGAACCCCTGTACGCCTACAACTATCGCGGCCAGTCGAGCTTGCATGAGGATGCCCAAGGTGCCTGGCTGCGCTTCTATTCGATCAACCCGTACAACGCCTACAACCGCTTCGTCGTGGACTCGGTACTGGCCAGCTGGACCTGCCAGCTGAGCAGCCTGGCCGGGCAAAAGCTGAACCTCGAAAAGGTCGAAATCGAATTCCCCGCCCCCAGCTACGCCGAGCGCTACGCCGAGGTGTTCGGCTGCCCGCTGGAGTTCGGTGCCAGCGTCAATCAGCTGCGACTGAACCAGGCCAACCTGGCCTTGCGCAACCCCGAACACTGCCCGAGCACCTGGCGCCATCTGCTGGAAATCTGCGAACGCGAACTGGAACAACTGACCCGCACCCGCAGCCTGCGCGAGCGCATCAGCCAACTGCTCGGCCCGCTGCTGCATGGGCGCGAGCCCGACCTGGAAGAACTTGCGGCACGCCTGCAGCTCCCCACCTGGACGCTGCGGCGCAAGTTGGCGGAAGAAGGCACGCAGTACCGGGCGATTCTCAACGATACCCGCCGGGATCTGGCGATGGCCTATATCCGCGACACCGAACTGGCCTTTGGCGAGATCGCCTATCTGCTCGGCTTCGCCTCGGCGGAAGCCTTTCAGCGCGCGTTCAAACGCTGGAGCGGGCAGACCCCTGGCGAGTTCCGCCGTGCGCAACGGCAAGCAGGCTAACGGGCCTCGTCACAACTCAGTGGCATCTTCCACAGGCTCAGCAGGATCCTCTTGCTCGCCAGCGCGGTATTCGAGGAGCTCTTCTTGATAGTCGTCCATTGGGTTTACCTCTCGATCTAAGGACACAGGCCTAACAAAGACCCTGGCAAATAGATTAAAGATCCCAGATGAACAAAAAATGAAACAAAAATCGAAATATCGCAGGCAATAAAAAGCCCCTAGGTCTTTCAACCTAAGGGCTTTCTAAGATGGCGCAGCGGACGGGACTCGAACCCGCGACCCCCGGCGTGACAGGCCGGTATTCTAACCGACTGAACTACCGCTGCGTGTCGGTTGGACTTGCGTCCAATGGAACTCTTTGAAACCTCTGACCAGCTAACCCTGTAGGGCTTCACCCGTCTCAGGCCGACCGTAATCGAACCTGGAGAATATGGCGCAGCGGACGGGACTCGAACCCGCGACCCCCGGCGTGACAGGCCGGTATTCTAACCGACTGAACTACCGCTGCGCGTCGGTCGGACTTGCGTCCGAAATTCACAAGAGTGGTGGGTGATGACGGGATCGAACCGCCGACCCTCTGCTTGTAAGGCAGATGCTCTCCCAGCTGAGCTAATCACCCGCTGCTTGCGAGGCGCGAAATCTACGCGGGAGGCGCACCTAAGTCAACACCCTACATAGAGTTTTTCTTCAAAGAGGGGTTTATCTCGACAAGCTGCGAGTTCGTCTCAGGCTGCCCGCACAACCGACGACCCTGCCCGCGCTGCCCGATCAATGCGCTACGCGCAAGGTCAGGCGCGCGGCGACCCGGCCATCTTCGCCACGATCTAATGCCGCTTCATCGATCCGCACACCCTGCCCTTCGAGCAAGGCAAACCAGCGCAGCAACTGGGCAAAGGGCGCCGGCTGCAGGTTGACCTGCAGGCCGCCATCCCCCTCGCTGTCCAGACGCTCCACCGCCAGGTTCTGCTGCGCCGCACTGGCGGTAACCAGACCTTGCAGGTTAGCCGGATCCAGGCTGACCTTGGGTTTGCTCGAAAGCGCACGGGCCAAGGGGGCTCGCGCCTGCAGATAGGCATTCAGCTCGCGCTGCTGCTCGAAAGCACTGCGCGCGGCAATCAGACGTTGCTCGGCTGGGCGCCAGAGGCTCAGATAGAGCAGCAGCGCCAGCAAAAACAACGCCAGCAGGCTCAACGCCAGGCGCTCGCGCGGGATCAGCGCGCGCCAGCGTTGTAACAGCACGGAACGCTCCAGTTGCGCCGAGAACGAACTTTTCAATGCACTCAAACCGCTCATCCTTAGCCTCCAATCACCAAGCGGGCACTAACCCCAGTCGCTTCACGGCTGGCTGACCCCAACTGCACCACCAGCCCAGCCTTGATCAGGCGTTCACGCAACCGTTCCAGCGCGTCGAAACCCGGCGCCTGCACCTGCAGCGCCAAGTCGCCACGGCTGTCACTGAAGTCCAACTGCTGCACGCGCACCTGGGCGCCTTCGGCAACCAGCGCTCCGGTGGCCTGACCAAGCAGATTGAGCAGGCGACTCTGACCACCCCCAGCACCTTCGGCCAAATGCTGGTCGAACTGGGTACGCAGGTTGACCAGCTTGTTGTCCTCGGGAAACAGCTCGCGATAGAGCGCCACATTGGACCCGGCATAGGCCTCGCTCTCGCGTTGCAATTGCCAGCTCTGCGCCACATTGAAGCCCCATTGCAGCAGCAGCCACAGGCCAACCAAGCCCAGCAGCGGACGCCAACGCAGCCACTCCTCCGTCGACTCGCGCGGCGCGAACTCGCCCTGGGCCAGGTTGCAGCCAGCGGACTGACTGGCCAACCAGAGATGGAGATCCGGCTCGCGCCGACACTCGCCAATCCCTGCCGGCAACGCCTGCTCCGGCGGGGCATAGGCCATATGCGGCAGCGGACAGGCCGGCGCCAGCGATGGCCAATCCTCGGTTGCCAGCGCCATGCGCGTCGGCGTGGCGCCGCCGAGCAGCCAACGCTCAGCCAGCCAGAGCAATTGCGCGCCCTGCGCCGGGAGCAAATCCGCGTCGACCTGAATCGTCGCCGGCCGGTTTTCCGCGCACAGCGTCAACCAGTCCGCCAGCCAGCTACGGCGCACGGCGAACACCCGATGCCGACCGTCAGCCAACTGCTCGCCCAGGGCCAGATGCAGGTGCTCGACCTCTTCGGCCAGCAACTCCTCCACCGCAAACGGCAAGGCCTGACGCAACCAACGGGACTTCTGCGTCGGCAGTTGCACAGCGCAGCTGGTCACCGCCTCCACCGGCAGCACCAGGCGCCAGGACGCACCCAGCTCCGCCACTGCCGCGGCGAAGGCTAGCTGCGTGCGGACGCCCGCCTGCACACGGCACACCTCTAGTTCGGGATCAGCCCCCGCACAGGCAGACGGCGGAAGAAAAATACACACCTGACTCATTGAGCGGACTCCTTAATCGGCGCTGGCGCTGAACCAGCCTGCCCTAAATCACGGGCCAGCGCCCGCACGCGACCGTCTTCGGCACGTTGCAAACTGCTCACCAGCACCTGACGACGGTCAACCACTCGCACCTCGCTGATCACCTGAAAATATTGACTGCCCACGGCCAAGCCCTGCCCCTGCAAACCGAGCCCAGCCAAGGCCGGCTGTTCGAGAAAGCTCTCCAGGCTGCGAAAACCCTGGTTACCCCGCGCCGCCAGCAGACCTTGCGCAACGCTCGGCGTCAAACCATCGGCCAGACTAGAAAGCACCAAGGCACTGGCAGTATTGACGTTTAGCGCGGCGTCTGCGGGTAACGCGCTGACATAAGGCAACAGCCGCCGGTAATCCGCCTCATTCATGCCCAATAACAGGCGCAGCTCAGAGACATCGCTCAGCAGTTGATTAGCCGCTCGGTAGGCAGGCTGTGCCAACAGATATTGATTGTCCTCCGCGCCATTGGCACCGTTCGGTTCCTGATCGGCATCCAGCCAGTCCTGCAAGCGCTCGGCATAGGGCTGCTCGATCTCCAGGCGCAGCAATAGGCGGCGAAACTGCGCCACGGCCGCTGCATTGACCTGACCCTGGCGCACCAGACTGTTGAGATTAAAGCGCCCACTCGGATCCTCGATACGCACCCGCAACTCCCCCCCCTCATCCAGCTTGAAGGGCGCCTGCGCTCGCGCCCACGCCTCACCCAAGTGATCCACCGACTGACGCGGATCACCCTGACGCAAATCGCGCAGCAGCAGCGCTTTGGCTAACGCTTCGCCACCCAAGGCGTAATGCCAGGCCTGACGCGCTGTCAACAGATTGGCACTGCTACGAATGGCCAGCTGCTGGCGCGCGATAAGCCCGGCACAGACCACCGTCACCACGGCCACCACCAGCAGCACCGTGATCAAGGCAACGCCCCTTTGGCGCGTCATGAGCCGGTCTCCGCTTCAGGCTCGGGCGCTGGCTGTTCGCCACCCTCGGCGTCTCCCTGGGTCGCGTCTTTGGGCATATCCGGCAAGCGCAAGACACGCCGCAGCTCACCATAACGACGATGTTCCAGCACTAACTCGACCGCCCTCGGTAGCCGCTGCAGACGCTTGTCTTCGGCGCCTTCGGCCGGCGGCCAACTGTCCAACCAGCGCCCCTCGCGATCCAGGTAACGCAGCGCAAAGCGGGTGACGCCGTCCAGCGCCTGCTGCACGCGCGGCTGGCTGTCCTGGGCCTGATCCAACACCGTCCAGTAACGTCGCTGCCATTGCTCGCCACTCAACTCCCAGCGGACCCGCTGTAAGCGCGAACGTGGTGTGCCCATGGGGTTGCGCCAGCCATTACGGGTGAACTCCAGCGCCGGGTGATCGCCGCCCTCACCGAGCAAGGCGGCACGCGACTCACCGAACGGATCGCGCACCGGCCGCGCCACCAGCTGCAACACGTCACGCTCGAAAGCCGCCATGGCGCGGATCAACTCGCGCAATTGCTGTTCCTGGGTCCGCGTCGCAGTGTCGGTGCGCAGCACGCTGTTGAGCATGCGGTAGGTGCCCAGCCCCAGCAGGGCAAAGATCGCGATGGCAATCAGCAACTCCAACAGCGTGAAGCCCGCGGAGCGCCTCATGGTTCAGCCCCGAGGAAGCCGGTGAGGCTCAATATCGCGCGCTCTTTCAGATCGCCACGGGCACCGCGCTCACCGCTCAGCGCCACCCAGAGCGTGACCCGACGCATCGTCGGTTCACTGGTGGGTTCAATCAGGCTCAGCCATTCCCAGTGCCGCCCGGCGTAGTCCAACTGACCTTGCGCGCGACCATCGGCCGGCGGCGTTTCGGCCAGTTGCAGTTCGCTCAAACGATTGTCGGCAATCCACATGGCCAGGGTCTTGTCTTCCAGGCGCGCGGCCGTCTGCAAGCTACGCGAACTGGCAGTCAGCACGCTGGCCGCGACCAAGGCGAAAATGCCCAGTGCAACCAGCACCTCGAGCAGGGTGAAACCCCGTGCGCGCCTCATCCGGCTCGCCCCTTGAGCACCTTGGCCTCGACCTCAACTTGGGGCAGGCGGAAACCATCGCTGGACATTTGCAGCTGCAAGCCATCTTTGCGCCGTTCAGCCAGGCGCAGGCGGAAAGGACTGAGCTCGCCGCTCGAGAGAATCAATAACTGCGGAGCAGCGTTTTTGGCTTTTCTATCGTCATCCGCAGCCGGTGCAGGCAAGTTCAAGGCTTCACCATCCAACTCGAAGCTCAGCACCGCCCAACTCGGCAAGCGATGGGCAGCCTTATCCAACGCCAGCCACTTACCCGTGGCTTCGTCGTAGCGCAGCACCCGATAGGCCTCGGGGCTCAGCCGTAGGCCGTACTCGCGGTTGTCCAATACTGCTTCGTCCGCTAGTACACCGATCAAGCCGGTCAGGCGCTCAGCCTCGTTGTTCAGTTCCCGCGCAGGCCCTGCGATGCCGGTACTGAGCACGGCCAAGCCGACCAGGCTGCCGAGGATCACCAGCACCACGAGCAGCTCGATCAGCGTGAACCCCAGCGAGCGGCTCATCGCGGCTTACAGATCCCAGTTGCCGATATCGGCATCGTGGTCGTCGCCGCCTTCCTTGCCGTCGGCTCCCAGGGAATACAGATCGAAAGGACCTTTAGTGCCCGGCGCCAGGTATTGGTAGGGATTGCCCCAAGGATCGACCGGCATCCGCTTGAGGTAGCCGTCTTTATTCCAGTTCTTCGCCGCAGGGTTACCCGAGGGTTTTTTCACCAGGGCCTCGAGCCCTTGCTGGGTGTTCGGATAGGCGTAATTGTCCAGTTTGTACATATCCAGCGCGGCGGAGATGGCCTTGACATCCCCCTTGGCCACAGTGACCTTGGCCTGATCCGGGCGGCTCATCACCTGCGGTACGATCAAGGCCGCGAGGATCCCGAGGATCACCACCACCACCATGATTTCGATCAGGGTAAAACCCTGTTGCTTGCGCACGTCCTTCACTTGCTTACCCCACCAGTTGATTCAACGACAAAATCGGCAGGAGGATGGCCAGCACGATCAACAGCACCACCACCCCCATAAACACCAGCATGAACGGCTCGAACAGGCCCACCAGCAAGGCGACCTGCGCGCCCAGATCATTCTCCTGATTGCGCGCGGTACGCGCGAGCATCTGATCCAGCTCGCCGGAGCGCTCGCCGCTGGCAATCATGTGCAGCATCATCGGCGGAAACTGGCCACTGGCCTCCAGTGCGCGAGTCAGGCTGCCGCCCTCGCGAACCTTCTGCGCGGCCAGCACCACTTCGGCGCGAATCACCCGGTTGGCGATCACCTGCGCACCAATGCCGAGGGCTTCGACCAAGGGCACGCCACTCCGGGTGAGGATCGCCAGGGTCGAGGCGAATCGCGCGCAGTCGGTCGCGCGAACCAAGCGTCCGGCTAAAGGCACCCGCAACAGCAAGCCATGCCAACGCTGCTTGACCCGCTCATCGCGCAACGCCCAGCGCAGCCCAAAGCCGCCGGCAAACAACAGCAACACCAGCAACCAGCCCCAGGCTTTAACCGCGTCACTGAGCGCAATCAAACCGCGCGTCAGCGCCGGCAAGGTCTGCCCGGAGTCGACAAATACTCGCACCACATCCGGCACCACATAGCCCAGGAGAAAGGCAACGATGATCAGCGAGGTGACCATCAGGATCAGCGGATAGAGCAATGCCAGCTGAATCTTCTGCCGCGACTGCTGGCGCTGCTCGGTGTAATCCGCCAACTGCTCCAACACCGGGCCCAAATGCCCGGCGTGCTCACCGGCGGCCACCGTGGCGCGGTACAACTCGGGAAAGGCCGCGGGAAATTCTCTCAGGCTAGCGGCCAGGCTATTGCCCTCCAGCACTCTGGCGCGCACGGCGAGCAGCATCGCCTCGATACGCGGTGCGGTGGATTGCGCAGCGGCGGCGCGCAAGGCTTCTTCGATCGGCAACCCGGCCTGAATCAGGGTGGCCAACTGCCGGGTCAGCAACGCCAGGTCGCGGGCGGAAAGCCCACGAACGAAGCTGAAATGCCCGTCATTACTGGCTTGCTCGCGAGTGCGGGTGGCCTTCACCTGCAAGGGCGCCAACTGCCGCTCACGCAGCAACTGCCGCACTTGGCGCGCGCTGTCGGCCTCCAGAACGCCTTTCTGCTGACGCCCCTTGGTGTCGAGGGCGAGGTACTCGAATGCGGCCATGATGGTTCCTAGATCACTCTTCCCGTGTCACGCGCAGCACTTCTTCCAGGGTAGTCGTCCCCTCCAGCACCTTACGCCGACCATCCTCACGAATGCTCGGCCCAGAGCGGCGCGCATGTTGGATCATTTCCTGCTCGGAAGCGGCGTTGTGCACCAAGCTGCGCATGTGGTCATCGAACACCACCAGTTCATAGATACCGGTACGCCCGCGATAGCCCTGCTGCTTGCACTCGGCGCAGCCACGGGCATGCTGGATCAGCGGTGGCTGCGCACTCTCGACGCCCAGCAGCGCACACTCCGCGGCATCGGCGGGGTAAGCCTCTTTGCAATGCGGGCAGAGCACACGTACCAGACGCTGGGCGAGCACCCCCAAGAGCGAAGACGACAACAGGAACGGCTCGACACCCATATCTACCAGCCGGGTAATGGCGCCGATGGCACTGTTGGTGTGCAGGGTGGAGAGCACCAGGTGACCGGTCAGCGACGCCTGCACGGCGATCTGTGCGGTTTCCTTGTCGCGAATTTCGCCGACCATCACCACGTCCGGGTCCTGGCGCAAGATGGCGCGCAAGCCGCGGGCGAAGGTCATATCGACCTTGGGATTGACCTGAGTTTGACCTATGCCTTCCAGGTGGTATTCGATCGGATCTTCGACCGTGAGAATGTTCCGCGTCCGGTCGTTGAGGCTGACCAAACTGGCATACAGCGTGGTGGTCTTACCCGAGCCGGTGGGGCCGGTGACCAGCAGAATCCCGTGGGGTTTGCGCACGGTTTCTTCCATCAGTTTGCGGTCCCGCGCGCACATGCCTAAATGCTGCAGCGACAGGCGCCCCGCCTGCTTATCGAGCAAGCGCAGTACCACCCGCTCGCCATTCGCAGAAGGCAGAGTGGAGACCCGGATATCCACCTCGCGCCCACCCACCCGCAGCGAAATTCGCCCGTCCTGCGGTATACGCTTCTCGGCGATATCCAACCGCGCCATGACCTTGATCCGCGACACCAGCAGCGCCGCCAGTTCGCGCTTGGGCTCCAACACTTCACGCAAGATACCGTCGACCCGGAAGCGGACGACCAGGCGTTTCTCGAAGGTTTCCAGGTGGATATCGGACGCGTTTTCCTTGATCGCCTCACCGAGGATGGCATTGATCAGGCGGATGATCGGCGCGTCATCCTCCTGCTCCAGCAAGTCCTCGGTTTCTGGAATCTGCTCGGCCAGAGCAGCCAGGTCCATGCTGCCACCGATATCTTCGGCCAGCTGCATGGAGACGGAATCGTGTTGGTAAGCATTGGCCAGGGCCAGTTCAAAGGCGTCGGCCGAGAGCGCGCGCAAGGGCAGACGCCGCCCGGCGAAACGCTGCGCTTCGACCAGAGCCACCAGCTCAACCGTGGGCCGGTGCCCCAGACAAGCCTGGTCAGACTCGACCAACAGCACCACACCATGGCGCCTGGCGAAACTGAATGGCAGCCGGCGTAGCGGCGCCTCGGCAGGGAGAGCGTTCATATTGATCGGGCCTTCAAACGGTAATCTTGAGCAAGTATCACAGGCAAATTTGACCGGCGTACGTCGCGACTCCGCATTTTTTGTTGTTATAAATGCTCCCGCTACGGGAGGAATCACAGCGGTCTATCTTTAGCACATCAGACTATGGCACACACCCCCCGAATTGGTTGCGGAGCCAAGCCTGCTAACTGCTATGATCGAGCCGCGATCCACACCACCAATAACAACAAATTCACGGAGTGACGCCCTTGCCCTTCCCTGGATCTCAGCGCTGGCTGCAATTGCAGGCCCCGACATTAGTCGGTGCCGCGCTGATCCTAGCCATGAGCCTCAGTTTAGCCTGGCAAACTACCGACTGGCTGCGCCTGCTGCGTGCTCCGGCCCACTCCACCAGCACCGATACCCCCGCCGTGCTCGCAGCCCCTGCACTGGAACGCCTGGAACCCCTGTTCGGCACCAGCAGCACAGCCAGCGATGCTCCACCACCGGCCACTAATCTGCGCCTAAGCTTGCATGGCAGCTTCGTACATGCCAATCCGCAACGTTCTAGCGCGATCATCCAGCGCGAAGGCAGCAAACCACAGCGCTATGCCGTCGGCGTCGAATTGGACCAAGGGGTCCGCCTGCATGCGGTCTATCGCGACCGCGTGGAGCTTGAACGCAATGGCCACCTGGAAAGCCTGCCCTTCCCCACCCGCAAGAACAGCGCAAACAGCGCTAGCGATGGCGAAGCCGCACCCGCAGAAGACTCGGTCGATCAATTGTCTACGCTGCAGGAAGACAATGCCGCACAGCTGCGCGAACGCATGGACGCCCTGCGTCAACAGATGGATGCCGCCGGCACCCTACCCGCCGCCGAACCCAATTCCACCGAACAGCCCACGGAAAGCGACTGACACGATGTCCCCGATTCTCTCTCGCCTCACTTGCGCCCTGCTCGCCACCGGCCTGATGGCTATGCCACTGCCGTCGAGTGCGGCGATCACACCCGCATCAACAAGCGCCAACCAACAGGAGGAGCGCTGGACGATCAACCTGAAGGACGCCGAAATCCGCGAGTTCATCGACCAGATCGCCGAGATCACCGGCGAGACCTTCATCGTCGATCCACGGGTCAAGGGCCAGGTCAGCGTGGTGTCCAAGGCGGCACTGTCGCTGAGCGAGATCTATCAACTGTTCCTCTCGGTGATGGCCACTCACGGTTTTAGCGTGATCACGCAAGGCGAGCAGGCCCGCATCGTGCCCAACGCCGAAGCCAAGGCCGAAGCCGATGGCGGCCGCGCCGCGCCAGATCGCCTGGAAACCCGTCTGATCCAGGTGCAGCACGGCTCGGTGACGGAGCTGATTCCGCTGATCCGCCCACTCGTACCGCAATACGGTCACCTGGCCGCAGTGACCTCGGCCAACGCCCTGATCATCAGCGACCGCAGCGCCAATATCGCGCGCATCGAAGACCTGATCCATCAGCTCGACCAGAAGAGCGATCACGACTACAGCGTGCTCAACCTGCAGCACGCCTGGGTGATGGATGCCGCCGAAGCACTCAATGCCGCCCTCGCCCGCGGCCAGGCCAAAGGCGCCTCCGGTGCTCAGGTCATTGCCGATGCCCGCACCAACCGCCTGATCCTCCTGGGCCCGCCGGCCGCCCGCGCCAAACTGGTGGCGCTGGCACAGTCTCTCGATACTCCCACCACGCGCTCGGCCAACACTCGCGTGATCCGCCTGCGGCATAACGATGCCAAGGCGCTGGCGCAGACTCTCGGGGAAATTTCCGAAGGGTTGAAAGCTCCAGCCGCCACCGGCGAAGCCGCCGGCAAGCCGCAGGACATCATGATTCGTGCCGATGAGAGCCTGAATGCCCTGGTTCTACTGGCCGAACCAGACCTGGTGGCGACGCTGGAAGACATCGTCCGCCAGCTCGATGTACCGCGCGCCCAGGTGTTGGTAGAGGCGGCCATCGTCGAGGTATCCGGCGATATCACCGATGCCCTCGGCGTGCAATGGGCAGTAGATGCCCGCGGCAACACCGGCGGACTCGGCGGGGTCAACTTCGGCGGCACCGGACTGTCGGTCGGTTCCGTGCTGCAAGCCATTCAAGACACCAAGAACGACGTAGACAATCCGCTGCTGAACACCCTTCCGGATGGCGCGATCATCGGCATCGGCACCGACCACTTCGGCGCCCTGATCACCGCGCTGTCGGCCAACAGCAACAGCAACCTGCTGTCCACCCCGAGCCTGCTGACCCTGGACAACCAGAAGGCGGAAATCCTGGTCGGCCAGAACGTGCCCTTCCAGACCGGCACCTTCACCACCGATGCATCCGGGGCTAACAACCCTTTCACCACCATCGAGCGCCAGGATATCGGCGTCACCCTCAAGGTCACCCCGCACATCAACGAAGGCGCCTCCCTGCGCCTGGAGATCGAGCAGGAGATCTCCTCCATCGCCCCCGCCGCCACCCTCACCGCTCAGGCGGTGGACCTGATCACCAACAAGCGCTCGATCAAGAGCACCATCCTCGCCGAAGATGGCCAGGTCATAGTGCTCGGCGGGCTGATTCAGGACGACATCACCAAGACCGACTCGAAAGTCCCGCTGTTGGGCGATATCCCCTGGCTGGGCCGGCTGTTCCGCTCGACCAGGGACCAGCACGTCAAGCGCAACCTGATGGTCTTCCTGCGCCCCAGCGTGGTCCGCGACGGCGCCGGTCTGGCGGCCCTGTCCGGGAAGAAATACAGTGACATCCGCGTGCTCGGCGACCAAACCAACACCGCTCGCCCGGGTCTTCTGCCGCACAACCCCGGAAAGCTGTTCGACGGCCATGGCGACTCGGCGATCGACCTGCGCCAATAGTCGAGCCGCGCCACCAACAGGCGCATAAAAAACGGGCGACGTGCCTTTCAGCGACGTCGCCTGTTTTTTATGGGGTACGGCTCAAGCTTTTTTGATCAAGCCAACGATAAACAACAACACTACCGCACCGATCACCGCCGTGAGCAGTGAGCCAATCACCCCTCCACCTGCCGACACACCGAGATAGCTGAACAAGTGCCCACCGATTACCGCGCCGACTATCCCCACCACCAGATTGCCGACCAGACCAAAACCGCCACCGCGCATCAACTTACCGGCAATCCAGCCGGCGATAGCGCCAATAATCAAGAACAGTATCAGGCTCATGTGCACCCCTTCATCTGTGGTTAGTCCTACAAGACTAGACCTTGCTGAAGCGGGTGCGCCGCTGACATGCATGGGGTGGACTTGAGTGCGCCTCTAGCAGGAGCAGAGCTCAGAGATAAATCATCTTGCGCGTCATCCCACCGTCGACCACAAACTCCTGCCCAGAGACGAAGCCGGCATTGCCCGACAAGAGCCAGGCGACCAACTCGGCAACGTCCTCGACAGTGCCCACCCGACCAGCCGGATGCTGGGCATGCTCGAGGTCGGACAGCGGCGCGCGGAAAGATCGCGCGCGTCGATCCAACCGGGGCTGACCGCGTTAACCCGCACCGCTGGGCCGAGACTGACCGCCAGCGCGTGCGTCAGTGCCAGCAGGCCGCCTTTGCTGGCGGCGCAAGCTTCCGAGTCCGGCTCGGACTGCCAAGCGCGGGTAGAGGTGAGATTGACGATAGAACCGTAATGAGCGCGCAGATAAGGCGCGCAATACTTGGCCAGCAGCAGCGGGCCGCTGAGATTGACCGCCAACACCCGATTCCACTGATTCAGCTCGAGACTTTCCAGAGGCGGGTTATGCGGTTCGGCGATGGCGGCGTTATTGATCAGCGCATCGAGGCGGCCGAACTGGCCGAGCACTTCGGCCACCCCGACCACTACCTGGCTTTCCTGGGCAACGTCCATCGCCACGAACCAGGCATTGTCACCCAAGGCCTTGGCTACCTTGGAGCCACGCACGCGGTCGGTATCGGCCAACACCACCTACCAACCTTCGGCGATCAGTCAGGCCGCGATGCCCAAACCAATGCCGCGCGCCGCACCGGTGACTAGCGCAACTCTGCCGTTATTCGGGGTCGCGGGTTGCACTCCCCAGTCAATCACAAGGTTGCGAGACCACGCGCCAGGTCTGCCTTGAGGTCGGCCACATCTTCCAGACCTACGGCAACGCGGATCAGGCTGTCACGAATACCCGCAGCCGCGCGTTCCTCCGGCGATAGGCGCCCATGCGAGGTGGTGCTCGGGTGGGTAATGGTGGACTTGCTGTCACCCAGGTTGGCGGTGATGGAAAGCAGGCGAGTCGCGTCGATAAAGCGCCAGGCACCGTCCTTGCCACCCTGCACTTCGAAACTGACCACCGCACCGAAGCCGCTCTGCTGGCGCTTGGCCAACTCATGCTGCGGGTGACTGGGCAAGCCAGCGTAATGCACCTTCTCAATGCCGGGCTGCTGCTCCAGCCACTCGGCCAAAGCCTGGGCGCCGGCACAATGGGCTTGCATGCGCAGGCGCAGGGTTTCCAGGCCCTTGAGGAACACCCAGGCATTGAACGGACTGAGCGTCGGCCCAGCGGTTCGCAGGAACCCCACGACTTCTTTCATTTGCTCGGCACGACCTGCCACTACGCCGCCCAGGCATCGCCCCTGACCGTCGATGAACTTGGTCGCAGAGTGCACAACGATATCCGCCCCCAGGGCCAACGGCTTTTGCAACACCGGCGTGCAGAAGCAGTTGTCCACGACCAGCGACGCCCCATGGCTATGCGCCACCTCGGCCAAGGCCGCGATATCCACCAGTTCGGCCAGCGGATTGGACGGTGACTCGACGAACAGCAGCTTGGTATTGGGCTTGCAAGCATTTGCCCAGGCAGACAGATCCGCCAACGGCACGTAGTCGACCTGCACAGCGAAACGCTTCAGGTACTTTTCAAACAAGCTGATGGTCGAGCCAAACACGCTGCGCGAAACCAGTACGTGATCGCCCGCACTGCAGAGGGCCATCACCGTGGCCAGAATGGCCGACATGCCCGAGGCCGTCGCGACAGCCTGTTCGGCACCTTCCAGCGCGGCGATACGCTCTTCAAAAGCGCGCACCGTCGGGTTGGTGTAACGCGAGTAGACGTTGCCCGGCACCTCGCCAGCAAAGCGCGCGGCCGCGTCCGCTGCGGTGCGAAAGACATAGCTGGAGGTGAAGAACAACGGCTCACCGTGTTCGCCTTCCGGCGTGCGGCGTTGACCGGCGCGTACCGCCAGGGTGTCGAAACCTACACCTTCGAGGTCGCTGTCCAGCCGGCCGGCATCCCAATCCTCTGTCATGCCGCTACTCCGTCAGTTGTTTTATCGAGCACTTGATTGATCAATTATTATACAGATCGATGATACCGCTGACCGCGTGGGTCTTGACCTTGGACGAATCGTTACGCGCCTGTTCGATCTTGTTCAGATAAGCCTCGTTGACGTCGCCGGTGACATAGTTGCCATCAAAAACCGAGCAGTCGAAATGCTCGATCTTGACCTTTCCGCCACCCACCGCATCGATCAGGTCGCTAAGATCCTGGTAAATCAGCCAATCGGCGCCGATCAGCTCGGCCACTTCTTCGGTCGTACGGCTGTGTGCGATCAGCTCATGGGCGCTCGGCATGTCGATGCCATACACGTTCGGGTAACGCACGGCCGGCGCGGCCGAGCAGAAGTAGACGTTTTTCGCCCCGGCTTCGCGCGCCATCTGGATGATCTGCTTGCAGGTGGTGCCACGGACGATGGAGTCGTCCACCAGCATGACGTTCTTGCCGCGGAACTCCAGCTCGATGGCGTTGAGCTTCTGGCGTACGGATTTCTTCCGCGCCGCCTGCCCCGGCATGATGAAGGTGCGGCCGATATAACGGTTCTTCACGAAGCCTTCGCGGAACTTCACCCCCAGGTGGTTCGCCAGCTCCAGCGCAGCCGTGCGACTGGTGTCGGGAATCGGGATGACCACGTCGATATCGTGCTGCGGACGCTCGCGGAGGATCTTCTCCGCCAGCTTCTCGCCCATGCGCAGGCGCGCCTTGTACACCGAGACACCGTCCATGATCGAGTCCGGACGCGCCAGGTAGACGTGTTCGAAGATGCACGGCGAGTAATGCGGATTAGTCGCGCACTGACGGGTAGAGAGCTTGCCGTCTTCGGCGATGTACACCGCCTCGCCCGGCGCCAGGTCACGGATCAGGGTGAAACCGAGGACATCCAGCGAGACGCTTTCCGAGGCGATCATGTACTCCACGCCTTCGTCGGTGTGACGCTGACCGAAGACGATCGGGCGGATCCCGTTCGGATCGCGGAAACCGACAATGCCGTAACCGGTAATCATCGCCACCACCGCGTAACCACCGCGGCAACGCTTGTGCACATCGCTCACCGCGGCGAACACATCATCTTCGGTTGGCTGCAGCTTGCCGCGTACGGCCAGCTCATGGGCAAACACGTTGAGCAGCACTTCCGAGTCGGAGTTGGTGTTGACGTGGCGCAGGTCGGACTCGTAAATCTCCTTGGCCAGTTGCTCGACGTTGGTCAAATTACCGTTGTGCGCCAGCGTGATGCCATACGGCGAGTTGACGTAGAACGGCTGCGCCTCGGCAGAACTGGAGCTGCCGGCAGTCGGGTAACGCACATGGCCGATGCCCATGTGGCCGACCAGACGCTGCATATGGCGCTGCTGGAACACATCGCGCACCAGACCGTTGTCTTTACGCAGAAATAACCGGCCGTCATGGCTGGTCACGATACCGGCAGCGTCCTGGCCGCGGTGCTGGAGGACGGTTAGCGCGTCATACAGCGCCTGATTGACGTTCGACTTACCGACGATACCGACGATGCCACACATGTGACGCAACCCCTACTCAGTGAATCAGGCTAATTCTGAAAGCTCTTACGGCAGTTTAGGCTGCAAGAGACCTTCTTTAAACGGCAGCTCAGCAGGTGCGCTGATACCGCTGGCAAGCCACTGACTGGCAAGCCCCAAAATGAGATTTTTCGACCAGTCGGCGACCAACAAGAAATGCGGCACCAGACTCGACTGCTGCCACCAAGAATCCTGTTGCACCGGTGCCAGGCTGAGCAAGCCGACCAGCAGCACCACCAACAAAGCTCCGCGCGCGGAGCCGAAGGCCATGCCGAGAACACGATCAGTGCCCGAAAGGCCGGTGACCCGGACCAGCTCGCCAATGAGGAAATTGAGCAAGGCGCCGACCAACAAGGTGGCTACAAACAGAATGGCGCAGCCGGCAATGACGCGGGCCGAGGGTGTTTCGATAAATTCGACGAGATGCTGCGAGAGCGCGCCACCGAACATCCAGGCGACGACCCCAGCAATGATCCAGGTGACCAGCGACAGAGCCTCTTTAACGAAGCCACGTTTTAAGCTGATTAAGCTGGAGACGGCGATGACGGCGATAATCGCCCAATCGACCCAGGTGAATGGCACGGTGCAGCCTACGAACGGAAAAGGCGCTGCATTTTAACAGAGCCCTTCCCAAGGGGTAAGCCGAGGATTCGACCGACTCGGATTTATTCAGCGCCTTTGCGCTTAAAACATCTGACACCAGCACGACAAAGCGTCTGATTTGCCACCTTCTCTTGAACGGGTCCTTAGCTGCTCTCTGGCTGGAAGCGAACGATAAAACCCTTGAGCTTCTGTTGGCGCGTCAACTGATCACGCAAGCGATCGGCCTCGGCGCGCTCAATCAGCGGGCCGACAAATACCCGGTTCATCCCGTCAACACTGCGGATATAGGCGTTGTAGCCTTGGCTACGCAGGGTCTTCTGCAGGCTCTCCGCACTGGCACGGTTAGACAGGCTGGCCAACTGGATCGACCAACTGACCGGCAGACTGTTCGCATCCAGACGACTCGGCGCCGGAATAGGCGCAAGAGTAGGAGTCGGCGCCACTGGTGCACTGGCTTGAACCGGCGGCTGGCTCGGCGCTACTGGCAGTGCTGGCGGCGCCTGCGGCGGCGCGCTTGCGACGGGATCGACCGGCACCGGCTCTTCCGGCAACAACTGCGGCTCCGGCACCGCGACCGGCTCGACTACCACCTGCGGCATAGCCGGTGCTTGCGGCATGGCTGGCGCCTCGACCACCACGCGGCGTAACTCGTCCTCGCGGGACAGCAGCATCGGCAGAAAAATTACCGCCAACGCGACCAGCACCAGGGCGCCGACTATCCGTTGCTTGAGTCCTTTATCCAGCAAAGCCATCCCCTACTTCCCCCTTGGCATGGCGGGCCAGCCAGTCCAGGGCCTCGGCCACGCAATAAAAAGATCCGAACAGCAGAACTTCATCATCCGCCGAAGCCCGAGCACATTGCCCTTCCAGCGCCGCCGCCACATCGGCGTAAGCCGTGACCGTCGCGCCTTGGTTGAGCAAGGCCGCTTCCAGTTCGGCGGCCGGACGCGTGCGCGCAGTCGGCAGCGGCGCTACCGCCCAACCTTGCACCTCATCCAGCAGCGGAGCCAAAACCCCCGGTAGATCCTTATCGGCCAGCAAGCCAAAGACTGCCAGACGCTTACCCGCCACGGGTCGGCTCGCTAGACGCTGCGCAAGATATTCAGCGGCATGGGGATTATGCCCAACATCCAGCAGCAGCGTGAGTGACTTACCCTGCCAGTTCAGCGTTCGCCGATCTAAACGGCCGGTCACCCGCGTGCGCAGCAGCGCAGCGGCAATCCGCTCAGACTGCCAGGGCAGACCAAGCAAGGCATAAGCCTGCAGCGCCAAGGCCGCATTCTCCATGGGCAGATCGAGCAACGGCAGGTCATGCAACTCAAGCACTGTACCGGCCAGCGTCAGACCACGCCAATGCCAAGCCTGCTCGGCAACGGCCAAGTCGTAATCACGCCCGCGCAAGAAGAACGGACAGCCCAACGCTGCCACTTGTTCCAGCAACGGCCGCGGCGGCTCAAGATCACCACACAAAGCCGGCACCCCAGCGCGGAAAATACCGGCCTTCTCGGCAGCCACCGACTCACGGCTATCGCCCAGCCAATCGGCATGATCCAGACCGATACTGGTGACCAGGGCAAGATCGGCGTCGATCAGATTGACTGCATCGAGCCGCCCACCCAGGCCCACTTCCAGCACCGCCGCGTCCAGACCGCTACGCTCGAACAGCCAGAAGGCTGCCAAGGTGCCCATTTCGAAATAGGTCAGGGAGATCTCGCCGCGCGCGGCCTCAACGGCGGCAAAGGCTTCGCACAGCTCCGCATCCGAGGCATCGACACCCGCAATCTGCACGCGTTCGTTGTAACGCAGGAGATGTGGCGAGCTGTAGACCCCGACTTTCAGACCCTGCTCTTGCAGCAGCGCGGCCAAAAAAGCGCAGGTGGAGCCTTTACCATTGGTGCCGGTAACCGTGACGACCTTGGCCGCCGGCTTACCCAGGCCAAGCCGGCGCGCCACTTCACGCGAGCGCTCCAGCCCCATATCGATCGCCGAGGGGTGCAGCTGCTCTAGATAAGCGAGCCAGTCGGCCAGGGTACGGTCAGTCATGCCGGAACAGGTGACGGCAAACGCATCAGCTGCGCCAACAACCTAGCCAGGCGCGGGCGTAGCTCTTCGCGGTGAATGATCATGTCGATCGCACCATGCTCCAGCAGGAACTCGCTACGCTGGAAGCCTTCCGGCAGCTTCTCACGCACGGTCTGCTCGATCACTCGCGGGCCGGCGAAACCGATCAGCGCGCGCGGCTCAGCGACAATCACGTCGCCGAGCATAGCCAGACTGGCCGATACACCGCCGTACACCGGATCGGTCAGCACGGAGATGAACGGCACACCCTCTTCACGCAGACGCGCCAATACCGCGGAAGTCTTGGCCATCTGCATCAGCGAGATCAGCGCTTCCTGCATCCGTGCACCGCCGGAAGCCGCAAAACAGACCAGCGGGCAACGCTGCTCCAACGCCACGTTGGCGGCGCGAACAAAGCGCTCACCGACAATGGCGCCCATCGAGCCGCCCATAAAGGAGAACTCAAAGGCGCAGGCCACCACGGGCATTTTCTCGAGGGTGCCGCGCATGGCGATCAGCGCATCCTTCTCGCCCGTCTGCTTCTGCGCGGCGGTCAGGCGATCCTTGTACTTCTTGCTGTCGCGGAATTTCAGACGGTCAACCGGCTCCAGCTCGGCACCGATTTCTTCGCGCCCTTCCGTATCGAGGAAGATATCCAGCCGGGCACGCGCATCGATACGCATGTGGTGGTGGCATTTGGGGCAGACATCCAGGGTCTTTTCCAACTCGGGGCGATACAGCACCGCCTCGCAAGACGGACATTTATGCCAGAGGCCCTCGGGTACCGAGCTTTTCTTCACCTCGGAACGCATGATCGAGGGGATCAGCTTGTCTACCAGCCAGTTACTCATGCACTTATTCTCCAAAGCTGTTGGCCCGGACGCGCTAACGAGCGATTGCCGCGCACATGTCCTTGAGCAAATTCACGATTGCAGTCTTAGTCAGGGTCGACTCTGCGCATTCAGCAAATCGCTTGAGCAACGCAAAGCCTACCACCACACCGTCGACTATCCGGGCGACAATTCCACTAGAAACGTCTAGCCCTCTGTCACTGGCCCGACTCTCGGCATGGCTGAACCAGCCACGCCCTTTTGTTCTTCGTCATAGCGTTAACCGCGCGACATCATGCGAAGTTCGGTACGGCCCCAAGACCCTCCTGCAACTCCAGGCTAATGGACGGCCAAGAATCTTCGCCCGTCACATAGAGAATCCAGCTTCAATCCGCCAGCAGCGCCCACAGCGAGCAACTATGGGTAATTCAGCACCCGCTCGCGCCGCCCCCAAGACCATGCCTGCATGCCGTCGAAGTCAGGCACAACCGACTTCGCGGATGAAGGCACGAATCTTTTCCGCATCCTTGATGCCCTTGCTCGCCTCCACGCCACCGCTGACATCTACCGCATAGGGACGCACTTGCCGGATCGCGGCGCGGACATTCTCCGCACAGAGCCCACCCGCCAGGATAATCGGCTTGGACAAATCATGTGGCACCAGCGACCAATCAAAGGCCGCACCGGTGCCGCCCGGCACCCCAGCTACGTAAGTGTCCAGCAGGATACCGGAAGCTTGGGAATATTGAGCCGCTTGCGCCGCTATGTCATCACCAGGTTTGACCCGCAGCGCCTTGATATAGGGGCGATGGTAACCGGCGCAGTCGGCCGCTGTTTCGTCACCGTGGAACTGCAACAGATCCAGCGGCACAGCATCGAGAATCTCGTTCAGCTCACAGCGGCTGGCATTCACAAAGAGCCCAACCGTGGTCACGAACGGTGGCAAGGCCGCGATAATCGCCCGCGCCTGCTGAACACTGACCGCCCGCGGGCTTTTGGCGTAAAACACCAGGCCAATGGCATCCGCACCGGCTTCGGCGGCGACAAGCGCATCCTCGATTCGAGTAATGCCACAAATTTTGCTGCGAACGGCTGACAAGATGCGACACCTTCATGGAAAGACTATGAATGGTAGCAAATGCCTTTTTAGGCGTCAGCCGCGAGTTCCGGCAAGCCCGAAAGGAAATGCGGCCCGATGTAACGCGCTGGCAAGACAAACTCAGGCGGGTACTCGACCTGCACCAGATAGAGCCCAAAAGGATGCGCGGTAACGCCACCGGAACGCCGTATGCGAGCCTCCAGCACCTCCTTCGCCCACTCGACCGGCCGCTCGCCAGCACCAATGGTCATCAGCACCCCGGCGATATTACGCACCATGTGATGAAGAAAAGCGTTAGCCCGGACATCCAACACGATCATCTTGCCGTGCTGGGTAACGCGCAGGTGGTGCATCTTCTTGATCGGCGATTTCGCCTGACACTGCCCGGCCCGAAATGCACTGAAATCATGGGTACCCACCAACGCCTGCGCCGCTTCACGCATGCGCTCGACATCCAGCGGGCGGTGATTCCAGGTGATCTCCTCGGCCAGATGCGCCGGGCGAATCTGGTCGTTGTAGATCACATAGCGATAACGCCGGGCGACAGCCTTGAAGCGCGCATGGAAGTGCGCCGGCATCACTTGCGCCCAGGTCACGCTGATATCCGGCGGCAGGTTGATATTGGCGCCCATCACCCAGGCTTTAAGCGAGCGCTCGGCCTGCGTATCAAAGTGCACGACCTGACCACAGGCATGCACACCGGCATCGGTGCGCCCTGCACACATCAACGAAACCGGGGAGTCAGCCACCCTGGACAGTGCAGTTTCAAGCACTTCCTGAACCGTCGGCACACCCGAGGCCTGGCGCTGCCAGCCACGATAGCGTGAGCCTTTATATTCGACGCCAAGGGCAATTCTGGAAAAGCCAACGGCAGCCATTTCGGCTGCCGCTGTCGGTATTGCTTCAGTCATGGATCAGACGATACGAGCGATCAATTCGCGCGCTTCCTGTTGTTGGCCATCGCTACCTTCGGTAATCACTTCATCGAGAATGTCGCGAGCGCCTTCGGTGTCACCCATATCGATGTAGGCCCGCGCCAAATCCAGCTTAGTCGCCGTCTCGTCAGTACCGGAGAGGAAGTCGAAATCGTCGTCGGCATCCAGGCTAGTCGATTGCGGTGCGCTGGTAGCCGGAGCGATGAGCTCATCAAACCCAGCAGGCTGATCCAAGCTTTCGCTCAACTGATCCAGCTCGGCGGTGACTTCATCAAGCTGCGCCGCAAAGCTATCCGCAGCAGATGTAGTCGGGGCCTCTTCAGCCAGGGACAGGTCGAAATCCGCCGCCAGTTCCAGATCAGCACCCAAGCTTTCTTCTGACAGATCCAAACTCAGATCGGCAAACTCATTCATGGTCGGAGCGGCGCTCAACTCGTCATCCAGACTCAGCAGGAAATCATCTTCCTCCGAAACAGTAGCTTTGCTGTCCCCGTCCAGATCCAGGCTGAAATCGGCCAGATCATCAGTCAACGCCAAGCTGTCGGCAGCGGTTTCGCTATCCAAGCTCAGATCGAAGTCCAGGCCACCTGCCGCAGGTACGGCCGATAGGCTTGGCGAGGCCAGATCCAAATCGCTATCCAGGCTCAGCTCAGCAAAATCACTCAAAGAGTCATTGCGGCCAGAGGCAGGCAGATCACAATCAAGCTCGGCCTCAAGTTCGTCCAAGCTCAAATCGAAAGCATCGTCCTGATCTACAGCATGGGCGACTGGCTCATCCAGTGTCAGATCGTCGAGGCTAAAGCTATCCAGCTCATCGGCAGCCGCCGCACCAGCCAAACCGGCTACAGCCAAAGCAGCCATGGCCGGATACTTGGACTTCAGCTGTTCGGTCTCAACGCTAGCTCCGCCGATTTCGCGCAACTCACTTTCCTGACGGGCAAAACCTTCGCGATCGCCCAGTTCGGCCTGCACCTCCATCAGTTTCAGGCGCAGGTCGCTGCGGTGCGGCTCATCGTTGATGGCGTCCTGCAGCAATTCGGCAGCTTGAGTAAAGCGGCCATAGGCAATGTAAATATCGGCCTCACCGAGCACATCACCAGTTTGTGCGGTAACGCGATCCTCTGAGGCCGGCGCCACCGCCTCGGTGACAGCATCGCTATCCAGACCATCAAAACTGCTGTCCGGCAACTCCAGATCGGTATCAAAGGGGCTTTCTTCGTCTCCGGCAGCCAGGTTGCTCTGCAGTTCGGCCTCTTTCAGGGCATTGCGCCGCGACAGCACCATCAAACCAACCAGCAGCGCCAGCAACGCCCCGCCACCAGCCAAACCCAGCAACATGGGATTAGCCATCAGCGTGTCGACGAGGCTGGTTGAGGGTACCTCTTCTGCCGCCGGGGTGGGGGTCGGAGCGCTCTGGATGGTTTGAGCCGGCACTTCGGCAGCAGGGGCGGCTGGTTGCGCGGCTGGAGCCTCAGTGGCTGGCGGTTGAGCAACGGCCACAGGCGCGACTTCGGGTTTAGCGGCCGGCTCCTCGCTGGAGTTATAGTCTGGAGCCGCGGCTGGCTGTGCGGTCGGGGCCGGCACTGCCGACTCCGCTACAGGAGTCGGTTGCGCCGGCGCGGCAACGACTGGCGCGGCCGGCACAGCAGCAACCTCGGTACTGGGCTGCTTGGCCTGTGTAGCCAAATCAGCCTGCAGTTTGGCGAGCTGGCTGTCTTTCAGTTGAATCAGGCGTTGCAGCTTGTCCAATTGGCTCTGCAGATCGCCCATGCGACCCTTCAACTCGTCATTCTCACGACGGCTGGAGTCAAGGCTTTCTTTGGTGACAGCCAGCTTGTCATTCAGCGCCTTGCTATCACCGCTCGCGCCTTTATCGCTGCCGGCCGTGGCCTTTCCCGCTTCGGCAGAAACCAGTTTCAGGCTGTCTTTGCTTTCGGCTTGCGCTGGAGCGGCGCCCGCTGCGCTGCGCTTGGTCGCATCCAACTGACGCGTACCGGCAGCGGCCAAGCTGCGACCTTCGCGCCAGGCGGCGTTTTGCTCGGAGACCTGGGCAATCGCCTCACTCTGCGAACGACTCTTGATCTGTTGTTCGTCGGGCAGACGGAGCACCTGACCGCTTTTCAAGCGGTTGATATTACCGTCAACGAAGGCATTCGGATTGAGGTCCTGAATAGCCAGCATGGCTTGGTGCGCCGAACCACTGGCACGCACACGCTGGGCGATGTCCCACAAGGTGTCACTGGAGGTGGTCTTGTATTCATTACCTTCCAGCTTGCTGGTTGCGACAGGGGCTGGCGGTGCAACTGGGGCCGCAGGACGACTAATCGGTGCAGTGGCTACCGGTGCCGCAGGCCGCGGAGCAGGAGCTGCCAGCGAACGTGGCGCCGGAGCGGCAACCGGAAGCTGAGGGGCAGCGGCTGCCGCGGTTTGCGGGGAATACAGCGGTGGGTCGAGCAGCAGGGTGTACTCACGCAGCACGCGACCACTTGGCCAGAGCACTTCAACCAGGAAATTCAGGTAGGGCTCGCGCACCGGCTTGCTCGAGGTCACGCGAATGACACTCTTGCCATTGGGCTTGAGCACCGGAGTGAACTTGAGGTCGGTGAGGAAATACTGGCGATCAACGCCGGCTTTGTTGAACTCTTCAGGAGACGCCAGATTCGGAATCACCTCGTTAGAGGCCAGATCGCGCACCTCCACCAATTCGATTTCGGCCACCAACGGCTGATTCAGCGCAGACTTCAGGGTCACTTCCCCGAGCCCTAGCGCCTGTGCCACACCGGAGGTCAGCGCCGAAGCAGCCGCGATTGCCAGCACCAGTTTGCGAACCCGAGCCATAGCGTTATCCCTTGTTTTATCTTTTTACTCGACGGGCGAGAGGGTCTTATAGTTGCTGCCTGTTCCGCCTTGCAGCGGTTCCCCACCAGCAAACAGCTCAGCCCCCTGTATCACCAAGATAGGCCAAGCTCGAATGATTCTTCAAATTTCCAGGTAAGTATCTTTTACAGATAGTGTTTTATCAACAACTCACCTATTTGCACAGCGTTCAGAGCCGCGCCTTTGCGTACATTATCAGACGCAATCCACAAATTGAGTTCGCTCGGATCATCCAGTCCGTTACGCACTCGCCCCACGTATACAACATCCTGACCCACCGCATCACCCACCGCCGTCGGATAGTCACCCAGCTCTACCCGCTCGATGCTCGGCGCGCTGTCCAGAGCCGCACAGACTGCCGCTAGATCGACCGCGTTTGCCGACTGTAGCGACAGGCTCAGGCTATCGCCAAAAAACACCGGAGCCTGCACGCAAGTCGTTGCCACTTTCAACGCCGGAGCGGCGAGAACCTGCTTCAGCTCATCGGCCAGACGCTTCTCCACAAGCGTATGCCCAGCGTCATCTGCCGGCCCGACCTGACCCAGTAGATTGAACGCGATCTGCCGATCAAAAAACCGTGGCTCGAGCGGGCGCACATTGAGTAGTTCGGCCGTTTGCCGCGCCAGTTCGACCACAGCTTCGCGCCCCTGACTGGAGACTGCCAGGCAGGCCGTGACGCTCACACGTTGCAGCGTCAGCAGAGCGCGCAACGGCGCCAGCACCACGGCCAAAGCGGCTACCGAGGCACTCGGACTAGTCAACTGATAAGGTGCGGACAGCGACTCGAGCAGCTCTGCATTAGCCTCGGGCACTATTCGCGGGGCCTGCTCCGCCGGCAAAGCACCGGACAAGTCGATCAGCGCGCAACCGGCCGCATGCACACGCGGCGCATAGGTACGGGTCACCTGCTCGCCAGCGGCAAAGAAGACCAGGCGCACTTTGCTGAAGTCGAACTCATCGACTTCCCGCACCCGCAGGTTTTTGCCGCGAAACGGCACGGACTGACCGGCCGACTCGATACTGGCCAGCAAATGCAAGGTAGCCACGGGGAACGCGCGCTCTTCGAGAAGCTGGACGAGGGTTTCACCGACGGTGCCGGTGGCGCCAATCACGGCGATATCGAAGGGCTGGCTCATGGAACTACCTCAGGCGAAACGGGGAGCGGCACTTTAACCGCCACCCCGCGCCCAGGCAATCAAGCGCCGACGAGCCCGTCGGCGCCTGGTCTGAATTAACGCTCGAGCAGAATACGCAGCATGCGCCGCAGCGGTTCGGCAGCGCCCCACAGCAGTTGGTCACCGACAGTGAAGGCGCCCAGATACTGCGACCCCATGTTGAGCTTACGCAGACGACCGACCGGTACGCTCAAGGTGCCCGTCACCGCAGTCGGCGTCAGCTCCTTGATGCTGACTTCGCGCTGGTTCGGTACCAGTTTCACCCAAGGGTTGTGCTGGCTGATCAGCCCTTCGATATCGCTCAGCGGCACGTCTTTGTTCAGCTTCAGGGTCAACGCCTGGCTGTGGCAGCGCATGGCGCCGATGCGCACACAGATGCCATCGACCGGAATCGGGCTCTTGAAGCGACCGAGGATCTTATTGGTCTCGGCCTGGCCCTTCCACTCTTCGCGGCTCTGGCCGTTCGGCAATTCCTTGTCGATCCAGGGAATCAGGCTGCCGGCCAGCGGCACACCGAAGTTCTCGGTCGGGAAGGCTTCGCTGCGCATGGCTTCGGCCACTTTGCGGTCGATGTCGAGGATCGCGCTAGCCGGGTTGGCCAGATCATCCGCCACCACCGCGTGGGTCGCGCCCATCTGCTTGATCAGTTCGCGCATGTTCTGCGCCCCTGCCCCGCTCGCAGCCTGATAGGTCATGGCGTTCATCCACTCGACCAGACCGGCCTCGAACAGGCCGCCCAAGGCCATCAGCATCAGGCTGACGGTGCAGTTGCCGCCGATGTAGTTCTTGGTGCCAGCGTCCAGCGACTGGTCGATCACCTTGCGGTTAACCGGGTCGAGCACGATGACCGAGTTGTCGTCCATCCGCAGCGACGAGGCCGCGTCGATCCAGTAGCCCTGCCAGCCCGCTTCGCGCAGCTTGGGGAACACTTCACTGGTGTAGTCGCCGCCCTGGCAGGTGAGGATCACGTCGAGGCTTTTCAGCTCGTCGATGCTGTAAGCGTCCTTCAGCGGAGCAATCTCCTTGCCCACGGCCGGGCCTTGGCCGCCAACATTGGACGTGGTGAAGAACACCGGCTCGATCAGATCGAAATCCTGTTCTTCCAGCATCCGCTGCATGAGTACGGAACCGACCATACCGCGCCAACCGATCAGACCTACACGTTTCATCGCAACTACACCTTCAATAAAAAGTGGGCCGCTGCCAGGCAACGGACCCGAGAGATTACCTGCGCCTTAGAGTGCACGCAACGCCGCAACTACCGCATCGCCCATCTCGCGAGTGCCGACCTTGGTGGTGCCCTCGGAGTAGATATCGCCGGTGCGCAGACCTTGATCCAGCACCACGCCGACAGCTTGCTCAATGGCCTCGGCCGCCGCCACTTCAGCGAAGCTGTAACGCAGCATCATCGACACCGACAGAATGGTCGCCAACGGGTTGGCGATGCCGCGACCGGCGATATCCGGCGCCGAACCGTGGCACGGCTCGAACATGCCCTTGTTGTTGGCGTCCAGCGATGCCGACGGCAGCATGCCGATGGAACCGGTGAGCATGGAGGCTTCGTCGGAGAGGATATCGCCGAACATGTTATCGGTGACGATCACGTCGAACTGCTTGGGCGCGCGCACCAGCTGCATCGCCGCGTTGTCGACGTACATGTGAGACAGCTCGATGTCCGGATAGTCCTTCGCCACTTCCTCGACCACGGCGCGCCACAGGCGGCTGGATTCCAGCACGTTGGCCTTGTCGACGGAGCAGAGTTTCTTGCCGCGCAGGCGCGCCATGTCGAAACCGACTTTGGCGATGCGGCGAATTTCGCTCTCACTGTAGGGCAGTGTGTCGAGCGCATAACGCTCGCCGCTGTCAAGAATCCGCAACTCGCGCGGGCTACCGAAGTAGATACCGCCCGTCAGCTCACGCACGATGAGGATATCCAGACCGGAAACCACTTCCGGTTTCAGCGTCGAAGCCTCGGCCAGTTGCGGGTACAGAATGGCCGGACGCAGGTTGCCGAACAGGCCCAGCTGCGAACGGATTTTCAGCAGGCCCATTTCCGGGCGCAGCGGACGCTCCAGGCCGTCCCATTTCGGACCACCGACCGCGCCGAGCAGAATCGCATCGGCAGCATGGGCGCGGGCCAGGGTTTCGTCCGCCAGCGGCGTGCCGTATTTGTCGTAGGCCGCGCCGCCCAGCTCGTCGTGGCTCAGCTCGACGCCCAGGTTGAACTTATCGTTCGCCGCTTCCAGCACCTTGACCGCTTCGGCCATGATTTCCGGGCCGATACCGTCACCGGGAAGAATCAGAATCTGCTTGCTCATGCCTTTCCTCGTTAAATTCAAGTGGCGGATTGCGCTCTGTGGCGCACCCAGCCGACCAACAAAAGCTTAACGCTCGGCCCAGAGCACCAGCACGTCGGTGCTGAAAGAGCCGTCGTCGGTTATCTCGAAATACTCGCGCACTTCCTCGCCCACCGCAGCCTGCAAGGCCCGGATGGCCGCGCGAAACACCTCCGGGGTGCGCATGCGCTCGACCCAGGAGCCAAACTCCAGGCGCAAACGCTGCCGCGTATGGCTGCGTGTATAGAGACCCGCTTCGCCGACCTGCTGTAACCACTCGGCCGCCGAATAGTCGCGTACATGGCTGGTGTCGCGCAGCACTTCCACCGTTTGCAGATGGGTATCCAGCAGCGGGCTACCCGGCGACATCACATCGATAAAGGCCGCCACGCCACCCGGCTTAAGCACGCGACGCACTTCCCGCAGCGCTAAACCCAGGTCACTCCAATGGTGCGCCGAATAGCGACTGAAGACGAAATCGAACTCGCCATCGGCAAACGGCAGCTTCTCGGCGGCACCGCGCTCGGTGCGCACATTGCCCAGCCCACGCTGCTCGGCAGTTGCGGCGACCACCTCGAGCATCTGCGCCGACAGGTCATAGGCCACCACCTCACCCACCAAGGGGGCAACCTGGAAGCTGACATGCCCGGCACCACAGCCGAGATCGAGCACGCGCGCATCCGCACGCCCTTCGACCTCTGCCTGCAGTAGCGCGAACTCAACCCCTTGAGCATGCACTTGGCTGCTCAGATAAGCGTTGGCCTGCTCGCCAAACTGACGCTGGACTACCTGCTCGTGGGCTTTGTTGCTCATCTCGATGCTCTCCGGTGCTGTGGCGGTTACTGGCGAAGCCCTGAAACCGTAGTGCGCGTCGTCTCCACCTAGGCGGGATGACGATTTATCTAGTGCGTTTGCGCTGCACCTGGTTTCAAGCGTCGCGGAACAGCCAGGGCTGGCTCTGCCGATGCTTGATCTCGAAAGCCTTGATCGCCTCGGCGTCCTGAAGAGTCAGACCGATGTCGTCCAGGCCATTGAGCAGGCAATGCTTGCGGAAGGCATCGACCTCGAAGCTGTACTGCTTGCCGTCCGGACGGGTCACTGTCTGCGCCGCCAGGTCGACGGTCAGTTGGTAGCCAACGCTGGCTTCGGACTGCTGGAACAGTTCATCCACGTCGCTCTCGGCGAGGACGATCGGCAGCAGGCCGTTCTTGAAGCTGTTGTTGTAGAAAATATCGGCAAAGCTCGGCCCGATGATGGCGCGGAAGCCGTACTCCTCCAGCGCCCAGGGCGCGTGCTCGCGGCTGGAACCGCAACCGAAGTTCTCGCGCGCCAGCAGCACGCTGGCGCCCTGGTAGCGCGGAAAGTTCAGCACGAAGTCCTGATTCAGCGGACGATTCGAGCAGTCCTGATTCGGCTGACCGACATCCAGGTAACGCCACTCATCGAACAGGTTCGGGCCGAAGCCGGTGCGCTTGATCGACTTGAGAAACTGCTTGGGAATGATCTGGTCGGTGTCGACGTTGGCACGGTCGAGCGGCGCGACGAGCCCGGTGTGTTGGGTAAAGGCTTTCATCTTCGCTCTCCTCAGGCCTGAATCAATTCACGTACATCGATAAACCGACCGGTCACCGCGGCCGCGGCAGCCATCGCCGGGCTGACCAAGTGGGTACGCCCGCCTGCGCCCTGACGACCTTCGAAGTTACGGTTGGAGGTGGACGCGCAATGCTCGCCGCTGCCCAACTTGTCCGGGTTCATCGCCAGGCACATCGAGCAGCCCGGTTCCCGCCATTCGAAACCGGCTTCGATAAAGATGGTGTGCAGCCCCTCCTGCTCGGCCTGCGCCTTGACCAGACCGGAGCCCGGCACCACCAGCGCCTGCTTAACAGTCGAGGCTACCTTGCGGCCTTTGGCGATAGCCGCGGCAGCGCGCAGATCCTCGATCCGCGAGTTGGTGCAGGAGCCGATAAACACGCGATCCAGCTGGATATCGGTAATCGCCTGATTCGCCGCCAGGCCCATGTACTTCAAGGCCCGTTCGATCGAGTCTTTCTTAACCGGGTCGGCTTCTTGGCTCGGGTCGGGTACATGCGCATCCACCGGCAAGACCATCTCCGGCGAGGTGCCCCAGGTCACTTGCGGCTGGATCTGCGCGGCGTCCAACTCAACCACGCTGTCGAATATTGCATCAGGATCGGACACCAGATCCTTCCAGGCCTCTACCGCTGCGGCCCAATCCGCACCTTTCGGCGCAAACGGACGGCCTTCGATGTAGGCGACGGTCTTCTCGTCCGCCGCCACCAGGCCCACGCGCGCGCCGGCTTCGATGGCCATGTTGCAGATGGTCATGCGCCCTTCCATCGACAGCTCGCGAATCGCGCTGCCGGCGAACTCCAGGGCATGGCCGTTGCCGCCGGCGGTGCCGATCTTGCCGATGATGGCCAGCACTATGTCCTTGGCGGTGACGCCGAAAGGCAACTGCCCTTCGACCTTGACCAGCATGTTCTTCATCTTCTTCGCGACCAGGCACTGGGTCGCCAGCACATGCTCCACTTCGGAGGTGCCGATACCGTGAGCCAGCGCACCGAAGGCACCGTGGGTCGAGGTATGGGAATCGCCGCAGACCACGGTCATACCCGGCAAGGTCGCACCCTGCTCCGGGCCGATGACGTGAACAATGCCCTGACGCAGGTCGTTCATCTTGAATTCGAGGATGCCGAACTCATCGCAGTTATCGTCGAGAGTCTGCACCTGGATGCGCGAGACTTCGTCGGCGATGGCCGCGATGCCGCCCTTACGCTCGGCCAGCGTGGTCGGCACGTTGTGATCCGGGGTGGCGATGTTGGCATCGATGCGCCACGGCTTACGCCCAGCCAAACGCAGACCCTCGAAGGCTTGCGGCGAGGTCACTTCGTGGAGGATGTGGCGGTCGATATAAATCAGCGACGAACCGTCATCCCGACGTTTAACCTCGTGCGCGTCCCAGAGCTTGTCGTAGAGCGTTTTGCCGGCCATCAGAAAATCCTCATCAGCGTGTTTCTATGCCAGGGCTATTAAATAGCCCTTTGGCTTATGTGGATGATCCTAGGGACTTGCATTAAATAACTCAAATTCATATTTTTCATACTTTGGATAACCAACAGGAATTCGAGCATGGATCTGGCCAGCCTCAACGCCTTTATCGCCATCGCCGAAACCGGCAGTTTTTCCGCGGCGGGAGAACGCCTGCATCTCACCCAGCCGGCGATCAGCAAGCGCATCGCCAGTCTCGAACAACAGCTGAATGTGCGCCTGTTCGATCGCCTGGGCCGCGAAGTCAGCCTGACCGAGGCCGGCCGCGCCCTGCTGCCGCGCGCCTATCAGATTCTCAATGTGCTCGATGACACCCGCCGCGCCCTGACCAATCTCAATGGTGAGGTGAGCGGCCGGTTGACGCTCGCCACCAGCCACCACATCGGCCTGCATCGCCTGCCGCCGCTGTTGCGCGCCTTTACCCGGGCGCATCCACAGGTGGCGCTGGATATCCAGTTTCTCGACTCGGAAGTCGCCTATGAGGAAATCCTCCATGGTCGCGCCGAGTTGGCGGTGATCACCCTGGCGCCGGAAACCCACGCACCGGTCAAAGCGGTGGCGGTGTGGGACGATCCGCTGGACTTCGTCGCCGCCCCCGAGCACCCGCTGGCGCGCAGCGGCGCCATCAGCCTGGCGGACGTGGCGCGGCATCCGGCGGTGTTCCCCGGCGGCAATACCTTTACCCACCACATCGTCAGCAAACTGTTCGCCGCCGAAGGCCTGACGCCGAACATCGGCATGAGCACCAACTACCTGGAGACGATCAAGATGATGGTGTCCATCGGCCTGGCCTGGAGCGTGCTGCCGCGCACCATGCTCGATGAACAGGTGGCGCGCCTGCCGCTGCCGGGCATCCAGCTCAGGCGCCAACTCGGCTATATCCTGCACACCGAGCGGACCCTGTCGAATGCGGCGAAAGCCTTTATGGCGCTGCTCGACGCCCAGCGAGAAAGCCTGGCCTAGCGGCCGAGACTGGCGTGGCGTCATAAACTGAAATGAACAAGGGCGCCTCTCGGCGCCCTTGTTGATACGGCGAAGATTAACTGTCCAGCGCTGCACGCGCGGCGTTGATCGGGATGCGCTTGGCCTTCGCCTCTTCTGGCACGACCCGCTCCAGGTCGATATTCAGCAGGCCGTTGGCCAATGCCGCAGCCTTGACCTCGATATGGTCGGCCAGACGGAAGGACAACTTAAAGGCCCGCTGAGCGATGCCATGGTGCAGATAGGTGACGTTCTGCGCGCTGTCGGCGCGTTTGCCGCCACTCACCGTCAACACGCCACGCTCGACCTGCAGCTCCAGGTCATCGTCCTGGAAACCGGCGGCGGCAATGACTATGCGGTACTGGTCGTCCGCATGCTTTTCGACGTTGTAGGGCGGGTAGGAACTACCGGGCTCATTGCGCATGGCCGATTCGAACAAATCGTTGAAACGATCGAAACCGATGGAATGGCGGAACAGCGGAGCCAAGGAAAATGCAGTGCTCATGTAAATCTCCTGATTTCAGCGAGTGATTGACCCGGGACCCGCTTGCGGCATCCCGGCACTCTTAGAAATAGGGACTGCCGGAGCGATTTCAAGGCCGCGCTCACTACTCCGGAAAAACTCAAACCGCCGCCAACAGCTGCTCTTGATTCAGCTCCACACCCAGCATGGCATCGATCCGCTCACAGCTGCTCTCCCGCCGCATGGCGTTAAACAGCTCCACCGCCTCCGGGTAATTGCGCGTCAGCTGGCCTAGCCACTGCTTCAGCCGACCCGGCGCATAGCGCGGAGAAAGCTTGCGCCGGGCCTGCAGCCAGAACTCCCGCAACAAGGGCACAAACTCGGCCCAGCGCATTTCCAGCACTTCCTGGCCGGCCCGCGCCGCCGCGATCTGTCGCGCCAGGTCCGGGCGCGAAACCAGCCCACGGCCGAGCATGATGTCCTCGGCTCCGCTCACCTCGCGGCAACGGCGCCAGTCGTCGACGCTCCAGATTTCACCATTGGCGAACACCGGCACCTTGACCACCTCCTGCACCCGCGCCACCCACTCCCAATGGGCCGGCGGCTTATAGCCGTCGACCTTGGTCCGCGCATGCACCACGATCTGCGCCGCGCCGCCCTCGGCCAGCGCCCGCGCGCAATCCAGGGCGCCGTCGGGGCTGTCGAAGCCCAGGCGCATCTTCGCCGTGACCGGAATCGCCGCCGGCACCGCACGGCGCACCTCACGGAGGATGGCATGCAGCAGCTCCGGCTCTTTGAGCAGCACCGCACCGCCACGTGAGCGGTTGACTGTCTTGGCCGGGCAGCCGAAGTTCAGGTCGATCACCGGCGCGCCCAGCTCGCAGGCGAAGGCGGCGTTATCCGCCAGGCAAACGGGGTCGGAACCGAGCAGCTGCACCCGCAGTGGCGTACCGGCGACGGTTCGAGCCCCAGTCTCCAGCTCGGGCGCCAGCTGCCGATAGGTCGTCGCCGGCAACAAGCGTTCAGACACACGGATAAACTCGGTGACGCACCAGTCGATGCCGCCGACACGCGTCAGCACATCCCGCAGGATCTCGTCGACCAAGCCTTCCATAGGCGCCAGGGCGATTTGCATACACAGGCTCTCAAGGAAAAGGCGCGCAGTTTACGGGCATCTCCGGCGCAGGAGAAATCCAGCGCAAAGCCTACTCGTTGCGCCGTGCTTGCACAGCACTCTAACGCTTAACTAAACGACATTAACGGCCTGTTAAAGCTCCAGCGGATAAGGCTCGACCAGCGCCGGGCCATAGCCCTCGATGAATTCCTGCGGCATGCGCTTGGGCTTGCCGCTGGAGAGCTCGATGCAGACGAAGGTGGTCTGCGCGCGCAGCAGCGTGGCGGCGTCGGACGGGCGGATCAGCTGGAAACGGCGGGTCATTTTCAAGCGCTGGTCCGACTCGACGATCCAGGTCGCCAACTGCAACTCATCCTCTTCATAGGCGCTGGCCAGGTAATCGATCTCGTGGCGCAGCACCGCCATGGCGCGATCCAGGCGGCGGTATTCGGTCAAATCCAACCCCAAGCTCTGCGAATGACGCCAGGCGCAGCGCTCCAGCCAGCTGACATACACGGCGTTGTTGGCATGCCCGAGGCCGTCGATATCCTCGGCGGCGACCTGCAGATCGATGGTGAACGGCGTCGGCAAATCCCAGCTCATGCGTGGTGCTCCAGGCTACTGGCAAGGTCGCGCGCCTCGGCCGCCAGTTGGGTGATCTGATCCCAGGCGCGCGCGCGCACCAGGTTGCTCGGCGCGATCCAGGTGCCGCCAACACAGGCGACATTCGGCAAGCGCAGGAAGCTCAGCAAGTTGTCGGGCGTCACCCCACCGGTCGGGCAGAAGCGAATCCCGGTGAACGGGCCCTTGAAGCTTTTCAGCATTTTCACGCTGGTGGCGCCGTTGGCCGGGAACAGCTTGAGCGAGCGGTAGCCGTATTCCAGCGCCAGCAGTACTTCCGAGGGCGTCATCACCCCGGGCAGGTAAGGCAGGCCGGAATCTTCCGCCGCAGCGGCCAGGCGCTCGGTGCAACCGGGGCTGACGGTGAAGTGGGCACCCGCCTCGCGCGCCTCGAGAAATTGTTCGGTGTGGATCAGGGTGCCGGCGCCAACCAGCAGGTCCGGCAGCTCCTTGCGGATCGCCGACAACGCATCCAGCGCCCGCGGCGTGCGCAGGGTCACTTCCAGCACGCGGATGCCTCCGGCGTGCAGCGCGCGAGCCAAGTCGACCGCCAGGCTAATGTCCTCGATCACCAGTACCGGCAGCACCGGGCGGGCCTGTTGCAGCACCACATCCATCGTCAGGCTCATGCTCTCGCTCCCAATAGTCCTACAATCCTAGATAATCCTAAAACAACGTCGTCGCGCCCTGGTCGGCCGGGCCAACCAAGCGGCGCTGGGCGGCAAACAGCCCCAGACCATAGCCTGCGGCCAAGTCTTCAGGCGCGCTAGCCGGCTCGCGCGCCGCCAATTCGGCATCGCTCAATTCCACCCGCAACACGCCTTGCAGCGCATCCAGCTCGATCCAGTCGCCATTGCGCAGCTTTGCCACAGCACCGCCAACCGCCGCTTCCGGGGTCAGGTGCAAGGCCCCTGGCACTTGACCGGAAGCACCGGACAAACGCCCGTCGGTGACCAATGCCACCTGTTGCCCGGCCTGCTGCAAGTTCGCCAGCAGTGGCATCAGCTTGTGCAGCTCCGGCATGCCATTGGCACGCGGACCTTGGAAGCGCACCACCAACACCAAGTCACCCACCAGCTCGCCGCGCGCATAGGCGGCCTGCACCGCCTCTTGGCTGTCGAACACCAAAGCCTGCGCCCGTACGCGCCAATGCGCCGGATCGACCGCCGAGGTCTTGAGCATGGCCCGTCCCAGATTACCGCTGAGCAGCGCCAGCCCCGCTTGCGCATCGAAGGGCTGTTGCGCCGTACGGACGATATCCGGCGCCGGGCTTTGCCGCGGCAGTTCACGCCAAGCCAGGCGCTCGCCATCCAACCAGGGCTCGCGGGCATAGGCCGGCAAACCCTCATCCGCGACGGTCTGGACATCGGCGTGCAGCAACCCGGCGTCGAGCAACTCGCGAATGAGCCACGCCGGCCCGCCTGCCGCCTGGAACTGGTTTACATCGGCCGCACCATTGGGATAAACCCGCGCCAGCAGCGGCACCACTTTCGACAGCGCAGCGAAGTCTTCCCAAATCAACTCATAACCGGCGGCTCGGGCGATAGCCGGCAGGTGCAAACCATGGTTGGTCGAACCGCCACTGGCCAACAACGCCACCACGGCATTGACCAGCGCCCGCGCATCGATCTGCTTGCCCAGTGGCAGATAGCGCTCGCCCTGGCGGCTGTTGCGCGCCACCAGACGTGCCGCCTCGTCGGTCAAGGCATCGCGCAGCGGCGTATGCGGATGGACGAAGGCGCTGCCCGGCACATGCAAGCCCATGGCCTCCATCAGCAGTTGGTTGGTGTTGGCGGTGCCGTAGAAAGTACAGGTGCCGTCCTGATGATAAGCCGCCTGCTCGGCGGCGAGCAGCTCATCGCGGCTCACCTCGCCACGCACAAAACGCTCGCGCACCGCCGCTTTGTCCTTGTTGGCCAAACCGGAGTGCATCGGCCCGGCCGGCACGAACACCGCCGGCAAGTGCCCGAAGTGCAAGGCGCCGATCAGTAGACCTGGGACAATCTTGTCGCAAACCCCAAGGTAGAGGCCGCCGTCGAAGATCGCATGGGTCAGGCCGATGGCGGTGGCCTGGGCGATCAGATCACGGGAAAACAGGGACAACTGCATGCCCGCCTCGCCCTGGGTGATGCCGTCACACATGGCCGGCACCCCGGCGGCGAACTGCGAAGTCGCGCCGGCCTTAGCCAGGGCCAGCTTGAGCCGGTCCGGGTAATCCTTGAGCGGCGCATGGGCAGAAAGCAGATCGTTGTAACTGGAGACTATGGCGATATGTGGCGCGCCGCCCTGCTTCATGATCAGCCGTGCGTCATCCGCCTGTGCGGCCAAGGCATGGGCCAGGTTGGAGCAACCGAGCTTGTGCCGCGGCTCACGCGCAGCGGCAGTCTCCAGCCGCGCCAGATACTGCGCACGGCGTGCAGCGGAGCGCCGCTCCAACTCTGCGGTAACCTGTTCGACAACGACCTGCAACATGGCAACACCCTGTTTTCAACCAGTACTCACTCACAGTGTAACGCTCAGGGCGCCCAATAAATCCTCACCGGCAGCGGACTGTGCCAGAGCAGTGCATACAGCGGCAGCGGGCGGCTGGCCGGTTCGTCGGCCAGCACCGCTTCGATCAAGCGCCGCTTCACCGGCCCGAACGCCAGCAAGCCGATCCAGTGGCTCTGTAGCAGCATCGACAGATTCAGCGACAGACGGGTAGACGGCTCGCTCGGGGCACTGCCCACCAGCCCAGCAGGCGCGGCAGCAGGATCGAGTGCCGCCGCCAGCCCAGGCATAGCGGGAAACAGCGAGGCGATATGCGCGTCTTCGCCCATGCCCAGCAGCACCGCGTCGAACGGCAACCAATCACTCAACTGCGCCGCCCAGGCGCTGGCGGACTGCTGCGGGCCCGCAGCCTGGCGCGGATCGCGGCAAGCCGCCCCTGGCAACCCCGCCCGTAGCAGACGCCAATTGCTTTGCGCAGCGTCCGCGGGCACCCAGCGTTCGTCGGTTGGGCTCAGGTCGATGCGCGACCACTCCACAGGCTGCGCCGCCAGCACTGGCAACAACGCCTGCGGGCTACTGCCACCCGGCAATAACAGGCTGGCGCGCGATTGCTCGGCCAGTGCCTGCTGCAGTTGCGCACCCAGGTCCGCACTCAGTTGCGCGATACAGGTTTCACGCTGCGGATATTGCAGGAAAATGCTCTGGTTCATGACAGAAGGCTGGCACGCTAGCGATCGAAATAGGCGCCGCCATCATGCGCCATTCTCGGCAGGCTCGCAGCCTGCCTGGAACTGAACCGGCAGCAGCTCAGTTCCAGACAGCAGCCTTCAAGCCACCGCACTCGCAGACGCCTGACGCACACTTGCGAGCAACTCCAACACAGCCTCGATCAAGCGCGGATCGGCCAGCACGCGCTGATGCCCGCCCTGCGCCAAGCGCAGTAAACGGCTGTCGAACCAAGCTGCATGAATGATCTCGGCTTCGCTCACCGGCACCATCGGATCATCTTCCGCATGCACGACCAGGCCAGGGAGATCCAGCTGATAACGCGCCACATCGAGATGCGCCGCCGGCATTCCGGCATGCTGCTCAACCAGACGAACAAAGTGCGCCCGCGCCTGCTCGGGTAACGCCATAAAACGCGCGAAACGCCGCAGCATGCCGAGAATCCGACTAGGCGCCGAGATGCTCACCACTGCCTTGGTGCGCAACCCCAATTGGGTGGCCAACAGCGCACTGGCCCCGCCCATGGAATGGCCGATCACCGCCTGCAGCGGCGGCAACTCGCCAGCGGCCTCGAGCAAGGCGCGGGCGAACAGCACCACGCTGGCCTCATGACCAGGCGAACGGCCATGGGCCGGTGCATCCAGCGCTATGACGCCATAACCGGCGTTGACCAGCGCCTCGATGAGTGCTGCGAACTGCGTCGGCCGGCCTTCCCAGCCGTGCAGCAGCAACACCGTAGGGCCACTACCCCAGCGCAACGCCGAGAGCCCGAACCGCAGCGTGATGCGCTCGGCCCGCCCGAGCCAAGGCAACTCCCAGTCACGCGGCGGCAGTTCGCGCGGCGTCATGAACTCGCGGCGCATCTTGCTCGCCACTGCCTGCGGGACCAGCCGACCGACGGTGGCATTGAAACCACGCACCCAACTCAAGTTGTTCATCGCACACCTCCTCAGACCACCGCCGACTTGGCGGCACGCAGCACTCGGTCGGACAACTCGCCCGGGCCCAATGCCCGAGCCAAAGTCAGCCCGCCCACCATCAAGGCAAGATCGGCGAGTACCTTGTTGGCCTCTTCCGGGCTGCCCGCCAGCTCCGCCGTCATCAGCTCCAGATGCTCGGCCAAACTCGTGCGAAAACCTTCCGGCAGGCGCGTCAATTCACCCAGCGAACTGGGTAACGGGCAGCCGTCTGTTTGCGCATCTCGATGCTTACGGGACAGGTAAAACGCCGCCATCAATGCCCGCCGCTCGACTGCCGGCAGGCTCCGATCGAGTTCCCTCAACAAGCTGCGGCGACGCCCAAGCAACCGGCTGAAGGCCTCCAGCATCAGCGCATCCTTGCTCTCGAAATGCGCATAAAAGCCCCCCACAGTGAGACCTGCCGCACCCATCACCTCGCCCACACTGGGCTCGGCCGGGCCACGCTGGAACAACGCCGTACTGGCAGCGCCGAGGATGCGTTCGCGGGTTTGCGCCTTCTTATCGTTCATACTCGCCTCCAAAATATTATGATTGAAATATTATACTCACAATAAATTTAAGCAAGCCGAAACCCACACCGCCGGGCGGCAGGATCGAAGCAAGACAGGAGGAAAAAGAGGAAAAAGCAGCAGACAAACAAAAGGGTCATCCCGTGAAGAATGACCCTCTAAAATCCCGCAAAGCGGGTGAAAATGGCGTCCCCTAGGGGACTCGAACCCCTGTTACCGCCGTGAAAGGGCGGTGTCCTAGGCCACTAGACGAAGGGGACAAAACCTTCGAAAAACAAGGCCAGCTTTACGCTGGCCCGTGGCAGTTTTTACAACTAGACATTGCGTTGAAACTGCAGAATTGGTGGAGATAAACGGGATCGAACCGTTGACCTCTTGCATGCCATGCAAGCGCTCTCCCAGCTGAGCTATACCCCCAGATTTATCGCCTCTCGGCTCACAGCACCTTGCGGAACTGCTTTTTAATACTGGCGTCCCCTAGGGGACTCGAACCCCTGTTACCGCCGTGAAAGGGCGGTGTCCTAGGCCACTAGACGAAGGGGACGCAAAACCCTTCTAACAACTCGACCAGTTCGACGAACTGACCGTGGCAAGCCTTTCGGCTTTAAGAGATTGGTGGAGCTAGACGGGATCGAACCGTCGACCTCTTGCATGCCATGCAAGCGCTCTCCCAGCTGAGCTATAGCCCCATCTCAAGGACGGGGCGCATGTTAAATGCGACCCTAATGGCTGTCAACAAAATTTTCCTCTCTTCGCGTTTCTTTATGCTGACAGAACAACTACTTACCCCGCCCCACCAGCACTAGCTAAAGCCTGTACGGGCGGAGCAGTGGGTCAGGCGATAGCCGCCAGCAGCTTTTCCCATTCCTTGGTTTCTTTCTTCGACACGCCACCCAACAGCTCGATAGCCTGACGCAGGCGGAAGCGCGTGAGGTCGGGGCCGAGAATCTCCATGGCGTCCAGAACCGATACTGAGCTGGCCTGACCACTGATCGCCACGAACATCAGCGGCATCGCATCACGCAGCTTCAGCTCCAGATGTTCGACCACCGCCTGGATGCAGGCGGTGATCTGGTCTTTCTGCCACTGACGCAAGGCTTCCAGCTTCCACAGGATCAGCTGCATGACCTGCCGCACCTGCTCTGGCGAGAGCTTCTTGTGCTCGAACAGCTTGGCCTCCAGCGGCAACGCACCGGCAAAGAAGAAGCCGGCCAGCGGCGCGATCTGACTGAGCGTCTCCACCCGCCCTTGCACATGCGGGGCAATCTTCATCAGGTATTCGGGGTTGAGCGCCCATTTCTGCACCTCTTTCGCAAACGCCTCGACGCTCAGCTCGCGCAGCCATTGGCCGTTCAGCCAAGAGAGCTTTTCCAGATCGAAAATCGGCCCGCCGAGAGAAACCCGCTGAATGTCGAAGTGCTCGATCATCTCGTCGAGGCTGAACTTCTCGCGCTCGTCCGGCATCGACCAGCCCATGCGGCCGAGGTAATTGAGCATCGCCTGCGGCAGAAAGCCCATGCGCTCGTAGAAGGTGATCGAAGTGGGGTTCTTGCGCTTGGACAGCTTGCTCTTGTCCGGATTGCGCAGCAGCGGCATGTAGCAGAGTTGCGGCTGTTCCCAACCGAAGTACTCGTACAGTTTGATCAGCTTGGGTGCCGACGGCAGCCACTCTTCGCCGCGCAGCACATGGGTGATGCCCATCAAATGGTCATCCACCACGTTGGCGAGGAAGTAGGTCGGTAGACCGTCGGTCTTCATCAGCACCTGCATGTCCATGCGATCCCAAGGGATCTCGACCTCGCCACGGAGCATATCCGGCACCACACAGACGCCTTCGGTCGGCATCTTCATGCGGGTCACATTCGGCTCACCCGCCGCCAGGCGCTGCTGCACTTGGTCTTTCGACAGCTGCATACAGAGGCCGTCGTAGCGCGGGGTTTCCTTACGGTCAGTCTGTTCCGCGCGCAGCTTGTCCAAGCGCTCGGTGGTGCAGAAGCAGTGGAAGGCATGGCCTTTTTCCACCAGCTCGGCGTTGTACTTCTGGTAGATCGGACCACGCTCGCTCTGCCGATAGGGGCCGTGCGGGCCGCCCACATCCGGACCTTCGCTCCACTCGATGCCCAGCCAACGCAGGGCGTCGTAAATCTGCTGCTCGGACTCGCGAGTCGAACGCACCTGGTCGGTATCTTCGATGCGCAGGATGAACTCACCGCCGTGCTGGCGAGCGAAGCACAGGTTGAACAGGGCAATGTAGGCGGTGCCAACATGCGGGTCGCCAGTCGGTGACGGCGCGATACGGGTACGGACGGTGGTCATTGAGAGTCTCGAATCAACGGATCAATTAAGGAGCCTCCGATTGACTCAAAGGCTCTCCGGCACATGGCTGTACCGTTCATTAAGGGGGCAATGTTAACAGGGGCTCCCCTGTGGGCTCCAGCAACTGCCCCTCTTCCAGCGGCAGGCTACGCATCAGGAAATCCAGGAAGGCTTTCACCTTCATCGCCTGGAAGCGTCGCGATGGATAGACCGCATACAGTTCACCGATCGGAAGCCGTGCCTCGGGCAGCAGTTCGATCAGTTGGCCACTCTGCACCATCGCCTCACTGATCATCACCGGCAACCCGGCGATCCCGGCTCCCGCCAATACCGCTTCACGGGCGAAGGTGATGTTGTTACAGGACAGCACACGCTGGCAGGGAATGCTTTCACCGAGCAGCGGCCAGTAACGCGGCGAGTCTTGCGGCAAGAGGATGGCGCGATGAGCGGCCAACTGCTCGACCGTCGCCGGCACGCCATGGGCCGCTAGGTACTCGGGACTGGCACACAGGCGCCGACTGCTGGCAAAGAGTTTGCGCGCGATCAGCGTTGAGTCCTGCGGCTGGCCTAGCAGAATGGCGATGTCCACGCCCTCTTCCACCGGGTCGACGTGACGCGAGGTGATCTCGGCCTCCGCCGTAATCTGCGGGTATTGACGCATAAACGCGCCGAGCACCCGGCCGAGGAACAACTGACCGAACTCGATCGGCGCGGTGATCCGCAGCAAACCGGAAGGCTCCTGCTGTAGCTGCATGACGGCCTGCTCGGCCTCGGCAAAGTCCAGCATGATCTGCCGGCAACGCTCGTAGTACGCCTGACCGACCTCGGTCAGGCGCAATTTGCGTGTGGTGCGGTTCAGCAGGCGCACGCCGAGGCGCTCCTCCAACAGGGCGATACGGCGGCTGACCGTGGACTTCTGCATTCCCAGACCCAAGGCGGCCTGGGTGAAGCTGTGGCACTCCACCACCCGGGTAAAGATCAGCGCATCATCAAGCCCCATTATTGTTCCCCATAAGCAACAAAGTTTCTGAATTCTAGCGTCTACATACTTAGAAGGAACACTGTTAGATTCACTTACACTTTTGCCCGCACTTCGAGCACTCGCATGCCAGCCCAACTGCAACGCCGCTTATTTATTTTCCTTGCCGCGCTTGGTCTGATCGCCCTCGCCTTCTTCGCGCACTGGTTCTTTATTGACCGATTTGTCGAAAGCACCGACAACGCCTATGTGCAGGGCGAGATCACACGTATCTCCAGCCAGCTCAGCGCGCGCATCGACAAGGTTCTGGTGCAGGACAATCAGCACGTGCAAAAAGGCGAACTGCTGGCGGTTCTGGAGGCCGACGACTTTCGCCTTGCCGTCGAACGCGCGCGTGCCAACCTGGCGACCCGCGAGGCCGAACAGGCTCAGGCGCGAAGCAAACTGACCCAACAAGCCAGCCTGATCGCCGCCAGCCGGGCCGATGTCTCGGCGACCCAGGCCACCCTTGACCGTACGCAAATGGACCTGTCCCGCGCTCAGACCCTGCGCAAACCCGGCTACGTCTCCGAAGAGCGCGTCACTACCCTGGCCGCCGATAGCCGCGTGGCCCGCTCGCAAGTGAGCAAGGCCGAGGCCGACTTGCAAGCACAACGCCAGCAGATCAACTCGCTTGACGCCGAAATCAAACGCCTCGACGCACAGATCGCCAACGCCCGCGCCGAGCTCGCCCAAGCCGAGCTGAACCTCGGCCGTACCGAAATCCGCGCGCCCATCAGTGGCCTGGTTGGCCAGCGCGCCTCGCGCACCGGTCAGTACGTACAAATAGGCGCCTACTTGATGTCGCTGGTGCCGGATGAAGACATCTGGATCCAGGCCAACTTCAAGGAAACCCAGATCGGCCCGATGCAGCCCGGACAAAAGGCCGAGCTGGTGTTCGACGCCTATCCGGATACGCCGATCGACGGCACGGTCGAAAGCCTGTTCGCCGCCTCCGGCGCGCAGTTCAGCCTGCTGCCTCCAGACAACGCCACCGGCAACTTCACCAAGGTGGTGCAGCGTATTCCGGTGAAACTGACCTTTGCCGCCGACAACCTGCTGAAGGGCAAGATTCGCCCCGGCATGTCCGTGACGGTCAAGGTCGACCTCAAGGCCGGCGACAGTGGCAGCTGATGCGCTGATCCGCCCTACCGGCGAGCCGAGCCGCCGCGACTGGATCGCGGTAATGAGCGCCATGCTCGGCGCCTTTATGGCGGTGCTGGATATCCAGATCACCAACTCATCGCTGAAGGACATCCAAGGCGCACTCTCCGCGACCCTGGAGGAAGGTTCGTGGATCTCCACCTCCTACCTGGTGGCCGAGATCATCATGATCCCGCTCACCGCCTGGCTGGTGCAGTTACTCTCCGCACGGCGCCTGGCGGTCTATGTCTCGATTGGCTTCCTGATCGCCTCCCTGCTCTGCTCGATGGCCTGGAGCCTGGAGAGCATGATCGTCTTCCGCGCCCTGCAAGGCTTTACCGGCGGTGCGCTGATCCCGCTGGCGTTCACCCTGGCGCTAATCAAACTGCCGGAACAGCACCGCGCCAAAGGCATGGCGCTGTTCGCACTGACCGCCACCTTCGCCCCCTCCATCGGCCCCACGCTCGGCGGCTGGCTGACGGAAAACTTCGGCTGGGAATACATCTTCTATATCAACGTGCCGCCGGGGCTATTGATGATCGCCGGGCTGCTCTATGGCCTGGAAAAGAAGGCGCCGCACTGGGAGCTACTGAAAAGCACCGACTACGCGGGCATCCTCACGCTGGGGGTAGGCCTCGGCTGCCTACAGGTGTTTCTCGAGGAAGGCCACCGTAAAGATTGGCTGGAGTCCAGCCTGATCGTCGGCCTCGGCAGCATTGCCCTGGTCAGCCTGATGACCTTCGTGATCCTGCAGCTGTCCAAACCCAACCCACTGATCAACCTCGGCATCTTGCGCAACCGCAACTTCGGCCTCTCGAGTATCTCCAGCATAGGGCTGGGGGTTGGCTTGTACGGCTCGATCTATCTGTTGCCGCTCTACCTGGCGCAGATCCAGGGCTACAACGCCATGCAAATCGGCGAAGTGATCATGTGGATGGGCATTCCGCAGCTGTTCTTGATTCCGCTGGTGCCGAAGCTGATGAAGATCATTTCACCGAAATGGCTGTGCGCGCTGGGCTTTGGCTTGTTCGGCTTCGCCAGTTTTGCCTCTGGCGTGCTGAACCTGGACTTTGCCGGCCCGCAGTTCAACCAGATCCAGCTGATACGCGCGCTCGGCCAGCCACTGGTGATGGTGACTATCTCGCTGATCGCCACGGCCTACATCCTGCCGCAGGATGCCGGCTCGGCCTCCAGCCTGTTCAACATCTTGCGTAACCTCGGCGGCGCCATCGGCATCGCGCTGCTGGCCACCCTGCTCGACAGCCGCGCCAAGACCTATTTCGACTATCTGCGCGAAGCCATAGTCCCGAGTAACCCGCAAGTCGCCGAACGCCTGACCCTGCTGACGGAAAAGCTCGGCAACGAACAGGCGGCGCTGGGCAAGCTGAGCGAGATCGCGCACCAGCAGGCGGCGATCATGGCTTACAATGACGCCTTCCATTTTGTCGGCATCGCGCTCGGCATCAGCATGCTCGCCGTGCTGCTGACCCGTTCGCTGCCGGCTGGCGTCCAAGGCGGCGCTGCTCACTAACCACGCGCCGGTGCAACCCGGCGTGTGTCTTCCCAGGCTCCCCATGTCCGCAACTGCTTCCCGCGCCCGCTCGCTGCTGCTGATTGGTGCGTTCGCCGCTATTTATATCGGCTGGGGTACCACCTACCTGGCCAACCACTTCCTGCTGCGCGAATTGCCGCCCTTCGTCATTGCCACCTTGCGCTTCTTCTTCGCCGGCAGCCTGGCCTTGGCCTGGGTGCTGCTCAGTGGCCAGGCGCGCATGCAACGCAGTGACTGGGGCGGTGCCTTTATTGGTGGCTTGTTGCTGATCACGGTCGGCCAGGGCGCGCTGCTTTATGCCAACCAGTACCTGCCCACCGGCTTGCTGGCGATGCTCTACACCACCCTGCCACTCTGGAGTGTGGCGCTGGAGTGGCTGCTCGGCGACCGTCCACCGCCCTGGGTGCTCTGCGGCCTGGCGCTGGCCTCGGGCGGCATTGTGCTGCTGATGAACAATGGCCTGGGCAGTGCGGCAACCGCCCAGCAGTGGTTTGCCGGCAGCCTGGTGGTGATCGCCACGCTGCTCTGGGCCATCGGCGCCTGGTGGCTGCGCAGCCGCCCGTCGTTTCGCTCCAACTGGCTGGGGATGAGCCTGCAAATGCTGATCGGTGCGGCGCTGCTCGCGCTCTTCGGGCTGTGGCGTGGCGACTGGCAGGGCGCGCAGTTAGCCGAACTCACCCGACAGGGCTGGCTATGGCTGGCGTACTTGGTACTGCCGGTCAGCCTGGGGGTGTATCCGGCGTATTTTTGGCTACTACGCGAAGTACGGCCGAGCCTGGTGTCGACCTTCGCCTTCGTCAACCCGCTGATTGCCCTGCTGCTCGGTTATCTGCTGCTGGATGAGAGCCTGAGCCTCACTGCCCTGCTGGCGTGCCTGGTGACGCTCGGCGGGGTAATGCTGATCATTTTCGGTCGCCGTTGAGTCTTACCCTCGACAGACACCCAGGTAAGTCTCACACCTGCAGCAGGCGCTCGCGCAGCTTCTGGATCTCGTCGCGCATTTGCGCGGCGGCCTCGAACTCCAAGTCGCGCGCCAACTGATACATCTTTTCCTCCAACTGGCGAATGCGCTTGGTGATTTCACTCGGCGAGCGCAGTTCGTTTTCGTAGCGGGCGCCCTCTTCCGCCGCCTTCGCCATGCCCTTGCGCTTGGTGCTGCGCGAGCCGGGGACATGGGCACCTTCGAGGATGTCCTGAACGTCCTTCTTGACCCCTCTGGGCGTGATGCCGTGCAACTCGTTATGGGCAATTTGTTTGTTGCGCCGCCGCTCGGTCTCGCCCATCGCCCGCTCCATCGAGCCGGTGAGGCGATCGGCATAGAGAATCGCCCGACCGTTGAGGTTACGTGCGGCACGACCGATGGTCTGGATCAGCGAACGCTCGGAACGGAGGAAACCTTCCTTGTCCGCATCGAGGATCGCCACCAGCGACACCTCGGGCATATCCAGGCCCTCGCGCAACAAGTTGATGCCCACCAGCACGTCGAAGGCACCGATGCGCAGGTCGCGGATGATCTCCACGCGCTCGACGGTATCGATATCCGAATGCAGGTAGCGCACGCGCACACCGTGGTCGGCCAGGTAGTCGGTCAGATCCTCGGCCATGCGCTTGGTCAGCGTGGTGACCAACACCCGCTCCTCTAGCGCGACGCGCTTTTTGATCTCCGACAGCAGGTCATCCACCTGGGTGGTGGCTGGGCGCACTTCGATCTGTGGATCGACCAGGCCGGTTGGCCGCACCACTTGCTCGATCACCCGGCCGGCATGCTCGGCCTCATAGTTGCCCGGCGTCGCGGAAACAAAGATGGTTTGCGGGCTGATCGCCTCCCACTCATCGAAGCGCATCGGCCGGTTGTCCAGCGCCGAAGGCAGGCGGAAGCCGTACTCGACCAGCGTTTCCTTGCGCGAACGATCGCCTTTGTACATGGCACCGACCTGCGGCACGCTGACGTGGGATTCGTCGATCACCAGTAGCGCGTTGGCCGGCAAATAGTCATACAGGGTCGGCGGCGCCTCGCCCGAACCTCGGCCGGAGAGGTAGCGCGAGTAGTTTTCGATGCCGTTGCAGTAACCCAGCTCGAGGATCATCTCCAGATCGAAACGGGTACGCTGCTCCAAACGCTGCGCCTCCACCAGCTTGTTGGTACTGCGCAGGTATTCCAGACGCTCCTTCAACTCCACCTTGATGTTTTCCACCGCCTCCAGCAGCTTCTCCCGCGGGGTCACGTAGTGGCTCTTGGGATAGAGGGTGTAGCGCGGTAGTTTGCGTAGCACCTCGCCGGTCAAGGGGTCGAAGGCGGCGATGTTCTCCACCTCCTCGTCGAACAGCTCGATGCGGATGGCTTCCAGATCCGATTCGGCGGGGAACACATCGATCACATCGCCGCGCACGCGAAAAGTCGCGCGGGCGAAGTCCATGTCATTGCGGCTGTACTGCAGATCGGCCAAACGCCGCAGCAACGCGCGCTGATCCATTTTGTCGCCGCGGTCGATATGCAGCACCATCTTCAGGTACGACTCGGGATCGCCCAAACCGTAGATGCACGACACCGTGGTGACGATGATCGAGTCCGGCCGCTCCAGCAGCGCCTTGGTCGCCGACAGGCGCATCTGTTCGATATGGTCGTTGATCGAGGCGTCCTTCTCGATAAAGGTATCGGAGGACGGCACGTAGGCTTCCGGCTGGTAGTAGTCGTAATAGGAAACGAAGTACTCCACCGAGTTATTCGGGAAGAAGCTCTTGAACTCGCCATAGAGCTGCGCCGCCAGGGTTTTATTCGGCGCCAGCACCAGAGTCGGGCGCTGCACCTGAGCGATCACATTGGCGATGCTGAAGGTCTTGCCGGAACCGGTCACCCCCAGCAAGGTCTGGTGCGAAAGCCCGGCTTCCAGGCCTTCCACCATCTGTCGAATAGCCTCGGGCTGATCACCGGCCGGCTGAAACCGGGTCACGAGTTGAAACTGCGACATAACCTACCTCGACAAATGGTTGTGACGCGGCCGTAGAGCCTGCGTCAAACCTGGCGAAAAGCGTGCGTGCGATATCGCCGCACACAACCTTGGCCGCTATAATAGCGGCCCACTTGCGCAACCCCCTAGCATCAGTCGTAGCGGGGTGTTGCTTGGCTTCCCACCCTCCTCTTCGAGCTGCCGCATCATGAGTTTGTTCTCTGCCGTCGAAATGGCTCCGCGCGACCCCATCCTGGGCCTAAACGAAGCGTTCAACGCCGACACTCGCACCACCAAGGTCAACCTGGGCGTAGGTGTCTATTACGACGAGCAAGGCCGTCTGCCGCTGCTGCGCGCCGTGGAAGCAGCGGAGAAGGCCCGCCAAGCCGCTCACGCCCCGCGCGGCTACCTACCGATCGAGGGCATTGCCGCCTACGACCAGGCGGTGCAGAAGCTGTTGCTTGGTGCCGAGAGTCCGTTGCTGGCCGCCGGCAGGGTGATCACCACTCAGGCCGTGGGCGGCACCGGCGCACTGAAAAGCGGCGCCGACTTCCTCAAACGCCTGCTCCCGGACGCAGTCGTCGCCATCAGCGACCCGAGCTGGGAAAATCACCGCGCGCTGTTCGAGGCCGCCGGCTTCCCCGTGCAAAATTATCGCTACTACGACGCCAGCAGCCACGGCGTCAACCGTGCGGGCCTGCTGGAAGACCTGCAAGCCCTGCCGCCACGCTCGATCGTGGTGTTACACGCCTGCTGCCACAACCCGACCGGTGTCGACCTCAGCCTGGACGACTGGAAACAGGTCCTCGAAGTGCTGCGCGAACGTGAGCATGTTCCCTTCCTCGATATCGCCTACCAAGGCTTTGGCGATGGTATCGAGGAAGACGCCGCCGCCGTGCGCCTGTTTGCCGAATCTGGGCTGTGCTTCTTCGTCTCCAGCTCCTTCTCCAAATCCTTCTCGCTGTATGGCGAGCGAGTTGGCGCGCTGTCCATCGTCACCGAGTCGAAAGAACAAGCGGCTAAGGTGCTCTCGCAGGTCAAACGGGTGATCCGCACCAACTACTCCAACCCGCCGACCCATGGTGCCACCGTGGTCGCCGCAGTCCTGAACAGCCCCGAACTGCGCGCCCTCTGGGAAGAGGAACTGGGCGAAATGCGTACGCGCATTCGTGCCATGCGGATGGCCCTGGTCGAACAACTGGCCGCGCAAGGCGCCAAACGCGACTTCAGCTTCGTCGCCCGCCAATGCGGCATGTTCTCCTACTCAGGCCTGACCGCCGAGCAAGTCGAGCGCCTGAAGAACGAGTTCGGCATCTACGCCGTGAGCACCGGCCGCATCTGCGTTGCCGCGCTGAACAACAGCAACCTGAATGCCGTCACCAGCGCCATCGCCAAGGTACTCTGAAACAGCTGAAGGGAAGCTGGCGAAAGCTTGACTTCCCCTTCTTAATCAGTAGGATACGCACCGTTGTTCCGCGATAGCTCAGTTGGTAGAGCAAGTGACTGTTAATCACTGGGTCCCTGGTTCGAGTCCAGGTCGTGGAGCCAAATTCAAAACCCAGCCAATGGCTGGGTTTTTTTATTCCTTCAGGGAAACTAAAAGACCGGTCAATGACCGGCCTTAGTTACTGCACATCGAGTTACTGCCCCTCGCGACTTAGTTGAGGTTCAACTTGTCGCGATTTTTCTCCAGCGTCGCCGCACCAATCCCCTTCACCTCCAGCAACTCATCCACCGAAGCAAATGGGCCGTTAGTTTCGCGATGAGCAATGATGGCCTGCGCCTTAACCTCACCAATACCAATCAACTCACGCTCCAGCGTGGCCGCATCGGCAGTATTGAGATTAACCTTACCGACCTCGGCCACTTTAGAAGCCTGAGTGACAGCCGGCTTAGCCGAGTCAACCTTAGGTGGCTCTGCTGCAAAAGCGCTAACAGAAAGGCTGGTGAGCACAGCAAACAAGAGGGAAGAGACTTGTCCTTTAAGCATGATGAAGCTCCATTTATTTAGAGGTTAACGCGGTACTTCCTTGAGCCGCGCCCATCAACTTAGCTCCTGCCTAGCGCTTGTCAAATCCCCGCCTGACTATGGCCCCACTCGGCGCTGCTGATGAATCAATGGACTTGCACCTCTAGACCCAGGACGACCTCAGCCCCCTCGGCACGAGCTCTTTGAGTTAGGCATTTTCGCTGTCTGCAAGAACCTTAGCGGCGGCGGGCCTGCTCCTACAGTATTCGTGCAGCACCCACCTGACCACCGGGGGCCACTGAGCTGAGCCTGGTAAATAATCAGGTAAACCTTACGATCCGCGCAGAGAAGATAAGCCCGTACAAGAGCGCGTGAATAATACTGCTGTGCAGGCGGAACTAAGCTAACTCACGCAAAACTGTGGCCAGCTCGACTCTCCAGTCAGCCTGAGCAATGCGATATACATTTTTTAGCTTATTGCAATCGAGCACCGACCACGCAGGTCGTTTGGCAGGCGTCAGATAGTCTGCCGTGGCAATGGCCCGCACATGCGGCAGACGCTCCAGCAGCTCTAGCTCTTGCGCCTGGCGGAAAATCTCCAGGGCGAACTCATGCCAGGTACAAGCCGGCGTACCGCTGAAATGGTAGGTGCCCCATTGCAACGCGCCGCGGTCACGGTACTGACTGGCCAGACTCCAGAGGACCGAAGCAATGCTGGCAGCCGAAGTCGGGCAGCCATGCTGATCGGCCACCACGCCCAGTTCTTCGCGCTCGAGCCCGAGGCGCAGCATGGTTTTGACGAAGTTGTTACCATGCGCACCGAACACCCAGCTGGTACGCAAGATGATGTGCCGACTGCAGTTGGCTGTCAGCACCACTTCGCCGCCCAGCTTGCTGGCTCCGTACACACCAGTAGGCCCGGTCGGGTCGGTTTCCCGATACGGCTCGCGGGCGTCACCGGCGAACACGTAGTCGGTGGAAATATGCAGCAGCGCAATGCCCAGTCGCTCGGCGGCAATCGCTAGGTGAGCCACACCGTCACGGTTCACCGCCCAGGAGCGCTCCTGTTCGCTCTCGGCCTTATCCACAGCGGTGTAGGCTGCCGCATTGATGATTAGCTGTGGCTGCACCTCATCGACGACGGCAGCCACTTGCGCGGCATCGGCAATATCCAGCTCGGTCGAGCCCATGCCCACGGTATCGAAGCCTTCGGGTGCTAGGCGAAGCAACTCATGGCCAACCTGGCCACGGGCACCGGTAATCAGTACACGCATGTTCAGTCCTTTTTGCCCAGTAGCTGGCGTAAGGTTGGGTTACGCTGATCCTTAGTCGACAGCTGCGGCGCCTCCACCGGCCACGGGATGTTGACATCCTGGTCGTTCCACATCAGTCCGCCTTCATCCTCGGCAAAGTACAGGTCGGTGCACTTGTACTGGAAGTCAGCAACCTCGCTGAGCACGCAGAATCCATGGGCATAGCCCGGCGGCACCCAGAGTTGGCGATGGTTCTCGTCGCTCAGCTCGACGCCGACGAACTGGCCGCAGGTCGGCGACTCGGGATTAATGTCCACCGCCACGTCATACACCGCGCCACGGCTGACGCTGACCAGCTTGCCCTGTGGCCGGGTGCGCTGAAAATGCAGCCCACGCAGCACGCCACGTTGCGAGCGCGAGTGGTTGTCCTGCACGAACGGCAAATCGATCCCCGCCTCGCGATAACGCTCGACCTGGAAAGACTCAAGGAAAAACCCACGATGATCGCCAAACACCTTCGGCTCGATGATCAATACGCCCGGCAGTGCTGTCTCGATTACCTTCATCGCACAACCGCCTGGCTCAGCAGGCGCATCAAATATTGGCCGTACCCCGTCTTGCTCAGCGCCTCCGCCTGGCCTGCCAACTGCTCTGCAGACAACCAACCCTGGTGGTAGGCGATCTCTTCCAAGCAAGCCACTTTCAGCCCCTGGCGGGTCTCGATGGTCTGCACGTAATGGCTGGCCTCCATCAGGGAGTCGTGAGTACCGGTATCCAGCCAGGCGAAACCACGGCCCAGCAGGCTCACATGCAAATCGCCGCGTTGCAGGTAGGCATTGTTCACATCGGTGATTTCCAGCTCGCCACGGGCAGAAGGTTTCACCTGCTTAGCAATCTCCACCACCGAGTTGTCATAGAAATACAGTCCGGTCACCGCATAGTTAGACTTTGGCGCCTTGGGCTTCTCCTCGATGGAGATCGCCTTGCCGGCCGCATCGAACTCCACCACACCGAAGCGCTCCGGGTCATTGACGTGATAACCGAACACCGTAGCCCCACGCTCCCGTTGCGCCGCCTCGCGCAGCATGGCGCTGAAGCCATAACCGTAGAAAATGTTGTCGCCGAGGATCAGGCAGACTCTGCTGTCGCCAATGAACTCCTCGCCAATCAAAAAGGCCTGAGCCAGCCCATCTGGAGACGGCTGCTCGGCATAGCTCAGCTCAATACCGAAGTCGGAGCCATCCCCCAGCAGCTTGCGGAAGTTGGGCAGATCTTCCGGGGTGGAGATGATCAACACCTCACGAATGCCAGCCAGCATCAGCACCGATAGCGGGTAATAGATCATTGGTTTGTCGTAGATCGGCAGCAGTTGCTTGGACACGCCACGGGTGATCGGATGCAGGCGGGTGCCGGAGCCGCCGGCGAGGATAATACCTTTCATACTTGTTCTCCCAAACGTCCCAGACGGTAATCGCCACTCAACACACGCTGCCACCACTCGCGGTTATCCAGATACCACTGCACGGTCTTGCGGATACCACTCTCGAAGGTTTCCTGCGGTTTCCATCCCAGCTCACGCTCGATCTTGCTCGCATCGATGGCGTAACGCCGATCATGCCCCGGCCTATCCTGCACAAAGGTAATGAGCTCTTTGTAGGAGCGGGTTTGCCCACGATCACCCTCTGCAGTCACGGGCACGAACTCATCCAACAGCTCACAGATGATCTCCACCACCTCGAGATTGCGCTTCTCGTTATGCCCGCCGATGTTGTAGGTCTCCCCTACTTTGCCTTTGGTCACGACCTCAACCAGCGCCCGGGCATGATCCTCGACAAAGAGCCAGTCGCGAATCTGCGAACCATCGCCATACACCGGCAACGGCTTGCCATGAACGGCATTGAGGATCATGTGGGGGATCAGCTTTTCCGGAAAATGGAACGGCCCATAGTTGTTCGAGCAGTTGGTCACCAACACCGGCAAGCCATAGGTACGCTGCCAGGCGCGGACCAGATGATCCGAACCGGCCTTGGAGGCGGAATACGGAGAGCTGGGTGCATAGGGCGTGGTTTCGGTGAATAGATCATCCGTACCGTCCAGGTCACCATACACCTCGTCGGTGGAAATATGGTGGAAGCGGAACGAGCCCTTCTCGTCTGCCAGCAAGGCATTCCAGTAACGACGAACCGCTTCGAGCAAGCTGTAGGTACCGACGATATTGGTCTGGATAAAATCAGCCGGCCCGTCGATGGATCGGTCCACATGGGACTCGGCCGCCAAGTGCATCACTGCGGTGGGTTTGAACGCGGCAAACACTGCATCCAGCGCAGCCCCGTCGCAGATATCCACCAGATGGAAACGGTAACGTGGCGAGTCGGATACTGAAACCAGCGATTCGAGATTACCGGCATAGGTGAGCTTGTCGAGGTTGGCGACCTCATATTGGGTGTTCTGGATCAGGTGGCGAACCACAGCAGAGCCGATAAAGCCGGCGCCGCCGGTCACGAGAATTCGCATTAATTTGTCCCCTTATGATCTTTATCCCAAAAACTCTTATGCATGCTTGGCTTCTTAAGCCTTAATGGGAAGGTGCCGCCCAAAAAAGCTCCTCACTGAATCCCGTGGAGGTCGCAAAAAAGAACGGCAATTTGAGTGAAGATGTTTGTGCGACCAAACCTCTAAACCCAAACCGCCGTTCTGATGCCAAATGCCACTGTTTTCCTTCCATTCCGGGAGGGTTTTCTGTCGTTTCTGTTGAGCCTGAGGCTGATTTTCTCAAAATCGAACTAATCGCCATCCAAAACTCATCCCGCTACGCAGTGGCTGCCAGCAGCCCTGCTCATTTGTTCATGAGTACTGTACGCGGCAAATCCGCGACCTGCCGATCCTCGGGCGCACGGTGCAATTGAGCGTTGCGCTCAGGCGCGTCGCCTGCAGAACCTGCGGCCAAAGGAAGGAGCTCGTCAGTTGGCTGGATCGCTATGCTCGCCTGACCCGACACTTGGCGGAAGCGGTGCTCAGTGGCACATCCGCTTGCCGACCCGGGCGGAGCTGTGTCTGCACTGGGATACCGTACGACTACTGCTAGACCAGCCATCAGTAAGGCGACAGAAGTGCAGCACCCCCGGCAATCGCCGAGGAAGGTTGAGAAGCCGCCAGCCCAAAGCAAACCAGCTGCCCGTTGCTGGCTTTTCAAACCTGGAACACGCAATTAATGCCACAAGCATGAGGCACACGATCAACTCAATGGCAAGACTTTGAATTTTACGCTTGAGCAGCCTGCGAACTCACAGGACATGTGTTTGCTCGGCCGTCGGCCTGGGGGACTGCAAGCAGAACACACCCAATCGAGCTAATCATCTTCATTAACTCGGTCACGCAACTCTTTCCCAGGCTTGAAATGAGGCACGAACTTGCCATCCAAACGCACCGACTGCCCCGTCTTCGGGTTGCGACCAACGCGAGGCGCACGGAAATGCAGGGAAAAGCTGCCAAAGCCGCGTATCTCTATGCGATCGCCCGTCGCCAAGGCCTGGGACATTTGTTCCAGCATGGTCTTGATCGCCAGCTCCACATCCTTGGATGAAAGGAGCCCCTGATGGGTGACGATTCGTTCGATCAACTCCGACTTGGTCATGGTTTTCCCTTCGTTTTCAAGCGGCTAGATCAGCTCTAAGAAGGTTTTAGCATGACCAAAGAGCTTTGAACAGCCCCCAAACCATCTCCAGGCCATTGATCTAAAAACAAAAAAGGGCGACCGAAGTCGCCCTTTTTGGGATGGATCAGGGATTAGCCCTGATTGCCCATTTGCGCACGAATCAGATCACCAATGGTGGTCGGACCGGAAGATTCAACTTCCTGCTTGTTGCGCATTTCTTTGATCGCTTCTTTCTCTTCTTCAACGTCTTTCGACTTGACCGACAAGCTGATTACGCGGCTCTTACGGTCGACGCTGATGATCTTGGCTTCGACCTCTTCGCCTTCTTTCAGCACGTTGCGCGCATCCTCAACGCGGTCACGGCTGATTTCGGAGGCTTTCAGCACAGCTTCGATGCCTTCGGCCAGAGTGATTACAGCGCCTTTGGCGTCAACTTCTTTAACGATACCGCGCACGATGGTGCCTTTATCGTTAACAGACACGTAGTTGGAGAACGGATCGTCTTCCAGCTGCTTGATACCCAGGGAGATACGCTCGCGCTCCGGATCAACCGACAGAATCACGGTGTCCAGCTCGTCGCCCTTCTTGAAACGACGTACGGCTTCTTCGCCCACTTCGTTCCAGGAGATGTCGGACAGGTGAACCAGGCCGTCGATGCCGCCATCCAGACCAATGAAGATACCGAAATCGGTGATCGACTTGATGGTGCCGGAGATTTTGTCGCCCTTGTTGAACTGACCGGAGAAATCTTCCCACGGGTTAGTTTTGCACTGCTTGATGCCGAGGGAGATACGACGACGCTCTTCGTCGATATCCAGAACCATGACTTCCACTTCGTCGCCAACTTGTACGACTTTGGACGGGTGGATGTTTTTGTTGGTCCAATCCATCTCGGACACGTGCACCAGGCCTTCCACGCCTTCTTCCAGCTCTGCGAAGCAGCCGTAGTCGGTCAGGTTGGTTACACGCGCGGTAACGCGAGTGCTTTCTGGGTAACGAGCCTTGATAGCAACCCATGGGTCTTCGCCCAGTTGCTTCAGACCCAGGGAGACGCGATTGCGCTCGCGGTCGTACTTCAGCACTTTCACATCGATCTCATCGCCAACGTTGACGATTTCGGACGGATGCTTGATGCGCTTCCAAGCCATGTCGGTGATGTGCAGCAGGCCATCGACGCCACCCAGATCGACGAATGCGCCGTAATCCGTGAGGTTCTTGACGATACCTTTGACTTGCTGACCTTCCTGCAGGGATTCCAGCAGAGCTTCGCGCTCGGCGCTGTTCTCGGCTTCCAATACGCTGCGGCGGGAAACGACAACGTTGTTGCGCTTCTGGTCGAGCTTGATAACTTTGAACTCGAGCTCTTTGCCTTCCAGGTGCGTGGTGTCGCGCACCGGGCGAACGTCAACCAAAGAACCTGGCAGGAACGCACGGATGCCGTTAACGTCGACCGTGAAGCCGCCTTTAACCTTACCGTTGATAACGCCCTTAACCACTTCTTCAGCTGCGAAAGCCGCTTCCAGAACGATCCAGCACTCGGCACGCTTGGCTTTTTCACGGGACAGCTTGGTTTCGCCAAAGCCATCTTCAACCGCGTCCAGCGCAACGTGAACTTCGTCACCGACCTTGATGGTCAGCTCGCCAGCATCGTTATAGAACTGCTCGAGCGGGATGACGCCCTCGGACTTCAGACCGGCATGAACAGTGACCCAGTCACCATCGATGTCGACCACGATACCGGTAATGATGGCACCCGGCTGCATGTCGAGGGTCTTTAGGCTTTCTTCAAAGAGTTCCGCAAAGCTTTCGCTCATGTTGATTCCTGATTGATCTAGGGCGAAAAATACGCCCAGCTTCCACATCCCAGACAATGTGGGTTTCGTTTATTTAAAAGCAGGCTGCGGGGCTATGACTGGTTTCCCACATGCCTACTTGGTCATCCGGCGAGGTCGCGATTGGCGACTTCACTCAGAATGCGTTCCAGCACCTGCTCGATCGAGAGTTCCGTGGAGTCCAGCTGAATGGCGTCAGGCGCCGGTTTGAGCGGCGCTACCGCTCGCTGGGTGTCACGCTCATCGCGCGCACGAATCTCGTCTAGCAGACTCGTAAGATTAACATCATCCCCCTTGGCCTTCAACTGCAAGTAGCGGCGACGGGCACGCTCCTCGGCGCTGGCGGTCAGGAAGATTTTCAGCGGCGCCTCGGGGAAAACCACGGTGCCCATATCGCGCCCATCGGCCACCAGACCCGGCGCCTCGAGAAAAGCACGCTGACGCTGCAGCAGGGCATCACGGACCGCCGGCAGGGCTGCGACTTGCGAAGCACCGGCACCCACCTGCTCATTGCGGATGGCGTCGGTCACCTCTTCACCCTCGAGAATGATGCGTTGCGGCTGAGCATTGGTCGCCGCAATGAATTGCACATCCAGATGAGCGGCAAGCACCTTCATCGCTTCTTCGTTGGTCAGATCGACGCCATGGTTACGCGCCGCGAAGGCCAGCAAACGATAGAGCGCGCCAGAATCCAGCAGACTCCAACCCAGTTTTTTCGCCAGCAGACCCGCCACCGTACCCTTGCCGGAACCGCTCGGACCGTCAATCGCAATTACCGGAACCTGGGCGCTCATGACTTAGCCTCTTCACTCACACGAATACCGACTTGCGCGGCCAAGCCGAGGAAGTTCGGGAAAGAGGTCGCGACGTTGGCGCAATCGTGGATGCGGATGGGAGCAGTCGCGCGCAGCGAGGCAACACTAAAGGACATGGCGATACGGTGGTCGCCATGGCTGTGCACTTCACCGCCGCCGATGGCGCCGCCATCGATGATGATGCCGTCCGGCGTCGGCTCGACTTTGACGCCCAGCGCCAGGAGACCATCGGCCATGACCTGGATACGATCGGATTCCTTCACCCGCAGCTCTTCGGCACCGCGCAGCACGGTACGGCCCTCGGCGCAGGCCGCGGCAACGAACAACACCGGAAATTCATCGATAGCCAAGGGCACCAGATCTTCCGGGATCTCGATACCCTTCAGCTTGGCCGAACGCACGCGCAGATCCGCAACCGGCTCACCGCCAACCTCACGTTGATTCTCGAGGCTGATATCCGCCCCCATCAGGCGCAGGATATCGATCACACCGGTACGCGTCGGGTTGATGCCGACATGCTCCAGAACCAGCTCGGACTCTTCGGCAATGCTGCCGGCGACCAGGAAGAAGGCTGCCGAGGAGATATCAGCCGGCACTTCGATATGGGTCGCGGTCAACTTGTGGCCAGACTCTAGGGTAGCCGTGCTGCCATCGACCGAAACCGGGTAACCGAAGCCACGCAACATCCGCTCGGTATGATCACGGGTTGGCGCCGGCTCGGTGACGGCGGTTTCACCGGCAGCATAGAGGCCCGCCAGCAGCAGGCAGGATTTAACCTGGGCGCTGGCCATCGGCATCGCGTAATTCATCCCGGACAGGCGCTGGCCGCCGCGAATGGTCATGGGCGGACGGCCTTCCGCGGCGGTTTCGATCACCGCCCCCATCTCGCGCAGCGGTTTGGCCACGCGGTTCATTGGCCGCTTGGACAGCGAGGCATCGCCAGTCAAAGTGGTATCGAAGGACTGTGCAGCCAGCAGACCGGAGAGCAGGCGCATCGAGGTGCCGGAGTTGCCCAGATAGATCGGGCCAGGCGGCGCCTGCAAACCATGCAGGCCAACCCCATGAATGGTCACACGGCCATGATGCGGGCCTTCGATGACCACACCCATGTCGCGAAACGCCTGCAAGGTTGCCAGCGCGTCCTCACCCTCGAGGAAACCTTCCACCTCGGTCGTGCCTTCGGCCAGGGAGCCGAGCATGATCGAGCGGTGAGAGATGGATTTGTCACCCGGTACACGAATCCGCCCGGACAGGCGACCACCAGGATTGGCCAGGAAAATCAGGTCGTTGGTGTTCATAGCGTCCATATAGGCCCGACGGGCCAGAATTTTGCTGAAATGCTCGCGGGCCACACGGGCGCGGGTAAATACGCCCAAGAGCTGGTGCCCGTCCCCTGCGTCGACCGCGGCGCGCAAGGCGTCGAGGTCACCGCGAAATGCATCCAGAGTGCGCAATACCGCCTCTCGATTGGCGAGGAAGATGTCATGCCACATCACCGGGTCGCTGCCGGCGATCCGCGTGAAATCACGGAAACCGCCCGCGGCGTATCGAAAAATCTCCAAGTTCTCACTGCGCTTGGCCAGCGAATCCACCAGACCGAACGCCAGCAAATGCGGCAGGTGGCTGGTGGCGGCAAGCACCTCATCATGATGCTCGACCGCCATATGCTCGACGTCCGCACCCAACTCGCACCAGAGTCGATCAACCAGCGCCAGCGCCGTGGCATCGGTCTGTTCCAGCGGCGTCAGGATCACCTTATGGCGACGGAACAGCTCCGCATTGGAGGCCTCCACCCCGCTCTCTTCGGAGCCGGCAATCGGGTGGCCAGGGACAAAGCGCGACGGCAAACCGCCAAAGGCCAGACGTGCGGCGCGCACCACATTGCCCTTGGCGCTGCCGACATCCGTCAGCACCGCGTCACCCAGGTCGAGCTTGGCCAGCTCGACCAGCAGCTTCTCCATGGCCAGGATAGGCACCGCCAGCTGGATCACCTCGGCGCCCTGACAAGCGGCGGCGAGCTGCTCTTCGCAGCGGTCGACCACACCCAGCTCGACCGCCAGGCGGCGCGACTCCGGATCGAGATCGACGCCCACCACCTCACGGCAGAGCCCTCGCTCGCGCAGACCCTTGGCAAAGGAGCCGCCGATCAGGCCGAGCCCCACTACTACCAGGCGGCCGATCATAGGTTCAGTCTGTTGCGCCGGCATGACATCAGACACTCGCCAGCACCTTGTTCAGCGCGTCGAGGAAGCGGGCATTTTCCGCCGGCAGACCGATGGAAATACGCAGGTAGGTCGGCATGCCGTAGTTGGCCACCGGACGCACGATCACGCCTTCACGGAGCAGCGCCTGAAAGAGCGGCGCAGACTCACGACCGAGATCGACGGCAATAAAGTTGCCCTTGGACGGAATCCAGCTCAGTCCCAGCTGGCGGAAACCCTCTTCCAGCTGCGCCATGCCGGCATCATTGAGCCGCCGGCTGTGCGCCAGGTAGTCCGCATCCTCCAGCGCCGCGCAGGCAGCCGCCAGCGCCAGGCTATTGACATTGAAGGGCTGGCGCACGCGATTAAGCACGTCGGCAATCGCTACCGAGGACACACCATAGCCAACCCGCAGCGCCGCCAGGCCGTAAGCCTTGGAGAAGGTACGGGAAATCAGCAGATTGGGATGGCCAGCCAGATAATCGAGACCATCCGGCAGCTCACCGCCTTCGGCGTATTCGATATAGGCCTCGTCCAACACCACCAGCACATGCCCAGGCACGCGAGCCAGGAAGTCGGCCAGCGCAGCCGGGCCGAACCAGGTACCGGTCGGGTTATTCGGGTTGGCGATGAAGACCACGCGGGTATTGGCATCGATCGCCGCCAGCATAGCCTCGAGGTCATGCCCCCAGTCCTTGGCCGGCACCACACGGCCCTCCGCACCCACTGCCTGGGTGGCGATGGGATACACGGCAAAGGCGTGCTCGCTGAACACGGCATTCAAACCCGACGCCAGATAGGCACGGGCGACCAGCTCGAGGATGTCGTTGGAGCCATTGCCCAGGGTGACCTGATTGACCTTCACGCCACAGCGTACGGCGAGCAGGCTCTTCAGCGCAAAGCCATTGCCATCCGGGTAACGAGTCAGCTCGGCCACAGCCTCGCGAATGGCCGCCAGGGCTTTCGGGCTGGGCCCGAGCGGATTTTCGTTGCTGGCCAACTTGACGATAGTGGCTGGATCGAGATCCAGCTCACGCGCCAACTCGTCAACCGGCTTTCCCGGGACGTAAGGCGAGAGTTTCTGCACGCCAGGCTGGGCCAGGGCGAGGAAGTCGCTGCTCATGGGCTCTCCTCAGAGAATCGCTTGGGGTCAAAGAACGGCTTTCGGGTAGGAACCCAGCACCTTCAGCGCTACAGCTTCCTGACTGATCTTCTCCAGCACATCCTTGATCAGCGGATCACGGTGGTGGCCGGCGAAGTCGATGAAGAACACGTAGGTCCACTTGCCGCTGCGCGACGGGCGAGTCTCGATCCGGGTCAGGTCGATGCCATTGGCATGGAACGGCACCAGCAGCTCATGCAGCGCACCCGGCTTGTTGCGCATGGACGCAATGATCGAGGTCTTGTCGTCACCGGTAGGCGGCACTTCCTGGCTGCCGATGATCAGAAAGCGCGTGGAGTTATCCGGACGGTCTTCGATCTTCTCAGCCAACTTGGTCAGGCCATACAGGCTCGCCGCCATATCGCCGGCAATCGCCGCCGAATTCCACTCGCTTTTCACCCGCTTGGCCGCATCGGCATTACTGGAAACCGCCACGCGCTCGACATTCGGGTAATGCGCGTCCAGCCATTTGCGGCACTGCGCCAGGGACTGGGCATGGGAATAGATGCGGGTAATGCGGTCGGTCTTGGTGGTATCGCCGACCAGCAGGTGATGGTGAATACGCAGTTCGACCTCGCCACAGATCACCATGTCGTGCTCGAGGAAGCTGTCCAGCGTGTTGTTGACCGCGCCCTCGGTGGAGTTCTCCACCGGCACCACCCCGAAATTGACTGCACCGGCGGCCACTTCACGGAACACTTCGTCGATCGCCGCCATCGGCACGCTGATCACCGCATGGCCAAAATGCTTCAGCGCGGCCGCCTGGGTAAAGGTGCCTTCCGGCCCGAGGTAGGCAACCTTGAGCGGCTGCTCCAACGCCAGGCAGGAGGACATGATTTCGCGGAACAAGCGCGCCACTTCCTCATTGTCCAGCGGCCCCTTGTTGCGATCCATGATGTGCTTGAGCACCCAGGCTTCGCGCTCGGGACGATAGAACACCGGCTTCTCGCCTTCCGGCAACGCCAGCATCTTCACCCGCGCCACTTCCTGGGCGCAGCTGGCGCGATCACTGATCAGGTCGAGAATCTTCTCATCGAGGCTGTCAATGCGCACCCGCAGGGCTTTCAGCTCTTGCTCGGACATCAGCCGTGCTCCTTCTCGAACTCCGCCATATAGGCCACCAAAGCCTCCACGGCATCGAGACCGACGGCGTTATAAATAGAGGCGCGCATGCCGCCCACCGAACGGTGACCTTTCAGGTTGAGCAGGCCACGGGCATCGGCACCAACCAGGAATGGCTGATCCAGCCGCTCGTCAGCCAGGCGGAACGGCACGTTCATCCAGGAGCGGGCGTTTTTCGCGATCGGGTTGCTGTACAGCTCACTGGCATCGATGACGCCGTAGAGCCGGTCTTTCTTGGCGCGGTTGCGCCGCTCCATCGCCTCGACCCCGCCCTGCTCCTTCAGCCACTCGAACACCAGGCCCGAGAGATACCAGGAGAAGGTCGCCGGGGTGTTGTACATGGAGCCGTTATCCGCGGCGACCTTGTAGTTGAGCATGGTCGGGCAACTGGAACGGGCACGCCCGAGCAGGTCTTCGCGGACGATGACGACCACCAGGCCGGACGGGCCGATGTTCTTCTGCGCACCTGCATAGATCAGGCCGAATTTCGACACGTCGATGGCACGCGAGAGGATGTCCGAGGACATATCCACCACCAGCGGCACATCACCAACCTCAGGGATCCAGTCGAATTCCAGACCACCGATAGTCTCGTTGGAGGCGTAATGCAGATAGGCGGCATCTTTGCTCAGTTGCCACTCGTTCTGCCCAGGAATCGCAAAGTAGTCGTAAGCCTTGGCGCTGGCGGCCACGTTGACGTTGCCGAAGCGGCGCGCCTCTTCGAGGCTTTTCTTCGACCAGATGCCGGTGTCGATATAATCCGCAACGCCCTCTTCCGGCAGCAGGTTCAGCGGAATCTCGGCGAACTGCTGGCTGGCGCCGCCCTGCAGGAACAGCACTTTATAGTTCGAGGGGATGGCGAGTAGGTCACGCAGGTCTTGCTCGGCTTTTTCGGCGATCGCCACATACTCGTCGCTGCGATGACTCATCTCCATCACCGACAGGCCTTTACCCTGCCAATCGAGGAGTTCCGCCTGGGCGCGTTGCAGTACAGCTTCGGGCAGCGCGGCCGGGCCGGCGCAGAAGTTAAAGGCTCGCTTGCTCACATCCACTCTCACTTGTAGGGCGAATAACGCGCAGCGTTACCCGCCGATATGGCCTGGGGCGGATAGATCGCGGCGCGACCCACCCGCCCTAGAGTTCTTACTCTTCCGCGTCCTGCGGAACTTCGTCCACGGCGCCTTCGGTCGTCTCGGCGATGGTGTCGACAGTCTCTTCGCCAGCCAGCTCGGCATCGCCAGACGCCTCGCCTTCCAGCTCTTCGCCTTCGCCCGCCTCCTCGTCAAGAGCCGACGGCTCCTGCACACGTTCCAAGCCCACCAGCGTCTCGTCGCTGGCCAGCTTGATCAGGGTCACGCCCTGAGTGTTACGCGACAGACTGGAGACTTCGTCGACCCGGGTACGGACCAGGGTGCCCTGATCGGAAATCAGCATGATTTCCTCACCGTCCAGCACCTGCACGGCGCCAACCAGCTTGCCGTTGCGCTCGTTGCTGACCATGGCGATCACACCCTGACCGCCACGCTTGTAGTCGGGGAACTCGGAGATGGCGGTGCGCTTGCCGTAACCGCGTTCGGAGGCGGTCAAGATCTGACTGCCCTCTTCCGGAATCAGCATGGAAATCAATTTCTGCCCTTCCGGCAGACGCATGCCACGCACACCACGGGCGGTACGGCCCATGGCCCGCACGTCGGTTTCCTTGAAGCGGGTGACCTTGCCGCCATCGGAGAACAGCATGACCTCACGGGAGCCATCGGTGATGGCGGCGGAGATCAGGATGTCGTCTTCGTCCAGCTCCAGCGCGATCAGACCGACGCTGCGCTGACGGCTAAACTGCTCCAGCGGAGTCTTCTTCACGGTGCCGCCAGCGGTGGCCATGAAGATGAAGTGCCCCTCGGTGTACTCCTCCACCGGCAACATGGTGGTAATGCTCTCGCCTTCACTCAGCGGCAGCAGGTTGACCAGCGGCCGACCCCGCGCAGCCCGCGAGGCTTCGGGAATTTCGTAAGTCTTCAACCAATACACCTTGCCCTTGCTGGAGAACAGCAGCAGCGTGGTGTGGCTGTTGGCGACCAACAGGTGCTCGATGTAGTCCTCGTCCTTCACCCCGGTCGCGGACTTGCCTTTGCCGCCACGCCGCTGCGCCTGGTAGGCCGTCAGCGGCTGGGATTTGGCATAGCCACCGTGGGAGATGGTCACCACCCGATCTTCCTCGGTGATCAGGTCACCCAAAGTCAGATCGAGGCGGGCATCGAGAATTTCGGTGCGACGAACATCACCGAACTCGGCCTTGACGCCTTCCAGCTCTTCGCGAATGACTTCCATCAGGCGCGTGGCACTGGTGAGGATGCGGATCAACTCGCCGATCTGGGTCAGGATCTCCTGGTACTCGGCCAGCAGCTTCTCGTGCTCCAGACCGGTCAGGCGGTGCAGGCGCAGTTCGAGAATGGCTTGCGCCTGTTCCGGCGAGAGGAAGTATTTGCCTTCACGCAGGCCGTACTGCGGGTCGAGATCATCCGGGCGGCAGGAATCGGCGCCGGCGCGCTCGACCATGGCCTGCACCGCCGTGGATTCCCAGGGCGTGGAGACCAAAGCTTCTTTGGCTTCGGCGGGGGTCGGCGAGGCCTTGATCAGCGCGATCACCGGATCGATGTTGGACAGCGCGACCGCCTGCCCTTCGAGGATGTGCCCACGCTCACGGGCCTTGCGCAGCAGATAAACGGTACGCCGAGTCACCACTTCACGGCGGTGAAGGATGAAGGCCTCGAGCAAATCCTTGAGGTTGAGGATCTTCGGCTGGCCGTCGATCAGCGCCACCACGTTGATGCCGAACACGCTCTGCAGCTGGGTCTGGGCATAGAGGTTGTTGAGGATCACCTCCGGCACCTCACCGCGACGCAGTTCGATCACCACGCGCATACCGTCCTTGTCGGACTCGTCGCGCAGCTCGGTGATGCCTTCGAGCTTCTTCTCTTTCACCAGCTCGGCGATCTTCTCGATCAGCCGCGCCTTGTTCAGCTGATACGGCAGCTCGGTGATGACGATCTGCTGGCGTCCACCGACCTTGTCGATGTCTTCGATCTCGGCGCGGGCACGGATCTGAATCCGCCCGCGGCCGGTGCGATAGGCCTCGATGATGCCCGCACGACCATTGATGATGGCAGCGGTCGGGAAGTCTGGACCCGGGATGTACTGCATCAGATCGTCGATCGTCAGCTCCGGGTTGTCGATCAGCGCCAGGCAACCGTCGATGACTTCGCCGAGGTTGTGCGGCGGAATGTTGGTCGCCATGCCCACGGCGATACCGCTGGAACCGTTGACCAGCAGGTTGGGAATCTTGGTCGGCATGACCGCCGGGATGATCTCGGTGCCGTCGTAGTTGGGCACCCAATCGACGGTTTCCTTGTCCAGATCCGCCAGCAACTCATGGGCCAGCTTGGTCATGCGCACTTCGGTGTATCGCATGGCGGCGGCGTTATCGCCGTCCACCGAACCGAAGTTGCCCTGACCATCGACCAGCAGATAGCGCAGCGAGAACGGCTGCGCCATGCGCACGATGGTGTCGTACACCGCCGTATCACCGTGCGGGTGATACTTACCGATCACGTCACCGACCACACGGGCGGATTTCTTGTACGCCTTATTCCAGTCGTTACCCAGCTCGCTCATCGCGAACAGCACTCGACGGTGCACGGGCTTGAGGCCGTCGCGCGCATCCGGCAAGGCACGCCCGACGATCACGCTCATCGCGTAGTCGAGGTAGGACTGTTTCAGCTCGTCTTCGATATTGACCGGTAGAATTTCTTTGGCCAGTTCGCCCATGAGAAGCCTGGTTCCTTTTTCTGGTGAAGCTCCGCCACATCCATCCTGAACGGGACGAAGCTCGCCGCTGCGGCCTTAGGCCCGGCAGCGACTCACGACAAATCAACGAGTTATGACATGGATCTGCGCTGTGAAGGCGACCCTTGTCGGCCCCCTTGAAAACTGACGGAGAGTACCACAATCAGCGCCCTGCACCTATCCCCAGCCAGCAGACAAACAGGTCGCCGCGTCACACAAACACCACTATCAATGCAGGCGTTTGCGGCACATCAATTGCGCCATTTTGGCCGCATCCGGGCGCTCGACTATGCCCTTTTCGGTGACGATGAAGTCGATCAGATCGGCCGGCGTGACATCGAACACCGGATTGACCGCCGCCACATCCGCCGCCACCCGCCGCCCCGCCAACTCCAGCAGCTCACGACCGTCGCGCTCTTCGATCGGGATGTCATCACCACTCTCCAGGGTCATATCGATAGTCGAACTCGGCGCCACCACCATGAAACGCACACCATGGTGCATGGCGTTGACCGCCAACTGGTAAGTGCCGATCTTATTGGCCACGTCACCATTAGCCGTAATGCGATCGGCACCAACGATCACCCAGGTGATGCCCTTGGTTTTCATCAGATGCGCCGCCGCCGAGTCGGCATTCAGGCTGACCGGAATACCCTCATTGGCCAGCTCCCAGGCAGTCAGCCGCGAGCCCTGCAGCCAGGGGCGGGTTTCATCGGCGTAGACCCGCTCGACCAGCCCATCCAGATAGGCCGCCCGAATCACCCCCAAAGCCGTGCCGAAACCGCCAGTCGCCAGTGCGCCAGTGTTGCAGTGGGTCAGCAGGGTCTGCAGATTGCCTTGGTGCTTGCGAATCAGCTCGACGCCGAGCTGCGCCATGGTCAGGTTGGCTTCGCGATCGCTCAGGTGGATAGCCACCGCCTCCGCTTCCAGGGCCACGAGGGTGCTCTCCGTCTCTTTCAGACGCGCCAAGCGCTCACGCATGCGGTTGAGCGCCCAGAACAGGTTAACCGCCGTCGGCCGCGAGTCGGCCAGCACACGGAAATCGTCCTCCAGCGCAACCTGCCAGTCGCCGCCTGCGGCCAGGCGCGCCCGCGCGCCTAGCACCAGGCCATAGGCCGCGCTGATGCCAATGGCCGGCGCACCGCGCACCACCATGGTTTTAATCGCCTCGGCCACCCCGGCCGCGGAGTCGTAGCGCAACCAGGTTTCCTCGAACGGCAGCAGCCGCTGATCGAGCAAATACAGCGCGCCATCCCGCCAATCGATGGCCTTAACCTTCTCCGCCGCCAACAATTGCTCGCGCATGGCCAACCTCGCACTCAGAAACGAAAAGCCGCGGATTATAGCGAGCCCCCCGCCAAGGCGCTCGGGTATACTTCGGCGACCTCAGGATACGCCCTTGGAAGCCGATCATGCCCGACCACGCTGCCCCGCTCGACCTGCTGCTCCTGCCGACCTGGCTGGTGCCTGTCGAGCCCGCCGGCGTGGTGCTGCACGAGCATGGCCTGGGCATCCGCGATGGCCGTATCGCCCTGATCGCGCCGCGCGCCGAAGCCCTCAAGCATTCCGCTCGCGAAGTACGCGAACTGCCGGGCATGCTGCTCACCCCCGGCCTGATCAACGCCCACGGCCACGCCGCGATGACGCTGTTCCGCGGCCTGGCCGATGACCTGCCGCTGATGAGCTGGCTGGAACAACACATCTGGCCGGCGGAAGCCAAATGGGTCGATGAGACGTTCATCCGCGACGGCACCGAGCTGGCCATCGCCGAACAGCTGAAAGGCGGCATCACCTGCTTCTCCGATATGTACTTCTTCCCGGAAGTGGCCAGCGAACTGATGCACAACAGCGGCATCCGCGCGCAGATCTGCATTCCGGTGCTGGATTTCCCGATTCCCGGCGCCCGTGACGCCGACGAGGCGTTGCGCAAGGGCCTGGCCTTGTTCGACGACCTTAGACTGCACCCGCGAATCAAGGTCGCCTTCGGCCCCCACGCCCCTTACACGGTGAGCGACGACAAGCTGGAAAACATCCGCATGCTGGCCGAGGAGCTGGACGCCGGCATTCACATGCATGTGCAGGAAACCGCCTTCGAGGTGCAGCAGAGCATGGAACAGCGCGGCGAACGCCCGCTGGCCCGCCTCGCGCGCCTGGGCTTGCTCGGCCCCCGCTTCCAGGCCGTGCACATGACCCAGGTCAGCGATGACGACCTGCTGCTGCTGGTCGAGAGCAACTGCAACGTCATCCATTGCCCGGAGTCCAACCTCAAGCTGGCCAGCGGCTTCTGCCCGGTGGAACGCCTGTGGCAGGCCGGGGTGAACGTGGCGATCGGCACCGACGGCGCCGCCAGCAATAATGATCTGGATCTGCTCGGCGAAACCCGCACCGCCGCGCTGCTGGCCAAAGCCGTGGCCGGTTCGGCCATGGCCCTGGATGTGCACCGCGCGCTGCGCATGGCCACGCTGAACGGTGCCCGCGCGCTCGGCCTGGACGAGCAAATCGGCTCACTGGAAGTCGGCAAATCCGCCGACGTGGTGGCCTTCGACCTGTCCGGCCTGGCCCAGCAGCCGATTTATGACCCGGTGTCGCAATTGATTTACGCCAGCAACCGGGACTGCGTGAAGCACGTCTGGGTTGGCGGCAAGCAACTACTCGACGACCGCCGGCTGACGCGCCTGGACGAGGAAAGAATCACCGCCAGGGCGCAGGAGTGGGGGAAAAAGATCGCTGCAAGCCGGTTGTAGGGTGGAAGTATCGCCACGCGATTGTTCCACCGCCCGGGCGCAATGCTGGATGGATAAAGCACCATCCATCCTACGAGCCGAATGTGATTTGAGGAAATATCATGAGCAACGTCGACCACGCCGAAATCGCTAAATTCGCCGCCCTGGCCCACCGCTGGTGGGATCGTGAGAGCGAGTTCAAGCCGCTGCACGACATCAACCCGCTGCGGGTCAACTGGATCGACGAGCGCGTCAACCTGGCCGGCAAGAAGGTGCTGGACATCGGTTGCGGAGGCGGCATCTTGAGCGAGGCGATGGCCCAGCGCGGCGCCACCGTGACCGGCATCGATATGGGTGAAGCGCCGCTGGCCGTGGCCCGACTGCACCAGCTGGAGTCCGGCGTCTCGGTGGAATACCGGCAGATCACCGCCGAAGCGCTGGCCGAGGAAATGCCCGAGCAGTTCGACGTGATCACCTGCCTGGAGATGCTCGAGCATGTGCCCGACCCAGCGTCGGTCATCCGTGCCTGTTTCGCCATGGTCAAGCCGGGTGGTCAGGTGTTCCTCTCCACCATCAACCGCAACCCCAAGGCCTACCTGTTCGCCATCGTCGGCGCGGAATACCTGATGCGCCTGCTGCCGCGCGGCACCCATGACTTCAAGAAGTTCATCCGTCCGTCTGAATTGGGCGCCTGGAGCCGGGAGGCCGGCCTTGAGGTCAAAGACATCATCGGCCTGACCTACAATCCGCTGACCAAGCACTACAAGCTGGCCGCCGATGTGGACGTCAACTATATGATCCAGACCCTGAAGGAAGCCTGATGCGCCTGCGAGCGGTTCTTTTCGATATGGATGGCACCCTGCTCGACAGCGCGCCGGACTTCATTGCCATCACCCAGGCCATGCGCGTCGCCCACGGCTTAGCGCCCCTGGCTGAGAAACTGATCCGCGACCAGGTCTCAGGTGGCGCCCGCGCCATGGTCGCAACCGCCTTCGCCGCCGACCCGCAATCGACCGAGTTCGAGGCGCTACGCCTGGAGTTCCTCGAACGCTACCAGGATCACTGCGCCGTCCTGACCCGCCCCTTCGACGGCATCCTCGAACTGCTGGCCGACATCGAGCAGGCCAAGCTGATCTGGGGCGTGGTGACCAATAAACCGGTGCGCTACGCCGCGCCTATCATGCACCAGCTCGGCCTGGCGGAACGCTCGGCCGTGCTGATCTGCCCGGACCATGTGAAAAACAGCAAGCCGGACCCGGAGCCGCTGCTCCTCGCCTGCACCCAGCTCGGGCTGGAGCCGGCCAGCGTATTGTTCGTCGGCGATGACCTGCGCGATATCGAATCCGGTCGTGCGGCCGGCACCAAGACCGCCGCGGTCACTTACGGCTATATCCACCCGGACGATAACCCGACGCACTGGGGCGCCGACGTGGTGGTCGATCACCCGCTGGAACTGCGCGCCGTACTCGACCGGGCGCTGTGCAGCTGCTGAACGGCCGACGACAGACACAGGGTGGATTAGCGAAACGTAATCCACCACTGCCGCCATAGGCGGCACCTTGCGGTGCCGATGGTGGATTACGCCGCTTTGCGGCTAATCCACCCTACGAATGAGAGAGACTTTACGATGTTTGAATATTCTGCCCGCCCCGATCTGCTGAAAGACCGCGTGATCCTCGTCACCGGCGCCGGCCGCGGCATTGGCGCCGCTGCCGCCAAGACCTTCGCCGCCCACGGCGCTACCGTGCTACTGCTGGGCAAGACCGAAGCGAATCTGACCCAGGTGTATGACGAGATCGAGGCGGCCGGCCACCCTCGGCCGGCGATCATTCCATTCAACCTGGAAGCCGCCCTGGCGCATCAGTACGACGAGCTGGCCGCCATGGTTGAGAACGAGTTCGGGCGCCTGGATGGCCTGCTGCACAACGCCTCGATCATTGGCCCACGCACCCCGCTCGAGCAGCTCTCCGGCGATAACTTCATGCGCGTCATGCACGTCAACGTGAACGCCATGTTTATGCTGACCAGCACCATGCTGCCGCTGCTGAAACTCTCGCAAGACGCCTCTGTGCTGTTCACCTCCAGCAGCGTCGGCCGCAAGGGCCGCGCTTACTGGGGCGCCTATGGCGTCTCCAAGTTCGCCACCGAAGGCCTGATGCAGACCCTCGCCGACGAACTCGAGGGCACTAGCGCCGCGCGCGCCAATAGCATCAACCCGGGCGCCACCCGCACCGACATGCGCGCCCAGGCCTACCCTGGCGAGAAGCCGACGAATAACCCTCTGCCCGAAGAGATCATGCCGGTCTATCTCTACCTGATGGGTCCGGACAGTCTCGGAGTCAACGGCCAGGCCTTCGACGCGCAATAACCCAGCTTTGCGCCCCCTCTCGCGCCAAAGCCGGCGACAGTCATCGGCAACGCGCGGAAAACTGCAGACAATAAAAAAGGGGCTCAATGAGCTAATGCCAGTCAGTTAAGCCCTTTCGCTTGACCTTGGGCCGCAAGAAATCAAAATCCGATGCCTGAATTGGCATCGGATTTTTTATGCGTCTCGCTCGGGCACTGCAACTGA
>NZ_SCMP01000004.1 GCF_005502935.1 Pseudomonas sp. 2FG
CAGTTGCAGTGCCCGAGCGAGACGCATAAAAAATCCGATGCCAATTCAGGCATCGGATTTTGATTTCTTGCGGCCCAAGGTCAAGCGAAAGGGCTTAACTGACTGGCATTAGCCTTGCGGCTCCCTTTTTCGACTCAGCGTGACTCAGTGCAGGATCTGACTGAGGAACAGCTTGGTCCGCTCGTTCTGCGGGTTGCTGAAGAAGGTATTCGGATCGGCCTCTTCGACGATCTCGCCCTTGTCCAAAAAGATCACCCGGTTCGCCACGGTGCGGGCAAAGCCCATTTCATGGGTCACGCAGAGCATGGTCATACCGTCTTCGGCCAGACTGACCATGGTGTCCAACACCTCCTTGACCATTTCCGGGTCGAGGGCCGAGGTCGGTTCATCGAACAGCATGATCTTCGGCTTCATGCACAGTGCGCGGGCGATGGCCACGCGCTGCTGCTGGCCGCCGGAGAGCTGCCCCGGGTACTTGAGGGCCTGCTCGGGAATGCGCACGCGCTCCAGGTAATGCATGGCCACTTCCTCGGCCTCCCGCTTGGGCATGTTGCGCACCCACATCGGTGCCAGGGTGCAGTTCTGCAGCACGGTCAGGTGCGGGAACAGGTTGAAGTGCTGGAACACCATGCCCACTTCGCGACGCACCGCTTCGATGTGTTTGAGGTCGTGGGTCAGCTCGGTGCCATCGATCACGATGCGGCCCTGCTGGTGTTCTTCCAGGCGGTTGAGACAGCGGATGGCGGTGGACTTGCCGGACCCGGACGGGCCGCACAGGACGATACGCTCGCCCGCCTGCACGTTCAGGTTGATGTCCTTGAGCACATGGAACTGGCCGTACCATTTGTGCACGCCCTGCATCTGGATCATGCCCGGCTCGGTGCTGGCCGACTGCTTGATTGCTTCACTCATGACAAAACTCCTAACGCTTGTGGCCAGTGTCCAGCTTGCGCTCCAAATGCATGGAGTAGCGGGACATACCAAAACAGAAAATCCAGAAAATCAGCGCGGCGAACACATAGCCCTCGGTCGCCATCCCCAGCCAGGCCGGGTCGGTGGTCGCCTGCTTGATGCTGTTCAGCAGGTCGAACAGGCCGATGATGATCACCAGGCTGGTGTCCTTGAACAGGGCAATGAAGGTGTTGACGATGCCCGGAATCACCAGCTTCAGTGCCTGCGGTAAAATCACCAGGCCCATCATCCGCCAGTAGCCCAGGCCCATCGCCGCCGCCGCTTCATATTGCCCCTTGGGAATGGCCTGCATACCGCCACGCACCACCTCGGCGACATAAGCCGACTGGAACAGGATCACGCCAATCAGGGCGCGCATCAGTTTGTCGAAGCTCAAGCCTTCCGGGAGAAACAACGGCAGCATCACCGAGGACATAAACAGCACGGTGATCAAGGGCACACCGCGCCAGAACTCGATAAAGGTGACGCACAGCACGCGAATCGCCGGCATGTCCGAACGCCGCCCGAGGGCCAGCAAGATGCCCAGTGGCAAGGCTCCGGTGATACCGACGGAAGCGATCACCAGGGTCAGCATCAGACCGCCCCATTGGCTGGTCGCTACCGTGCTCAGGCCGAAGAAGCCGCCATGCAACAGCCAGTAAGCCAGCAGCGGATAGACGACCAGAAAGCCCAGTCCATACAGGCTCTTGCGCGGCACCTGGGCGATGAACAACGGCGCCGCGCCGATGATCGCCAGCCAAAAGGTGAGGTCGACGCGCCAACGCAGCTCAGACGGGTAGAAACCGTACATGAACTGGCTGAAGCGCTGCTTGATAAAGACCCAGCAGGCGCCTTCACTGGTGCAGTCGGCGCGGGTGGTACCGCTCCAGTCGGCTTGGATAAAGGCCCATTGCAGCAGTGGCGGGATGATCAGCCAGACCAGGTAGATGGCTAAAAAAGTCAACAGGGTGTTGAACCAGCTGGAGAACAGATGGGCCCGCAGCCAGCCAAGCACGCCGACACTCAAGAGTGGCGGCGGTAGATCGGGTTTGAAGGTATGAGTTGTCATGCGCCTATCTCTCCACCAGCGCCATGCGCTTGTTGTACCAATTCATCAACATCGAAATGCTCAGGCTGATGGCCAGGTAAACGCTCATGGTGATGGCAATCGCCTCGATCGCCTGGCCGGTCTGGTTGAGCACCGTACCGGCAAACAGCGACACCATGTCCGGGTAACCGATACCGGCGGCCAGCGAGGAGTTCTTCGCCAAGTTCAGGTACTGGCTGGTCAGCGGCGGAATAATCACCCGCAGGGCCTGCGGGATGATCACCTTGCGCAGCGTGATACCCGGTTTGAGGCCGAGAGAACGCGCGGCTTCGGTCTGCCCGTGGCTCACCGCCTGAATCCCGGAACGCACATTCTCGGCGATAAAGGCCGCGGTGTAGATCGTCAGCGCCAACACCAGCGCAATCAGCTCGGGAATCAGCACCCAGCCGCCGCGAAAGTTGAAACCCGTCAGCTCCGGCAGACTCCAGCTCAGCGGATTACCCGCGAGCAGAATGGCGATACCCGGAATCGCGACCAGCAGCGCCAGGGAGCTCAGCAGCAGCGGAAAGGGTTTTCCGGTCACCTCGAACCGCGCCCGGCCCCAGCGCACCAGCAGCACGATGCCGACCAGGGTCAGCAGCAGCGCCAGCAGGAAAGGCACGAAGGCTTCGGTCGCAATGGGTGCGGGCAGATAGAGTCCACGGTTGTTGAGAAAGAACGTCCCCCCAAGCTCCATGCTCTGCCGCGGTCCCGGCATCGCCAGCATCACCGCGAAGTACCAGAAGAAGATCTGCAGCAGCGGCGGGATGTTGCGGAAGGTCTCGATATAGACCGTGGCGAGCTTACTGATCAGCCAGTTCGGCGACAGCCGCGCGACGCCCAGGATGAAGCCGATAATGGTCGCGAAGACGATACCGATGACCGACACCAGCAAGGTGTTGAGCAAACCTATGACGAACACACGGCCGTAGGAGTCGCTCTCGTTGTAGTCGATCAGGTGTTGCGCAATACCGAAACCGGCACTGCTATTCAGGAAGCTGAAGCCGGAAATGATCCCTCGTGCGGCCAGGTTTTGTTGCGTGTTGTTGAACAGGTACCAGCCGAACGCCACGACGGCGATAACGGCAATAATCTGGAATAGCCACGCGCGGATCTTCGGATCGGTCCAGACCGAACCTCTAGGACGCGGGACATTAGCAGTAGTTTGCATAGCAGCCCTCTTGGAAGCCCCACGCCCGCAGGAGCGGGCGCAGAGTTCACGGAATCAAGAACAACAGCGGCGCTCCAGAACCGGAGCGCCGCTGCAGAAGGTCAACGCACCGGCGGTGCGTATTGCAGACCACCCTTGTTCCACTGGGCATTGAGGCCACGTTCGATCTTCAGCTCGCTGCCGGCACCGACGTTGCGATCGAAGATTTCACCGTAGTTACCGACTTGCTTGACGATCTGTACCGCCCAATCTTTCGGCAGTTTCAGATCCTTGCCGAACTCACCCTCGCTACCGAGCAAACGGGCGATATCCGGGTTCTTGGTGGATTTGGCCATTTCCTCGACGTTCTTCGAGGTGATGCCCAGCTCTTCGGCGTTCAACTGTGCGAACAGCGACCAACGCACAATTTTGAACCACTCATCATCACCCTGACGCACTGCCGGGCCGAGCGGCTCCTTGGAGATCACTTCCGGCAACACCACGTAGTCGTTCGGGGACGCCAGCTTGATACGCTGCGCATAGAGTTGCGACTGGTCGGAGGTCAGCACGTCGCAACGACCGGCTTCCACAGACTTGGCGCTCTCATCGGAGGTGTCATAGGTGATCGGGGTGTACTTCAGGCCATTGGCGCGGAAGTAGTCGGAGAGGTTCAGCTCGGTGGTGGTGCCGGCCTGAATGCAGACGGTGGCGCCATCGAGTTCCTTGGCACTGGAGACGCCCAGCTTCTTGTTCACCAGGAAGCCCTGGCCGTCGTAGTAGGTCACGCCGGTAAAGCTCAGGCCCATGGCCGCATCACGCGAGCTGGTCCAGGTGCTGTTACGCGAGAGGATGTCGACTTCACCAGACTGCAACGCCGTGAAGCGTTCCTTGGCGGTCAGCGGGCTGAACTTGACCTTGCTGGCATCGCCGAACACCGCGGCGGCCACCGCACGGCAGACATCCACGTCGATCCCCAGGTAGTTGCCCTTGGCGTCGGCGTAGGAGAAGCCCGGCAAGCCATCGCTAATACCGCACTGCACGAAGCCTTTCTTCTTCACTGCATCCAGGGTTGCGCCCGCCTGAGCGAAGCTGCTGACGCCGAGCACCGCTGCAGCGGTCAGCACAGCCAGGGTGGATTTCACCATCTTCATTAAAACCTCCAGTTGCTGTTGTTGTGTTTGGAGTCTCGGCCCCACCGCCGTACCCTTATGAGGCACGCTCAACCCTCTCGATAGCAGCAGGGTCAACCGGGGTGCAGACCTAAGGAGTGAGTCTAGCTGGCGATAGTCCTCTCGGCCAAAAACTCACCCCCGCCCATTGTTCGAATGGACTGGAGAGGGATCATCTCGTTCGCTTGTGCGCCAACCTGCAGCGTTTGACGAATCTGTTGGGAATCTCCCATCGCTTGTTTTGTCTGTGGCAGCGCCCAGAAATCCGCAGTGTTACCACCGCTGGGCCTTGCGATCAGTCAGCGCAGGACCTAGCAAAGCCCGTACCAACGCCTCTTGAAAAGCACTATTCGGGCAGGTCAAGGGCAAAACTTGTAACCTTGCGACAAGTTCTTCACTGATTCGCCAAACCCTCGGCGAATCCACGCCCTGTCTGAGGGCGCTCGCAGCGTACCGGAGTCGCTCATGCACGAAACCCTGATACTTCAGCCCACACACGCCGCCGATGCGTGCGTCATCTGGTTGCACGGCCTGGGCGCCGACCGCTATGACTTTCTGCCGGTGGCCGAGGCGTTGCAGCAACGCCTGCTCAGCACCCGCTTCGTGCTGCCGCAAGCACCGACCCAAGCGGTGACGATCAACGGTGGCTATGCCATGCCCAGCTGGTACGACATCCTCGCCATGAGCCCGGCTCGGGCGATCAACCGCGAGCAGCTGGAAGCCTCGGCACAGAAAGTCATCGACCTGATCGAAGCGCAACGCGACAGCGGTATCGATCCGGCACGGATTTTCCTCGCCGGTTTCTCCCAGGGCGGCGCAGTCGTGCTGCACGCTGCATTTTTGCGTTGGCAGGGGCCGCTGGGCGGCGTGCTGGCGCTGTCCACCTATGCACCGACCTTCGGCGCCGAACTGCAGCTGTCGGATACAAAAAAACAACTGCCGGTTTATTGTTTGCATGGCACCTTCGATGAGGTGGTGCTGCCTGCGCTGGGCCGCGCCGCCCATGATTGCCTGGTCACCCAGGGAGTGCCGGTGACCTGGCAGGAGTACCCGATGAGCCACGAGGTGTTGCCGGAAGAGGTGCGCGATATCGGCACTTGGCTGGCGGCGCGCCTGGGCTGAACTCTTTGCAAACAGGCCAGCAAAAACCGCCATGAGCCAAACCGCCGTTGCCGCTATCGGTTCGCTGCGCGATACCGAGTCGATCGAACAGCTCTCCCTCCAAGATCGCGCCATGCCGCCCAGCACTTACGAGCTGCTGCAACGCAGTGCGGCACGCAGCCCAGATGCCACGGCGCTGACCTTCCTGTTACAGGGTAATAATGAAGAGACGCCCTACCGGCTAAGCTACGCCGAGTTGTTCGGCAAAATCACCCAGACCGCCAACGCCTTCCATCGCCTCGGTGTGCGCCCAGGCAAGGCGGTGTCGTTCCTGTTGCCGAACCTGCCGCACACACACTTCACTATTTGGGGTGGCGAGGCCGCGGGGATAGTCAATGCGATCAATCCGCTGCTGGATGCCGAGCACATCGCCGAACTGATCCGCGCAGCCGATTCCGAGGTGCTGGTGACCCTGGCCCCTTTCCCCGGCACCGATCTGTGGGACAAGGTCGCCGGCCTGCGTGAACGGTTGCCGGAACTGCAAGCGATTGTCACCGTCGACCTGGCCAACTACCTGCCAGAGCCACAGCGCAGCGGCTTGCAAGTCCAGCGCGGCGGGTTACCGACGGGCGCGCTGGACTTCGACGAACTGATCGCCGCCTGCCCGGACGATCACCTGGAAAGCGGCCGGATGATTCAGCCCGACGACATCGCCTCCTACTTCCACACCGGCGGCACCACCGGCACCCCCAAGCTGGCGCCGCACAGCCATCGCAACGAGGTGGCGATGGCGATGATCCTCGCCATGGCGATCGACCTGAACGAGCGGGACACCACCCTCTGCGGGCTGCCGCTGTTCCACGTCAACGGCGTGATGGTCACCGGCCTGGCGCCGTTCTATGTCGGCGCCCAAGTGCTGCTGGCGACCCCGCAGGGTTTTCGCAACAGCAGCCTGATTGAGAACTTCTGGAAGATCATCGAACGCTACCGCGTGAGCTTCTTCAGTGGCGTACCGACTATCTATGCCGGCCTGCTGCAAGTGCCGAGCGCCGGCCACGATCTGTCCAGCCTGCGCTATGCCCTGTGTGGCGCGGCGCCGATGCCGGTGGAGCTGATTCGCCAGTTCGAAGGCAAGACCGGGCTCAAGCTCATCGAAGGTTACGGCCTCACCGAAGGCACCTGCGGCAGTTGCGGCAATCCCCCGGCGGGCGAGCGACGGCCCGGCTCGATTGGCCTGCGCATGCCCTATTGCGAAGTGAAGATCGCCGTACTCGACGAGCAGGGCCAGTACCTGCGCAATGCCGCAGAGAACGAGATCGGCACCCTCTGCCTGCGCGGCATTACGGTGTTCAACGGCTACCTGCAGGCCGACAAGAACACAGGCATCTGGGTCGATGGCGACTGGTTCAATACCGGCGACCTCGGCCGTATCGACGCCGATGGCTATATCTGGCTGACCGGGCGCAGCAAGGATCTGATCATCCGCGGCGGGCACAACATCGACCCGCAGATGATCGAAGAGGCCCTGCACAAACACCCGGCCGTGGCCATGGCCGCCGCCGTGGGTAAACCCGACGTCAAGGCCGGTGAGTTGCCGGTGGCCTACGTCCAGCTCAAACCCGGGGTGACGGCAAGCGAAGCCGAACTGCGCGAGCATGCCGCCGCGCATATCCCGGAACGCGCGGCGATCCCCAAGGAGGTGTGGATCATCGACGCCATACCGGTCACCGCGGTGGGCAAGACCTTCAAGCCGGCCCTGCGTTTCGATGCCATTCGTCGCGTTTTCGAAGAGTCCCTGCGTCACCTTGATCCGACTATCCGGGTCGAAGTCATTGCCGATGATCGGCATGGGCAACTGGCGCGGATCCATGTCACGCAGTTGGATACGGCGCGGCGGGCGGCCATCGAAAACTGCCTGGTCGGCTTTGCGGTGAGGTGCGAGCTAGTCGCGGCGGACTGAACCCGGCAAGCACGACCGGTCGACCGCCAAGCAAAGGCCGCCACCTTTGCTTGGCAGCAAACCCGTCGAGAGCAGCAAACCAACGATGGGGTAGCGATCAACCCAGAGTTCAGCAATCCGCTAAGGGTCTGAGCGACCACTGGTCGGCCCGACTTTGCGCGAGGATTGTCAGCCTGGCACGGCTCGAATACTGTCGGGCCAGGTGTTCGCCCAAACGAAAGGAAGCGTACGCGATGCCCTCCACCTCTCGCAGCCAGCCCGGCCAACCACCCTCCTTGCGATGAAAACCGCGCATTGGCAGGCAGACCTGCAGCAAATGCGACAACTGCGACTGTTTCACAACGTCGCCGCCAGTAGCCTTGCACTGCTACTCAAGGAGTTTCACGCCTGCGAATTAGAGGCCGATGAAGTCCTGCTTTCACCGTTCAACCGTAATCAGTACCTCTATCTTCTGCTCAAAGGCCAGCTCAAGGTCTACCTCGGTTCGCTGGATAACCAGGCGGTCAGCACCCTGGAAGTGGGTGAGTGCGTCGGCGAAATCAGCTTTATCGACAACGACCACCCTTGCGCCTATGTGGTCGCCACGGCGCCGAGCCTGGTGCTGCGCCTACACCGGGAATCCCTGCTCAAGCTGCTCACGCAATCGCCGCAACTGCTGCATAACCTGCTGGAGCTGCTCTGCGAACGCGTGCGCCAAGGCAACCAAATCATCCTCGACAGTGAACAACACGCCAATATCGACACCCTCACCGGCTCCTTCAACCGCCGCTGGCTGGAGCATGTGTTTGCGCGCGAGAACACTCGCTGCGCCTTCAACGGCCAGCCGATGTGCCTGTTAATGCTGGATGTCGACCACTTCAAAGCCTACAACGACCAGCATGGCCATCTGGCCGGTGACTATGCCTTGTGCCTGGTCGCCCATACCCTGCGTAAGCAGTTACGGCCGAAGGACAGCCTGACCCGCTATGGCGGTGAGGAATTCGTCATCCTGCTGCCGGAGATGGCCGCAGAAGAAGGCCGCAGCATCGGTGAGCGGCTAAGGCGAGGGCTGGAACAAATCAACTCCTTCTACTCCCCAGTCGGCGTATTGCCCGGCGTCACCCTGTCCATCGGTCTGGCGCAAATGCGCGCCAAAGATAGCCTGCAAAGCCTGATCGCCCGCGCCGACAGCGCGCTTTACCAAGCCAAGCAACTAGGTCGCAACTGCCTCTGCGGCGAAGCGACAGACAGGCTCTGCTAGAGTGCCCGGCATAACAACGAGCTCGGATGCTACCCATGCGCAAACTCTCGATGGCCCTGATCGCCCTGCCTGTCATCGGCCTCGCCATCTTCTTCAGCCTGCCTAACCTGCTCGACCGCAAGCTCAATAGCGTTGCTACGCCGGCGCCCTACCCGGCCAGCGCCGATGCTAAACAACTGCACAACAGCTTGTTTATCGCCGACCTGCACGACGATGCGCTGCTCTGGGAGCGCGACCTGCTCAAGCGTGTGGATTACGGCCACTCGGACCTGCCGCGGATGCTCGAAGGCCGGGTTGGCCTGCAGGTGTTTTCCACCGTAACCAAGACCCCGCGCGGCCTGAATTACGAAAAAAATGCCAGCGACAGCGACAACATCACCCTGCTGGCCATGGCCCAGCGCTGGCCGCGCGCGACCTGGACCAGCCTGCTGGAACGCGCGCTCTACCAAAGCCAGAAACTGCATCAGGCCGCTGCCAATAGCGCCGGCCGCCTGGTGGTGGTGAGAAACCGCGGCGAACTGGCCAGCTTTATCCAAGCCTGGAAACAGGACCCACAGCGCCTCGCCGCCATTCTCGCCACCGAGGGTCTGCACCCGCTGGAGGGCAAACTTGAGAATATCGACCGCCTGTATGACGCGGACTTCCGCATCGCCGGGCTCACCCACTTCTTCGACAACGAAGTCGGCGGCTCCGCCCACGGCCTGGAAAAGGCTGGACTGACACCCTTTGGCCGCCGCGTGATCGCCCGCCTGGAAGAAAAAGGCATGCTAGTCGACCTGGCCCACGCCTCGCGAGCACTGATCGACGACGTGCTGGCCATCGCCACACGCCCGCTACTGGTCTCCCACACCGGCGTCGAAGGCACCTGCCCAGGCACACGCAACCTCAGCGACGAACACCTCCAGCGCATTGCGGCCACCGGTGGGGTGATCGGCATCGGCTACTGGGACACTGCGGTGTGCGCCACCTCGGTCGCCGCCATCGTCAAAGCGATTCGTTACACGGCCGATAAAATCGGCGTTGAGCATGTGGCCCTGGGCTCCGACTTCAACGGCACCATCCATGCGCCCTTCGATGCCACGGGCCTGGCCCAACTGACCGAAGCTCTGCTGCAGGCGGGCTTCAGCCGCACCGATATTGCCGCGATCATGGGCGGCAATGTGCAACGCTTGCTCCTGCAGAGCCTGCCACAAGCCTAAGCAACGTCGCTCAACAGCCCGCAGCGCCGGGGCCTTAAGGGTTCTGGTGCGCCACCCGCCGCAACATTTCGCCACACCGGCTTCTTGCTTTACACTGGCGGGCGTTCATTCCTTAATCAATTGAAGAGATTCCCGTGCTCAAAGCACTTAAGAAAATGTTTGGCAAAGGCGAGGGCGAACTGCCCGCGTCTGGCCCCGTTGCAACCTCTTCCGCTCCCACTACCGCCGCCGAGGGTGCCGCCCGCCAGCGTCAGCCTGCGCACACCGCCCGCGAGCCGCAAGCCGCCCAAACCGACAACACGCCACGCAGCGCCACGGCCAAGAGCGACAGTCCGAAGACCGAGAAACCGCGCCGCGCACGCCCCGCGAAAGCACCGGTCAGCACCTGGAAGCTGGAGGATTTCGTCGTCGAACCGCAAGCCGGCAAGACCCGCTTCCATGACTTCAAGCTCTCGCCAGAGCTGATGCACGCCATCCACGACCTCGGCTTCCCTTATTGCACGCCGATCCAGGCGGGCGTTCTGGGCTTCACCCTGGACGGCCAGGACGCCATCGGCCGGGCACAGACCGGCACCGGCAAAACCGCGGCCTTCCTGATCTCGATCATCACCCAGCTGCAGCAGACCCCACCGCCGAAAGAGCGCTACATGGGCGAGCCGCGGGCGCTGATCATCGCGCCAACCCGCGAGCTGGTGGTGCAGATCGCCAAGGACGCCGCCGCGTTGACCAAGTACAGCGGTCTCAACGTGATGTCCTTCGTCGGCGGCATGGACTTCGACAAGCAGCTCAAACAGCTGGAAGCCAAGCACTGCGATATCCTGGTCGCCACCCCCGGCCGCCTGCTGGACTTCAACCAGCGCGGCGAAGTGCATCTGGATATGGTCGAAGTGATGGTGCTGGACGAGGCCGACCGCATGCTCGACATGGGCTTTATCCCGCAGGTTCGGCAGATCATCCGCCAGACCCCGCACAAGGGTGAGCGCCAGACTCTGTTGTTCTCCGCGACCTTCACCGAAGACGTGATGAACCTGGCGAAGCAGTGGACCACTAACCCGGCCATAGTCGAGATCGAATCGGAAAACGTCGCCAGCGATACCGTTGAGCAGCATGTCTACGCGGTGGCGGGCAGCGACAAGTACAAGCTGCTGTACAACCTGATCGCGCAGAACGACTGGACCCGCGTGATGGTCTTCGCCAACCGCAAGGATGAGGTCCGGCGCATCGAAGAGCGCCTGACCAAGGACGGCATCAGCGCCGCGCAGATGTCCGGCGATGTGCCGCAGCACAAGCGGATCAAGACCCTGGAAGACTTCCGCGAAGGCAAGATCCGCGTGATGGTCGCCACCGATGTCGCCGGCCGCGGTATCCACGTCGACGGCATCAGCCACGTGATCAACTTCACCCTGCCGGAAACCCCGGACGACTACGTGCACCGCATCGGCCGGACGGGTCGCGCCGGCGCCAGCGGCACCTCGATCAGCTTTGCCGGTGAGGACGACGCCTACGCCCTGCCGCCGATCGAAGCGCTGCTGGGGCGCAAGATCAATTGCGAAACCCCGCCGACCGAGCTGCTCAAGCCGGTGCCGCGCAAGCACTAAGCGTGGCGCGAAGGAAAAAGCGGCGCAGGGCAACCTGCTCCGCTTTTTATGGCTGTGGTTCGGGCCACGAAGCGTAGCCTGGGTAGAGCCGTTTTTTAGCGAAACCCAGCGAGGCCTGGCTGGGTTTCGCTTCGCTCTACGCCAGCCTGCAGATGCCGCGACAGCTATCCCCTAACCTTGCAGGGACGCGTCATTCCCTTACAGGCATTCGCCTGTCCGCTTGCCGAAAAATACTTAAAAGTCCAACATAGACAAATAAGTTTATTTTCAGCCTCGGAGTGGAACCATGTCCAGCAGCCTTCCCTATGTCATTCAACAGGCTGAAGCCGAGCAATTGCTCGCCAAAGTCGACGTGCACCAGGCCATGAGCAAGATGTTCCGCGACCTGGCTGCCGCTACTGCCGTACAACCGGCACAGCAGTTGGTGGAGTTTCCCAACGCCGCCGGCGACTTTATCAATTACCTGGGAGTCCTGGCGGCAGAGCGGGTCTACGGGGTCAAGACCTCGCCCTATATCAAGGGCGAGCAGGGTGCACTGGTCACCGCCTGGACCCTGCTGATGTCCATGGACAGCGGTCAGCCCTTGCTGCTCTGCGATGCCGGCGCACTGACCACCGCGCGGACGGCCGCCACCACCGCCGTGGCGGTAGACGCCTTGGCTGCGCCGCAGGCCAAACGTCTCGCGGTGATCGGCAGCGGTCCCGTGGCGCGCGCCCATGTGCAGTATGTGCGGGGCCTGCGCGACTGGCAGAGCATCCACCTCTACTCCCCCGGCCTCGCCCAGCAAAGCGCGGCGGCGCACACCGAGCTGAGCAACCTCGACCCACGCCTGCAACTCAGCGCCAGCCTGGCGGAGGCGGTCGCAGACGCCGATGTGATCATGCTCTGCACCTCGTCGGCCAACCCGGTGCTGGACCCGAGCACGCTGAGCAAACCGGCGCTGATCACCTCCATCAGCACCAATGCCGTGCGCGCCCATGAGGTGCCGCCGCAGGCGCTGGCGCAGATGGATGTGTACTGCGACTACCGCGCCACCACCCCAGGTTCTGCCGGTGAAATGCTCCTGGCCAGCAGCCAGCATGGCTGGAGCAACAGCGCCATTCTCGGTGACTTGCCGGAACTGCTGAGCGGCACGGCGCGTCTGCCCGACTACCAGCGCTCGGTGTTCTTCCGCTCCATCGGCCTGGGCCTGGAAGATATCGCGCTGGCCAATGCGCTCTACCAGCTTTATCAGCAAACCCACTAAGAACCCGTTCAAGATCGTCGCAGGATGTACTAGGAGCCCCCATGCTCGAAGCAGACTTCATCATCATTGGCGCCGGTATTGCCGGCGCCGCCACCGGCTTTTGGTTGTCGCCACACGGCCGCGTACTGATTCTCGAACGTGAGTCGCTGCCCGGCTATCACGCCACCGGCCGCTCCGCGGCGCTCTATACCGTGGCCTATGGCAGCCCGCAGGTACGCGCGCTGACCGCCGCCAGCCGCGCCTTCTTCGATGCACCGCCGGCAGGCTTCAGCGAACACCCGCTCCTCAGCCCCCGCGGCGAGATGGTGGTGGATTTCAACGGTGACCCCGAAGAGCTGGAGCGCCAATACCTGAGTGGCAAGACCAGCGTCCCCGAGATGCAATTGCTCAGTGCCGACCAGGCCTGCGCCCTAGTGCCAGTACTGCGCCGGGACAAGGTCCACGGCGCCATGCTCGACCCAAGCGCCGCCGATATCGATACCGATGCCTTGCACCAGGGTTACCTGCGCGGTATCCGCCGCAATAACGGGCAGATCCACTGCGACAGTGAAGTCACCAGCCTCGAGCGCCTAGACGAGGTCTGGGAAGTCCGCACGGGCAAGCAGACCTACCGCGCGCCGGTGCTGATCAACGCCGCCGGGGGCTGGGCCGACAAGCTGGCCGAACTGGCCGGCGTGCCGCCCCTGGGCCTGCAACCGAAACGCCGCGCAGCGTTCATCTTTGCGCCACCGGAAGGCCTGGATACCCATGCCTGGCCGTGCCTGGTGAGCCTCGACGAATCCTTCTATTTCAAACCGGACGCCGGCATGCTGCTCGGCTCGCCCGCCAACGCCGACCCGGTCGAACCCCATGATGTGCAGCCGGAAGAGCTGGATATCGCCATGGGCATCTACCAGATCGAAGAAGCCACCACGCTGAACATCCGCCGACCGACGCGCACCTGGGCCGGCTTGCGCTCCTTCGTCGCCGATGGCGATCTGGTCGGCGGTTACGATCTGCAGGCACCGGGTTTCTTCTGGGTGGCGGGCCAAGGCGGCTATGGCATCCAAACCTCCGCGGCGATGGGCGAAGCCTGCGCCGCACTGATCCGCCAACAACCGCTCCCCGAGCACCTGGGGCGCTTCGGGCTGAGCGCAGCCATGCTCTCCCCGGCACGCTTGAAATGACGCGCACAGCGCTTTGCGGCACACTCGCAGCATCCGGCGCGCACCTTACGCGCGCCTGTCGCAGTCACCTGGAGTCCCATCCCGCATGAAGCCAGAGCACCGCCAAGACCCCGCCCTGGATAATTTCAGGGCGATTGCCGACGCCATTGCCACCTTGTTCTACCCCCATGCCGAGGTGGTGCTGCACGACTTGCGCAGCCAGCGGGTGGACTACATCGCCAACAATATCTCTAAGCGCGAAATCGGCGACGACGCGGCGCTGGAGGATTTGCTCAGCGAAGAGCGCGGCGAGCGCAATATCGGCCCCTACGAGAAGCTCAACTGGGACGGTCAGAAGATTCGCTCGGTCAGCAGCGTGCTGTGCGATGCCCAGGGCGCGCCGTTGGCCGTGCTCTGCATCAACCTGAACATCTCCCTGTTCGAGAGCGCCAAGGCCGCGCTGGATCTGTTCCTCTCCTCCAGCAAGCTGATCCCGCAGCCGGACGCACTGTTCCGCGACGACTGGCAGGAGCGGATCAACACCTTCCTGCACAACTGGCTACGCCAGCGTCAACTCGGCCTCAACCTGCTCACCCGCGAGCACAAGCGCGAACTGGTCGAAGCCCTGTACGGCGAAGGTGCGTTCCGTGGCAAGAGTGCCGCCAACTACGTGGCGAATGTCCTGAATATGGGCCGTGCCACGGTCTACAAGCATTTGAAAGAGATCAAGGGCGAAGGCTGACGAGGTGTTTGCCTGGCGGGCTGGGCTATGGATTGGATGGCAGATTTCGGCCAGGAGCTGCCATAGCAATTGATCCAGCTTTTTAGCTGCTCAAGATCTTGAGCCATGACCAACGCTCTTGGTAACTCTTCGCTTTTTGAATGAAGAGGTCTGGCTGATGATTCAACGGATTTATGCGTAACAGACCTTCGTCTGCGTCCGTCAAACCGTAGGGCGCATAAATTTCTCCGCTCCGGATATCCAACCCAATGCACGTACCCGAGATTAGATAGCGATCAACTCCCTCTTTTGCTGAGCGAAGCTGAGGGTAAGGTCTACCGAACCGCTGGGCGTACCAGAGGTGGACACGTGCTTGGTTTTTGACCTCGATACTGATATCCAGATCTCGGCATGCGTCTTGGACAGCGTTGATTACTGAGTTCTCAGCTTCCCAAGATACATCCTCATCGAAATAGAAGATGTCGTAGTCTTTGATACCCCATCCCGCTGGTAACCCAGACTTTTGATTCCACACTGTTTGGAAAAGGCAACCAGCCGTCAGCATGCATTGATCCAGACCTAGGGCTGGCAAGCGACGAATCAGCTCGGCATTTACACGGTTAGTTGCAGCAATCTCGATGAGCCTTTCACTTGTCAACACTGCCTAATTTCCCTGTTCCCTGAATGTAAATTTCCCTGAGAGTTCTATATTGGGTAGAAAGCAGCCACTCACCTTCCCCCAACAAATAGCCCCGCAGATGCGGGGCTATTTTCTTCCTGCAAGCTTACTTGCCGTAGATATCGAAGTCGAAGTACTTGCTCTGAATCGCCTGATACTTACCGTTGGCGCGGATCGCCTTGATCGCGTCATTCAGCTTATTCAGCAATGTCGTATCGCCTTTACGCACGGCGATACCGGCGCCTTCACCGAAGTAATGCGGATCGGTGAAATCCGGGCCGACGAAGGCGAAGCCCTTACCACTGCCGGTCTTCAGGAACCCCTCATTCAATGGGATGGCATCCGCCAACACACCGTCCAGACGCCCGGACAGCAGGTCCAGGTAGATCTCGTTCTGCGTGCTGTAGCGCACCACCGTCACGCCCTTGGGCTCTAGCACCTCGGTGGCGAAGCGATCGGTGGTGGTCGAGCGTTGCACCGCGATGCGCTTGCCCTTGAGGCTCTGGAAGTCGGCATCGACCTCAGTGCCGGCCTTCATCGCCAGGCGCGCCGGGCTGTAGTAGTACTTGCCGGTGAAATCCACCGACTTGCGGCGCTCATCGGTGATGGTCATCGACGACAGAATCGCATCGACCTTGCGCACCTTGAGGGACGGGATCAAACCATCGAACTCCTGCTCGACCCACTGACACTTGACCTGCATCTGCTCGCACAGCGCATTGCCAATATCATGGTCGAAGCCCTCGATCTCCCCCGCCGGCGTCTTATAGGCGAACGGTGGATAGGCCGCCTCGATGCCCAGCCGCAAGGGCTTATCGGCGGCGAACAGGCTGGAGGCCATCAGGCCGAGGGCGATGCTGCCCAGTAGTGCGATTTTTCTCATGGTTGCGACTCCCGCTGTACGTAGACGTATAGGACTACTCGCTGCCGGCACGGGCCTAGCAGTTAAGTTCGGTTTGGGTATTAAGTTGCAAGGCAGAAGAAAGGGCACCAGCGGTGGGCAGGTGCTCAAACAGATTGGCTGATGACTGACGGTGAGGGTTCATGGCTCGCCACTGTATTGTACTTGTGAGTCCATACTGGACTTAAAAGTACATATCGTCAACAGTCCAAAACCTTCCCGCATTCCGCTGCGGGATCCTGGGCAATAGCGCTAAACAGTGAGGTGGGGTCAGGCGCCAGAGTGCCAAGACTGGCGCTGCTCGCCGCCACGCTGGAGCGGCGCTGCGAGGCGGTGAGTCAAACGGCAGCGAAGCCAATGGACAGCAGTTCTAGGAGGCCTAGAAATAAGACTGTTTCCCTAGTTTTTCTGCCAACGCTCAGCCGCTTGCTGATCGCTGCAGCGTCCCTCGACCCAGCGCGGGCCGTCGGCGGTGTCTTCCTTCTTCCAGAACGGCGCGCGGGTTTTCAGGTAGTCCATGATAAAGGCGCAGGCATCAAATGCCGCCTGGCGATGGGCGCTGGCGGTGCCGACGAAGACGATCGGCTCGCCCGGCTCCAGCCGGCCGATGCGGTGCAGCACTTCGATCTTCAGCAACGGCCAACGCTGCTCGGCTTCGCTGGCGATCTTGGCCAAGGCTTTTTCGGTCATTCCGGGGAAGTGTTCGAGGAACATCCCGGCCACCTCGCGGCCCTCGTTAAAGTCGCGCACATAACCGACGAAGCTGACCACCGCGCCGACACCGACGTTAGCTGCGTGCAGAGCGTTGACTTCAACACCCGGATCGAAAGCGCTTTCCTGTACCCGAATGCCCATGCTAGCCACCTGTGACCGTGGGGAAAAACGCCACCTCGTCACCATCCGCCAGCGGCTCATCGAGGCTGCACAGCTCCTGATTGCGCGCGCACATCAGGTTCTGCTCGGCCAACACCGCCCAGACGCCACCGCGGGCCAGCAGGTGCTGACGCAGCGCGTCGAGGGTGGCGAACGTCTTGTCACCGCCCAGTTGCTCGGCATCGATACCCAGCGCCTCACGGTAACGGGCGAAATACTGCACGCGAATCATCATTGCTCCTCGGCTTTGGGCTCTTGCACCTTGAAGGCACCGCTCTTACCACCGAGCTTTTCCAGCAGGCGCACGCTTTCGATGACCATGCCGCGATCCACCGCTTTGCACATGTCGTAGATGGTCAATGCCGCAACGCTGGCCGCGGTCAGCGCCTCCATCTCCACCCCGGTCTGCCCGGCCAGCTTGCAACGGGCGCGGATCCGCACCGCGTCGTGGCCCTCTGCCGTCAGTTCGACTTTGACGCTGGTCAGCATCAACGGGTGGCAGAGCGGAATCAGATCTGCGGTTTTTTTCGCCGCCTGAATGCCGGCGATGCGCGCCACGGCAAACACATCGCCCTTGGGATGCCCGCCGTCTTGGATCAGTTGCAGGGTTTCCGGGCGCATGCGCACCAAGGCTTCGGCGACGGCTTCACGGGAAGTCACCGCTTTTTCGGTGACATCGACCATATTGGCGCGGCCTTGGGAGTCGAGATGAGTTAACACTGCCTTACTCCTGATGAGGAGTGGCGATTGTAAACCCGCGGGTCAGATTCCGGCACGCCTGAATAGCGGCCAATCGACGAGAAGGGGGCCGGGCGGCGCCTAACCGCCCGGCGGTCGGCAGACTTACATATTGGCTTCGGCGTACTCCGCCAGCACCGAGCGCGGCACCCCTTGCAGGGTGATGTGCACGCCGTGGGGGAAGTCCTTGAAGCGTTCGGTGAGGTAGGTCAGGCCTGAACTGGGCGCCGACAGATAAGGCGTATCGATCTGCGCCAGGTTGCCCAGACAAACCACCTTAGAGCCGGTCCCGGCGCGGGTGATGATGGTTTTCATCTGGTGTGGAGTGAGGTTCTGGCACTCGTCGATCAGGATCAGGCTCTGCTGGAAACTGCGACCCCGAATGTAGTTCAGCGATTTGAACTGCAACGGCACCTTGCTGAGGATGTAATCGACGCTGCCATGGGTGCTTTCATCATCCATGTGCAGGGCTTCCAGGTTATCGGTGATGGCGCCGAGCCAGGGTTCCATCTTCTCCGCCTCGGTGCCCGGCAGAAAGCCGATCTCCTGATCCAACCCCTGCACGCTGCGGGTGGCGATGATCCGCCGGTAGCGTTTGCTGACCATGGTCTGCTCGATCGCCGCGGCCAGCGCCAGAATGGTTTTACCCGACCCGGCAGCGCCGGACAGGTTGACCAGGTGGATGTCCGGATCGAGCAAAGCGAACAACGCCAAGCTCTGGTACACGTCCCGCGGACGTAAGCCCCAGGCCTCCTGATGCAGCAGCGGCTCCTGGTGCAGGTCGAGGATCAGCAGTTCGTCGGCCTTGATGCCCTTGATCCAGCCGACAAAGCCCTGCTCATCGACGATGAACTCGTTGATATGCACCGCCGGCAGGTTGTCGGTGAGCTGCACGCGGTGCCAGGTGCGACCATGATCCTGGCGGGTTTCCACCTTGCTCACGCGGTCCCAGAACGAGCCGTTAAGCGTGTGATAGCCACGCGGCAGCAGCGAGATGTCGTCGACCAGCTGGTCGGTGTGATAGTCCTCGGACTCGATACCGCAGGCGCGCGCCTTCAGGCGCATGTTGATGTCCTTGGTCACCAGCACCACGGCCAAACCGGGCTTGCGCGATTTCAGCTCCACCAACTGATTGATGATTTTGTTGTCGTTGAGGTCTTCCGGGAGCCAGGTGATGGGCTCGGCACGCCGGCTCATGAGGATCGACAAAAAGCCACAAGGCCCACTCTTGTCGCGCTGAATGGGTACCCCATGCTCCACTTGTTCCGGCGAGGCTCCACCGAGAATCTTGTCAATCAGGCGAATGGCCTGACGGCACTCGGCGGCGATGCCTTGTTTGCCGGTTTTCAGCTTATCCAGTTCCTCCAATACGGTCATCGGGATGGCAACGTGGTGTTCCTGAAAGTTGAGCAACGCGTTGGGATCGTGGATCAGGACGTTCGTATCGAGGGCGTAGAGGGTTGGAGCGGTAGGGCTGGAGCGTCCGTGGTCATCCATACTCGGTCACCTTCTTATAGGAGCCAAGCGACGGAATGCCAGAACGGCGCTCCGCCGCGGAGAGGCCGCCGTCTTCTCGGGCCGCGGCGCAAGAAGATGCAAACAAGGTATAGGCCGATGGCCGCCACCTGTGTTGCAGGGTTCGACGGTCTGTCTTTTAAATACTCCAAAAAACATGACAGCAAAAAGTAATTTTTTTGTTTTTAGGGTTTATTTGTCGGCACGACGAAAAGCGCTTGGCGCCGCCCGGGTAGCTCGTTACAGTCGAAAGTCCTACCGCCTCGCGGCAGGTTCCTCCGCGCGGCAACGATTCACCTCCACGGTCACATGCACCAGCTCGGTAAAGCCCGCCAGGCGCGCCTTGTAGCGATCCGCCGAGGTGTCGCCATGGGTTACCGCCCCAAGATCAAACCGCAGAGCGTGGCTGGGTAGAGCCATCTTTGGCGAAACCCAGCGTCTGCCCCAGCTGGGTTTCACTTCGTTCTACCCAGCCTACACCCCTAGCTCCAACCTATAAGCGTTATAGCTAGAGCCTGGACAGCGCAGCGCCTAGAATCAGCGCAGCCTTTAGGAGACGACTCATGCTGATGGTGCTATCCCCCGCCAAAACCCTCGACTACGCCAGCCCACCGACCACCGCCCGCTACACCCAGCCCGAGTACCTCGATCACGCCCAAGAGCTGATCATGCAACTGCGCGAACTCAGCCCCGCCCAGATCGGCGAGCTGATGCACCTCTCGGACAAGCTCTCCGGGCTGAATGCCGCGCGCTACGGCAGCTGGACGCCGCTGTTCACTCCCGAGAACGCCAAGCAGGCGCTGCTGGCCTTCAAGGGCGATGTGTATACCGGCATGCACGCGCAAGACTTCACCGAAGCCGACTTCGACTTCGCCCAGGAGCACCTGCGCATGCTCTCGGGCCTATACGGTGTATTGCGGCCGCTGGATCTGATGCAACCCTATCGCCTGGAAATGGGCACCAAACTGGCCAACCGCCGGGGCAAGGATCTCTACGCGTTCTGGGGCGAGCGCATCAGCGGCTGGCTGAATGAAGCCTTGGCCGCTCAAGGCGACGATATCCTGCTCAACCTGGCCTCCAACGAATACTTCAGCGCGGTGAAACGCCAAGCGCTCAACGCGCGGATCATCGACACCGAGTTCAAGGATCTGAAAAACGGCCAGTACAAGATCATCAGCTTCTATGCCAAAAAAGCCCGCGGCATGATGGCGCGCTACGTGATCAAGGAACGCCTGAGCACCCCCGAAGGGTTGAAGGACTTCAATTGTCAGGGCTATCGCTTCTCGGCAGAAAACTCCAAACAGGACAGCCTGGTGTTCCTGCGCGACGCGCCACAAGACTGAGCCCTGACCTTGCCCCCTATCTATTACCCCAACCCCCTGTTGTAGGATGGTGCCTCCCCTCTCGGCGAGGCCCCCACATGCCCTATCGCAGCACTCCAGCAGGCCGCCAAACTTATGAGTCGAGGTCCTGGCCATGCTGATCGGCGCCCTGCTCGTCCTCACCTGGCTGATTCTGCTGATCCGCTACCCGGCTAAAGCCCTGCCGGTGTCCCTCGCCGCCTTACTCGGCCTGGCCATGGTCGCGGTCTGGGTGTTCTGGCTGGAGCAACGTGAAGAACGCCAACTGGCCCACCTCGAGCTGCGCTTGAACTACGCGCCCGACGCCTGCCCGGCCGACCGCCCGCTGGCCCTCCGGCTGAAGAACGGCAGCGACAAGCCATTGCTGGAGTTGCGCTGGAGAGTCAGCGCTTATGCTCCGGGAGACAGCGTCAACCTGGTGCAAAGCTTCTACGATTCGCCCCGCTACCGCGGCCCGGGCGAACTGCTCCCCGGCGAGAGCTGGCAAGATTGCCTGCCACTCCCGCCCCTGCGCCCCGGCTATCGCGCGGCGACCGTGGAATTCCGCGCCGAGCGTCTGCAAGGTAGTTTTGCCGATTAACCCCTCGCCCCGAACCGACATCGGCTACGAACCCGCCATGCCCAACCAAAGGACTAGCGCATGACCCAGCCCACCGCCCTCATCACCGGTTGCTCCAGCGGCATCGGCCGCGCCCTGGCAGAGGCCTTCCAAGCCGCCGGCTACCAAGTCTGGGCCACCGCCCGCAAAACCGACGACCTCGCCGCCCTCAGCGCCGCCGGTTTTATCGCGGTACAACTGGACGTCAACGATGGCGCCGCCGCCGAACAGCTCGCCAGCCGCCTGAACCAGGAAACCGGCGGCCTTGACGTACTGATCAACAACGCCGGTTTCGGCGCCATGGGCCCATTGCTGGATGGCGGCGTCGACGCGCTGCGCCGGCAGTTCGAAACCAATGTCTTCGCCCTCGTCGGCGTGACCCGCGCGCTGTTCCCGCTGCTGCGCCGCAGCAAAGGTCTGGTGGTGAATATCGGCAGCGTCTCCGGCGTCTTGGTTACCCCGTTTGCCGGCGCCTACTGCGCCTCGAAAGCCGCCGTACATGCGCTGTCCGACGCCCTGCGCCTGGAGCTCGCACCCTTCGGCATCGGCTTGATGGAAGTCCAACCCGGCGCCATAGCCTCCAGCTTTGGCGCCAACGCCAGCCGTGAAGCCGAACAGGTGATTGCCGAAGGCTCACCCTGGTGGCCGATTCGCGAAGGCATCCGCGCTCGCGCCAAAGCCTCGCAAGACCACCCCACACCCGCCAGCGACTTTGCCCGCAACTTGCTCGCCGCCGTCCAAAGCGCCTCCCCGCCACGCCTGCTGCGCCTGGGCAACGGCAGCCGCGCGCTGCCGTTGCTGGCATGCTTGGTGCCTAAGGCGCTGCTGGAGAAGGTACTGAAAAAACGTTTTGGCCTGGATCGAACGCTTTGACTCAGCCATGGCCGCTAGACTGCCGGCAAGGTTGGCCAGCTCGGAGTCATGGAGGGCTATATGAGAGACCCAGCAAAGCCCAAGGTGTATTACAACAGCGCCTGCCCGGTGTGCAGAGCCGGCATCAACGCTCAAAGAAAGCGCATGGAGTCGTGTGGCATCACCGATATCGAGTGGGTGGATGTGCACCACAACCCGGAGGCGGTTAAAGAAGTCGGTGCGTCTCTGGAGGAAGTCCGCGAGCGCCTTTACCTTAAGGACGAAGCTGGGCATATCAACATAGGCACCGAAGCCTTTGCCGAACTCTGGGCGAAAACGCCGAAGCAGCGTTGGCTGGGCCATATGGTTCGCCTGCCAGTCATTCGCCCCAGCGTAGCGTTCGCCTACAAAGTCTTCGCCAGGCTGCTCTATCGCTGGAATCGCAGGCTCGGGCATTGGTAGCGGCTTTAAGCACGCTAGTGTGCTGTCTCAGAATTATTGTTTCGATGACACCGGCTCGTAGGGTGCGCCGTGCGCACCAGGCACCCGGTGTCAGTGGTGCGCACGGCGCACCCTACACAGGCCAGCCGCAGCCGCTTGAGCAATGATTATTGCGAGACAGCACACTAGCGAGCAAGCGCCGCCAGCGGCCGCGGCTTGGGCTTACGGAACACCAGCACGTTCCCCAGCATCACCAATACCAGCCCCGCCAGCGCGGGTAAGGTCCATTGGTAGCCCTCGACCAAGGCCGAGATATTCAGCGCGACGACCGGGAACAACACGGTGCAGTAAGCGGCGCGCTCCGGCCCCATGCGGCCGACCAGGGTCAGGTAGGCGGTAAAGCCGATGACCGAGCCGGGAATCGCCAGGTAGAGCAGCGAGCCGACATAGCGGCTGCTGGTATCGAAACTGAACGGCGTACCGCTGAGCAGGCAATAACCCGAGAGCAGCAGCGCGCCATACAGCATGCCCCAGGCGTTGGTGGTCAGCGGCTTGAGGCCGGCCTTCTGCTGCAGGCTGGAGAGCATGTTGCCGGCGGAGAAGCACAGCGTGCCGAACAGCGCCAGGCCCAGACCGATCAGGGTTTCCTGGCTGGCCTGGTGGCCGGCCAGTTCGGGCCAGAACAGCAGCGCCAAGCCTGCCAAGCCGAGGGCGCCACCCGCCAGCACATTGGCGGCCACCTTATGGCCAAAGAAGATCCGCGCATTCAGTGCATTCCACAGCGTCGCGGTGGAGAACACCACGGCGATCAACCCACTGGGAATCCACTGGCTGGCGGTGTAGAAGCACAGGAAGTTGATGCAGAACAGGCACAGCCCCTGCGCCAAGCACAGCAGTTGCGCGCGACCATCGAGCTTCTGCAAGCGGCGGCTGAGCAGCAAGACGGCGAACAGCACCGCAGCCGCCAGGCCAAATCTATAGGCAATCGACAGCGGAATGGCGACTGCGCCCATCTGCAGCTTGATGGCGATCCAGGTGGTGCCCCAGATCAGCACGGTGAGTAGATACAGCGAGAGGTTCATGCGCGACTCCTACGACTATGCCGGGGAGTCTGGGCCGTGCAAGCGACGACCCGCTTGCACAAACTTGCGCTTATTTGCTGCGCCGGGCTGGCAGCGGCGCCCGCGCGCGTTAGCATGGGCCCACTAGAGCGCCGCAGTCGGCGCGGGTTCAGGCCATGTCGCAACTCGCACAGATCCAGGTATTCCAATCGCTGAGCAGCTCGCCGCATGCCCGTCTCGAGCATTGTGCCGAACTCGGCGACGGCCTGATCGCGGCGCTCTGGAGCAACCACCACGACGCCCGCGAATACCAGGGGCCGAGCCACCACACCCTGTCCTGCTACCTGGCGGGCGGCACCGGCACCTTCCGCCGCGACAGCCCGAGCAGCAAGGGCGCGCCGGACAAGCTCTGCGTGCTGCCCGCCGGCCATGAGTCGGCCTGGGTGATCAATGGCGAAATCCGCCTCGCCCACCTCTACATCAGCCCCGAGCGCTTCGCCCTCGGCGCCCTCAGCCTGCTCGACCGCGAGCCGCGCGAGCTGCAGCTGCGCGAGCGCACCTTCCTCGACGACCCGCAGCAGGCCCTGCGCTTTCGGCAGTTGACCGCGCTGAACTGGGACGAGCCCGGCGAGCGACTGCTGACCAGCAGCCTGGCCCACGAGATGCTCAGCCACGTCCTGCTCAACCAGGTCGGCCTGCGCCAGGGCCTGCGTCTGAAGGGCGGCTTGGCGCCACGCCTGCGCCGGCACTTGATCGACTATATCGAAGCGCACCTGGCCGAGCCCATCAGCCTGGGCGAGCTGGCGAGTTTCGCCGCGCTGTCCGCCTACCACTTCGCGCGCATGTTCCGCGCAAGCTTCGGCGTCCCGCCCCACCGCTACCTGCTGGCCCGGCGTTTGGCGCGGGCGCAACAGCTGCTCAAAGACGGCGCCCTGCCCCTGGGTGAAATCGCCCTGGCCTGCGGCTTCGCCAGCGCCAGCCACTTCAGCAATCGCTTTCGCGCGGCCCTGGGCGCCACACCTGGCGACTACCGCGCGGCCCTGTGCGGCTAGAAAACGCGGAGTCAGTCGTCACCCCGGCGTAGGCCCCCAACTGAATACTCTGTGGCCTGGGCACCGACCAGATATTGCTAAGGGCTAAGCAGCAAAATCAGCGCAACCTAGTTCTGCGTCTGAGCCTGCGGCCCCAAGTTGCGCCGGAACCAGTCATCCAGCATGGCCTTCTCATAGCGCAGGCGATCACTGCTGAAATAACGATTGCCGTGTTGCAGGTAAGACTGATCGATCACCAGCGCCTCGCGATTGGCGATCTCCTGGCCGTCCTGTTGCAGGGCATAGTGCAGTTTGATCCGTGGCCAGGTGATTTCGCGCATGAAGCGCACCTCGCCGTAATTGATCCGCCAGGGCTCGTAACGCCCCGCCAGGTCGATATCCAGCACCTGTACTCGCAGGCTCTGGCCTGGTTGCAGGTAGCGCTGGCCAAGTTTCTCGATAAAGCTCTGCAACTCGTTCAGCACCGAATCATCGGCGCCGCGACCGTAGGCACGGGAGAACCGCGCATCGCTGTAGTTTTCCGGATGGCTGAAGCTGACCTCGGTGGTCGATGCCAGTGCTACCGGGGCCAGCACAAGCAACAAAACACCAAGAATCAGCGCAATAAACAGGCGCATTGCACACCTCCTAACGGTGCTTATTCGCACTCACCGTCAGGCTCAGTTTACGCCCACCGCCACGGCTGAAAAGCCGTTTCAAGCCGCCAGCGGCAGCAGCCCGCCTAACGGCAGCAGCAGGCTCAACGGCAGCACCCAGCGGCTACGCCAGGCCAGCAAGGCGACCAGCAGCAGGCCGGCCAGCATCAGTTGGCAGAGCCAGATCAGCGCGCCGATCTCGCCGCCCAAACGTTCGCTGCACAGCCCCAGCGCAATGCCGAAAGCCAGCACCGCCGCAATCCGCAACACACGACTGCGCAGGGGCGAGGGAGCCCCGCTTAGGATCGCCTGGTGATGCCGCGACATCGCCAGGCTCAACGCGGTCATGGCCAGGTAGCTCAGGGCAAAACTCAAACAGAGCATCAAGCGCTCTCCTCGGCCAGTTGACGACGAACAGCTACGGGGCTTGCCGTCGGCACGGGTGGCCGACGCCAGGCCAGCAAGGCACAGATCAGGCCGGTTGCCAGCAGGCTCAGGTCGATGCCCGCCAGCACCCAGTCACCACGTGGCACGCTGGCCAGCAGGTGGCCATCGGTGCTGGTCAGCGCGTTCAGCCAGGGCAGCCCCAGCGCCAGCACGGCGGCGCTGCCGAGCAGGTCGCGCGCGACGCGCCCACTGTTGCGCCGCACTAGCGCCCACAGCGCAACCAGCAACCAGACGCCGATAAACACATAGGCCTCGGCGCTAGCCCGCTCGGCTAAGCCGGCAGGCAGCAGGCGGTTGCCATACAGCAGGCCGAGGCTGGCCAGCGGCAGGCCGCCGAGCACCGCGCCATTCAGCGCCCGCACCAGGCCTATGCCACGGCCGCCGCGCGCCTCGCGCTTACGCAGCCAGACCTGCAAGCCGCCCACCAGCATGGCGCAACCCATCAGGCCGAGTAGCAGGTACAGGCCCCGGACTAGCTGCCCGCCGAACTGGGCCATGTGCAGGTTGCTCAGCCAGGCGTAGCTCTGGTAACCCGCCGCATAGGGCCGTTGCTCGTTTAGCAGCTCGCCGGTGCCGGCGTCGTAGGACAGGACCCACTGGAAGTCGACGATCTTCGACCGCTCGAAACGCCGGATATCCACCACCGCCGCCGCATCGCCCGGATGGTGAACACTGATCCAGCCCGGCTGACCGCCGCCCCAGCGTTGCCGAGCCTCTTCGAGCAAAGCATCGAGGGACACCGACGGTGGCGCCGGACGCTTGACCTCCTCACGTTGGTAAGTCCCCATCGCTTCGTGGAAGAAGCGCTCGGCATCGCCCTGGTAGCCCACCTGCACGCCGGCCGGCATGTAGAACACCACGAAGATGGCGAGGCCACTGTAGGCGATGAGCAGGTGGAACGGCAGGCCGAGCACGCCGAACAGGTTATGCGCATCCAACCAGGCGCGCTGGCCGTTGGCGTTCGGCCGCAGGGTGAAGAAATCCTTGAAGATGCGCCGGTGGATGATGATGCCGCTGACCAGCGCCACCAGCATGAACATGGCGGCGATGGCGACTAGGTACATGCCGATGGCGCCGGCGTGCAGGTCGTAATGCAGGGTGAAGAAGAAGGCTCCGCCGAGAGTGTCCGGCATCGCCTCGCCGCTGCTGGGGTCGAGGGCGAAGCTCTGGAAGCCACGCTCGTCCGCCGGCTCGTAGCCGGCCCACCAGAAGGGTTCGCGTTCGCTCGGCGGACGCAGCCAGATGGCGTGGGCATCCGGCGCCTTGGCCAACAGCCAGCCGCGCACCTGGTCCAGGCTCAGGCTGTGCTCGCCGGGTACATGCAGCGCCGGGCGCATCCAGCGTTCCAGTTCCTTGTCGAAGCAGGCGATGCTGCCGGCGAAGAGGATGACGAACAGCAGCCAGGAAGGCAGCAGGCCGCCCCAGGTATGCAGGCCGGCCATGGATTGTCGCAAGCTCATGGTCGCGCTCCGAATTCAGCGGGAAGGAATGCCGCCAAGGCCATCAGCGCGGTCAGCCCGAGCAGCACCAGCCAGACGCGCAACGCGCTGCGCGCCGCGAAGGCGTAGAGGATTGCCGCGGTATAAACGGCAAAACAGGCCAGGCTGGCGAACACCACCCGGTCGCTGCGCATCAGCGGCAGATACACGGCAAGAAACGCGGTGGCCGCATAGGCCAGCGCATATCCGCCGAGAATCGCCGCCAGAATGCGCGAGGTCACGGCCCAGCGCGTGGAGGTCTTGGCTTTGCTCACGGTCTTTCCCTTATCCGGCCCGGCTACCCCGGGCACTGGTCAGAAGTTGTAAGCCACGGTGCCGGTGATGGTGCGCCGTGTGCCGATGAAGCAGTCGCCGCGCGCCAGGCAGGTGGTGTAGTAGGTCTTGTCCTCGAGGTTGCTGCCGTTGAGCCTGAAGTCCCAGTTCTGCAACCGGTAGCTCAACAGGGCATCGACCAGGGTGGTGGACGGGGTTTTCAACTTATCGCGGCCATCCCAGCTCGCGCCCACATAGCGCACGCCAGCGCCGACGCTGAAGCCCGGCAGGTCACCGATGCTGAAGCGGTAGAGGCTCCATAGCGACATCGGCGGCCAATTGGGCTCGATCGAAGCTGCCGTACTGCGCCTGCACTTGGCCCTGCCGCTCTGCCTGCGGGCGTTTGCTCACCAGGTTGACGATGCCGCCCACCGAACTCTGCCCGTAGAGCATCGACGACGGCCCCTTGAGCACCTCGATGCGCTCCAGGGTGTAGGGATCGGGACGCGAGTTGGCGTAATAGCCGAAGGTCTGCTGCAGTCCGTCCTGGAAGATCACCGGTGCGCTGCCACGGATGGTGCTCCAGTCGCCAGGCCGTAGGTTTCGCCACGCACGCCGGCGGTGTAGCGCAGCGCATCCTGCACGCTCTGCGCGCCCTGATCACGAATGCGATCGGCGGTGATCACCGATACCGACTGAGGGGTTTCCAGGATTGGCGTATCCGTTTTGGTGCCAGTCGAGTTGCGCTCGGCGACATAACCGACCACCGGGCCGAACGGCGATTCGGTTTCTTCGACCCCGGTGATGCTCAGGCTCTGCAGCTCGACCTGCCCGTCTCCCTGTTGGGTTGGCGCTGCGGCGCCTTTGCTGGCATCTGCGGCCAATGCGGCCAGCGGCAGGCCGAGGCCGAACAGGGCCGCGCGCACTGCAGTGGCCACGGGCTTACGAGCAGAGAATGCAGCCATGGGAACATCCTTCTAGGGTCGGGTTTCGAATGCTTCGCCGGCTCCGTGCAAGCGAACGAGAAAAATCCGCGGAAGTGTTTACGAATTATTTGTATTTAGCAATTATTTTCAAATAGCCCGATCAAAGCCTGAAGCGGGGCCGTGGCGCCCGGCCGCTCGCCCCTTACCAGGGGTAAGCCGCGCTGGTGTTCAGCGTGCATGGGGCGGGGATGCCGGCGGCGGGGCCTCGGTGAGCACCTTGCTCTCGGGGATCTCGAACAGGGGGCGAAGGGCTGGCCGGCGTTCGGGGTAAAATCGGCGGGGTAGCTGGGGCAGGATGCCAGCCCGCCCTGTGCCCAGGGGCAGGCCTAGTCGGCCTCGACTTCACCCTCAGCTGCTTGGCCGGGCTGGCTGCGCTTGTGCCCGGATTTTTCCGTCGACACCGAGGGGAACTGCGACGAGGCATAGCGCACCACCAAAATCGCCAAGGCCAGCAGCAGAATCGCCCCGGACACGTACACCACGCCCATATCCGGGCTGTGATGGTGCGACACATCGGAAATCAGCAAGCGGGTCAGCGCGGTGATCGCCACATAGATCAGGAAGCGCACCGGCATATGGTTGGTCTTGAAGTAGATGCCGACCATGGCGCCGAGTTCCAGGTAGATGAACAGCAACAGAATGTCATCGACCGTGATATGGCCCTTCTCCACCATGCCCAGAAACGCCACCACCGCCGCCCAAGCCGTGATACCGCCGATGGCGAACAGCGCCAGGTAGTGAAAGCTCTCGACCAGCAGATTGCCCAGCGACTCCGCCAGGCCGTGCACGTTCGCGCGGAGGGCTTCGGCCCAGTTCAGTTTCAAGATGCTGCTCCTTGGTACGACTCGCCGTGATGATGGCGCTCGAAGGTGACACTTGGGTTATGCAGGATGGGGGCCAGTGCAAGCCTCCTGGGCGGAGTGGCGAGAACGGGCACTCACTGCTAACGTCATCACATCCCGCGGACCTGGGAAGCGGTAATAAACCTTGTGCCCTGCGCCGAACCCGCTGATACGAGACGCCAGGTCGGTTAGTGGAAGTCACTCGGGGAACCCCCCTTTTCCCGGCCCGCCCCCCACACAGTCGGCCATTGGCGCTCCAGGCTCCGGGGGCCAGGCAGAAAACCCAGGGAGACGGGCTCCAACCCGCCGCCAACGCCGAGCTGAGGATTCCACCGGGAGCAGCCTATGGCTGCCGCCAAGGAGGGCCGAGTGTTTCGCAAAATCCAAAACCTGCGTACCCGCACCCTGCTCTATTTGCTGCTGTTGCTGTCCGGGTTTGCCCTGGCCAGCTACTGGACCACCTCCCATCTGCTGCAGCGGAGCCTGCTGCAATTCGAAGAGCGCCATGCCCAGGAGGAGCTGGAACGGGTCCGCGCGGTGCTCACCGCCGAGGCCCAGGGCCTGCTGGGCAGCGCCGTGGACTATGGCGCCTGGGACGACACCTACCAGTATCTGCAACAAAGTAATACTGATTACCTGGAGAGCAATTTCACCGCCGCCTCCATGAAAACTCTGCGGGTGGATTTCGCCACCTTCCTCACCGCCGCCGGCCAACCTCATTCCGCCTTCGATGCCGGCTCCGAGCAACTGGAAGAACTCGGCGCCGACAGCGCCAAGCTGCGCGAGGTGCAAGCCGGCCTCGCCACGCTCACTCCCAGCCTGCAACAAAAGGGCGCCTACCTGCTGCGCTGGATCGACGGCATCCCGGCCCTCCTGGCCTACGCCCCGGTGCTCGACAACAGCCGTACCCAGCCGCGGCGAGGCTGGCTGGTGATGGGCCGTCTGCTCGATGATGACGGCCAGGCCGAGCTGGCGCAGTTGGTCTCCACGGCGTTCCAGTTGGCGCCGGCGGCGGCAAGCGTGCAGACGCCGCGGACGACGTCGGACAGCATCCGGGTTAGCCGGGTCCTCGAGGACTCCCTCGGCAGCAGCGCCCTGCGCCTCATCATCCAGCACCCACCGATCCTGCACAGCCAGAAACGCGCCGGCGACCTGCTGCTGATCGGCAACTCCCTGGTCATCCTGGTGCTGGCGGCGCTGGCCGCCGCCGCCCTGCTCGATCGCCTGATCCTCAAACGCCTCAGCCTGTTCTCGCGCCTGGCCGAACAACGGCAGCGGGTGGATGAGCAACCGCCGGTCTGGCCGGTGCAAGGCCATGACGAACTGGACCAACTGGCCCAGTCGCTCAACGAGCTGATGGCGGAAGTGCACTCCGCCCATGCGAATCTGTACCAGGATGCGCGCAAGGACCCGCTGACCGGCTTGGGCAACCGCAAGTTCCTCGGCGAGCGCCTGCCCCTCTACCAAGCCATCCAGCAGCGTCAGCCGGAACTGGCGCTGACCATCTACCTGATCGATCTGGACGACTTCAAACTGATCAACGACTGCCTCGGCCACGAGGCCGGCGATGCCCTGCTGGACAGCATCGCTCAACGGCTGCGGGTTTTGATTCGCGCCAGCGACACCGCGGTGCGCATGGGCGGGGACGAGTTCGCCGTGCTCAGCCTGGAAAGCGCCGGGCAGGGCAGCCACATCCTGGCCCAGCGGCTGCTGGAAGAGATCTGTCAGCCGCTGATGTTTCAGGGCTCCCGCCTGGCGATCAGCGGCTCCATCGGCATCGCCCATGCCGCGCCGGACATGAGCCAGGAGGAGCTGCTGCGCAACGCCGACATCGCCATGTACCAAGCCAAGCGCGCGGGCAAGAGCCGCTATGCGTTCTACTCCGCGGCCATGCATGCCAACGTGCAGGAGCGCATGTTCATCGAGCAACGCCTGCGCCAGGCCCTGATCATGGGCCAGCTGGAGGTCTGGTTCCAGCCGATAGTCGACTGCACAACCCTGGAGGTGGTGATGGTCGAGGCGCTGGCACGCTGGCCAACCGACGCGGGCTTCTGCCCGCCCGACAAATTCATTCCGGTGGCCGAGGAAGCCGGCCTGATCGGCGAACTGGGGCACTATATCGCCCGGCATGCCGTCCACGCCTTGCCGCGCTTGCAGCAGCTGCGGCCCGGGCTCGCCCTCAATATCAATCTGTCGGTGAAGCAGTTGCTGCAGGTCGACCTCGTCAGCCAACTGTGCGAACTGATAGACGCCGAGCCGCTATCCCGGCACAGCGTGCACTTCGAGCTGACCGAAAGCGCGTTCTCGGAAAACCTGGAGCTGCTCCAGCAACAGGTGAACGCCCTGGTCGCGGCCGGCTTCAAGCTCCACCTCGATGATTTCGGCACCGGCTACTCCTCCCTGCAGCGCCTGCAACACCTGCCGATGTCGGCCCTCAAGCTGGACAAGTCCTTCACCCGCCTGCTTGACGAGGGTGATGAACGTATCGTCAAGGTGATTCTCTCGCTCGGCGAACAGTTGCAGATGAGCGTGATCGCCGAAGGCGTAGAAACCCCCCAGCAGAAGGAGCGTTTGCAGGTGCTCGGCTGCCGGTTGATGCAGGGCTATCTGTTCGCCAAGCCCATGCCCGAACCGCAGCTGCTGGACTGGCTGCAGGCCCGCGAGACGGCCGCCAGCCCGCCGCTGGAGTCATAGAACCGCACACTGCGCCCCGTCGCCGCGGGCAGAGTTGGCTGGCGCCGCAAGCCAACTCTATTCGCTGAGCGATCCGCGCCGGGCATCCGGCATGAGCTGGAGATATTGCTCCGTGCTCATATGCACCAGCGCTTCATGATCGCCCGACTCGAAATACACATCCTTGACGCCCACCAGGGCCTGGTCGATCAGGGTTTCCATCTCGAAGGCACTGCCCACCGGCGGAATCGCGCCATACTCGCAGTCGCCGAAACGGGCGCTGAACTCGTTCTCCCGGGCCAGCCGCCAGTGGCGTTTGGTGAGTTTGCGCACCTTGCCGAGATCAACCTGCCGAGTCGCCGGCACCACCGCCATCAGCCAGTGCCCCTGGAAGTCATCGAGGATCACCGACTTGGCCATCAGATGGGGCGGCACGCCGGCGCGCCGGGCCGCTTCACGAGTGGTCACCGAGGGGTCGTGCTGCAGCATGTCGTAGCGGGAATGGTTCTGTGACAAGTAGCTTTGCAAACGGGTGGCCATGGTCATGATGCACCTCCTGCCGTTGGCCTGAGGATTGACGCCGGCCTCATCGTCCTGCTGAAACCCGCGCTGGCCGGTGCGGGTAGCTACCGGCTCATTCGCAACAGGGGTACCTCCCTGCCCCTACCTTGAGCGGTGAGCCAGGGCCCACTGCTCGCTCTACAAGTCTAGTGCATGGGTGTGCGGCCGCAGCGTCTAAGCCAGGCGTGGTTACACGACATCGTTTTAACCACCTGCTTGAAGCGGGCCGCTATCCAAGCGCGGCGGACTGCTTTATGCTTGCAGGCTGTATATAAACACAGTAATCAGCACGACTAACCCGCATGAAGGTGAGGTGATGAATGGCCGTCGAAGTGGTGTACCGCAGCAGCCGAGATCTGGAGCGTTTGTTCATGGATAAAGCCGAAGCCGATCGTCATGACAAAATGCTCGAACTGGCGGAGTTAGTGACGCAGGTGTTGCACAAAGCCGTACCGTCACTGAGCGAGCAACAAGGCGAAGAAATCGGGATTTATATGGCCAAGAACCGCGAGGTATTTGCCAAGGCCTTCAAGAGCCAGCCAGACGCCTTGAACGAGCTGATCAACCCTGTTGAAGAACCTGCGGACTGACATCCAGCGTTCTACAGCCGCCTGACCTGCGTCAGATGCCTGCCGAAGAAAGCCCCTCACGCGCGAGGGGCTTTTTATGCTTGGGAAAATCGTTGGTTATCGGCTTTTTTAGCCGTCAGGTTTTTCCAACGCCTCGACCATGGCCCGCATAAACCGCGCCGCTTCCCCGCCGGTTACCGCGCGGTGATCGAAGGTCAGCGACAGCGGCAGGATCGGGTGCACCAGCACCTTGCCAGCCACCGCCACCGGTTCTTCACGAATACCGCCGGCGCCGATGATCGCCACTTGGGGCGGCACCACCACCGGATTGGCGTAACGCCCGAACAGGGTGCCGAAGTTGGACAGGGTGATGGTCGCACCCATCATTTCCTGGGGTGGAATCGAGCGCGCTTTGACGTCCTCCCGCAGACGCGCCATGCCCTCCTTGAGGTCTTCCGCACTGCGCGCGCCGACATCGCGCAGTACCGGCACGAACAGGCCATCCGGCGTATCCACGGCGATGCCGAGATCGAGTTGCCGATGCTGCTTGATCGACAGCGACTGGCCATCGAACCAGGCGTTGAGCAGCGGCTCGACCGCACAGGCGGCGGCGATGGCTTTACCCAGGCGGATCAATGGGTCGCGGGCTTTGCCCCACTGGTGCAGGTCGGCGTCGCCATAGAGGGTCACCGGCACCACGGCGGCGTGCGACTTGGCCATGTTGATTGCCATGCTGCGGCGCACGCCACGCAGCTTCTCGCCGCCAAATTTGTCCCGCGCCGTTTGCGCCGTCGCTTCGACATCGGCACGGGTGATCATGCCGTCGGCGCCGGAGCCGCTCAGGCCATTGAGTTCCACCCCCAACTGCTTGGCCAATTGGCGCACGCCGGGGGTCGCACGTGGCGCCAGATGCTCGCGGGTAGACGGCGCGGCACCGACGAAGAAGCTGTCTTCCTGAGCGCTACCACCCCCTTCCAGGCGACCGACCACGGTGCCGGCATCGTCTTCCCCCTCGTAAGCCAGCAACGGCTCGCCGACGTGGAGGATCTCGCCATCGTTGCCGAAGCATTTGGCGATCACCCCGTCATAGGGTGCGGGAATATCGACTATGGCCTTGGCGGTTTCCACCGACACCAGCAACTGGTCGGCCTTGACCGTATCGCCGGCCTTGACGTGCCATTCGACGATCTCGGCTTCCTGCAGGCCTTCGCCCAGATCGGGCAATTTGAAGTACTTCATCTCCAATCTCCCATTTCGCTTCCCCCGTAGCTGTGGTCCAGCGCAAGCATCGCGGGCATGGCCCGCTCCTAGATGATCAGCAGCGTGTCGCAGGCCGCGAGAATGTCTTCGACGCCGGGGATATACAGCTGCTCGAGGCGATACAGCGGCGGCGGAATATCCGGCGCGGTGACCCGCTGGATCGGTGCCTGCAAATCCAGGAAGACCCGCTCGTAAAGGCTGGCGGCGATCTCCGCACCCACCCCGCAGGAGCGCGGCGCCTCGTGGACTATCACGCAGCGCCCGGTCTTGCGTACCGAGGCCTCCAGGGTGTCCAGATCCAGCGGCTTGATGCAGGCGACGTCTATCACCTCGGCGGACACGCCCTGCTCGGCCAAGGCGGCGGCGGCTTGCAGGGTCTCGTGGACGCTGGCGCCCCAACTGATCAGGGTGATGTCGCTGCCTTCGCGCAGGGTGAAGCAGGTGTCCAGCGGCAGGCGCCGGCCATCGTCGACCAGGGCTTGCGGGTTCATCCGATAGAGCCGCGTCGGTTCGAGGAAGATCACCGGATCGGGATCGTCGATCGCCGCCAGCAGCAAGCCATAGGCCCGCGCCGGCGAGGACGGAATCACCACGCGCAGCCCCGGAATATGCGCAAACAAGGCCTCGGTGCTTTCACTGTGGTGCTCCGGCGCGCGGATGCCGGCGCCCATCGGGCTGCGCAGCACCAGCGGGCAACTCAGACGGCCACGGGTGCGGTTACGCAGGCGGCTGGCATGGGACACCAGATGATCCATGGCCGCGTAGATAAAGCCGAGAAACTGAATTTCCACCACCGGCTTCAGGCCTTGGGCGGCCATGCCGACGGCCAGGCCAGCGATCATGGTTTCCGCCAGCGGGGTGTCGATCACCCGCTTGAAGCCAAAACTGTCGCGCAGGCCCTGGGTGGCACGAAACACGCCGCCGTTAACGCCGACATCTTCGCCGAACACGACGACGTTTTCGTCCTCGCGCATGGCGCGGTGCAGGGCCAGGTTGACCGCTTCGAGCAGGGTCAGTTTGGCATTCGGCACTTTTGTCTCACCCATGGCGCGCACCTCCGACGTGGCGCGCGGCGCCGGATGAGGGCGAGGCGCTTTGCGCCTCGCGGCGGGCCGCACGCTCCAGCAACCACTCGCGCTGCTCGGCCAAGGGCGCCGGCCATTTGGCGTAGACGTAGTCCAGCACCGCTTCGACCGGCTGGATGCCGGCAGACTCGAAGGCGTCCACCGACCTCTGTACCAGCGCCTGGCACTCGGCGACCAGCGCTTGCTCGCGGGCTTCATCCCACACACCTTGGCTGGCGAGAAAGGCCTGCAGCCGTTTGACCGGCTCCTCCAACCAGGCCTGTTTGACCTCTTCGGCCGGGCGGTAACGGGTCGCATCGTCGGCGGTGGTGTGATCGCCGAGGCGGTAGCTCAGGCATTCGATCAACACCGGGCCTTTGCCATGGCGTGCACGTTCCAAGGCGACCTGAACTCGGTCGTAGACGGCGAGTATGTCGTTGCCATCCACCTGTTCGCCGTGGAAGCCGGCGCCGAGGGCTTTCTGCGCCAGGGTCGGCGCGCCGCACTGGATGCGCCGTGGCACCGAGATCGCCCATTGGTTGTTGTTGACCACGAACACCACCGGCAACTGCCAGGTGCCGGCGACGTTGAGCGCCTCGAGGAAATCGCCCTTGCTGGTGGCCCCATCGCCGCAGGTGGTCACGGCGACCCGGTGTTCGCCGCGGATCTTGAACGCGCTGGCCACCCCGCAGGCATGCAGCGCCTGGGTAGCGATCGGCACGCAGATCGGAAAGTCCTGCGCGGCCGCCGAGTCGACGAAGGCGCTGCCGCGCTCGTCGCCGCCCCAGTAGAGGAGGATTTCTTCCATGCGCACGCCGCGCATCAGTTGCACGGCGGTGTCGCGGTAATAGGGCACCAGCACGTCTTGCGGCTGCATCAGGCCGCCGATGGCGACACCAATCGCCTCCTGGCCGAGGGTCGGCGCGTAGGTGCCGATGCGGCCGGTGCGTTGCAGGGCGACGGCCTTCAGGTCGAACAGACGGGTCAGCACCATCTGCCGGTAGAGCTTGGTCAGCAGATTGAAGTCGTCGGCCCAGGCCGGCAGCGTACCGAGCGCGCGGCCATCGGGGTCGAGGTAGCGGGTATACGGGAGGTCGATCTTGTTAGGGGTCATGACACGACTCCTCGACACACCGGGTAGGTGCGATGGCGTTCCCCCTCCGCTTGTGGCGGCGGGACTCTCGGCGGCTGCTCCCGGGTGGGGGCTCAGCCGCTATACAGCAGGCGTTCGGCCAAGGCATCGGCGACGCGCGCGGGGGAGCGTTTGTCGGCCTGGGCATGGGCGTAAATCTCGGTTAAGCGTCTGTCTATTTGCGCAAGATGCGCCGTAATGGCTGGCAAGCTTTCCCCGCGGTGCTTGAGTGCCACATAAATCAAGCCGCCGGAGTTAATCACGTAGTCCGGCGCATACAGAATCCCCCGCGCCTCCAGCTCATCGGCAATCTCGGTGCTCGCCAACTGGTTATTCGCCGCCCCGGCCACCGCCGAGCAGCGCAGCTGACCCACCGTCTGCGCATTCAAGATGCCGCCCAGGCCGCAAGGCGCGAGGATGTCGCACGGCGTGCCGAGCAGCGCTTCACTGGCCACCGGCTGTGCACCGAGTTGCTCCACCGCCAACTGCACCCGACCGGGGTCCAGATCGCTGACCAATAGCTCGACCCCGGCGGCATGCAACTGCTCGGCGAGCGCATAGCCAACATTGCCGAGCCCTTGGATGGCGACGCGCAAACCTTCCAGGTCATCGCTACCGAGGCGCGCCTGGGCCGTCGCACGAATACCGGCGAACACCCCCATGGCGGTATGCGGTGAGGGATCACCGGCACTGGTGGTACTGGTGACGTGGCGGGTGTGTTGGGCGATGCAGTCCATGTCGGCACTCGAGGTACCGCTGTCGACCGCCGTGATATAGCGGCCGTTGAGGGTTTCGATAAAGCGCCCGAAGGCTTCAAACAAGGCGCCGCGATTGTCCACATTCGGCGGCCGGATGATCACTGCCTTGCCACCGCCTTGCGCAAGCCCGGCCAACGCGGCTTTGTAACTCATGCCTTGGGCCAGGCGCACGGCATCACGAATCGCACTGCGCTCATCGGGATAAGCCAGGTAACGGCAGCCGCCGAGGGCCGGGCCGAGGCGCGTGTTGTGAATCGCGATAATGGCCTTGAGGCCCGTGACGGGATCCTGTGCCAGGTGCAGCGCCTCGAGTCGGGCGGCTTCCATGATGGCAAACATGCTGAGGCTCCATTGCCTGTAATTATCAGCAGTATAGGTCGCACCCCCGACGGCGACCGAACGGGCAGGTATAAGTACGCAGCCGGGCTGCGGCAGGCAGCATAAGGCCGGCTTGCTCGGCCAGGCTTGTACCGTCATAACGGCTAGTCACGGGGCGCACCGAGCGCTTCCGTGCATTGGAGCGCGCACCTTCAGCGCTGCGTCGGTTTTTTCTGCAAGCGGCGGGATAAAAGGGCTAGACGCAGGTTAGGCGACCCGCTACAAACCAAGAGCGAATTGGAGAACCCGATGACCCCGCGCCAAGCCTGCCTTGCCTGCCTCGAACGTGAGCCGCCTGCGGTCTTTGAAGCGGCGTTGTGGATTGCTGCCGAGCACGATCCGGCCCTGCAGCCGGAGCGCTGGCTGCGTGACATCGCCGGCTTGCAACAGCAAGTGGCTGCAGGTTTGCCGGTGCTGCCCAGCCATGAGCTGGCCCAACCGCTGCTGCGCCGGCTGAATGAGCTGGGCTTCCATGAGGACCATGAAAGCCCGCTGCGGCCACAGGCGGCCCTGCTCCACCGCGTGCTGCAACGGCGCCGCGGCCAACCCCTGTCGCTGGCCTTGGTGGCCCTCGAACTGGCCCGGCGCTTGGAGATTCCCCTGCAGGGCGTGAACTTTCCCGGGCATTTCTTACTGCGCGTTCCTGGCGCCGATCATCTGCTCGACCCCTGCGGCGGGCGCCGCCTTTACACCCAGGACTGTCGCGAACTGCTGGCTCAGCAGCTTGGGCCTAGCGCACAACTCTGCGCCGGACACCTGCAAAACTGCGATGCCCGCAGCCTGCTGCAGCGGCTTTCGCGCAATCTGCGGCATCTGCATCTGCAGGCTCAAGACTATTTGGCCGCGCTGAAAGATGCCGAACGCGTGCTCGAACTGGGGCCACCCTCCGCCAGCGACCACCTGGCCCGCGCCGAGCTCTATCAGCAGCTGGACTGTCCACAGGCCGAGCGTTTCGATCTAGAGCACGCCCTGCTGCTGAGCGACGACCCGGCGCAGCGCCTAGCGCTGACGCACAGGCTGCGCCAGCTCAGCCAAACGCCGGCACTGCATTAACAGGCCAAGCTGAGTCAACAGACCCAGGACCTTCACCCTACTGCGCGGCATGCGGGGAAATCCGCGCGCTGGCCGCTTCCCCCGTCAGACTGGCCGGATCAACCGGTGTATTTCTGCAGGTTGGCCAGCATTTGCGTCATCGCCTCGATATTGTCCGCCGGATGGCTGGCGCCTTCGAAGTCGCAGATCTGCTGCCACTGGGCCGCCACGTCTTCCGCGTCAAACCCGGCTTGCGGATCGAAACCGGCGCCATTGCTGCGCTCCCAGCGCACCTTGCCGATCCAGCCGCCGCCCACTTCGAACAGGCCGGCGGTTTCCTGGCAGTTTTCGCTGCCCAGGTAGACCACCAACGGGCTGACCAGCTCCGGCTTGAGTTGTTCGAAGACTTGCTGCGGAATCAGGCCTTCGGTCATGCGGGTGCCGCCAGTCGGGGCGATGGCGTTGACCAGGATATTATTCTTGCGGCCTTCGATGGCCAGGGTGCGGGTCAGACCGTACAGGCCGAGCTTGGCCATGCCGTAGTTGGACTGGCCGAAGTTGCCGTAGATGCCCGAGGTCGAGGCGGTGAAAATCACCCGGCCGTAGTTCTGCTCACGCAGGTGCGGCCAGGCGGCGCGGGTGACCTTGTAGGCACCTTCGACGTGGACCTTGTAAACCAGGTCCCAGTCGGCGTCCTCCATCTTGTGGAAGGTCTTGTCGCGCAGGATGCCGGCGTTATTCACCACCACGTCGAGGCGGCCGAAGGCGTCCAGCGCGTGCTGCACGATCTTTTCGCCGTCGGTCACCGAGTCGTGGTTGGCCACCGCGGTGCCGCCCGCCTCACGGATTTCCGCAACCACGCGGTCGGCGGCCGAGGCGTTGGCGCCCTCGCCATGGGTGCTGCCACCCAGATCGTTGACCAGCACCTTGGCGCCATGCTGGGCGAACAACAGCGCATGGGCACGGCCAAGACCACCGCCGGCACCGGTGACTATCACGACTTTATCTTCGAAGCGGACGGCTTCACTCATAAACGGCTCCTACGGCGGGGTTTGCGATGGGGCGAGTGTCGTGCAGGCGCGCGGCGCTCACAATGAAGACCGCCGCGGCTGAATGGTGGCCGATAAGGCAGCGGGATGATTATCCCCGAGGCCTTATCACGCCGATTGATCCGCCGGACGAATCAGGCTGAGGTGGTTGTACAGATGCAGCACATGGGCCAGGGCGTATTCCTCATGGCTCAACACACCATAGGCGAAGTGCGGCTGCAGCGCGCCTCGGTGTGCGGCGAAGCGCGCGAAGGCGTCTTGCAGCCGCTGCAGGGCCTGCTCCTGGCCGGCCGGCTCGGCCAGTGGCGCGGCGCCGGGGATCGGCTGATCCAGCGGATGACGCATGGCGCCGCGGGCGGCGAACACCCCGAAGGCGGCCACACCCAGGCTGTGACGGAACCAGGCGGGTTTCAGCTCCGGATAGCCATCCAGCGAATAGTCGATGCTTTGCGCGCAGTGGTTGAACACCTCGGCCGGGCTCCAGCCTTGGACGCTGACCAGCGCCCGCCCGGCCAGTTGCGCGAGCACAGCGCGCGCCGCCGGCAGGCTCAGGCCGGCGGGTGCCGGGCCGAGCGGCAGCGCCCAGAAGCCGGCGCCCAGCGCCGCTGCCGTAGCGCCCAGGGCCCCCAGTTTCAACAGCTGCCGTCGTTGCATCGGTTCCCCTCCAGGTGCAGGCGAAACGCCAAATAGTGCTTGAGCACCTGCTCCGGCGCCTCGGTCTGCGGATAGTGGCCGATACCGTCCAACAACAGGGTATCGGGTTGCGGAATCAGCTCGCGATAACGCGCCACCATATGGGCGCCGGAAATCGGATCGACCGCACCGTCGATCACCCGCAGCGGTACGCCGCCTTTTTGCATGGCCGCAACCCAGCGCTCACGCTGCACCCGACGCTCCGGTATATAGCGGATCAGGCGGTGCATCACGCCCGGGCCATCGTTCGCCGCGATCAGGCGCCAGAAGTCGTCCAGCTCACTGGCACTCGGCCGGGTGTTGGGACCGAAGATTTTCCCGAAGCTAGCGGCCAGCTTCCGCCGGGAAAACAGCCGGCCGATCAACGGGCCCAGCGGGCCGAGCAACAGCTTCTGCACCAGCACCGGCCTATGGGTTTCCGGAAACAGCCCACCATTGAGGAAGACGCAGGATGCCAGTTGCAGGCGCCCGTCGTGATGGCGCGCCAGCAATTCCTGCGCGACGCTGTCGCCATAGTCATGGGCCAGGACATGCACGGCCCCGTCAATGCGCAAATGACTCAGCAACGCCTGCTGGAGATCCGCCTGTTCCAGCAGGCTGTAGGCATGCCCACGGGGCTTGGCCGAATCGCCGAAGCCGAGCATGTCGCAGGCGATCAGCCGATATTTTTGCGCCAGCGGCTGCCACAGGTAGTGCCAGTCCCAACTGGCGGTGGGAAAGCCGTGAAGCAACAGCAGCGGCTCGCCCTCCCCGGCCGTCCAATAGCGGATGGCGTGGCCGCGGAAGTCGAAGCTCTGCCCCTGCGCCCGCCAGTCGTGCAAGGCAATCCCGGCCAGGGCCATCAGGCGGCGTAACCGGGGTTCTGTTGATCCAGTTTGCGCAGCAGCGCCGGCCAGGCCAGTTGCCCGCCCATGCCCTGGGCGCTGCGCATCACCCCGGCGACCATGGCTTTGGCACCCGCCAGGATCGGCTGAGGAATATGGATCAGCTCGACGCCGCCACTCTGCGCCATGACTTGCACCTCACAGGCGCGCTGCAGGGTGAACATCATCAGGAAGGCATCGGCGATGCTGCTCGAGCAGGTCAGCAGACCATGGTTGGGCAGGATCATGAAGTTGCTTTCACCCAGGTCCGCCTGCAAGCGCGCCTTCTCCTCGTGGTTCAGCGCCACCCCCTCGTAACCGTGATAGGACAGGCTGGAGAGGACGAACAGCGATTGCTGCGACAGCGGCAGCAAACCCTGCTTCTGCGCCGAGACGGCGATGCCGGCGGCGGTATGGGTGTGCAGCACGCAGGCCACATCATGGCGGACTTCATGCACCGCACTGTGGATGGTGTAACCGGCCGGGTTGATCTCATAGGGGCTGTCCATCAACTTGACGCCGCCGAGATCGACCTTGACCAGGCTGGAGGCGGTGATCTCGTGGAACATCAGGCCGAAGGGGTTGATCAGGAAGTCTTCGCTGCCCGGCACCTTGGCCGAGATGTGGGTGAAGATCAGATCATCCCAACCGTGCAAGGCCACCAGGCGGTAGCAGGCGGCAAGATCGACACGGGCCTGCCACTCGGCGGCAGAGACCCGATCCTTGATGTTCGCGGTGGGCAGAACTTGGGCTGTGTTCACGGGGTTCACCTCGGCATTTATTAGTGTGGCGTGCCGAGGAGTCTAGCGAGGGATGCCGCCGCCGGTAGTTGCCGTGGCAGCCAGCTTAGTGGCCGAGCGAGTCAGAGCGCCGCGACTTCAGCTGGCTCAGCAGAGAGATTGAGCAGGCCGTTGAAGAATGTAACGAGGGGCGGGCGCAGCTCACGGATCAGCTCAACGGCGCGCGGATGCATCAGGCCTTCAACGAGGCGGCGAAGTCGGCCAGCCAAGGCTCGGCATCGGTTTCCGGGTTGACCGTCTCGCTGGCGTCCAGCCGCAGCATGGCCTGCACCTCGCGGATACCCAGCTCGGCAAACAGCTCGCGGACCTGTTCGCCGCCGGCACAGAAGGTGTCGCCATAGCTGGAATCGCCCAGGCCGATCACCGCACCGGGCAAGCCACGCCACCCCGGCAGTTGATCGCGGATCGCGTAGTAGAGCGGTTGCAGATTATCGGGCAACTCGCCCATGCCAGTGGTCGAGGTCACCGCCAGAAAGGCCTCGGGAGCAAAGGCCTGCAATTCGGCCAGGCTCGCCCGCGGGTTATGCCAGGCGTCGAAACCCGCCGCCTTGAGTACCTGCTCGGCGTGGCGGGCGACTTCCTCGGCGGTACCGAAGACCGAACCGGAGAGAATGGCGACTTTCATACAATGGCTCCCGAAACTGGCTGCGACTCAGGCTTTGTGAAAACGTAGCGAGCGAAGGTTAGACAAGGCAAAAACAGGCGAAAAAGCGCAGTTTACATGGGGTAAATGAGCATTTTGAGCCTGTTTTTAACGCCGTATAACCGAGCGCAGTAGCTTTCACACAGCCTGAAATGCCGGGCATTATGCCTGATGAGACTCGCGGCGATCCGCGCCGCCGTGAATACCCGCCGGCCCTGCCCTCAGGTGCCGCGCAATTAGTGCAACACCCGGCGCCTGCCAGCACCCGGACTGCCTTCGGCACGCTAGGCGCGAGCGCGCCACGCCCGCAGCTTTTGTGCACAGCGGCGGACTGCGGTAACGTTGCCCTGTCCGCCGCCCCTACTGCTCGGGCTGGCGCCTACTTTTAGCCGACGAGTCGCGCATGAGCGTTTCCGCCCCCATTCTGATTACTGGCGCCAGCCAGCGGATCGGCCAACACTGCGCCGAACGCCTGCTCGATGATGGCCATGCGGTAATCATCAGCTATCGCACTGAGCGCGAGAGCGTGGCGCACCTGCGCGCACGCGGGGCCTTGACGCTGCCAGCGGACTTCTCCACCGAGGCCGGTATCCTGGCCTTTATCGCCACGCTCAAGAGCCACACCCAGCGCCTGCGCGCGATTGTGCATAACGCCTCGCAGTGGCTGACGGAAACGCCGGGCAACGAAGCCGCCGCCTTCCAGCAGATGTTCAGCGTGCACATGCTCGCGCCTTACCTGATCAACCTGCAGTGCGCCGAATTGCTCGAGCGCTCGAGCCCGGCCGATATTGTCCACATCGGTGATGACGTGGCGCGCAGAGGCAGTGCCAATCGCCCGGCCTACTGCGCCAGCAAGGCCGGGCTGGATAGTCTGACGTTGTCCTTTGCGGCCAAATTCGCGCCACGGATCAAGGTCAACGGCATCGCCCCGGCGCTGATCCTGTTCAACGAGCACGACGACGCGGCGTACCGCGCCAAGACCCTGGGCAAATCCGCGCTGGGCATCGAGCCGGGGCCCGAGGTGATCTACCAGAGCCTGCGCTATCTGCTCGACAACCCCTACGTCACCGGCACCACGCTGACCGTCAACGGCGGCCGCCACCTCAAATGAGCCGGCGGCGGGCGCAGCGGAATATACCCGCCACGAATTCCTGAAACTGATTGGACGGAGTAACTAGTTATGCCGCGACTGGAGCCTGGAATGGCACGGATTCGGGTCAAAGACCTGCGTCTGCGCACCTACATCGGAATCAAAGAGGAAGAGATCAACAACAAGCAGGACGTGCTGATCAACCTGACCATCCTCTACCCGGCGGTCGACGCCGTACAGGTCAACGATATCGAACACGCGCTGAACTACCGCACCATCACCAAGGCGATCATCCAGCACGTCGAAGGCCATCGCTTCGCCCTGCTCGAACGCCTGACCCAGGAAATCCTCGACCTGGTGATGAGCCACCCGAGCGTGCGTTACGCCGAAGTGGAAGTGGACAAGCCGCACGCCCTGCGCTTTGCCGAGTCGGTGTCGATCACCCTCGCCGGGCATCGCTAAGCACCTGTTCACTATCTGCTGCTCTTGGTCATGCGGCGTTGAAACCAGGTTCTTAGCCGACACTCATACCGCCCGACAGCTCGCAGCCGTCGGGCATTGCTGCTTCAGCCCAGCGCTTCTATCATCGCGCCCATCTGCCACCCGCACGTCCTCGGAGAACCCTGCCATGACCGAGCAAGAACACCTCGAACTCGAAGCCGCCGCCTTCCGCCAACTGGTGCAACACCTGCGTTCGCGCCCGGATGTGCAGAACATCGAGCTGATGAACCTCGCCGGCTTCTGTCGCAACTGCCTGTCCAAGTGGTACAAGGCCGCCGCCGACGACATCGGCCTGGCCGTCACCGCCGAGCAGGCCCGCGAAGAGATCTACGGCATGCCGTACAGCGAGTGGAAGAGCAAATACCAGCAGGAAGCCAGCAGCGAACAACAGGCGGCTTTCGATAAGGGCCACAAGCCATGAGCGCACTCCTCGACTTTCGCGCCAGCCTGCGCAGCGAGCAGCACCTGTTCGCCGCCACCCTGGCCTTTATCGCCGAGCACTACGACTATCGGCCCAGCGCCTTTGTCAACGGCACGCTGGAAAACGCCGCCGGACAGAATGAAGGCTCCTGCAAGACCCTCGGCCTGGCGCTGCTGGAAGGCTTGAGCCTGGAAGAGACCCTGCAGGCCTTCGGCGAACACTACCGTGCCGTCTTGGCCAGCCCGGATGGCTCCGACCACGGCAATATCCGCGCGCTGATGGAAACCGGCCTGAGCGGCGTGCGTTTCACCCAGCCGCCGCTCAAGCACAAGGGTTAAGAAGCCACGCCGTCATGCGCAAATAACCGCGCAACTGTCGGCAACGGCTGACAGACATATCTCAAAAACCCACTTATCCTGCAGCCCTGGAAAACACCAAGGACGGTGTTCCGCACGCTGACGCGCCGTCCTCCGTTGCCCCCTTACCTGGCTTGGAGTCGCGTGGATGCAGCAGACCTTGGTATGGAAACCCTGGACCAACCCTGGCGTGGAAAACCTGCGCCTGAAGCAGGATGACAGCGGTATACACGCCAGCAGCCATCTGATGCAGAGCGTGCGTGGCCAGAGCATTGCGGCCACCTACGTCTTGAACTGCGACCCACGCTGGCGGTTTCGCCGCCTGTGGCTGAAGGTCGACAACTTCGGGCAAAAAAGCCTGACCTTGGATCGCGATATCCGTGGCCGCTGGTATCAGAACGGCGAACTGCGCCACGACCTGCTCGACTGCCAGCACGTGATGCTCTCCGCCTCGCCCTTTACCCATACGCCGGCCTTGCAACGCTGTGCCCTGGAAGCCGGGCAGAGCGAGCAAGTGCAGGTGGCCTATATCGACCTGCTGACCCTCAAGGTCGAGGCCCGCACCCAACGTTACCTGTGCCTGCGCCAGCACGCCGAGCAGACGCTTTACCGCTGCGAAGCGGAAGGCAAAAAGCCCCGCGAACTGACCGTCGATCGCGATGCGCTGCTGATGAAAGCCAGCGATCAGTACCTGCGCATGAGTTCACGGACGCTGACGTTGAACACCTGGGTATGAACCCGCGCCGCTAAGCAGAAGCCCCGCACTTGGCGGGGCTTTTTATTACAGCGGTACTTACTGCGCGTCGAGGTAACGCTCCACATCCAGCGCGGCCATGCAGCCGGCGCCAGCGGAGGTGATGGCCTGACGGTAGATATGATCGGCCACGTCGCCGGCGGCAAACACGCCCGGCACGCTGGTCGCCGTGGCGTTGCCATCGCGACCACCGTTGACCACCAGATAGCCGTCTTGCAACGCCAACTGGCCTTCGAACAGCGAGGTGTTCGGCGTGTGGCCGATGGCGACGAACAGGCCGTCGACCTTGAGCTCATCACTGCTGCCATCATGGTTTTTCAGGCGCACGCCGGTAACGCCCATGTTGTCGCCGAGCACCTCGTCCACCGCGGCATTCAGCTTGAGCACGATCTTGCCTTCAGCGACCCGGGCGTGCAGCTTGTCGATCAGGATCTTCTCGGCGCGGAAGGTCTCACGACGATGCACCAGGGTAACCTTGCTGGCGATATTGGCCAGGTACAACGCCTCTTCCACGGCGGTGTTACCACCCCCGACTACCGCTACTTCACGGTTGCGGTAGAAGAAGCCATCACAGGTCGCGCACGCGGAAACGCCCTTGCCCATAAAGGCTTCTTCCGACGGCAGGCCCAGGTAGCGAGCGCTGGCACCGGTGGCGATGATCAGGGCATCGCAGCTGTAAGTCGCGCTGTCACCGATCAGGGTGAAGGGCTTGCCGGCCAGATCCACCGCATTGATGTGGTCGAACACTATCTCGGTTTCGAAGCGTTCCGCGTGCTCTTGCATCCGCTGCATCAACGCCGGGCCGGTCAGCCCGTGGACGTCGCCCGGCCAGTTGTCGACTTCGGTGGTGGTGGTCAACTGACCGCCAGCCTGCATGCCGGTGATCAGCAGCGGCTTGAGGTTGGCGCGAGCCGCGTAAACCGCAGCCGAATAACCGGCAGGGCCGGAGCCGAGGATGATCACTCGCGAGTGACGAACTTCAGACATAACTGACTCCTCCCGACGGCGAGTCGGAAATAAAAAGGGATCACCACAGCACTTGGGGAAGGCTGGTAGACAAGGGTGATCCCGCTAAAAAGGTCTGCCTAACGCAGAGAATTTGGCCATCGGGCCTTAGCCCAACGGCTGCCGACTGAAGAACGCCTTCAGCCGGCATGATCCATCCACAGCGGATGGATCCTGTTGTTGCAGGTCAAGCGTTCCAGCGGGCTGCGAAATTACAGTGCCGCAGCGTTTTCCGCCAGGTAGGAAGCCACACCGGCAGCGTCGGCCTTCATGCCTTTCTGGCCTTTGCGCCAGCCGGCCGGGCAGACTTCGCCGTGCTCTTCGGTGAACTGCAGGGCCTCGACCAGACGCAGCACTTCGTCGACTTCACGACCCAGCGGCAGGTTGTTCACCACCTGGTGCTGGACCACGCCGTTCTTGTCGAGCAGGAAGGTCGCACGCAGCGCCACGCCGTCTTCGTGTTCAACGCCATAGGCGCGAGTGATTTCGTGCTTAACGTCGGCCACCATGGTGAACTCGACTGCGCCGATACCGCCCTTCTCGACCGGGGTGTTGCGCCAGGCGTAGTGGGTGAACTGCGAGTCGATCGACACGCCGACCACTTCCACGCCCAACTCGCGGAATTTATCCATGCGGTTGTTGTGCGCGATGATTTCCGACGGGCAGACGAAGGTGAAGTCCAGCGGCCAGAAGAACAGCACCACATATTTGCCGCGCAGGGCGGACAGCTGGAAGTTCTCGACTATGGAACCGTCACCCAATACCGCAGCAGAGGTGAAGTCCGGGGCTTGCTTGTTGACCAATACGCTCATGGAAAAACTCCTTTAGCTTTAAATTTGAGGGCGAGTGGAAGAATTGACGGCAAGGCTACGCAGGCCCGATCAATTGAGGAAGTGCCGATTCTTAATCCACTTGATAGGCAATCCCTATGCAGACTGAGCGCCGCAGACAAGCCGCCCAGGCTTTCCCCTCACCCCCAAAGCCGGTAAGGTCGGCGCGACTTTAACTCTCGGGAGACCCCCATGCCCGCCCCTGTACTGTCCGGCCCACAATATTTGCGCGAAGGCCTGAAGCTGGTGCTGAGCCCTGGCTTACGGCTGTTCGTGCTGTTGCCGCTGGCGATTAACCTGATCCTCTTCGTTGCCTTGATCGGTTTTGCCGTGCAGCAGTTCAACGGCTGGATCACGGCGTTTATGCCCGACCTGCCGGACTGGCTGAGCTTTCTCAGCTACCTGCTCTGGCCGCTGTTCTTTGTGCTGGTACTGCTGATGGTGTTTTTCACCTTCACCCTGCTGGCCAACATCATCGCCGCACCGTTTAACGGCTTCCTGGCGGAAAAAGTCGAAGTGGTGCTGCGTGGCGAGGACAACTTCCCGGCGTTTCGCTGGAGTGAGTTGGTAGCCATGGTGCCGCGCACCTTTGGCCGTGAATTGCGCAAACTCGGCTACTTCCTGCCGCGCGCCATCGCCCTGCTGATCCTGTCGTTTATCCCGGTGCTCAACCTGCTGGCCGCGCCGCTGTGGCTGCTGTTTGGCGTGTGGATGATGTGCGTGCAATACATCGACTACCCGGCGGACAACCACAAGCTGGGCTGGAACGAGATGCTCGCCTGGCTGCGCGAGAAGCGCTGGCAGAGCCTCGGCTTCGGCGGCTCGGTGTACCTGGCGCTGCTGATTCCGGGGGTCAACATCCTGATGATGCCCGCGGCCGTGGCCGGCGCCACCTTGTTCTGGGTGCGTGAGCGCGGCGATAGCGCTGTCACGGCGGCGCAACGCTAACGTCACACGGGTTACATGGCGCCAGCCGAGACTGGCGCCATGACCGCCTCTCCCCTGCATATCGCGCTGATCAGTGAAACCTTCCCGCCGGAAATCAACGGCGTGGCCAATACCCTCGGGCGCCTGTGTGCGGGCCTGCGTGAGCGTGGCCATCGCCTGCAACTGGTACGCCCACGCCAGGCTGCCGACCAGGGCCAGAACAGCGATGACGACCTGCTGCTGACCCGCGGCTGGCCGTTGCCCGGCTACCCCGGTTTGCAGTGGGGCCAGGCGTCCATGCACAAACTGCTGCGGCGCTGGCAACGCCAGCGTCCGGATGTGCTCTATATCGCCACCGAAGGCCCGCTGGGGCTGTCCGCCCTGCGCGCCGCGCGCCGCCTCGGGATTCCGGTGGTCAGCGGGTTTCACACCAACTTTCAGCAATACAGCGAGCACTACGGCCTCGGCCTGCTGACCCGGGCGCTGACCCATTACCTGCGCTGGTTTCACAACCGTTCACAGCTGACCCTGGTGCCCAGCGCCAGCCAGCGCCTGGAGCTGGAGCGGCGCAGCTTCGAGCGGGTCGATCTGCTGGCGCGCGGCGTCGATGGGCAACTGTTTCACCCGGCCAAACGCTCGACCGAGCTCCGCGCGAGCTGGGGGCTGGGGGACGACGATCTGGCGGTGCTGCATGTCGGCAGGCTCGCAGCGGAGAAGAACCTGGGCCTACTCGCCCGCAGTTTTAACACGTTGCAAGCCGCCCACCCGCAACGGCGGCTGAAGCTGATCCTGGTCGGTGACGGCCCGCAGCGCAGCGAGCTGCAGCAGGCGTTGCCGGATGCCCTGTTCTGCGGCGTGCAACGCGGCGAAGAGCTGGCCGCGCATTACGCCTGCGGCGATCTGTTCCTGTTTCCCAGCCTCTCGGAAACCTTCGGCAATGTGCTGCTGGAAGCGCTCGCCTCCGGGCTTGCCGTGGTGGCATTCGACCAGGCCGCAGCGGCCCAGCATATCCACCATGGGCATAACGGCGCGCTGGCCATGCCGGGGGATGATGCGGCCTTTATCGATGGCGCCTGCTGGCTGTTGGAGGACACCGAGACCTTGCGCCGCGTGCGCCTGAACGCTCGCCAACATGCCGGTCGGCAGGGCTGGGAGGCCATAGTCCAGCGCTTCGAGGAGCACCTGCGCAGCGCTCGCCAGAAAAGTGAAGCCAGCTGCGGATCGTAAACAGGCTTGAACCAGCGCTAGCTGTGAGGCTCGCCGCTTGCCGTCTTGACCGAACGCAGTCAGCCCAACCGATTGCGGGTTTCGCCAGGCGAAAAAAAGCCCCGATGTGCCGGGGCTGCTCCCACATCCTTGTGGATCGCTTGAGGAGTGGCGCGCTGGCTAAACAGCGCACCGGGGGAACACCACTAAATAACCGCTAACTCAGACCAGGCTCATCAGCGCTTCACGGCTGAAGGGCAGGATGTCCTCTTCGCGACCCTCGCGGACTTTCACCGCCCAATCCGGGTCGACCAGCAGAGCGCGGCCGACCGCCACCAGGTCGAACTCCTGCTTGTTCAGGCGCTCCAGCAGGCCCTCCAACTTCGCCGGCTGCGCGACCTTGTCGGTGTTGACCATAAACTGCAGGAACTCGCCGTCCAGCCCTACGCTACCCACGGTGATGGTCGGCTTGCCGGTCAACTGGCGCGTCCAGCCGGCGAGGTTGAGCTCGGAACCGTCAAACTCCGGCTCCCAGAAACGCCGGGTCGAGCAATGGAAGATATCCACACCGGCGTCCGAGAGCGGCTGGAGGAATTCGCCGAGGGCTTCTGGCGTCAGCACCAGACGTGCGCTGTAGTCCTGCTGCTTCCACTGCGAGAAGCGGAAAATGATCGGGAATTCCGGCCCAACCGCGGCGCGCACGGCCTGGATCAGTTCGATGGCGAAGCGCGAGCGGTTCGCCAGGCTGCCGCCGTATTCGTCGCTGCGCTGGTTGCTGCCTGCCCAGAAGAACTGGTCGAGCAGATAGCCGTGGGCGCCGTGGATTTCCACGCCGTCCATGCCGATCGTCTGGGCGTCTTTGGCCGCCTGGGCGAAGGCCGCAATCACCTCGGCGATGTCTTGCTGGGTCATGCCATGCACGACCTCGACGCCGTCCTTGAGCTTCTCGCTCGGGCCATAGCCAGGCACGCTGGCATCCGGTTCGGTGCCCAGCTTGCGCACGTTACCGACGTGCCACAGCTGCGGCACTATCTTGCCGCCTTCGGCGTGTACCGCATCGACCACTTTCTTCCAGCCGGCCAGGGCGTCTTCACCATAGAAGCGCGGCACGTTCGGGTAACCGTTGGCGGCTTTATGGCCGACGGTGGTGCCCTCGGTGATGATCAGGCCAACGCCAGCGGCAGCGCGGCGACGGTAGTACTCGATCACCTTGGAGTTCGGTACGCCACCCGGCGAGAAGGAACGGGTCATCGGTGCCATGACCACGCGGGTGGGCAGCTCCAGAGCGCCGAGGTGGAAGGGTTCGAACAGGGCTTTAACGGGCATGGCTATCTCCTCGCAGGCAAACAATAAGCAGGCGACCGGTCGTCTCGCTGCTGGATACAAAAAAACGTGAAAAATCAGCGCGGCGTCAGCAGACGCTCCAACTGGTGCAAAAATACCTTGAGGGGCGCCGCACTGGCGCCGACTTTCATGCGCATCAGCGCACCTTCCCAGGCATTGCCGATAAATTCGGCCAGCGCCGTGCAGTCGGTTTCCGCCGGCAGTTCGCCGGCTTCGCGGGCCGCCGTCAGGCACTGCGCAAGTATCTCCACCGAGCGTTGCAGAATGCTTTCCACCTGGGTGCCGATGGGCTGGCAGAGCTCGGCCATCTCGAAGCTCAGGCTGCCGATAAAGCAGTGGTATTCGGGCTTTTCCTGGCGGGCGAAGTGCACCATCAACTCGCGGTAATAACCGACGATACGCTCGCGCGGACTCAGCGCCGGGTTGCCCAGGGCCTCGGCATAACGCACCAGGCGCGGCCCATAGAGGTGCTCCAGGGCCTGCAAGGCGAAGTCTTCCTTGCTGGCGAAGTAGTGATAGAAGGAGCCCTTGGGAATCCCGGCGGCCTGGACGATCTCCTGCACACCGGTGCCGTGATAACCACGGCGGGTCATCACCTGGGCGCCTTTGGCAAGGATCAGGTCGCGCTTGTCGAGTCGGATACTAGAGTTGGTGGCGCTGGTCATGGTGCTGTTCATGGCGCAAGCATATGACCGGTCGTCTCGCCCCGCCCAGCACTATTGATGTGCGTGATTAAGCGTCAAAAGCGGTAAGGAAACGGGGCATGCTCGGCATCCCGGGCAGTCGCTTGATTGAGCAACGCCCGGATTGCCCGGCCAGCCAGCGCTGAAACCCCTGGCAAAGCTGGCACGACTGCCGTGATCAACGGCGAGTCCCGCGGCTGTGCCAGGCGCGGTTTAGCTCAGTGCTTTTTCGATCGCCTGGACCAGTGCCGGATCATCCGGTGTGGTACGTGGCGAGAAGCGCGCCAGCACCCGGCCATCCTGGCCCACCAGAAACTTCTCGAAATTCCAGGTGATGTCGCCGGGAAATTCGGCACCCTCGCCCGCCAGCAAGCGATACAACGGATGGCGGCCAGGGCCATTGACCTCCAGCTTGCTGCCCAGCGGAAAACTCACCCCATAGTTGCGGCTACAGAATTCGCGGATCTCGTCTTCGCTACCCGGCTCCTGGCTAGCGAACTGGTTGCATGGCAAGCCGAGCACGCTGAACCCCTGGTCGCGGTAGTGCTGATGAAGACTTTCCAAACCGGCGTACTGCGGCGTCATCCCGCATTTGGAGGCGACATTAACCACCAGCAACACCTGGCCCTTGAAGGGCGCAAGCGGCAACTCCTGGCCATCGAGGGCGCGTAAATTGATGTCGTGAAAGGCACTCATGACGAACTCCCAGTAAACACAACGGACAAAAAAGGCGCCCGTAGGCGCCTTCTCAGTATTCTCAGTCTGCCGCTTTAGCAGCTTAGCTGAATCAATGGTGGTGACCACCTTCGCCATGCACGTGACCATGGGCGATTTCTTCTTCGCTGGCGTCACGCACTGCAACGATTTTAATCTGGAAGTTCAGCCGTTGACCCGCCAGCGGGTGGTTGCCGTCGACCGTCACATCATCGCCATCGAGGTCGCGGATGGTGACGATCTGCATGCTGCCGTCCGGAGCGGAGGCGTGGAACTGCATGCCAACTTCCAACTCGTCGACGCCTTCGAACATGCTGCGGCTCAGCGTGCTGACCAGTTCGGCGCTGTACTCGCCGTAGGCTTCTTCTGGCTCAACGGCCACGCTCAGCTCGTCACCGGCTTGTTTGCCGACCAGAGCCTTTTCCAGACCGACGATGATGTTGCCTGCACCTTGCAGGTAGACCAGCGGAGCGCCGCCAGCGGAGCTGTCGATCACCTCACCGGCGTCGTTGCTCAGGGTATAGTCGATGGAGACGGCCTTATTGGCGGCGATCAGCATGGGGCGAGACCTTTGCGAAAGATTGTAGAACGGGCAAGTTTAACCAAGCAGTCGCCCGAAAGCGACCCGAGCGCTGACGGACGGCCGAGCGCCGGCGCCTCCCGTATCCTTGACTTTCGTCAGGACGAAGACGGCCATTGGCTGGCAGTCCTGTCCTGCGGGCATACGCAGCACCTGCGCCACCAACCGCCCTGGCAGGCGCGCAGCTGGGTGCTCGATCCGCTGCAACGGCAAGCACGGATCGGCCAGCTGTTTGCCTGCGGTTGGTGTGCCCAAGAACTCGAGCAAATCGAGCAAACCAAGGAGTAACGATGCCTGCACGCAATATTCTGGTGATCAACTGTGGCAGCTCGTCGATCAAGTTCGCCTTGGTCAACGAGGCCCACTCGCAGTTTGCCCTGAGCGGTCTCGCCGAACGCCTGGGCAGCCATGAGGCCGTGCTGCACTGGCAGCGCGGTGGCGAAAGGGACAGCCTGATGATCCCCAATGCCGACCACCGCGCCGCGCTCGCGCAGTTGCTGCCGCTGGTGCACGGCGCGGCCGGCGGCAAGTTGCACGGTATCGGCCACCGCGTGGTGCATGGCGGTGAACGCTTCACCAGCGCCCGCAAAATCGACGCGCAGGTAGTGGCGGCGATCCAGGCCACCGCGCCCTTGGCGCCCCTGCATAACCCGGCCAACCTGCTGGGCATAGAGGCGGCCATCAGGCTCTACCCGAACCTGACCCAGGTCGCGGTATTCGACACCGCCTTCCACCAGACCCTGCCCGAATACGCCTATCGCTATGCCCTGCCGGAGCCGCTGTACCGCGAGCACGGCGTGCGCCGTTATGGCTTCCACGGCACCAGCCACCGCTACGTCAGCCATCGCGCGGCCGAGCTGGCCGGCCTGGCGCTGGGCGACAGCAGTTGGCTGTCGGCGCATCTGGGCAACGGTTGCTCGACCTGCGCCATCGTCAACGGCCAAAGCCGTGACACCAGCATGGGCCTGACCCCGTTGGAAGGCTTGGCGATGGGGACCCGCAGCGGTGATGTCGACCCCAACCTGCACAGCCACCTGGCCCGCACCCTAGGCTGGAGCCTGGAGCAGATCGAACGGATGCTCAATCACGACAGCGGCCTGCAAGGCTTGTCCGGCCTGTCCCATGACATGCGCAGCCTGGAACAGGCACGCGAGCAAGGCCATGCCGGTGCGACCCTGGCCATCGAGGTGTTCTGCTATCGCTTGGCCAAGTCCCTGGCGGCGATGAGCTGCGCCCTGCCGCAACTGGACGGGCTGATCTTCACCGGCGGTATCGGCGAGAATTCGGCGCTGGTCCGCAGCAAAACCGTGGCCCATCTCAAGTTGCTCAACCTCGCGCTCGACCCGCAGGCCAACGCCCGCTGCATCCGTGGCGTCGCCGGGCCTATCCAGGCTTACGGCCACCCGCGCGTGCTGGTGGTGCCGACCAACGAGGAGCGCCAGATCGCCCTGGACACCCTGGCATTGCTGACTAACTGAGGCAAACCTGTAACTGAAGCGAAGCTGTAGCGGCAAATTGATTCGCCCAGCCTGACCCCAGCGGGCGAATGAACTCGCCCCCACAAGGAAATGACATGCAGACCTTTTTTATCGCCCCGACCGGCTTCGGCGTCGGCCTCACCTCCATCAGCCTCGGCCTGGTCGGCGCCCTCGAACGCGCCGGGCTGAAGGTCGGCTTCTTCAAACCCATCGCCCAACCGCATCCCGGCGATCTCGGCCCGGAGCGCTCCAGCGCGCTGATCGCCCGCACCCATGGCCTGCACTCACCGCAACCGCTGAGCTTGGCCCAGGTCGAGCGGATGCTCGGTGACGGCCAACTGGATGAACTGCTAGAACAAATCATCAGCCTGTACCAGCAGGCAGCGAGCGATAAAGACGTGGTGATAGTCGAAGGCATGGTGCCGACCCGGCATGCCAGCTACGCGGCACGGGTCAACTTCCACCTGGCCAAGAGCCTGGACGCCGAAGTGATTCTGGTCTCGGCGCCGGAAGATGAACCCCTGAGCGAACTGTCCGACCGCATCGAAATCCAGGCCCAGCTGTTCGGCGGGCCGCAAGACCCGAAAGTGCTCGGCGTGATGCTCAACAAGGTGCGCAGTACGGACGGTATCGACGCCTTCGCCGCGCGCCTCAAGGAGCTCTCGCCGCTGCTGAAAACCGACGACTTCCGCCTGCTCGGCTGCATCCCTTGGCAGGAGCAACTGAACGCCCCGCGCACCCGCGATATCGCCGACCTGCTGGGCGCGCGGGTGATCAACGCCGGCGACTATGAGCAACGCCGGATGCTGAAGATCGTGCTCTGCGCCCGCGCCGTGGCCAACACCGTGCAGTTGCTCAAGCCCGGCGTATTGGTGGTCACCCCGGGGGACCGTGACGACATCATCCTCGCGGCCAGCCTGGCGGCGATGAATGGCATGCCGTTGGCCGGGCTGCTGCTGTGCAGCGACTTCCCCCCCGACCCACGGATCATGGAGCTCTGTCGCGGCGCGCTACAAAGCGGCTTGCCGGTGCTTTCGGTCACCACCGGCTCCTACGACACGGCAACCGACCTGAACCGCCTGAACAAGGAAATCCCGGTCGACGACCGCGAGCGCGCGGAGCGGGTTAGCGACTTCGTCGCCAGCCATATCGACTACCAGTGGCTGCGCCAACGCTGCGGCGAGCCGCGCGAGTTGCGCATGTCGCCACCGGCGTTTCGCTACCAGTTGGTGCAACGCGCGCAAGCCGCGAACAAACGCATAGTCCTGCCGGAAGGCAGCGAGCCGCGCACAGTGCAGGCCGCGGCGATCTGCCAGGCCCGCGGCATCGCCCGCTGCGTGCTGCTGGCCAAGCCTGAAGAGGTGCAGATCGTCGCCCGCGCCCACGGCATCGAACTGCCGCCGGGCCTGGAGATCCTTGACCCGGACCTGATTCGCAACCGCTATGTGGCGCCTATGGTCGAGCTGCGCAAAGGCAAGGGCCTGAACGCGCCCATGGCCACGCAGCAACTGGAAGATTCGGTGATGCTCGGCACCATGATGCTGGCCTTGGACGAGGTGGACGGCCTGGTCTCCGGTGCCATCCACACCACCGCCAGCACCATCCGCCCGGCCTTGCAGCTGATCAAAACCGCACCCGGCTACAACCTGGTGTCCTCGGTGTTCTTCATGTTGCTGCCCGATCAGGTGGTGGTCTATGGCGACTGCGCGGTGAACCCCGATCCAAGCGCGGCGGAGCTGGCGGAAATCGCCCTGCAAAGTGCCGACTCGGCCACGGCCTTCGGCATCGAGCCGCGCGTGGCGATGATCAGTTACTCCACCGGTGATTCCGGCAGTGGCGAGGAGGTGGAAAAAGTCCGCGAGGCGACCCGTCTGGCCCGCCTGGCCCGCCCCGAGCTGCTGCTGGATGGGCCCTTGCAGTACGACGCGGCGGCGATCGACAGCGTCGGCCGGCAAAAAGCGCCGAACAGCCCGGTGGCCGGCCACGCCACGGTGTTCGTGTTCCCCGACCTGAACACCGGCAACACCACCTACAAAGCCGTGCAACGCAGCGCCAACTGCATCAGCGTCGGGCCGATGTTGCAGGGCCTGCGCAAACCGGTGAACGACCTGTCACGCGGCGCGCTGGTCGATGACATCGTCTACACCATCGCCCTGACCGCGATCCAGGCGGCCACCTTGCCGGCATAGAACGCCCGCAATTCTGGCGTAAACAAGCTGTTGGTCAGGCTTGCAGTTCACCGAGCGCAGGTTACCCTGTGCCGCCACTTGGCCCCTTGCGCGCAAAGAACACGCGGGCCAGTTAATAACGATCCCGGGCGGGCCAAACCGCCCCCCCTTTTTTTGGAGGCCCCTGCCCCCATGCTGCGTCTTCTGCCTGCTCCGCTTAAAGGTTCGATTGCCACGCTGTTGTTGGCGTTCAATACCCTGATTTTTTGCTGGCCGCTGTTTATCGGCGCACTGGTCAAGGCACTGCTGCCCTTCCAGGCCGCCAGACGGCTGATCAACGTCGCCATGCACTGGTCGGCCGAAAGCTGGATTAGCGTCAATAAAACCTGGATGGACGCGGCGGGTCGCACTCGCTGGGATGTGCAAGGGCTCGAAGGCCTGGACCTGCACCACACCTACTTGGTCACCAGCAATCACCAGAGCTGGGTGGACATCCTGGTGCTGCAATACCAGCTCAACCGCCGCGCGCCTTTTTTGAAGTTTTTCCTCAAGCGCGAACTGATCTGGGTGCCGGTGATCGGCCTGTGCTGGTGGGCGCTGGAGTTTCCCTTTATGAAACGTTTCAGCAAGGACTACCTGAAAAAGTACCCGGAAAAGCGCGGCCAGGACCTGGCCACCACACGCAAAGCCTGCGAGCGTTACAAGACCAACCCGGTCTCGGTGTTCAACTTCCTCGAAGGCACGCGCTTCACCCCGGCCAAGCACGACCAACAGGGGTCGCCTTTCCGGTACCTGCTCAAACCCAAGGCCGGTGGCATTGCCTTCGTACTGGATGCCATGGGCGAACAGCTGACCTCGCTGGTCAACGTCACCATTCACTACCCGCAAGGCAAGCCGAGCTTCTGGAGTCTACTGTCCGGGCAGGTCGAGCAGATCGTGGTGCGTGTCGAACAGCAGGAAATTCCGCGGCAGTTCATCGGCAAGGATTACGACCAGGACGAGCAATACCGCCTGGCCTTCCAGCAGTGGGTCAACCAACTGTGGGAAGCCAAGGACGCGCAGCTGGCACGGCTGCATCAGCAGTTCCCGCCGGCGCTTTAAGCCTGCGCTATGGCTCAAGCGAGTCAACAGCTGCCTTGCAACCGCAAACGACAAGGCCTCCAAATCAGGAGGCCTTGGGCCCAGCGAGAAGGCTTATTAGTATTGCGGCTGGGACTGTTGCTGCGCCGCTAGCGGGCGCAGATTGACCTCGACCCGCCGGTTCTGCGCACGGCCTTCGGCGTTGGCGTTGCTGGCAATCGGCTGATCCGGGCCAGCGCCACGGGTAGACAGGCGCGAGCCATCGACCCCTTGCGAGCTCAGATAGTTGGACACGCTCTGCGCGCGACGCTGCGACAGATCCATGTTGTGCTGCCGGCTGCCGGTGCTATCGGTGAAACCGACGATCTCGATGCTGTTCTCGTTGAACTGCTTGAACGAGGTCGCCAGGTTGTTCAGCGGCGTATAGAAGTTGCTGGCGATATCGGAGGAGTCGGTGGCGAAGGTGATATTGCCGGGCATGATCAGCTTGATCTGGTCGCCCTGACGCTGCACCTCGACACCCGTGCCTTGCATACTGCGGCGCAGCTCGGCTTCCTGCTTATCGGCGTAATAACCATAACCACCACCGGCGGCGGCACCGACGGCGGCGCCGATCAGCGCGCCCTTGCCGCGGTCGTCATGACTGATCAACGCCCCCGCCGCGGCACCGGCCAGCGCACCTAGCCCACCGTATTTGGCGGTTTTGTTTGAGCTGGGCGGCTGGTTGTCGTAGGGGTTTTGCGAAGCACAGCCGGCCAACAGGGCCACTGCGGTAGCGGCGATGATCAGACGACGCGAAATAAACATGAACTCTACTCCTGGATATTTTTTTCAGCCCCAGTGGGCCGCGAGTAATTAGAGCATGGCCGGGGCCAGAAATTCCGTGCGCAAACCGCTAGGCTCGGACAAAGGGATTTTCGCGCATCTCATCGCCCAGACGCGTCTCCGGGCCGTGGCCGGTGACCACGGTCGCATCCTCATCCAGGCTATACAGGCGCTGCTTGATCGAGCGTTCGATGGTCGGGTAGTCGCCCCCCCACAGGTCCGTGCGGCCTATGCCGCGGCGAAACAGGGTGTCGCCGGCAATCAACAGCTTGGCCTGGGGAAACCAGAAACTCATCGAGCCGGGTGTATGGCCGGGCGTGTGCAGCGCCACCCCGCAGCCACAGGCCAGTTCCTCGTCATCGTGCAGCCACTGATCCGGCGCCGGCACCGGGGTGTAAGGCACACCGAACATGCGGCACTGCATCTCCAGGTTATCCCAGAGGAACTGATCGTCCTGATGCAGATGCAAGGTGGCGCCGGTCTTTTCCTTCATCTGCCCGGAAGCCAGGAAATGATCCAGATGCGCATGGGTATGGATGATGCTGACCACCTGCAAGCCATGGGCCTCGAGGCGCGCCATGATCAACTCGGGATTGCCGCCCGGATCGACGACTATGGCCTTCTTGCTAATCGGATCGCCGATGATCGTGCAGTTGCACTGCAAAGGTCCAACGGGGAAGGTTTCGCGAATCAAAGTGGGCTGGCTCATCACGGCATCTCCAAAAAAATCGTTCCCCGTGCAGATCATGGGGGTGCACGAAGGCTGCGCGCGGGCACTCTCACTTAATATGGCAAGCGCTACCTATAGAGTGCCCGCTTGCTACGGGAATGGAATCAGGGTTCGGCACGGTAATCGCTCGGTAACTTTCCCGTCCACTTCTTGAACGCCCGGCGAAAGTTCGAGGGGTCGCTGAAACCCAGCAGGTAGGCGATCTCGTACAGCGGCAGGTGGGTGGTGGTCAGGTACTGCAGGGCCAGGCGCTTGCGCACTTCATCCAACACCTGTTGGTAGCTGGTACCCATCAGTGACAGGTGCCGCCGCAAGCTGCGGCCGCTGGTGTGCAGGGCCTCTGCGGCGCTGCCCAGGTCGGGAAAGTCACCCGGCCGCGCTAGCAACAGGCGGCGCACCCGCGTCAGCAGACCATCCTGAACGTCCAGGCTGGCCAGCAGCGCCTCGCATTGCTGCTCGCACATTTGCACCGTGGCCGGGTTGGCCAGGGCCATCGGCCGCTCGAGGTAAGCCTTCGGCAGACTCATGCGGTGGTAGGGCTGCTCGAACGACACCGCGGCGCCAAAGACCTCCCGATAGCGCGCCGCATAAGCCGGCGCGGGATAGGCAAACCCCACCTCGACCCCCTGCATCGCCTCGCCGACCAGGAAGTGCGCGATGCTGTGCAGGCTGCTCAGCAAACCTTCGGCGGCAAAGCGGCTGAGCGCGCCCAGCGGCATCGACTCACTGGCGCGCAATTCGACCCGCTCGCCCTCCTCGACCATCTCCAATTCGAACGCCAGGCCGAGCACTCGGTAGTACTTGAGGGCGAACTGGATGGCCTTGCCCAGATTGGCGCTGGACAGTACCGCATAGCCGAGTATGCCGTGGGTCGAGACGTTCAGCCGCTGCCCCAGCACCAGTCCCAACGCCGGTTCGTTACAACGCAGCAGCGCGGCGCTGGCTAGCAGGTTGAAGTCGATAAAGGACAGGCGGCCCTTCGGATTGTCCAGCACCTGCGGCCTGACCCGCGCCGCAGCCAGCAGCTCGGCGCGCGGCAGACCGAGCTCATCTGCCAGATCGAGCAGCGCGTCGACGTAAGCCATCGGGACCAGTTCGGCGGTGAAATTCAACGGCTGTTTCATGCTGGCGGCGGCTTCATCATTATTATTTTTATCGGCTCTGGCTGAAGAACATGGCCGGATATGACCCGAATTTTGGCTGAAGATAACCTTGTCCGGCAAAGGCCGGCAAGCTCATAGTCGCACGATAGTGCTAATAATATTCCGGGAGTCCGTATGCTCAGTACCACCCCCCAAGGTTTGGAAATCCGCCCACGGCAACTGGACTTCGATCTGCCAAACCCGCTGCCCCGCCACTGGCACAGCGGCGACGCCTTCAAAACCCACACCTTCAACGCCATGTCGGTGCTGTTCCCCGATGGCGAGCGCTTCTTCATCGACTCGGTGCGCTTGTTCCGCCAGCAGATCGACGACCCCTTGCTGCAGGAGCAGATTCGCGGCTTCATCGGCCAGGAAGGCCATCACAGCCGCGAGCACGAGGAGTACAGCCGACGTCTGCGCGAACTGGGTTATGACGTGGACTATCTGGAGCGCGGACTGAAGCGCCGGCTGAGCTTCGTGAAGAAGCACCTGCCGGCCAAGCTGCAACTGGCCGCCACCTGCGCCGTCGAGCATCTGACCGCGATCATGGCCGACGCCGTGCTGAAAAATCCGCGCTGGTTGGACGGCGCCGACCCGGCCATGGCCAAACTCTGGCGCTGGCATGCGCTGGAAGAGACCGAGCACAAAGCCGTGGCCTTCGATGTGTATCAGGCCGTCTGTGGCAGCAAATGGCTGCGACGGCGGGCGATGTTGCAGAGCACGGTCTTCTTCACCCTCGACACCTTCAAGGGGCTGGTACACATGCTCAAGCGCGATGGCCTGCTGTGGAATTGGCGGGTCTGGCGCGATGGCCTGACCTGGCTGTGGGGCAAGGATGGCATCTACCGCCAACTGGTCGGCGTTTACCTGGATTTCTACCGCGGCAACTTCCACCCCTGGCAGCACGACAACCTGCACCTGGTCGAGCAGTATCGCCTGGAGTTCGACCCCCAGCCGAAAGCCGCCTGAGCGCCCCGCACATGCCTGAGGCCCCGACCGGGGCCTTTCGTTTTTCTGCGCTGCAATCGCGCGACGCCCTGGCCATAAATGACCTTGACATTGGCTGCTGATAACCTTTTCCAACCTGATTGCCCCACCCATAGTGAGACCCTGGTTAAGCAACGACTCAGGGAGTCAGCATGCTCAGCACCACCCCTGGCAGCATGACAACCTTGAGCTGCTGTACCGCTCCCGCGCGGAGTTCGAGCCGCAAGCCCAACCGGCCAGACTGCCGCTTGAGTCCGCAGATAAACACAAGGCCCCGATTGGGGCCTTGTGTTTACCGCAAGCACGGCTTGTAGCGCTCGCTTGCCTTCAGCCCTGCAAGAAACGCAAGGCATCCGCCGCGCTCTGCTCGGGAATTTCCTCCATCGGAATATGCCCGACACCCGGGTAGGTTTTCACCTGAATCCCCGGCAGATCGCGCTGCCACAACGGCACAGGCTTGGGCGAAATCCAGCGGTCACGCTCGCCCCACATCAGCAGCGTCGGCGCCTTGATCGCCGCGACCGGCGCTGGCGTGCCATGCAGCTCCTCGCGGTTGACCTGCAGCAGTCCACGCGCGCCGCGGGCTGACGCCTAACCTAGGTTGTGGGCGGGCACAGGGAGGCGATCAGCAGCTCGCTCAAGACCGCCTTGGCCTGTTCGATTTCTACCCGCGCGGCTGACCGGCCGAGCAGCTCCAAAGAAGCCGCTTCCAGCGCCCAGATCAGCGCGCGATAGGTCAGCGGATCGCGCACACCGCTCGTACCCTCCAGGCGCTCCACCAGCAAACTCACCATTTCCAGATGCGCGCGTTGCCGGTGCGGCGCCAGTGGGGAGTCCGCACGCAGCGCCTCTTCCTGCATCAGGCGGATGATCGGCCCAACCGCCAGGTGATAGTCGAAGAAGCAGGTGACCATGTCGTGCAGCCAGGCTTGCGGGCTGCCGGCGGCGTTTTGCAGGTCGCGAAAGCGCGCCAGCAGCAGAAGCACTGCGGTCTGGTAGATGCCTTCGAGCACCTCCATCTTGTTCGCGAAGTATTTATAGAAGGTCCGCCGCGACACCTTGGCCCCATCGAGCAGGTCATTTACCGTGGTATCCGCCAGCCCCTTGCGGGCAAACAGCGGGATCGCCGCCAGCTGAATATTGATGCGCTGCAAATGCCCGACCAAGGGTCCATCACCCGACTCGCCCTGCTGCCGGGCGACCGCACCATAGCCGCCCAGATCCTCGAATACCGCCCGCACCGCCCCTTGCTCGGCTCGCTCCAACTCCATCGCGCATAACTCCCAACCTAGGCCTGGGTGACGGCGCCACCCGAGCTGGTTACTCTTGGCACGCCCTCTCCCGCCGGAATCTTCCTTGCCGATGAAGCTAACACGCCGCCTGCTCTGGCCGCTGGCCATCCTTTTGCTGGTCGTGGCGCGCGCGCTCCCGGCTGCCGAGCTGTTCTACCTGGGGCAGAAGATTCCGGATATTCAAAAACCCTGGACCAGTGCCGATTACCAGCAACTGGTCGAGGCGTTGCAGAAGATCGACAGCACCCAGGTCAACGCCCTGCCACGGCGCAGTGGCGAATTCACCGGGCCGATCTATCGGCGCATGGTCAGCGAGGAGAATTTCCGCCCGCAGCTGAATATCTATGCGCCGCTGGAGTTGCGGCAAAACGGCGCCCGCGAGGTGCTGTTCCAGCTCAAGGAATTGATGCGTCTGTACTTCGACTTTCGCGCCGTACAGCAGCCTTATGGCGCCGAGGCGCTGGGGCTGATGACCTACTCGCTACGTCAGCAAGCGGTGCTGTTCACCCTCACCACCGAGTTCTGGATGACCCTCTCGCAAGGCGAGCAGAGCAACCCCGTGCGGCTGCAGGGCCTGCAGGAAACCAAGGCAGCGGCGGCCATGCTGACCTCCAGCGCGCTGGATTACCTGGGCCTGACCAAGCAATTCGGCCGTGAGGATCTGGTGTTGTATGCCGCCGAGATCGGTAAGCAATTGCCGGAACTGTTCGTCCACCTGAGTGCCGAAGTACGCCCGGAAATCCTCGCGCGAATCGCCCAGCTGATCAAGCAGCACCCCTATGCCGAGGTGCGCGCCAGCCTGGCCGAACTGCAACCGGTACTGGCCGGAATCCAAGCCGATGTGGAAAAGCAACTGGCCCAGCCGCTGAAGGCCAATCACCAGATCGCGCCTAAGCTCGACCTGTCGGCGCCGCAGCTACCCTAGGTTGGGTAGCGCCTTTTTCCGCCGTTTCAGCGCAATAAGTTTCAGCGCAATAAACCCAGCCCCTTGGCCCGCGCCACCGCCTGAGTACGCCGTTCGACGCCGAGTTTGCTGTTGATATGGCGGGCGTGGGTCTTGACCGTATGCAGGGAAATAAACAGCCGCTCGCTGATTTCCTGATTCGAACAACCCTGGGCGATCAGCTTCAACACCGCCAACTCGCGCGAGCTCAAGGCCTCTGCCGGAGCGCCGCTATCGATGCTCTCGGGCTCGCCATCGAACGCCGGCAAATGCGCCAACAACGCCTCGCGCAGCGCACAAGAGGGGCGCGCCGCCAGCTGTTCACGCAACCACTCCGGTTGCTGCACGAGCAACTCATTGAAGGGTAACAAGCCACCACCTCCGGCCGCGTCCAAGCAACTGGCCAGCTGTTGCTGGGCCTCGCGCTCACGACCCGCGCCGCGCAACAGCAAGGTCAACTGAACCTGCGCGATGACCCCAAGCAACTGTCCACCGGCGGTTTGCGCACGCGCACTCAAGGCCCGCAAGCGACGCTCGGCGTCCGGCACCTGCCCCTGAATCCGCTCCAGGGCGGCGCGTTGTAATTCGATATGCAACGGCAACTGCGGGTGGTATTCCGGCGCCGCAGCCGCCTGCTCACCGCTGTAGGTTTCGGCCAGGCGCACCAACCAACTGCCCGCCAGTTCAGTCTGACCGCGCAGCAACCAGAGCTCGCATTTGACCAGGGTGATCATCGCCAGGTAGTAGATCGCCGGCACGTCCCAGATGTGCATCAACCGCTCCGCCTCGGCGAGCTGGGCGAAGGCTTCCGGCAAGCGCCCACTGCGCCCTTCCAGACCGGCCAGTACACAGTGACCAATCAGCAGACTGGTATCGCGACAGGCGCGCGCCTCCGCGATCCCGGCAGTTAGGCGGGCGCGCGCGGCCTCGGGTTGCAGCCGCAAGGTCAGTAGATAGCCTTCATACAAGGTCAGCCGGGCGCGCACCGCATACAGGCGTTGCGGCGCCAGGCCACGCAGGCATCCCAGGCCCTGGCGCACTTCCTCCTGCGCCCGCACCACCTCGCCACGCGCCTGCAGTACCCGCGCACGGTCGTAGTGCGCCAACGCCTCGAACAAGGGATTACCGACCCGCTGCGCCAGCTCCAGAGCATCGCGGTTGAGGCCGCGGGCGCGCCACAGATCGCCGCGCACTATCGCCAGGTTGGCCAAGGTCGACAGGCACATTAAACGCTGCCCGAAACGCTCCAGCGGTAGCGTCGCCAACGCCTCCCCGCAATACAACTCCGCGCGAACGCTATCGCCGCGGCCACGGGCAATCACGCCACTTAACGCCAGCCACTGCGCCAGCATCGAGCGCTGCGCCCTGGCCGAGGGCGCCGGTAGAAAACGTGACAACTGGCTCGCCAGCTCTTGCGCGGCGTCCAACTGGCAGGCCAACGCCAGCGCCCAGGCGTACAGCACAATCAACCTCGGCGTGCTGCTCAGCAAACTCTCGGGCAGGTCCATTTTCCAGCGCAGCAGCATCGCCACATTCTGCTCGCCGAGCAGTTGCTCCTCGGAAAGACTCTGCACCAGGCTCGCCGCCACATCCGGCTGGCCGGCGCGCAGGGCCTGTTCTATGGCTTCATCGAGCAGGCCCTGGCTACTGAACCAACGACAGGCACGCAGGTGCAGGCTGGCCGCCGGTTGCGACACGGCCACGGCCGGGCGTGCCCGCAACAGGTCGGAAAACAGATGGTGATAGCGAAACCAGCGGCCCTGCTCATCCAGCGGCACCAGAAACACCTGATGCGCCTGTAGATGCTGGAGAATCGCGGCGCTGTCGTGGCCTTCGCGTACCGCATCGCAGAGCTCGACGCAAAAACGTTCGAGGAAGGCCGTGCCATACAGAAACGCTTGCACCTCGGCGCTCTGGCGCTCGATCACTTCTTCCAGCAGATAGTCGCGAATCAAACCATCGGCGCCGTGCAGTGAGTGCGCCAGCCCCTCTGCATCCCCCGCGTCCGAAGCCGCCAACAGCCACAGACGCAGCCCGGCGACCCAACCTTCGCTGCGCAGCAACAGACTGTCGAGGGCTTCGCCATGCAACTTGACGCCCTGGCTAGCGAGCAGTTCGCTGGACTCCTCGGCGGTCAGGCGCAAATCCTGCTCCTGCAACTCGAGCAGTTGCCGAGACAGACGCAGGCGGGCCAGATGCCAATCCGGTCGTTGCCGGCTGGTCACCAGCACCAGCAAACCTTCAGGTAGGTGATTGAGGAAGAATTGCAGGCAGCGATCCAGCACCGCGCCTTGCGCCAGATGGTAGTCGTCCAGCACCAGCAGCAGCGGCGTCGCCGGGTCGAGGCGCTGGGTCAGCTCATCGAGCAAACCATCCAGCCACTCTTCGAAAGCAAACGGCTGGTGTCGCTGGCGCATTTTCAACAGCCCCAGCGCATCCTCACCCAGGCCGGGGAAAAACCGCTGCAGTCCCGCCAGCAGGCGCTCGAGAAAACGCCCGGGATCGCTATCCCTGCGGCTGAGACCAAGCCATAAGCTTTGCCACTGAGTCGGCAAGCGCTCACAGAATTCGATGGCTAGCGAGCTTTTACCAAACCCGGCCGGTGCGCTGATCAGCAGCAGGCGACCGGTCAACCCGGTCGCCAGCCGCTCGCACAAACGCGGCCGCAACACGTAACCGACAGGCAACGGTGGGCGAAAAAAACGCCCCTCAACTGCAGGAATGGCGGGATAGGTAAAGCCTTGCGAACTGGATAGGTCAGTCATCACCCGGCTCTTGTCGTGGTGGCGTCATCGGGAGCGTGAACGTTCAGCAGCCTAGTCGCTTGGCCAACGCATTTGAAGCCCCATGACGGCATTACCTGGCAATTTGACTGTGATTGAGCCGCGAACATTCGCCGAGTAAATACCGGACAAAAAAACTGGACATTAAAAAACCGGCCCAAGGGCCGGTTTTTATGTCGCAAGAAGCGGGGTTAACGCACGCCAGCCTGACGCAAGGCTGCCGGGGTGTAATCGGTTTCCGAAGCGGTGTACTTGAAGTCGTAGGATTGTTTCTCCTCGTTCTTCATCCCCAGCGCCAGGTAACGGCCGGACAGCAGGTCATAGAGGCTTTCCAGGGTGTACCACGGCACTTGCGTGTTGTAGTAGTACTGGGCATGGGCCTCAGCCACACGCCAGAGCGTACCGCGACCGTCGTAATGATCGACCTCGGCAACTTGCCAGGTGTCCTCATCGAGGTAGAAGTCACGTTTGGCGTAAATGTGCCGCTCGCCCGACTTCAGCGTACCCACCACATGCCAGACGCGGTGCAGCTCGTAACGGGTCAGATCCTGGTTGATGTGGCCGGCCTTGATGAGGTCGCTGTACTTGAGCTTCGGTGAATCCAGACCGTAGCTGTTGTAAGGAATGTAGATTTCCTTCTTGCCTTCCAGCTTCCAGTCGTAGCGGTCCGGCGAGCCGTTGTACAAGTCGAAGTTATCGGAAGTCCGCAGACCGTCTGCTGCGGTACCCGGGCCGTCATAGGACACCTGCGGAGCACGGCGCACGCGACGCTGACCGGCGTTGTAGATCCACGCCAGACGTGGCTCTTTAACCTGGTCGAGGGTCTCATGCACCAGCAACACGTTACCCGCCAACCGCGAAGGAGCGGTGACCCGCTGCTTGAAGTAGAACAGGATGTTGCTCTCCTTGCTCGCGTCGTAATCCTTCAGGTTGGCACGGAAGGTGAACTCGTCCTGGAAGTAGACCAGTGAGTACGAGCCATTCGGTTGCGGCGTCGCCTGCGTCACCAGACGGCGTACGCTACCACCGCGATAACGGGTGATATGGTTCCAGATCGCCTCTACACCGTTCTGTGGGATCGGGAAGGGATAGGCCTCTTTGAATTTATCCAGACCGTTACCACCCTGCACCAACACGGTAGTCGTCGCGTTAGCCTTGGCGGCAGCCGCTATATTGGCCGGAACATTCGCCGAACGATGGGTGGGGAATACCGGGATTTTGTAGCTGTCCGGGTAACGCTTGAACATCGCCAGCTGGCCAGGGGTCAGCTTGTCTTTGTACTGATCGACGTTTTGCGCGGTGATGGTGAACAGCGCTTTCTCGCTGGCGAACGGATCGGCCAGGAAGCCCTTGCTATCCACGGCGCCGGCATTCTGCGGTAGGCCGCCGGTCCACGCGGGGATCGAACCATCGGCGTTACCGGCCATCTCGGCGCCCAGCGGAGTCAGGGTGGTGCCCAGCTTCGCGGCTTCGTCAGGAGACACGGCCGCCATCACACCGGTGGCCAGCAGGGACAGCGCCAGAGCGCCGGTTTGCAGCAGACTTTTTGTTGTTTTCATGTGCATAGTCTTCCTCAAAAATCCTGTCCGCTTAGAAGTTCACGCCGAAGCTGAGTGCGACGAAGTCACGATCGATCGAGGTGTTGTAGTCGCCACCGAAGAAGTCGGTGTAGGACAGGCTGCTCGTGTAGGTGTTCTGGTATTCGGCATCCAGACCCAGGCTGACGGCCTTGCTGCCTTCGTTGAAGATGCCATTGGCGCCATAACCATCGACATCATGGGACCAGGAGATGCTCGGCTTCAGATTGACACCGGCGAAGGCATCGTTGTAGTCCCAGATGGCACGAGCGCGATACCCCCAGGAGGTGGTGGTGACGAAGCCGTCATTTTCGCAGTATTTGCTGACGTTTTCAGCGGTTGCACTGCCAAGAGTGCCGGCGTTAAGCCCCTGGCAAGTCGGTAGACCGCCGAGAGTGCCATCCAGCGGGCCTGGGCCGTACACCGGATCTCTGCCATAACGAGCTTCCGAAGTGTGCTCCAACCCACCGACATGACTCACACCAATCTCGCCAACCAAGGTCAGACGCGAGGCGCCCATGACCTGATCGAAGAAATGGGTAAAGGTCGTTTGGAACTGTGTGATCTCTTTACGGCGATACCCATGCAGATCTTGGCCAGCTTGGCCATCCAGCACGGAAACATTGCCGAAACCAGGCAAAGGTGTAATACCGGCAAATAGGATGTCTGTGGTGTTCAGCTGTACCGGCGCATTCGGACGATAGCTGACCTCCCCGCTCCAGGCAGTACCCGTGGGCAGAGTGGTGGAGAAGCTCAAACCGTAGAGTCGGATGTCTTCGGGGTATTCAATGAAATACTTCGAGTTACCGGCAATCACCAATGGGCCTAGAGCCCCTGCCACGTTAGCAATGTTATAGCTGGCCTGCGGGGCTCCGGTGGCACTGAAGACCGGAGCACGGCTGTGGTAATTGATGAAGTAGGCACCAAACTCGGTATCCAGCGGCTCAGCGAAATAGCGCAGTGCAGTGCCCCATTGCCCGCTATCGTCTGCGTCACGATCTGGCCCACGGCGCACCAGAACACCCTCCTCATTTACATCCACACCCAATCTGGGCGCTAAAGCGAGAACGGCGGGAGGCAGGCTTGAGCGTTTACGCAATACACGCAGGTTGTCGTCGCAACCATCCGCCACGATATCCGGCTGGGCGAAGAAGGTACCGCAGTTATCCGTGACAGTCTGATCCCACTCCAACTGATAGAAAGCTTCAGCCGAGAGGTTCTCGGTCAGGCTCTGGGACACATAGAACATATTGACCGGAATCAGACCCTCTTTGATTTCGGCGCCTGGGCGACGGAACGCGGAAGCATCGATGGGGTTGATCGAGTTGATCGAGTTACCGATAAAGGTACTTTCGCCCCAGCTCACCACCTGTTTGCCCAGGCGCACGGAGCCCGGCTGATCGGCGATATCGTAGTTGTGATAGACAAAGGCATCGAGAAGCTGCGCGCCGGAAGATTTCGCGCCCTCTTTGCGGCCGTTGTCGTCGATGTCTTTGAACAGGCGGTGTTCGTCCTTCAGCTCGAAGTCGTACCAGTATTTGCCGCGCACGAACATACCGGTGTCGCCGTACTTCAGCTCGAGGTCATGAATACCCTTGAAGATTTTTGAGAAGGTCTCGCCCTTCTTGAAGTTCAGGTGCGAGTCGTCGGAAGTCTGCGACAGACCGTCCCCACCGTTATTCACCCCAATCAGATCCGGATCGGCACTGCGCGCCGACCAGCTAGCACCAACGGACAACGAGGAGTCGAATTGCCCTTCGATCTCCCCGATATTGAAAGTCACACCGAATGCCGGAGCGGCGAGAGTGGATGCGAGACTGACGGCCAATGGCAGTCTTGCCAGACGCCAGAGCGGATTTGTTGTTGTCATCGACGCTACCCCATGTGTTTTTTGTTATGGATGGCGCTGACTATAGCTACAAGGTGGTATCCGATGATCCATCTAAAGTGTGATTTGCGGCAGCCACCCACTCTGGCTCGCCGGTTGCGACCGATCAGTCAGTTCAGGAAGCCCCCAAGAAGGGAGCAGAGATAGCACTTAATGACCCAAGCGTTTGCTTGGCGGGGCGGCCGCACCGGCTGGGGGCGGCCGGATACGGTTAGAGCGTGGACAGGAAGGCGCTACCAGAAGCCTGCCATTGGGCGATATCCAGGCGAATGCGCTTCTTGTCCAACTTACCCACGCTAGTCTTGGGAATTTCAGTAACAAGCGCGATCTGCGTGGGAATCGCCCATTTATTCAGGAGACCCTGCTCGACGAAAGGCTTGAGATGCTCCTTCAAGCCCTTGGCATCCAGCTCCTGCCCTTCACGCACAACCAGCAGGGCAAAGGGCCGCTCCCCCCACTGCGGATCAGGCACACCGACCACCGCCACTTCACGCACCGCGGCATGGCGACTGATCAGATCCTCCAGTTCGAGGGAGGAAATCCATTCACCACCGGTCTTGATCACGTCCTTGATGCGGTCGCGGATATCGATGAAACCCATACCATCGATAGTGGCGACATCGCCGGTGTGCAGCCAGCCGTGCTCCCAGAGTTCGGCACCTTTCTGCGGTTCGTGGAAGTAGCCCTGAGTCAACCAGGGCGCACGCAGCACCAACTCGCCCTGAGACTCGCCGTCGGCCGGCAGGAACTGGCCATGGTCATCCATGATCGCCGCCTCGACCAACGGCACCGGCACGCCGGCTTTGATCCGGTAGGTGGTGCGCTCGTCTTCGCTACCGGCCAGCAGCTCTTCGTTGAGGTGCGCACAGGAGATCAACGGACAAGTCTCGGACATCCCGTAAGCCGCGGTGAGCTGAATGCCACGGGCCTTGGCCGCCTCGTATTGCGCACGGGTCAGCGCACTGCCGCCGATGATCAGCTTCCAACCGCCGAAATCCACTCCCTGGGCGCTCTTGGCATTCATCACCATCTGCAGGATGGTCGGTACGCAGTGGGAGAAGGTGACCTTCTCCTTCTGCCACAGCTTGACCAACAGTTCCGGGTCGTAACGCCCCGGGTAGACCTGCTTGACCCCGAGCATGGTGGCCACGTAGGGCAGTCCCCAGGCATGCACATGGAACATCGGGGTGATCGGCATATAGACATCATTGGTGCCCATCAGGCGGATGCTGTCCAGGCTACCCATGACGCTGGCCGCCGACAGGGTGTGCAGCACCAGTTGGCGATGGGTGAAATACACCCCTTTGGGATTACCGGTGGTGCCGGTGGTGTAGAAGGTGGTGGCCAGGGAGTTTTCGTCGAAATCCGCGAAGTCGTAGCTCGAGCTCGCAGCCGCCAGCAGCTCTTCGTACTCACCGACCAGGTTTGGCAGCGCCGCACTCTTTTCTGTGGTATCGGTCAGCAGCAGGGTTTTCTCTACACTGGTCAGTTGGCTGGCGATGCCCTGATAGAGCGGCACGAACTCGCTGTTGACCAGCACGAACTTATCTTCCGCATGATTCATGGTGTAGAGAATCTGCTCGGGCGACAGGCGGATATTGATGGTGTGCAACACCGCGCCAAGCATCGGAATGGCGAACATGCACTCGAGGTAGCGGTGGCTGTCCCAGTCCATCACCGCCACGGTATCACCGGCCTTTACCCCCGCCGTCGTCAGTACGTTGGCCAAGCGCGCGACCCGCTCATTGAAGGTCGCATAGCTGTAGCGCACGCTGTCGCGGTAGACGATTTCGCGAGTTTTCTCGTAACGGCTACCGGACAGCAGCAGACGCTTGATCAACAGGGGATAAGGGTAGGCATTTTCGGCCGGCGGAATGACACGGGTCTGCAACATAGAAGCACCTACTCGAATGCGTGTTGTTATCTGACTGGCATGCACTCTAGAACCCTTAGTCGCCATAGAAATCAGCCCTAAGAATGATTTGCCAGGTGACTCTTTGGCCAGTTCCGGTCACGCGGTAGAATTGATTGCAGCCGCCGACTTCGGCCCGCTACTCATAGATCAAATACAGTCATAGAGGTAACTTCGATGTCCGATATCGTCATTGTCAGCGGTGCCCGTACTCCCATGGGCGGTTTCCAGGGCAGCTTGTCCAGCGTTCCCGCCGTCGAGTTGGGCGCTACGGCCATTCGCGAAGCGGTGGCCCGCGCCGGCATCCAAGCGGCTGACGTAGAAGAAGTGATCATGGGCTGCGTCTTGCCCGCCGGCCTCAAACAAGGCCCCGCCCGCCAAGCGGCGCTGAATGCCGGGCTACCCAGCGCCACCGGCTGCACCACCATCAACAAGCTCTGCGGCTCGGGCATGAAGGCCGTGATGCTGGCCCATGACCTGCTGAAAGCCGGGACCAACAGCGTGATGGTCGCCGGCGGCATGGAAAGCATGTCCAACGCCCCCTACATCCTCGAAAAAGCCCGCACCGGTCTGCGCATGGGCCACGGCGAGATCAAGGACCACATGTTCCTCGATGGCCTGGAGGATGCGCGCAGCGGCCGCCTGATGGGTTCCTTCGCCCAGGAAACCGCCGACCAATATGGCATCGGCCGCGAAGAGATGGACGCCTACGCCATCGAGTCGCTGAAGCGCGCCCAGGCCGCTATCGCCAACGGCTCGCTGAACGCCGAGATAGCTCCGGTGAGCGTCGTCACCCGTAAGGGTGAAGTGCTGGTCAAGGACGATGAGCAACCGCTGAACGCCAACCTGGACAAGATCCCAGCCCTGAAACCCGCATTCCGCAAGGACGGCAGCATTACTGCCGCCAACGCCAGCTCGATCTCCGACGGCGCCAGCGCCCTGGTGCTGATGACTGCCGAAGAAGCCGCCCGCCGTGGCCTCAAGCCACTGGCCAAGATAGTCGCGCACGCCACCCAGAGCCAGGACCCGAGCGAGTTCACCCTCGCCCCCATCGGTGCCATGAGCAAGCTGTTCGAGAAGACCGGCTGGAGCAAGGCGGATGTCGATCTGTTCGAGATCAACGAAGCCTTCGCCATGGTCACCATGCTGGCCATCCGCGAACACGGCCTGGATCACGCCAAGGTCAACATCTACGGCGGCGCCTGCGCTCAGGGCCACCCGGTTGGCTCCACCGGCTCGCGGATCATCCTGACCTTGATCAACGCACTGCGTAATACCGGTGGCAAACGCGGGGTCGCATCCCTCTGCATCGGTGGCGGCGAAGCCACTGCCGTGGCGGTGGAACTGCTCTAAGAGCCTGTTCAAGCTCGTCGCGAGCGCAGGTCAGGGCCGCACCCGTTCCCTACGGGTAGCGGCATCCCCACATCCATGTGGGTCACAAGGCGTAGCGAGCCAAACAGGCGAGGAAGTGGACGACTGCATGGATGCAGGAGTTAGGGCGAAGCAGGATGCCCCAGCCGAGTTTACGAGTGGTAAATGAGCAGTCCGAGCCTGTTTGCAACGCCGCATGGCGCGCGCAGCCCGCAGCAGATATTGAACAGATTCTAAGGGGCAAGTCGGAACACAAAAGCCTGCAATTCAGGCTGTGTGAAAACCTAGCAGTCTGAGCCGTGGATGAAGACATTGCCCGTCTCGCTCGATACGGGCATTGTCGTTTCTGGGCTATAGCCAGGGCGAAGCACGCAACCAAGGCCATGTGTTTCCGGTTTCACGGGACGAACTGACTCCCGCGGAGCATCTGGTGCGGGTGATCGAAGCCCAGGTGGCGAGTCTCAAGGTGCGTGAGATGGACTTCAGCAAGGCCAGCGGGCGCCCCGCGTAGGATCCGGCCGATTGGCTCAAGCTTTACCCGCATGGCTATTTTCAGCGCCTCCGCTCCTCGCGGCGGCTGGCGGCCCATCCGAAGATGATGGCCAGGCGGCGCGCCACCGTCGAACACCCCGTCGGCAACCTGAAGCAGTGGCGGTCCGGCAACGGCCGCGTCCTGTTGCGCCAGTTAAAGGGCGCTCGCACCGAAATGGCCTTGGCGTGCCAGCCTACAACCTCAAACGGGCGGTCAAGGTGCTGGGGGGCGGTGAACTCATCGCGCCGATGGGTTGAAACGCCGTGTTCCCCATCATCATCCGCACAAAAGCAAACGCCCCGGACAGGTCGGGGCGTTTGCTTGGCCCGCTATCAGCGGGTTTTCACAGGGTCTGTTAGTGCGGTTTTTTTGTTTAAGCGCGACTTGTTTAAGCGCGCAAGGACAACTCGGCTCTAGCGCGTCCCGCCTTGGGACAGGCCGAACATCAGCAACAGCAGGTCCTGATCCGGACGCAACTGCACCTTGGCTTTAGCATTAGCCGGCACAGGACAATGACCTAGACCGCTCGCTGCACTCAGCACCTCCGGGCCAGGCTCATGCCAGGCCGCGACGGCAAGGGAAGCCACTCCTAGGGCTCCTACGAGGAACAGACCTCGTGCGATTTCTAGCTTCATGATTGCAACCCCTTGATAGCGCTGCCAAACGCTGTTTGGTAACCGTAGATCAGTTGTTGCCAATCCGCTTCATTCCACGACGAATGGCGCCTTAGCTGGCGCAAGTCGTGACGGGCCGCACGTTGTTTGCTCAAGCGACGTCGAGCCTTCTCCAGATCCAGCAGCGCCACGTCCGCCCGGGCCGCCGCGCCCTCACCCGTGACCCGCACAAAGATATGCTTGGCGTACAGGCAACCGTGCTGCCAGCGGCCAAGGTGCAAGCGTGCCAGCATGGCGCCCAGCGCATGCAGTAACTGTTGATGCAGCTGCTCGCCATAGTGCGCACGGCCACCGCTGGCGTACCAGTTGTCGATTTCCTGAAAGCCGTCCAACGCCGCCGTCACCAGCAGTCCGCGCCAGCTTTTATCCGCGCTGCACAACGCAGCGCAATACACCACCTCGGGAACTCGCACCCCGAGCCGGCGAAAACCCTCCAAGGCATCACGCTCGCGCAGCACCGTCGGCCGCCCGAAGGGATGCCGCAGGCTGCGATAGAGATGCCCTACTTGGCGTTTGGCATACAACAATTGCCCGTCCGCACGGACTCGCTGTACGCCACTCTCGCCGCCACGCCGCTGATTCGGCTCTTCAACCCATTCGCCGTGCTGTTGCCACCAGTGTTCAAACTGCTCGGAGGGTGCAAATGTCGGAGTCGAATACAGCGTTTCACTCATGCTTGATTACCCTTTACGCAATACATAAACCCGCCACATGGCATACAGCGGCAAGAAGTCCAAATGCTCCTGAACCTGGAAGCCGGCCTGACGGAACTCGTCTTCAACAGTAGCCGCCGGTAACACAAACCGATTTTGGTAACTTTCCTGCCCAGCCTGGCCCTGGCGCTTCTGCTCCAGACGCTTACGTTTCCAAGCCTTGAAATTGCCATCGACCCACAGCGAAACAATCAAGCTATCGCGCGTTACCCGCTTGCATTCACGCAATAGCGTCATGCGGTGCTCGGCATCACCGACGTGATGCAGCAGACGCATGCAGAAGATGCTGTCCACGGCATTGTCCGGCAGATCGATGGCGAAGGCAGATGTCGGCAAAGGCCGTACCCGTTTCACCACTTCTGCCGGCTGAGCGGCACAAGCCACTTGCAGCATATCCGCCGAGTTGTCCGCGCCGATGATCACGCGGTTGGGCTTTTCTGCCAGCAACGACCAGAAACGCCCGGCCCCACAGGGCAAGTCGAGCACCAGACCCGGCTCACCCGCCAGCGCCAGGGCGCGCCGCGCCAACTGCTGATCACGCCAATGGGACAACTTGCGCCAGCCACTCTCCTGATGCTTCTCCAGGTATTGCCGGGCATGTTGCTGATCGTATTTGTTGGAAAACTCGAGCTTGACGGGGTCGATCATGGGCCATCTCCTGCGGATCATCGCCCAACCTTATGCAGGCGCCCGTCAACAGCGGGTCAAACCCAGGTGAAAATTTCGTGAAAGCGCGCCCGCCGATCCTCTACGCGAGCCTATGACCCGCAAGGCTCAAGAAAGTTTGCTGGTCATAGGTCCAGGCCCCGATAGGGACACCGAAGTGGCAGTCAGTTCAGTTCGACCCGAAAGCGGCAGCCATTGGGTTGCGCCGCCGTGAGCTGAACCTTCCAGCCCTGGTCCTCGCAGATCCGCTGCACCAGGGAAAGCCCCAGTCCCAGACCATCGCCATGCTGCTCGCCGCCACGCACAAAGGGCTGGAACATGGCTTCGCGCTCGTTCTCGGGAATGCCGACACCGGTGTCTTCGATGACAAAACCATTGTTCAGCAGGCCCAGGCTGATCCGCCCCTGCTCGGTGTAATGCCAGGCGTTGCGCAGCAAATTGCCCATCACCGCGCGCAACAATGTCGGATTGAAGAGTTCGCGGCTGGGTTCGCCGCGCCGGTAATCCAGCTGCAAGCCCTTGCTCTCAATCGGCTCGCGCCACTGCGCCACCAGCTCATCCGCCACAGTGGACAGGCTGACCGCCGCCAGTAGGTTGCTGTCCCCCTGCTGGGCGCGGGCGAGCAACAGAAAGGTCTGCACCAGCTCACGCATCTCGTCACAGGCCCGCGCAATGCGCTGCACGTGCGCACGGGCGCGCGGATCCAAGCCGGTGTTTGCCAGCAGTAATTCGCAGGAGCTGGCCAGTACCATCAAGGGTGTACGCAACTCATGACTGACATCGCTGGTGAACAGGCGTTCGCGGGTCAGCGCATGGCGCAGCAGGCCGAGGGTGGCATCGAAGGCGGCGGCTAACTGCCCGACCTCGTCGGCGGCATAGTCCGGCGCCAAGGGTGGCGCCATGGCCAACAGTTGATCCCGATGACGAATCTGGCGGGAGAGGCGGACTACCGGCTCGATCACCTTGCGCGCCAGCAGCCAGCCCAGCACTGTGGCCAAGGCAATGCTCAGCAGAAAGCCGATCAACACCACGGCGAAGAGCACTTGCTCACGGTCTTCGAACCCGCTCTGATCCTGCAGCAGCATATAGTGGCGACCGTCGACGACACGCACGAAAGCGTGATAGGACAGCTCGCCACGAAACACCTCATGAAAGCCCGGCGCCAGCTCTTTGAGATCGTCCGGCAAGGCGAACTCGTCACGACCGCCAGAGAAGTAGAACAGTTGCTCCGGCTCTGGACGCAAGCGCCATTCGTCCATGCTGTCCATCTGCAGCAGGCGATCGAGATCGCCGCCCAGCTCGCTGGACAGCAGCTTCTCCTCCACCAGATGCACGGTTTCGACTATCCCCAGGGCAAAGGCGCCCGCCACCAGAGAGGTCATCAGCACAAAGGCGATCACGATCCGGCGTGACAGGCTGTGCTTAAACTCCATCGTTCGCCTCCGCCAGGCGATAACCCACACCATGCACGGTCTGCAGCAGCGCCGTGGCGAAGGGTTTGTCGATCACCTGACGCAGTTGATGGACGTGGCTGCGCAGGCTATCGCTGTCCGGGCAGTCATCTCCCCACAACGCCTCTTCCAATACCTCGCGGCGCAACACATGGGGACTCTTCTGCATCAGCGCGGCGAGCAGTTTGAGGCCGATCGGGTTGAGCTTAAGCGTCCGCCCGCCGCGGCTGACCTGCAGCGTATCGAGATCGTACGTCAGATCCGCCACCTGCAGGCTGCGCCGCCCGCCGCCTTGGCTGCGGCGCAAGACTGCCTCGATGCGCGCCGCCAATTCGGACAGGGCAAAGGGCTTCAGCAGGTAATCGTCGGCGCCGGAGCGAAAGCCCTGCAGGCGGTCATCCAACTGGTCACGGGCGGTGAGCATGATCACCGGGGTATCCCGGCGCGCGTCCTCGCGCAGGCGCTTGCAGAGGCTGTAGCCGTCCATCCCAGGCAACATGATATCGAGCACTATCAGGTCGTAATGCTCGGTCGCCGCCAGGTGCAGACCGGACAAACCGTCCTGCGCGCAGTCCACGCTATAGCCTTGCATGCCCAGGTAGTCGGCCAGGTTGGCCAGAATGTCGCGGTTATCTTCGACCAACAGAATTCGCATCGGTACTTTCCTCGTGGCGCGCTAACTTCCCGCGCAGCAGGGGCCAACCTTAACTCGAAGCCCCCTCGAACCAAGCCCCTTTGACAGTTTTTTCACACTTGATTCACGCCGTGACCACAGGCCGACCGGCAGACTGCCGCCCATTGTGCTCAGGAGTCGCGCGCCGTCACTGCTGCGCACTACCTCACTATACGAGCTGTGGCTACTGTTAGCGGCGTGACTGAGCGGTGCCCGGGGCTGCATGTTTTCCATCGGCCGGATGCTGCAAGGCGCGCACTTTTTCCCGCATAACTCACGGTGGGACTTCCACCCACAAGATTGCGCCCATGCTGGGCGCACAAAAAAAGCCCCGCACTAGGCGGGGCTTTTTTCTACCACTTGGATCAGACCATAAGGGCTGGTCGGCTTACATCATGCCGCCCATGCCACCCATGCCGCCCATGTCCGGCATACCGCCAGCCGCAGGCTTGTCTTCCACGATCTCGGCGATCATCGCTTCGGTGGTGATCATCAAGCTGGCGATGGAGGCCGCGGCCTGCAGAGCAGAACGGGTCACCTTGGCCGGGTCGAGGATACCCATTTCGATCATGTCGCCGTACTCGCTGGTCGCAGCGTTGTAACCGAAGTTACCCGAACCTTGCTTGACCTTGTCGATCACCACACTTGGCTCGTCACCGGAGTTGGCCACGATCTGACGCAGCGGCGCTTCAGCGGCGCGACGCAGCAGAGCGATACCGACGTTCTGATCGGCGTTCTCGCCTTGCAGACCTTCGATGGCTTGCAGGGCACGTACCAGGGCGACACCGCCGCCAGGTACCACGCCTTCTTCGACGGCTGCGCGGGTCGCGTGCAGGGCATCTTCTACGCGGGCTTTCTTCTCTTTCATTTCAACTTCGGAACCGGCGCCAACCTTGATCACGGCAACACCGCCTGCCAGTTTGGCCAGACGCTCTTGCAGTTTTTCACGGTCGTAGTCGGAAGAAGTGTCTTCAACCTGCTTGCGAATCTGGGCAACGCGGCCTTCGATATCGGCTTGAACGCCAGCACCGTCGATGACGGTGGTGTTTTCTTTGCTGAGGATCACGCGCTTGGCATTACCCAGGTGTTCTAGGGTAGCGCCTTCCAGGCTCAGACCGATTTCTTCGGAAATCACGGTACCGCCAGTCAGGACGGCGATGTCCTGCAGCATGGCCTTGCGACGGTCGCCAAAGCCTGGGGCCTTGACGGCGGCGACCTTAACGATGCCACGCATGTTGTTGACCACCAGAGTCGCCAGGGCTTCGCCTTCGACGTCTTCGGCAACGATCAGCAGCGGACGGCCGGCTTTGGCCACGGCTTCCAGCACTGGCAGCATTTCGCGGATGTTCGAGATCTTCTTGTCGACCAGCAGGATCAGCGGGCTTTCCAGCTCGGCGACCATGGTGTCCGGCTTGTTGATGAAGTACGGGGACAGGTAGCCACGGTCGAACTGCATGCCTTCGACGACCGACAGTTCGTTTTCCAGGCCCGAGCCTTCTTCAACGGTGATCACGCCTTCTTTACCGACTTTTTCCATCGCCTGGGCAATGATGTCGCCGATGGAGGTGTCGGAGTTGGCGGAGATGGTGCCGACCTGAGCGATGGCTTTGGTGTCGGCGCACGGCTTGGCCTGGGCTTTCAGCTGAGCAACGATGGCGATGGTCGCCTTGTCGATGCCGCGCTTGAGGTCCATCGGGTTCATGCCGGCAGCGACGGCTTTCAGGCCTTCGCTGACGATCGACTGAGCCAGCACGGTAGCAGTGGTGGTGCCGTCGCCAGCGTCGTCGTTGGCACGGGAAGCGACGTCTTTAACCAGCTGGGCGCCCATGTTCTCGAAGCGATCTTTCAGCTCGATTTCTTTGGCAACGGAAACGCCGTCCTTGGTGATGGTCGGAGCGCCGTAGCTCTTCTCGATGATCACGTTACGGCCTTTCGGGCCGAGGGTCGCTTTTACCGCGTCGGCCAGGACGTTAACACCAGCCAGCATCTTCTTACGGGCAGAATCGCCGAATTTAACTTCTTTTGCAGCCATGATCGTTATTCCTCAATTCGTTTCGGTGGAACGGAATTCGTAGCGACGATGCGCTGAAATCAGTCTTCAACAACGGCCAGGATTTCGTTCTCGCTCATTACCAGCAGGTCTTCACCGTCAACCTTGATGGTGTTGCTGCCGGAGTAAGGACCGAATACCACTTTGTCACCCACTTTCACGGCCAGCGCACGCACTTCACCGTTGTCCAGCACGCGGCCGGTACCCACGGCGAGGATCTCGCCACGGTTCGGCTTTTCAGCAGCGGAACCCGGCAGAACGATGCCGCCAGCGGTTTTCGATTCTTCTTCACTGCGACGGATGACGACGCGGTCATGCAGAGGACGAAGCTTCATTGTCGATCTCTCCCAAGTAAGGTGGTTTAAAGCCGCCGGTTTATGCACCGGCTGGTTAACACATCCGGCGTTGCCGGTTGCGGCCCGCAGGGCGGACCGCAGAAGACTGCCTGTCGTCACCGACAGAGACCTTGCGGTGACCACTACATAAGGGCTGGCAAGGGTATTTCAAGGGTGACCACGAAAAATCTTTAGAGCCGGCCTAATATCTGCTGCGCTTGGCCATGCTGCGTTGAAAACAGCCTCGGAATGCTCATTGACTGCAGTCAACTCCGCTTCCTCGCCTTTTTTCGCCTTGCCTGACCTGCGCTCGCGACGATCTTAAACAGACTCTTAGGAATCGCGGTGCTCGAACTCGCCTTCGATGACGTTCGGCCGGGTCGGCCCTGAGCGCGCGTGCAGGTCATCGGCAAAGGCGCGCTGGCGCAGGGCCTGAGCGGCCACACGCTGGCGCACTTTATTCACCAGCAGGCGTCGGCTAAACGGCAGCAGGCAGAGCAAGCCGAAGATGTCGCTGATAAACCCCGGCAACAGCAGCAGACCGCCGCCGACCGCGATCAGCAGACCTTCGAGCATTTCCTGCTCGGGCAGCTCGCCGCGTGCCAGGCGCTCACGGGCGCGCCAGGCGGTGGCGACCCCAGCCACCCGCAGCAGCACGCTGCCGAGCACGGCACTGCCGATAATCAGCAGCAAGGTCGGCAACACCCCGATGGCACTGCCGACTTTGATCAGCACGGCCAGCTCAATCAGCGGAAACACTAGAAGAAGGAACAGAAAAGCACGCATCAACACAATCCCTGGACGGAAGTAAGGACTTCCAATGCTGGTTAAGTAATGGCGCAACAGTGCAAATTCAAGCCTGCAGCGCCCCGCCGGTCGGCCAAACCTCGGCCCGCGCCAGTGCCACCAAGGCCTGGCGCACTTCGCCAGGACTGTTACAGGATGTTGGAAAGGCCAGCCAATACAGCGCCTGACCGATGCGCAGGTGAAAGCCCTCGCTGTCGATCCCAGCCAGTTGCGCCGCGGGTTCACGCGGCAAGCCGGCCAGCTCGACGTAATGGGCGATGGCGCTGGCATGATCATGGTTCATGTGTTCGACCATCCCCGCCTCGACCTGACCGGCGAAGGGGTTGGCCAAGGTGATGCTATCGATCCAGTGGATGGCGCCGAAACCGCCGATATAGCGAGCGCGCACCGGCTCCAGGACCCAAAAGTCGAAGTCATGTGCCTGGTGGTAACCCTGCGAGCCGGGGAAGTAGCGGTAATAGCGCTCGGCCGCCGCGGCGAGCGCCACCTCATCGCTCAACTGGCGGGCTTGCGCCAGCAGGGTCAGGCGGCCAACGGCCTGCACATCCTCCGCGCCACGCTCGCCGACCAGCAGCGAACACTTGGGCTCGAACTGTAGATTGTGGGTGTGCTGGGCGATGCGGCTGATCAGGATCAGCGGCCGGCCCTGTTCGTCCAGGCAGTACGGCACCACCGATCCGAAAGGGTAGCCCGGCATGGCTTTGGACTGGGTGGAGAGCACCCCACGGTATTCCTTGAGTAGCAATTCTCGGGCATGCTTGCCGGCTTTCACGCTCACCTTATGACTCCTCGCAAAGAATTCGTCGAAAACGGACAGGCGCTCAGCATAACGATTCGCAGCGCCAGCGGGGCTAACAACCGATACACCTTCGAGGGGATTTGGCATGCAACTGCAAGACAAAGTCATCATCATCACTGGCGGCTGCCAGGGTCTAGGCCGCGCGATGGGCGAGTACCTGGCGGCCAAAGGCGCCAAGCTGGCCCTGGTCGATCTCAACCAGGAAAAGCTCGACGAAGCCGTGGCCGCCTGCAAGGCCGCCGGTGGTGACGCCCGGGCTTACCTGTGCAACGTCGCCAATGAAGAGCAGGTGACCCACTGCGTGGCGCAGATCGCCGAAGACTTCGGCGCCATCAATGGCCTGGTCAACAACGCCGGCATCCTGCGTGACGGCCTGACCATCAAGATCAAAGACGGCGAAATGACCAAGATGAGCCTGGCGCAGTGGCAGTCGGTGATCGACGTCAACCTGACCGGCGTCTTCCTCTGCACCCGCGAAGTGGCGGCGAAGATGATCGAGTTGGGCAACCAAGGCGCGATCGTCAACATCTCCTCGATCTCCCGTGCCGGCAACGTTGGTCAGGCCAACTACTCCGCCGCCAAGGCCGGCGTAGCCGCCGACACCGTGGTCTGGGCCAAGGAGCTGGCGCGCTACGGCATCCGGGTCGCCGGCGTCGCACCGGGCTTTATCGAGACCGAAATGACCCTCGGCATGAAGCCCGAAGCCTTGGAGAAGATGACGTCGGGCATCCCGCTCAGGCGTATGGGCAAACCGGCGGAGATCGCCCATTCGGTCGCCTACATCCTGGAAAACGACTACTACACCGGTCGCATCCTCGAGCTGGACGGCGGCCTGCGTCTCTGATCGCAGCTTTAGCTCCAACAAGAAGAAGCCCCACAACCGCGGGGCTTTTTTCATCGAAGCCTGAATCGAGAGCGCTTACCAGCCGACCCCGACGCCCAGCAAGTAGCGCCGATCCGAGCCGCTCACCGCCGCCACACCAGCGGTCTGGTTCAACTCATAGAGCAGCGACAGGCGCGCCCAACTGTTGAGGCGATAACGCAAACCGAACTCGCTGTCGAGGGCATAGTCGACCGCGCTGATCTGCGGAATCTGTAGCTCTGCGTTGCTATAGAACTCCAGCCGCGTGCCCCAGAGTAGGCGCTTGTAATCCCACTCCAACGAGTAAGTATTGAACTCCAGATCACCCGCCGCAGACTCGAAGGTGGCCCGGTTGAACTGGCTGATCAGATCGAAACGCCCCAGTTCGTTGTCCCAGAAACGATAACCGGGACCGCTGCCGAGAATGCGCTGACGCTGGATGCTGTCGAACTCATCGCGCTGCTGCTCGATGCCGGCACGCCAGAACCAGTGTTCGCTGAAAAAGCGGTCGAGGTCGTATTCATACTGCCAATGGTTGTCGGTCGGCTCGCCGTTCTTGGTCTCACGCTCCAACTCACCGGTCAGCACGTGGCGCCAGCGGCCATGCTCGACCCGGGTGTTGCCCTTGAGCTGCCACTCATCGGTATTGTCATCATTGCGCTGCATGTCCAGCTTGGCGTCCAGGTTGCCTTCCCAGACCCGATCCTGCAGCAACGGGCGCGGCGGCACCAGGCGAGTGATACTGGCCAGCGGCACCGTCTCGGTGGTGGAGTTGAGCACCCGGACCATGCCCTTGCCGGCCGCCTCCAAGCGCTTGCTATGCTCGCTGTCGAGGCCTGCACGACGCAGCAACACGGGTTTGTCCGAGCGCAGGGTGTCGATATCCTGCCAGTCGATCAGCACCTGGCCGGCGTACCGGGTGCTCAGCGCCAGCTTGCCGCCATCCAGCAGTAAGATCTCGCCACTCAGGCGATCGCCATTATTCAGCCAGACGGTGTCCGCCCAGGCTGAGGTGACGAGGCCCAATAGAGCAGTTAAAAACATAACACTCGAAAGCAGGATGCGTAGCAGCATGATCCATCGACAGGCAGAGGGTGAGGAGAAGGCGGCAGAGCATGCCTGGGCCCTCGGGCCAGCGGCAAGCGCCGAGGCGCGGCGGGCGGCGCTGTATCTGACCCTGGCGCAGGTGCCGGCAGGCAAAGTGGTCAGCTATGGCCAGTTGGCCGAACTGGCCGGTCTTGGCCGTGCGGCGCGCTGGGTCGGGCGCAGCCTCAGCCAACTGCCGCAAGACAGCACGCTGCCCTGGCATCGGGTAGTGGCCGCCGGCGGGCGGCTCAGCCTGATTTCAGGCAGCCCTTCCGGCGACGAGCAACGGGCGCGGTTACGCGCCGAAGGCGTGCGCATCCATAACGAACGGGTGGATATGCAGCGGCATGGCTGGCGCCCAGTGGAGCACAGCGGTTAGAGTGCGCGCTGTTTTTGTAATCCTGTTTTGCTAATCCGACTTTGTTCTCCAAGCTCCGTACTCCCCAGGCAGATCACAGCCCAATGCCCCGTAAAACCTGGCGCGCCGCCCTCGCCGCCTACGCTAGCCCCGCCAGCTTGGCTCTGCTCCTGCTGGGGTTCGCCGCCGGCCTACCTTATATGTTGGTGTTCTCCACCCTCTCGGTCTGGCTGCGTGAGGCCGGTGTGGCGCGTGAGACCATAGGTTTCGCCAGCTTGATCGGCCTCGCATACGCTTTCAAATGGGTCTGGTCGCCACTCCTCGACCAATGGCGCCTGCCGCTGCTGGGCAAGCTGGGCCGGCGCCGCTCCTGGCTGGTGCTCTCGCAAGTGTTGGTGGCCGTTGGCCTGGCCGGCATGGCGCTGTGCGATCCCCAGCAACACCTGGCCTGGCTGATCGCCCTGGCCGTGTTGGTGGCCTTTGCCTCGGCCACCCAAGACATCGCCATCGACGCCTACCGCCTGGAAATCGCCGAAGACAGCCGCCAGGCCGCGCTGGCCGCCAGTTACATGGCCGGCTACCGGATCGCCGCGCTGTTAGCGACTGCCGGTGCACTGTATTTCGCCGAGTGGTTCGGCTCCACCGGGGGGCTGTACAAGCACGCGGCCTGGGCCGGCACTTACCTGCTGTTCGCGCTGTTGATGCTGCCGGGGCTGCTCACCAGCCTGTGGATGCGCGAACCGCCGGTGCCGCTGCGCACCCAACTGTCGGCCGCCCGCTATGGCTTCAGTCATCAGATGATCTCGGTGCTGGTGTTGATCGTGTTGCTGGTCTCGGTGCCGGCGCTGTTCACCCAGCTGTACCGGACGAACTTCGAGAGCGTGCTGTTCCACGGCCGCAGTCTCCTCGATCTGCTGCTGCACGATCGGGCCTTTCTGCGCGCCCTGCTCTACCTCATCCTGACTGCATTGTGCCTGTCGTCCATGGGCCGCCGCGGCTTGGCGCCGGTGCTGACGCCGATCAACGACTTTATCCTGCGCTACCGCTGGCAAGCCCTGCTGCTGCTCGGCCTGATCGCCACTTATCGCCTGTCGGACACTGTGATGGGCGTGATGGCCAACGTGTTCTACATCGACCAAGGTTTCAGCAAGGATCAGATCGCCAGCGTCAGCAAGCTGTTCGGCCTGGTCATGACCCTGCTCGGTGCCGGCCTCGGAGGTTTGCTGATCGTGCGCTTCGGGATCTTCCCGATTCTGCTGATCGGCGGTGCGGCGTCGGCGGCGACCAACCTGCTGTTCCTGCTGCTCGCCGGGATGGGCCCACACCTGCAGATGCTGGTGCTCACCATCTCCTGCGACAACTTCAGCGCCGGCTTGGCCACCGCGGCCTTCGTCGCCTACCTGTCGAGCCTGACCAACCTGAAGTTCTCCGCCACCCAATACGCGCTGCTCAGCTCGATCATGCTGCTGCTGCCGCGGCTGATCGGTGGCTACTCCGGGGTGATGGTGGAGAAGTTCGGCTATAGCGACTTCTTCCTGATTACCGCGTTACTCGGCGTGCCGACCTTGATCCTGATCGCCTGGCAGTGGCGCCGCGAGGGTCCGCAGACAAATGGCTCGACGCCAACTCCCACCAGCGAACAGCCCTCCACGGATCAGCCATAAAAAACCGGCCTTTTGCCCTGCGCAGCATCAGTTGCTCTGCAACAGATGCACCACCCTATGCGGGAAGGGGATATTGATCCCCGCTGCCGTCAGGCGCTCCTTGGCCTGCTCGATAAAGTCGAAGGTCACCGGCCAGTAGTCAGCCGTGGCCACCCAAACCCGCAACGACAGACTGATCGCGCTATCGCCCAGCGCGGTGACGACCACCACCGGCGGCGTATCCTCGAGCACCCGCGCATCGGCAGCGATCTCCAACAGCACCGCGCGAGCCAACTGGATATCGCTGCTGTAATCGATCCCCAAATTGATATCGACCCGACGCTTTTGCTCACGCGAGTAGTTGGTGATAGTGCCGTTGGAGAGGCTGCCGTTAGGCACTATCACCACCTTGTTGTCGGCGCTTTTCAGGGTGGTGTGGAAGATCTGGATGCTATCCACACTGCCGCTGACACCCTGCGCCTCGATCCAGTCACCGGCGCGGAACGGGCGGAACAGCAGAATCAGCACCCCGCCAGCAAAATTCGCCAGGCTGCCTTGCAGCGCCAGGCCGATAGCCAGACCGGCGGCACCGATAGCGGCAATGAAGGAGGTCGTTTCCACCCCCACCATCGAGGCCACGCTGACCAGCAGCAGCACCTTGAGGACGATGTTGGCCAGGCTGCCAATAAAACCGTGCAGGGCGCGGTCGACATTGCGCAGTTCCAACAGGCCACCGACCTTGCGGGTCAGCTTGTTGATCAGCCACCAACCGATCAGCAAGGTGAGCAAGGCCAGCGCCAGCTTACCGCTGTATTCCAGCAGCACCGGCAACCAGGTCTCCGACATTTTCACCCATTGCTCGACGTTGATATCCATCGGGACGCTCCTTTCAGCGACTTAAAACGAAACCGCCATGGCAAGCCATGGCGGTCACACAGATTGCGCAACCCCTGCGACGCCACTGCGGCGCAGCGGTTGCGTAGACGGCGAATTAATCGCGGAAGTTGTTGTACTGCAGCGGCATGCCGAAGTCTTTGGCGCGCAGGGCGGCGATGGCCTCCTGCAGGTCGTCACGCTTCTTGCCGGTGATCCGTACCTGCTCGCCCTGAATAGCGGCCTGCACCTTGAGTTTGCTGTCTTTGATATGCGCGACGATCTTCTTCGCCAGCTCTTTATCGATACCTTCACGCAGCACGGCTTCCTGCTTCACGCTTTTGCCCGAAGGGTAGGCCTCCTTCAATTCCAGGCATTGCACATCGATCTTGCGCTTAACCAGGCTGAGTTTGAGAATCTCCACCATCTGTTCCAGCTGGAAATCCGCATCGGCGGTCAGGTTGATGGTCAGTTCCTTGAACTCGAAAGTGCCTTTTCCACGTAGATCGTAACGACGCTCCAGCTCTTTCATCGCGTTATCGACGGCGTTGGTGACTTCGTGTTTGTCCAGTTCGGACACCACGTCGAACGAGGGCATGGGATTTCTCCAGATAGACGGCGCGATCCGCATCACGGACAGGATGCGCCAGGCTTGACGGTTAAAATGCCAGGTCATTATATAACTGCCGAGACAATCACTGCCCGGCCATGTACCGGCACCATCACTACTTCCTGCGAGTCTGCCAATGCCCAACCCCCATCTCAGCATCCTGGTGGTGGACGACGCCAAGTTCTCCAGCGCCATGATCGGCCGCGCCTTGAGCCAGGCTGGCTACCTCGACGTGCGCTTCGCCAGCAGCGCCGTCGAGGCGCTCAAGTTGCTCGAACAGCGCCCGGCCAGTGTACTGCTGGCCGATTGGCTGATGCCGGAAATCGACGGCCTGGAACTGACCGGCCGCGTGCGCCAGTTCGACGAGATGACCGACCACTACACCTACATCATCCTGCTCACCGGCCAGGACGGCGACAACGTGCTCAACGAAGCCTTCGACCGCGGCGTCGATGACTTCATCAACAAGGCGGCGATGAGCGAGCAACTGGTGCCGCGGGTCTACGCCGCCGACCGCCTGTGCAACACCCTGCAACGCCTGCTGCAGGAAAACCGCCTGCTGACGCAGAACATCGCCTGCCTGGAACAACGCAACCTGGTCGACCCCCTGACCGGCCTGGGCAACCCGCGCTACCTGCAGCAGATGCTGGTCGACAGCCTGCGCAAGATCGAGTCCCGCGGCGGTGCCGTGTGTTACCTGTTGATCGGTTTGCAGGAGGCCCCGCAATTACGCCTGCAATATGGCCACAGCTTCTACAACGAACTGCTGCACGGCGTCGCCCGGCGCCTGCAACAGCTGGTGCGCCCGCTCGATGTGCTGACGCGGCTGGACGATAACCACTTCGGCTTGCTCACCCTGCTCGAAGACCTGCAAGAGTGTGCCCCGAGCAGCTTCAAACGCCTGCATGAGGGCCTGAACCTGAAAGCCTTCAAGACCAGCGAAGGCTTCATCACCCTCAAGGCCGGCATCAGCCTGGTCGGCATGGACGCCAAGGCACTGCCCATCGATCCGGATAGCTTGATCCGGCACGCCGCCACGCTGCTGCCCGAGTCCTACGCGAGCGGCCGGGTGGCGGCGATGCGCCTGCCGCTGCACAAGTAAGCATGACCTGGCATGTGCTGGGCGCCGGCAGCCTGGGCAGCCTCTGGGCCGCTCGACTGGCCCGCGCCGGCCTGCCCGTGCGCTTGCTCCTGCGTGACCGCGCGCGCTTGGCCGCCTACCGCGCGGCCGGCGGCTTGACCCTGGTGGAGCAAGGTCAGAGCAGCCTCTACCCCATCGCCGCGCAAACCCCGGCGGACTCAAGCCCGATCCGCCTGCTATTGCTGGCCTGCAAGGCTTACGACGCCGAAGCCGCGGTCGCCAGCCTGGCCCACCGCCTGACTGCCGATGCCGAACTGATCCTCCTGCAGAACGGCCTGGGCAGCCAGGACGCGGTGGCCACTCGCCTACCGCACACGCGCTGCATCCTCGCCTCCAGCACCGAGGGGGCGTTTCGTGAGGGCGATTTCCGCGTGGTGTTTGCCGGCCATGGCTACACCTGGCTCGGCGACCCGCTCGACCCCAGCCCCCCGGCCTGGCTCGCCCAGCTCGGCAGCACCGGCATTCCTCACCAGTGGACCCCCGACATCCTCACCCGCCTGTGGCGCAAGCTGGCGCTGAACTGCGCGATCAACCCGCTGACGGTGCTCTACGACTGCCGCAACGGTGGCCTGCTCGAGCACCCGGCGGAAGTCGCCACCCTCTGCGCCGAACTGGGCGAACTGCTGAGCCTCTGCGGCCAGCCCGCGGCCGCCGAGCAGCTCGCGGAAGAAGTCGAGCGGGTGATCAAGGCCACAGCCGCCAACTACTCGTCGATGCACCAGGACGTCGCCCAAGGCCGGCGTACCGAGATCAGTTTCCTGCTCGGGCACGCCTGTGCCGTGGCCCACCGGCATCAGCGCGAACTGCCGCACCTGAATGCCCTGCATGGGCGCCTGGTCCGCCATCTCAACGCCCGCGGATTGCCCACCCAGTAAAGCCCGCGTTACCCTGCCAGCTCCTCCGTCAGCCGCGATCAACCTGCCCATGACCCTGCGCAAGCGCCTTGAAAACCTCCCGGTTGGCCGCAAACTCCTGGCCGCACTGCTGGCGTTGCTGACCACCGTCCTGCTGGTGGCCAACCTGGCCTTTATCAGCGCCGCCTACTGGATCTCCCAGGAAAACATGGCGCCGCAAGCCCTGCAGACCCTCGGCCGCCTGATCGCCAGTCCAACCCTGAGCAATGAAGCGCTCAGCTCGCCAGCCGCCGCCGAGGCCCTGCTGCAACGCCTGAACGGCTACGCGCCGCTACGCGCGGCCGTGCTCTACGACAGCAACGGACAGCGCCTGGCACAGCTGGAACGCGGCGAGAAACTGCAACTGCCGCAGAACCTCGAACAGCTGGACAGTTGGCGCTACGGTGAGTTTCGCGCCAACCAGCTGATCGCACTGCCACAGACCGGCAAAGCGCCTGGCCACCTGCTGCTGGTCGCCTCCAGCGAGTTGCCCGGCGCCTTCTACACCGGCACCTTGACCGCCAGCCTGGTGATTCTCGCCTTCAGCGTGTTGCTCTGGATCTTGGTGGCCCGGCAAATCCGCCGCATGGTGACTCGGCCGATTCGCAAACTGGAAGAGTTGTCGCGCCAGGTCACCCGCGAAGAGAACTATGCCCTGCGCGCCGCCCGCGGCAATCAGGACGAAATTGGCAGCCTGGCAGAGGCCTTCAACACCATGCTGTCACGCATCGAGGCGCGCGAGCAGCAGCTCAAGCGCGCCCGCGACGATGCGCAAATGGCCTTCGACCAGGCCCAGGGTCTGGCCGAGGAAACCCGCCACTCCAACCGCAGGCTGGAGCTGGAAGTGCAGGTGCGCAGCAAGATCGAAAAGAAGCTCACGGGCTTCCAGAACTACCTGAACAGCATCATCGACTCGATGCCCTCGGCCCTGATCGCCCTCGACGAACAGCTCTACGTCACCCAATGGAACCAGGAAGCCAGCGCGCTTTCCGGCACCCGGCTGGAGGCGGCCCTGAACCAGCCGGTATTCCTGGCTTTTCCACCCCTCAAGCCGTTCCTACCGCAGCTCAAACACACCGCCGAACGGCACACCGTGGAGAAAATCGAGCGCGTGACCTGGCTCAAGGATGACGCGCCACGGCATTACGCCCTGACGTTCTATCCGCTGATGGGCGGCGCCGGCCGCGGCGTGGTGATCCGCATCGACGACATCACCCAGCGCCTAGCGCTGGAAGAGATGATGGTGCAATCCGAGAAGATGCTCTCGGTCGGCGGCTTGGCCGCCGGCATGGCCCACGAGATCAACAACCCGCTGGGCGCCATCCTGCACAACGTGCAGAACATTCGCCGGCGCTTGTCTGCCGAGCTAGCGAAGAATCTCGAACAAGCCGAGGCCGTGGGCGTCTCGCTGGAGACGGTGAATCGCTACCTGCAAGGCCGTGAAGTGCCGCAACTGCTCGACGGCATCCAGCAAGCCGGCTCGCGGGCGGCGAAAATCGTCAGCCACATGCTCAGCTTCAGCCGCATGAGCAATCGCCAGCTCGCCCCCTGCCAGTTGCCGGCACTGATCGACCAGGCGGTGGACATCGCCGGCAACGACTTCGACCTGACCGAAGGCTTCGACTTCAAGGGCCTGAGCATCCTGCGCGAGTTCGATCCGCAGATCGGCCCGGTGCCTGGCATCGCCAACGAACTGGAGCAAGTGCTGCTCAACCTGCTGAAGAATGCCGCCCAGGCGATCCATCAACGCGAAGACACGCCGGGCGCAGAGCCGCTGGAACCCGGACGCATCACCCTGCGCACCCGCCTGACGCCGCCCTGGGTGGAGATTCAGGTCGAAGACAACGGCGTCGGCATGCCCGAGTCGGTGCGCAAGCGCATCTTCGAGCCGTTCTTCACCACCAAGGAGATTGGCCAGGGCACCGGGTTGGGGCTGTCGGTCTCCTACTTCATCATCACCAACAACCACAAAGGGCAGATGGAAGTGCACTCCACGTTCGGCCAGGGCACCTGCTTCACCCTGCGCCTGCCGCTGGCACCTGCCCAGGACCTTTCAGGACTTTAAGCATGCGACTCTCGAAGATTTACACCCGCACCGGTGATGCCGGCGAAACCGGCCTGGCCGACGGCCGCCGGGTACCCAAGGATCACCCACGGGTGGAGGCCATGGGCGAGGTGGATACGCTCAATAGCCAGCTGGGCCTGCTGCTTGCAGGTCTGGCCGAGCAGGAAGGCATGTGGCCAGGACTCGGCGAGCTGATCGAGGTCTTGGCGCCCTGCCAGCACCGCCTGTTCGACCTCGGCGGCGAACTGGCGATGCCGGTCTATCAGGCCCTGGACTCGGCCGAGGTGCAGCGCCTGGAAGCGGCCATCGACCGCTGGAACGAGGAGCTGGGGCCGCTGGAAAACTTCATCCTGCCCGGCGGCTCGCAGCTGGTCGCCCAGGCTCATGTCTGCCGCAGCCTGGCGCGCAGCGCCGAGCGTCGCTGCCAGCACCTCAATGCACTGGAACCCCTGACCGGGGTTGGCCTGGCCTATATCAACCGTCTGTCCGACCTGCTGTTCGTCGCCGCCCGCCTGATCGCCAAACGCATGCAGATCAAGGAAGTGCTCTGGCAAGCCGCGCCGAAGCCGGAAAACACCTGACTGCGACTGGTTTGGCCGGCAGTAGCTGCCCGGCCAATCACCGACTTATTCGACTTGCGGCCAGAACGCGCGAATCCCCGCCACCCCTTGCGCGCCAATCTGCCAGGCACGCTCGGTCTCTGCGGCACCGACACCCCCGAGCAGATAGACCGGCTGATTGAAACCGGCGATCAGCTCCGCGGCCTTGTCCCAGCCCAACGGCTGCGCCTCGGGATGGGTCTGGGTGGCCTGCACGGGCGACAGGGTGACGAAATCCACCCCCATCTGCGCCGCCAACGCCAACTCTTCGGCGTTGTGGCAGGACGCCGCCAGCCAGCGCGCCGCCGGGAACGGCCGACCGCCGCTGACCAGCTGGCGCAGCTGGGTCGAGGTCAGGTGCCAGCCGGCCGCGGGGAAATCCCCCAGCCACTCCAGCGGGCCTTTCAGCATCAGTTGCGCGCGCCCGGCACACAGGCCCACGGCGTCCACCGCCAAGTCGCGGTACTGCGGGTCGTACATAGTCGGCGCGCGCAGCTGCACCAGCCGCATGCCGCTGTCCAGAGCCGCCTTCAGCCCCCGCAGCAGGGCCTGCGGCTCCAGGTCCTGCGGGGTGATCAGGTAGTGCTCCGGCAGGCGCGCGGCGGCCACTATAGGCCGGTTCGCGGCGGGAAACTCATAATCGGCCAACTGTTTGGCGCTGACCCAGGCCAGTGGCTGACCCTCGGCGCCATGGGGCTCGCCACTGAAGGCCGAGACCTCCCAGACATCCAGCAACACGTGCTTGTCCGCATAGTCGTGCTGCACCTGGATCAACGGCCGTGCGGTGCTCACCTGAATCCCCAGCTCTTCGGCCAGTTCGCGCTGCAGCGCCGCCGGCACCGACTCGCCCTCCTCCACCTTGCCGCCCGGGAACTCCCACAGACCGCCTTGGTGCTTATCCTCCGGACGGCGGGCCAGCAGGACCCGCCCATCCACGCCGCGGATCACTGCCGCCGCTACCTGTACTCGTTTCACGCCGCGCTTTCCTCAAGTGCTGCCTGGTACCAGCCCTGGAAGGCCGGCCACTGGTAAATGGTTTCAACATAAGCCGCCGCCGCAGCCGGCAGGGCGACCTGATAACTGCGCAAGCGCGTGGCCACCGGCGCAAAAAACGCATCCGCCAAGCTGGCGTGGCCGAACAGAAACGGCCCGTCCTGACCGAACTCGGCTTGGCAGCGCGCCCACAACGCACAGATCCGCTCGATATCCGCCTGCACCTCCGCCGGCAGCGGCTCCAGCGGCCGAGCGCGCTTGAGATCCATCGGCATATGCGTACGCAAGGCGCCGAAGCCACTGTGCATCTCCGCACACACGGCCCGCGCCACGGCGCGCGCATACTGCCCGCGCGGCCACAGATGGGCTTCGGGGAAGCGCTCGGCGAGGTATTCGCCGATCGCCAAGGAGTCCCAGACCGGGCCTTCTTCGGTCTTCAGCAGCGGCACCTTGCCGGTCGGCGAGTGTTCGAGAATGCGCGCACGGGTATCCGGGCGGTCGAGGTGCACCAGCACCTCGTCATAGGGCGCGCCGGTCAGCTCCAGCGCCAGGGCGGCGCGCAGCGACCAGGAGGAATAGGTTTTGTCGCCAATTACCAGAGTCAAAGACATACGCCTCTCCTTAGTTCGTCAGATTCCAAACATCCTGAAGGGGACCATAAGAGGCGTGGAAGGCAAAAGGCAAATTCCCATTTTTTATCCTGGAATGAAAAACGGGAATAGGCGGGATCAGGAACGGTACTCCGCGTTGATGCGCACGTACTCGTGGGACAAGTCGGTGGTCCAGATCGTCTCGCTGCAGGTGCCACGGCCCAGCTCGATGCGAATGCCAATTTCCGCCTCGGCCATCACCGCCGCGCCCTGCTCCTCGGTGTAGCTGGCGGCGCGGCAACCGCGGCTGGCGATGCAGACGTCGCCGAGAAACACGTCGATCTTGCTGACATCCAGCTGTGCCACACCGGCGCGGCCGACCGCCGCGAGAATCCGGCCCCAGTTCGGGTCGGAGGCAAACAGCGCGGTCTTGATCAGCGGCGAGTGAGCCACGGCATAGGCGACGTCCAGGCACTCTTGGTGGGTCGCGCCGCCATTCGCCTGCACGGTGACGAACTTGGTCGCGCCCTCGCCATCACGCACTATGGCCTGGGCCAGCTCCATGGACACCTCCAGCACCGCCTGCTTCAGTTCGGCGAACAACGCGCCGCTGGCTTGCGTCACTTCCGGCAGTTGGGCTTGGCCGGTAGCGACCAGGATGCAGCAATCGTTGGTCGAGGTATCGCCGTCGATGGTGATGCGGTTGAAGGATTTATTCGCCGCATCGCGCAGCAGATCCTGCAGCACGCCCTGGGCGACCTTGGCGTCGGTGGCGATGTAGCCGAGCATGGTCGCCATGTTCGGCTTGATCATCCCGGCGCCTTTGCCGATGCCGGTGACGGTGACGGTGACGCCATCGTGCAGGAACTGGCGACTGGCGCCTTTAGGCAGGGTGTCGGTGGTCATGATGCCACTGGCAGCCGCCGCCCAGTTGTCTGCGGACAGGTCAGCCAAGGCCTCCGCCAGCGCGCCCTCGATCTTCTCCACCGGCAGTGGCTCGCCGATAACCCCGGTCGAGAACGGCAGTACCGCGCTCTCAGTCACGCCCGCCAGCGCCGCCAGCTTGGCGCAAGTCCGCGTCGCGGCGAGCAGGCCTGGCTCGCCCGTGCCGGCATTGGCGTTACCGGTGTTGGTCAGCAGGTAACGGACCGGGCCGAGCACGCGCTTCTTGGCCAGAATCACCGGTGCCGCACAAAAGGCGTTAAGGGTGAACACGCCCGCCACGCTAGAGCCTTCGGCACAGCGCATGACCACCACATCCTTGCGCCCAGCGCGCTTGATGCCGGCAGAGGCAATGCCGAGTTCAAAACCGGAAACCGGGTGCAGGGTAGGCAGAGGGCCGAGACCGACAGGCATGGAGTGAGCTCCTTGTCATAAACACTAGAGTTGAAAACTGCGCAGCAGCGCAGATTGAGCCAAAAACGCCGCGAGCGGCTAAGCCGGTCGCGGCGTTGAGTCACAGACTAATCAGCCTTAGCTGATTTGCCCATGGCAATGTTTGTACTTCTTGCCCGAGCCGCAGTAGCACAGCTCGTTGCGACCGATCTTTTGCTCATTGCGCACCGGCGCCAGCGTCGCCACGGCCAGTTCGCCTTCGGCTTCGGCCCGCTCCAGCGGTTGCGCCAAGCCTGAGACTTCGGCGTGCTGGAACTGCATGCGCTGCGCCAGCTGCTCCGCTTCGTGACGCAGGCGCGCCTCCTCTTCGGCCGGATCTTCGCGCCGCACCTGCACGTGGGACAGCACGCGAATGGTGTCGCGCTTGATCGAATCGAGCAGGTCCTGGAACAGGGTGAAGGACTCGCGCTTGTACTCCTGCTTCGGGTTCTTCTGCGCATAACCGCGCAGGTGAATACCGTGACGCAGGTGATCCATGGTCGACAGGTGGTCTTTCCACAGGTCGTCCACTACCCGCAACAGAATCTGCTTCTCGAAGGTGCGCAGCGCTTCGGCGCTGGCCAGGTCTTCCTTCTCGTGGTACGCCGCCAGCAGGGCGGCGAGGATCTTCTCGCGCAGCGGCTCTTCGTACAGGTGGGCGTCGTCGTCGAGCCACTGCTGAATCGGCAGTTTGCTGCTGAAATCGCTGAACAGCGCGGCTTCCAGGCCGGCAACGTTCCACTGCTCCGGCAGCGATTGCGGCGCAATGTGCTGGCTGATGGTGTTATCCAGCACTTCTAGACGGAAGTCGGCGATGGTTTCGCCAATATCGTCGGCGGCCAGCAAGCTGTTGCGCATGTGATAGATCACTTTACGCTGTTCGTTCGCCACGTCGTCGAACTCGAGCAGTTGCTTACGCATGTCGAAGTTGCGCCCTTCGACTTTGCGCTGCGCCTTCTCGATGGCGTTGCTCACCATGCGGTGCTCGATCGCCTCACCGGGCTGCATACCCAGGGCCTTCATGAAGTTCTTCACCCGGTCCGAGGCGAAGATGCGCATCAAGTTGTCTTCCAGCGACAGGTAGAAGCGGCTGGAACCCGGGTCGCCTTGACGACCGGAACGACCACGCAACTGGTTGTCGATACGCCGCGACTCATGCCGCTCGGACGCGATCACATGCAGGCCACCGGATTCGACCACCCGCTGGTGACGCTTGTGCCAGTCGGCCTTGATTTGCGCGACCTGCTCAGGCGTCGGATTGTCCAGGGCCGCCACTTCGACTTCCCAGTTGCCGCCCAGGAGGATGTCGGTACCGCGACCGGCCATGTTGGTGGCGATGGTCAGCCCGCCCGGGCGACCGGCCTGGGCGATGATCTCGGCTTCTTTCTCGTGGAATTTGGCGTTGAGCACCTTGTGCTCGATGCCTTCCTTGCTCAGCAGCTGGGAGACGTACTCCGAGGTTTCGATCGAGGCCGTGCCCACCAGCACCGGACGCCCTATCGCCTGACTCTCTTTGATATCGGCGATGATCGCCGCGTACTTCTCTTCCTGGGTCAGGTAGACCAGGTCGTTGAAGTCCTTACGCGCCAACGGCTTGTTCGGCGGAATCACCACTACGGCCAGGCCGTAGATCTGCTGGAACTCGAACGCCTCGGTATCGGCCGTACCGGTCATGCCGGACAGCTTGTTGTAGAGGCGGAAGTAGTTCTGGAAGGTGGTCGAGGCCAGCGTCTGGCTCTCCGCCTGAATACTCAGGCCTTCTTTGGCTTCGATCGCCTGGTGCAGCCCCTCGGAGAGTCGGCGACCCGGCATGGTCCGGCCGGTGTGCTCGTCGACCAGCAAGACCTGATCGTTCTGCACTATGTATTCGACGTTGCGATGGAACAGCTTGTGCGCACGCAGGCCGGCATAAACGTGGGTCAGCAGGGCGAGGTTGTGCGCGGAGTACAGGCTCTCACCTTCGGCCAGCAGACCCACCTGGGTCAGCATGTCCTCGATGAACTGGTGCCCCTGCTCGTTCAGCTCGACCTGGCGGGTCTTCTCATCGACCGTGTAATGGCCTTCCTGGGTGACTACACCCTCTTCCTCCTCGATGTGCTGCTTGAGGCGAGGGATCAGTTGGTTCATCTGCATGTAGAGCTTGGAACTGTCTTCCGCCTGCCCGGAAATGATCAGCGGCGTACGGGCTTCGTCGATCAAGATGGAGTCAACTTCGTCGATCACGGCGAAGTTCAGTTCACGCTGGAATTTCTCGTCCAGGCTGAACGCCATGTTGTCGCGCAGGTAGTCGAAACCGTATTCGTTGTTGGTGCCGTAGGTGATATCGGCGGCGTAGGCGGCGCGCTTCTCTTCCGGCGGCTGGAACGGGCTGACAATGCCCACGGAGAGCCCGAGGAACTCATACAGCGGACGCATCCAGTTGGCATCGCGGCGGGCCAGGTAGTCGTTCACCGTGACCACGTGCACGCCCTTGCCGGACAGCGCATTCAGGTAGACCGCCAGGGTCGCCACCAGGGTCTTACCCTCACCGGTACGCATCTCGGCGATTTTGCCTTCGTGCAAGGTCGCGCCACCGATCAGCTGCACATCGAAGTGACGCATGCCCATCACCCGCTTACCGGCCTCACGGGCCACAGCGAAGGCTTCCGGCAACAGTTGATCGAGGGTTTCGCCTTTGCCCAGACGGGCCTTGAACTCTTCGGTCTTGGCGCGCAGCTGCTCATCCGAGAGAGCCAGCATCTGCTCCTCAAACGCACTGACGGCTTGCACCGTCTTGAGCATGCGCTTCACCTCGCGCTCGTTCTTGCTTCCAAAGAGCTTTTTCAACAAAGGCGCAAACATATCGACAGGATCTTCCACACGTATGGATGGAGGGCGGCCCCGTGAGTCGCCCGCGCAGCCCTCATGGCTGCTTGCGAAGCGGGCATTCTACCCGGAAACGTTGGCGAGGAAAGTAGCGTTATTTCGGTGTGCCAGCACCCGCGGCATTGCGGCTTTAGACTGACTGCACAGTCGACTCGCCGAGCGCAGAGCAGCACCGACACACGCGTCAACTGACGCCAGTCTCGGCCTGTAGCGGCAACGGCTGAACCTTCCCCGCTTTCCTATATGGAGCCCGCACCGCCAAAATCAAGCCCTGGCGAGTGACCGAGCCGAATCGGCCACGCCACCAGGCGTCATTCACAGAACGCTGGGGGCAGCGACCTTTCTGCTACCATGGCGACTCTGCAACCTCAGGCGTCCCGCCATGGCTTTTCGTCCTTTACCGGCCCGAGCTCCCGCCGCGCTGCTGCGTGAGGCGAAGCCCCTGCAAGCACTGTTCAACCAGGCCCAACGCCTCGCTCAACTACAGCGCTTACTCGAAAGCCAACTGCAACCCGCTGCCCGCGAACACTGCCACGTGGCATCCTGGCGCGAGGGCTGCCTGCTATTAATAGTCACCGATGGCCACTGGGCCACCCGCCTGCGCTATCAACAACGACGCCTGCAACGCGACCTACAGGCCTTCGCCGAGTTCACGAACTTAACCAAGATCCTCTTTAAGGTGCAGCCGCCCGCCGCAGCAAGACACAGTAGCGGTCACATCATTGAGTTATCGCAAAGCGCCGCCGACAACATCCAGGCTACCGCCGACGGCATCAGCGACCCGAATTTGCGCGCGGCCCTGGAGCGCCTGGCCAGCCATGCCAAAGACCGCAAATAGCGCCGCGCTAAAGGGCGCTACCGCGCAGAAATCACAGACAGAAAAAGGCCACCCTGGGGTGGCCTCTAAAAACAGCAAAAGAGAGAGTCTTGCTTAACCGGCCGCAACCGGCCGCATGTACGAGATCGGCGCACTCTTCACGTCGTCGAAGGTCACCACTTCCCAAGCATCTTGCTGCTCAATCAAGGTGCGCAGTAGACGATTGTTCAGCGCATGGCCCGACTTGAAGCCACGGAACTCGCCAATCAGGCTGTTACCCAGCAGATAGAGATCACCGATGGCATCGAGGATTTTGTGTTTAACGAACTCGTCCTCGTAACGCAGGCCGTCTTCGTTAAGCACGCGAAACTCATCGACTACTATGGCGTTTTCTACGCTGCCGCCGAGCGCCAGGTTCTGCGAACGCAGGTGCTCGATGTCACTCATGAAGCCGAAGGTCCGCGCACGGCTCACTTCTTTGACGAAGGAGGTGCTGGAGAAGTCCACCGTGGCACTCTGGGTGCGATTGCGGAAAACCGGATGATCGAAATCGATCTCGAAGCTCACCTTGAAGCCGTCGAAGGGCAGGAAGGTGGCGCGCTTGTCGCCCTCTTCCGCTGTCACTTCGCGCTTGATGCGGATGAACTTCTTGGCCGATTCCTGCTCCTGCAGGCCTGCGGATTGAATCAGAAATACGAAGGGCCCAGCACTGCCATCCATGATCGGCACTTCGGACGCGGAGAGCTCGACGTAGGCGTTATCGATGCCCAGGCCAGCCATGGCCGAAAGCAGGTGCTCCACGGTGTCCACCTTGACATCACCATTGATCAACGTGGTCGACATGGTGGTTTCACCGACATTTTCAGCCCGCGCGCGAATTTCTACGACAGGATCCAAGTCGGTACGACGAAACACGATACCGGCATCCACCGGTGCCGGCTTCAGGGTCAGGTAAACCTTTTCCCCGGAATGCAGGCCGACGCCAGTGGCGCGGATGATGTTCTTCAGGGTGCGTTGTCTGATCATGGCTTTGGCCGCTATAGCACTAGTTGCGAATTGTTTTCAACAATGGCCGGCGATGATAGCAGAACCGGCCTTTGCTGAACACCAATCACCCCAATACTCCTGATACATTTCATTAATCAGCCTGACGACGCAGGAAGGCCGGGATGTCCAAATAATCCAGGTCGTCTTGCGGGCTCAGCTTGGCCGCGGTGGCCGCACCAGCGTGAGCCTGATTGCGCATCACGGTCGGGCGATCCAGATCACGGTAGTTGACCGCAGGCTGCTCCTGACGCGATGCAGCCGCCGCGACAGCCGCCGGTTGCACGGTGTTATCGATGACCTTGACCGGCTTCTCGATTTTCGCGCCCAGACCTGTGGCGACTACGGTCACGTGCAGCTCATCGCGCATGTCCGGATCGATCACGGTCCCCACTTTCACGGTGGCGTGCTCGGAGGCGAACTGCTCGATGATGTTACCGACGTCGGAGTACTCACCCAGGGACAGGTCAGGACCGGCGGTGATATTGACCAAGATGCCACGCGCGCCCTGCAGATTCACATCTTCCAGCAGCGGGTTGCGGATGGCCGCTTCAGTCGCTTCACGCGCCCGGTTCGGGCCACTGGCGCAGCCTGTGCCCATCATCGCCATGCCCATTTCGCTCATCACGGTTTTCACGTCGGCGAAGTCGACGTTGATCATGCCGGGACGCTTGATGATGTCGGAGATACCGCGCACGGCTCCAGCCAACACATCGTCAGCCTTGGCGAAGGCCGACAGCAGGCTGGCGTCTTTACCGAGGATGGTCAGCAGCTTCTCGTTGGGGATGGTGATCAACGAGTCGACGCTCAAGGACAGTGCGCGGATGCCTTCTTCGGCGATCAGCATGCGCTTGCGGCCTTCGAACGGGAATGGACGGGTCACCACCGCGACGGTGAGGATGCCCATTTCCTTGGCCACTTCGGCGATGATCGGCGCCGCGCCGGTACCGGTACCGCCGCCCATGCCGGTGGTGATGAAGACCATGTCGCAGCCTTGCAGCACTTCGGCGATGCGCTCACGGTCTTCCAGCGCCGCCTGACGGCCGACTTCCGGGTTGGCGCCAGCGCCCAAGCCCTTGGTCACGCCCGTGCCCAGTTGCAGGACGGTACGCGCACCGACATTTTTCAATGCCTGTGCATCGGTGTTGGCGCAGATGAACTCAACGCCTTCAATGTTGTTTTTGGCCATGTGGTTGACGGCATTACCCCCACCGCCACCCACGCCTATTACTTTGATAACTGCACTCTGCGGGATGTTGTCTACGAGCTCAAACATGGTCCCCTCTCCTTTGCTTTCTAGTTGTAACGCCTACTGCACACGCGGTTTAACATCAAAAATTGCCCTGAACCCAGCGTTTTAACCGTTCCAGTACAGGTGTCTTGGGTTCATCGCTATAACTGCCGCTAATGCCAGACAGGGAGATGCCGTCGGACTGCTTTTGCAGCCCATACAGCAGCAGGCCCACGCCTGTGGAATAGATGGGGTTACGTACGACATCGGCCAGTCCCTTGACGCTGTTCGGTACGCCTAAGCGCACCGGCATATGAAAGATCTCTTCGGCCAGCTCGACGGCTCCCTCCATCTTCGCTGTGCCGCCGGTAAGGACGATCCCGGCCGGGATCAGGTCCTCGTAGCCACTGCGCCGCAGCTCAGCTTGCACCAGGGTGAAGAGCTCGTCATAACGCGGCTCCACCACCTCGGCCAGCGACTGGCGGGACAGGTCCCGCGGCGGACGATCGCCGACGCTGGGGACCTTGATGGTCTCGCCTGCGCCGGCCAGCTTGGCTAGGGCGCAAGCATACCGAATCTTGATCTCTTCGGCATATTGGGTTGGCGTGCGCAGGGCCATGGCGATGTCGTTGGTGACCTGATCACCGGCGATCGGAATCACCGCCGTGTGACGGATGGCGCCTTCGGTGAAGATCGCGATGTCGGTGGTCCCGCCGCCGATATCCACCAGGCAGACACCCAGCTCCTTCTCGTCATCGGTCAACACCGCATACGCGGAGGCCAGCTGCTCGAGGATGATATCGTCGATTTCCAGGCCACAGCGACGCACACACTTCTCGATGTTCTGCGCCGCATTCACCGCACAAGTGACCACGTGCACCTTGGCCTCCAGGCGCACGCCCGACATGCCGAGCGGCTCACGCACGCCTTCCTGGTTATCGATCACGTAATCCTGCGCCAGGGTGTGCAGCACCCGCTGATCCGCCGGAATCGCCACGGCTTGGGCGGCATCCAGCACGCGTTCGAGGTCCGCCTGGCTGACTTCGCGGTCACGGATGGCGACTATGCCGTGGGAGTTCAGGCTGCGAATGTGGTTACCGGCCACGCCGACGAAAGCCGAGTGAATCCGGCAACCGGCCATCATTTGCGCTTCTTCTACCGCACGCTGAATGGATTGCACGGTGGACTCAATATTCACCACCACGCCCTTCTTCAGGCCGCGCGAGGGGTGGGTACCGATGCCAACGATTTCCAGCTGGCCGTCAGCCGTAACCTCACCCACCAGCGCCACCACCTTGGAGGTGCCGATATCGAGGCCGACGATCATCTTGCCGCTCTGCACGTTTGCCATGTTACTTGCCTTCTCCTGATTCACTGCACGGCGACGGTTTTGCCCGTCGCGGGCGCTACCGGCTCACGCCACGCCACGGCCAGGCCGTTGGCGTAACGCAGGTCGACACGCGAAATATTGGCGATCTGTTCTTTCAAATTCTTTTCGTAGATGGCGACGAAACGGCGCATCTTCTCGAGCAAATGATCACGCCCCAGCAGCAGCTCCAGGCTTTGTCCGGTGCTGTTCACGCCGGTGGAAAGGAACCAGCTGCCACGCTCACGCAACTCCAGGCGGGCCACGGAGAAACCCAGCGGCCGCAGCATCTGGCTCAGCACTTGGTATTGCTGCATCACCTGTTCCTGGGCACGCTGCGGGCCCACCAGCTGCGGCAGGTTTTCGTAATTGGCCAGCTCGCGCGGGGTAAACGCCTGACCTTGGTTGTTCAGCAAGGCCTCATCGCCCCAACGGGCCACCGGCAGTTGTTCTTCCAGGCGGATGGACACGCGATCCGGCCAGACCCGACGCACTTCGGCATGGGCGATCCAGGGCATTTGCTCCAGCTCCGCACGCATGCCGGCGAGGTCGACGGTGAAGAAACTCGCCGCCACATAGGGGGCGATACGTTGCTGCACGGCTTGCTGGCTGATGTAGCTGAGCTCGCCGTCGACATTGATCTTGGTGATCGGCCGGTCGGCATAGGGCAGCAAGCGCTGCGCCAACTGGTAGGTGCCAAAGCCCAGCACCAACAGCAGCAGCGGCCAGAGCACACGCTTGAGCAGGGCAAAATTTGGCTTCGGCAGGCGCACCGACAAGGGTTCCTTGGCCACCATCCGACTGGCGCCCCGCTGCGCCGGCTGGCGCGGTGAGACGCGGCCGGTAACGGGTTGCTGATGACGGAGCGTGGCGCCGTGCATGGTCTTAACCTCGCGCCTCAACGCTGTCGGCCAGAATCGCCAGCACCAACTGCTGGAAATCCAGACCGGCGGCGCGAGCGGCCATAGGCACCAGGCTGTGATCGGTCATGCCCGGTACGGTGTTCACTTCCAGCAGCCAGAACTTGCCAGCGGCGTCCTGCATCACGTCCGCACGCGCCCAGCCCTGGATACCCACGGCGTCACAGGCGCGCGCGGTCAGCTCTTTCAGCTCCTGTTCTTTCGCCGCATCCAGGCCGCAGGGAATGCGGTACTGGGTATCGGAGGCCAGGTACTTGGCGTCGTAGTCGTAGAAGCTGTGCGGTGTGCCCAGGCCAATCGGCGGCAGCACTTCGCCGCGCAGCACGGCGATGGTGTACTCGGGGCCGTGAATCCACTGCTCGACCAAGACCTGGGAGTCGTAAGTGCTGGCGGCCTGCCAGGCGACAATCAATTCGTCGACGTTGTTCACCTTGGCCATGCCGATGCTGGAACCTTCATGGGCTGGTTTGACGATCAAGGGGAAGCCCAGTTCCATAGCCGCCGACCGGCAGTCATCCGCGCTGGCCAGCACCGCATGCCGCGGCGTCGACAGCCCGAGGCTTTGCCAGACCTGCTTGGTCCGCAGCTTGTCCATCGCCAGCGCCGAAGCCAGCACGCCGCTACCGGTGTAGGGGATCTCCAAGCACTCGAGCAGGCCCTGCATGCTGCCATCTTCGCCGCCACGGCCATGCAGCACGATGAAGGCACGGTTGATCTTCTCGCCGACCAGGCGGTGCAGGAAATCATCCCCAACGTCGATCCCGAAGGCATCCACACCGGCACTCAGCAGCGCGTCCAGCACGGCATTGCCGGACTTCAGCGACACCGCACGCTCGGCGCTCTTGCCGCCGAACAGCACGGCGACGCGGCCAAAGGCCTGTGGGGCCAGGTTGGATTTCAATTCGCGACTCATTTCGACTTCCTCGCGGCGGCCGATGCACCGGTGTCACCGAACTCACCACCCGCAAACAAGGGGCTTTGCAACAGTTGTGGGGCCAGACCGCCGATATCACCCGCGCCCTGGCACAGCAGGATGTCGCCGGCGCGCAGCAGCGGCTTGACCAGCGGCGCCAGCTCGGTGCCGCGCTCGATATAGATAGGGTCGAGCTGGCCCCGCTGACGGATGCTGTGGCACAGGTGCCGGCTGTCCGCCCCGGGAATAGGCTCTTCGCCGGCCGGGTAGACCTCCATCAGCAGCAGCACGTTGGCATCGGCCAACACCTGGACGAAATCCTCGTACAGGTCACGGGTACGACTAAAACGGTGGGGCTGGTACACCATCACCAGACGCCGCTCCGGCCAACCGCCACGCACCGCCTTGATCACCGCGGCGACTTCGCGCGGGTGATGGCCGTAATCGTCGACCAGCATCACGCTGCCACCATCGACCGGCAGTTCGCCGTAGACCTGAAAGCGCCGACCGACCCCTTGGAAACCCGACAGGCCCTGGACTATGGCGTCGTCGGTAATGCCTTCATCGGTGGCGATGGCGATGGTGGCCAGGGAGTTCAGGACGTTGTGGTTGCCCGGCATGTTCACCGAGACAGCCAGCGGTTCGCGTCCGGCGCGCAGCACGGTGAAGTAGGTGAGCATGCCGTCCTGGCGGATATTGATGGCGCGCACGTCGGCGTCTTCGCTAAGGCCGTAGGTCATGGTCGGGCGGCCGATCTGCGGCAGGATTTCACGCACCACCGGATCATCCACACAGACCACGGCCAAGCCATAGAACGGCAGGTTGTGGAGGAACTCGACGAAGGTTTTCTTCAGTTTGTTGAAGTCCCCTTCGTAGGTGCTCATGTGGTCCATGTCGATGTTGGTGACCACGGCAACCATTGGCTGCAGGTGCAGGAAGCTCGCGTCGCTCTCATCGGCCTCCGCCACCAGATAGCGGCTGGTGCCCAGCTGAGCATTGGTGCCCGCGGCATTCAGACGACCGCCGATCACGAAAGTCGGATCCAAACCAGCGGCGGCGAACACCGAGGCGATCAGACTGGTGGTGGTGGTCTTACCGTGAGTACCGGCGACGGCGATGCCGTGGCGATAGCGCATCAGCTCGGCCAACATTTCCGCCCGGGGCACCACCGGGATGCGGCGCTCCAGGGCAGTCGCGACTTCCGGGTTAGAGGTATTCACCGCGCTGGACACCACCAGCACATCGGCATGCTCGGCGTTCTCGGCACGGTGGCCGATGAAGATCTGTGCGCCGAAATTCTCCAGGCGTTCGGTCACCGCCGAGTTCTTGAGATCGGAACCGGAGACTTGGTAACCGAGGTTCAGCAACACCTCGGCGATGCCACACATGCCTGCTCCACCGATGCCGACGAAGTGAATACGGCGGATACGGCGCATTTCCGGTTGCGGGAAGGCTTTCTGGCTCTCAACCACGGGCCACCTCCAGGCAAATCTCCACCACGGTACGGGTGGCGTCGGGTTTGGACAGGCGGCGGGCGGTGCTCGCCATATAGATCAGTCGTTCGGGATGCATCAAAACCTCGGTCAGGCGCTCGGCCAATTCGGCGGCACCGGTCGTCGCTTGCGGCAGCAGGAAGGCAGCGCCCTCCCGCGCCAGATAGTCGGCATTGCGGGTCTGGTGATCGTCGATGGCGTGCGGCAACGGCACTAGCATCGACGGCAGCCCGGCGGCAGCCAGTTCACTGATAGTCAGCGCGCCAGCGCGGCAAACCACCAGGTCGGCCCAGGCATAGGCGCCGGCCATGTCTTGGATAAAGGGGGCGACGTGAGCCTGCACGCCAGCGGCGCGATAGCGATCGGCCGTGACCTCGGCGTGTTGCTTGCCGGCCTGGTGGACCACTTCCGGACGCAACTCGGCCGGCACTTCGCCCAAGGCTTCCGGCAGCAGCTTGTTCAGCGGCTCGGCACCGAGGCTGCCGCCGAGGATCAGCAGGCGCAGCTTGCGGTTGTGCAGAGCCGGACGCGGCGTTTCCAGGAACAGCTCTTCGCGCACCGGGTTGCCGGTGGTACGGCGCTTGAGCGAGGCGCTGAAGGTATTCGGGAAGGCCTCGCAGACGCGGGTCGCGAAGCGCACCAGGCTGCGGTTGGCCGTCCCGGCCACCGCGTTCTGCTCGTGGATGATCAACGGCACGCCGGCCAGTTTCGCCGCCAGCCCACCGGGGCCGGTGACATAACCGCCCATCCCGAGCACACACACCGGGCGCAACTTACGCACGATCCTGCGCGCCTGGAACAAGGCCCGGACCAGGCTGAACGGCGCTTTCAGCAGCGCCAGCAGGCCTTTGCCACGCAGCCCAGCGACGTTGATCAGGTGCAGCTGCAGGCCGGCCTGCGGCACCAGCTCGTTTTCGATGCCGCGTGGCGTGCCCAGCCAATGCACGTTGTAGCCGCGCGCCTGAAACTCACGCGCGCAGGCCAGCGCCGGGAACACGTGGCCGCCGGTACCACCGGCCATGATCAGAATATTAGCGGCCATGGACGACCTCCTCGGGCTGGCTCTTGTTCTTGGGGAGGTCTTCGGCGAAGTCACTCTCGACGAAGTCGATATCCTCACTGCCCAGCACCGTGCGCCGCTCCCACTCGATGCGCAGCAGCAAGCCAAGACAGGCACAGCAGATCACCAACGAACTACCGCCGTAACTGAGGAATGGCAAGGTCAGGCCCTTGGTCGGCAACAGGCCGACGTTCACCCCGATATTGATCAAGAACTGACCAATCCAGAGAAACGCCAGACCGTAGGCGACATAGGCGGCGAAGAACTGCTTGGCCTTCTCCGCCCACAGCCCGATATACAAGGCCCGCACGCTGACGAAGACGAACAGGCCAACGGTGGCCAGCGCGCCGACCAGACCCAGCTCTTCCGCCAGCACTGCGAACACGAAGTCGGTGTGGGCCTCCGGCAGGTAGAACTGTTTCTGGATGCTATTGCCCAGCCCCACCCCCAGCCATTCGCCGCGGCCGAAGGCGATCAACGCCTGAGTCAATTGATAACCGGAACCAAACTGGTCGGCCCAGGGGTCGGTAAAGGTGATCAGGCGTTGCAGGCGGTATTCCTGGGTCTGCACCAACACCACCACGGCGCCGACCGCCAGCCCGACCATCAAGGCAAAACGGAACAAGCCGACACCGCCGAGGAACAGCATGGCGGCGGCGGCCCCCATCATCACCACGGTGGCACCGAAGTCCGGCTCCAGCAGCAGCAGGCCGGCCATCGGCAGCAGCACGACGAAGGGCTTGAAGAAGCCGGCCCAGCTCTCGCGGACTTCTTCCTGGCGGCGCACCAGATAGCCGGCCAGGTAGAGCACCACGAAGACCTTGGCGATTTCCGAAGGCTGCACGTTGAAGGCCCCGAAACCGATCCAGCGCATCGAGCCGTTCACTTCGCGGCCGATGCCCGGCACCAGCACCAGCACCAGCAAGCCGAAGGCCGCGACCAGCAACAACCAACCCAGGCGCTGCCAGGTGGACAGCGGAATTATCAGCATCACGCCCGCCGCGCCAATGCCGATCACGATGTAAATCAGGTGACGGATCATGTGGTACAGCGGGTTGCCGGATTGCACGGCCGCTACTTCCGAGGACGCCGAGGTGATCATCACCAGCCCCAGGCCGAGCAGTGCCAGGCAGCCCGCCAGCAGCGGAAAGTCCAGGTCGATGCCGCGCCGGCTAAACAGCGGCGATGGGTAAGGACGCAGGATGCCTAGCAGTGTCGTAAGCATCAGGAGAGCGCCTCCACCGCTTGGGCAAACAGGCGCCCGCGCTCTTCGAAATTCTTGAACATGTCCAGGCTGGCGCAGGCTGGCGACAACAGCACGGCATCGCCGGCTTGGGTCAGTTCGGCGGCTTTGCGCACCGCTTCCTCGAGGGTTTTCACGTGAATCAGCGGTACGCCTTCGCCATCCAGGGCCGCGGCGAGCAACTGCGCATCACGCCCGAGCAGCAAGACCGCACGGCAATGTTTGCCGACCGGCGCACGCAGGGCCGAGAAGTCGGCACCCTTGCCGTCGCCACCGGCCACCAGCACCAGTTTGCCGACTATATCCGCACCCAGACCTTCGATGGCCGCCAGCGCAGCGCCGACGTTGGTGGCCTTGGAATCGTCGTAATAGCTCACCCCGGCCCGCTCACGCAGCCATTGGCAGCGGTGCGCCAGACCGCTGAAGGCGCGCAGTGCCTGCAGCATCGGCGCGAACGGCAGGCCGAGCGCATGACCCAGCGCCAAGGCGGCCAAAGCGTTGGCCTGGTTATGCGCGCCCCGGACTTTCAGTTCGCGTACCGGCATTAGCGTCTCGAATTGGAAGGCCAGATGCTTCTCACCGCCCTCCTCGATCAGGCCGAAACCCTTGAAGTCCGGCTTGTTCAGGCCAAAAGTCCAGCACGGCACTTGCTCACCGATCAACGGCCGCGACAGGCCGTCCTGGCGGTTCACCACCACTTGCCGGGCGCCGCGGAAGATCCGGTGCTTGGCCTGGTGATAGGCCGGCAGACCGCTGTAACGGTCCATATGGTCTTCGCTGATATTCAGCACGGTGGCCACTTCGGCATTCAGTTGCTCGGTGGTTTCCAGCTGGAAGCTCGACAGCTCGAGCACGTACAGCTCGACGTCATCCTGTAACAGCTCCAGCGCCGGGGTGCCGAGGTTGCCGCCGACGGCGACCTTCTTACCGGCGGCTGCCGCCATCTCGCCGACCAGGGTGGTCACCGTGCTCTTGGCGTTGGAGCCGGTGATGGCAATGATCGGCGCCTTGGCGTGGCGGGCGAACAGTTCGATATCGCCCAACAACTTCACGCCGCGCACGGCCGCCTGTTGCAGCGCCGGGGTGGCCAGCGCCAGGCCAGGGCTGACGTAGAGTTCGTCGGCACGGCAGAGGAAGTCCACATCCAGCTCGCCACAACGCACTTCAACCTGCGGAAACTGCGCACGCAGCGTGGCCAGCTCCGGCGGGTTCTCGCGCGTGTCGGCGACAGCAAAGCGGACGCCCTGACGCGCGAGGAAGCGCACCAGCGACATGCCGCTCTTGCCGAGGCCGACAACGATGCGGAAGTGGTCAGAAGCGATCAGGGTCATGGGCTCCTCGTCCTTAACGCAGTTTCAACGTGGCTAGACCGATCAACACCAGAATCACGGTGATGATCCAGAAGCGCACTATGACGCGCGGCTCCGGCCAGCCTTTGAGTTCAAAGTGGTGATGAATCGGCGCCATGCGGAACACCCGCTTGCCGGTCAACTTGAAGGAGGCGACCTGGATCACCACCGACAGGGTTTCCATCACGAACACCCCGCCCATGATGAACAGCACAATTTCCTGACGGACGATCACCGCGATGGTGCCCAGCGCGGCGCCAAGGGCCAAGGCGCCGACGTCGCCCATGAAGACTTGGGCCGGGTAGGTGTTGAACCAGAGGAAACCAAGGCCGGCACCGACCAGCGCGGCGCAGAACACGATCAGCTCGCCAGAGCCCGGCACGTAGGGAATCAACAGGTATTCGGCGAACTTCACGTTACCCGACAGGTAGCAGAAGATCCCCAGCGCGCCGCCGACCATCACCGTGGGCATGATGGCCAGGCCGTCGAGACCGTCGGTCAGGTTGACCGCGTTGCTCGAGCCGACGATGACGAAGTAGGTCAGGACGACGAAGCCGATGCCCAGCGGGATGCTGACATCCTTCAGCACCGGCAGGATCAGCGTGGTTTCCACCGCGCTCGGCGCAGTCATATAAAGGAAGAGCGCCGCGCCCAGACCGAACACCGACTGCCAAAAGTATTTCCAGCGGCTGGGCAGACCTTTCGAGTTCTTTTCGATCACCTTGCGGTAATCGTCGACCCAGCCGATGCCACCGAACAGCAGCGTGACGATCAGCACGACCCAGACATAGCGATTGGACAGATCCGCCCAGAGCAGAGTGCTGATGGCGATGGCCGAGAGAATCAGCGCGCCGCCCATGGTCGGCGTACCGGATTTCGACAGGTGCGATTGCGGGCCGTCGTTGCGCACCGACTGACCGATCTGGCGAATCTGCAGGGTGCGAATCATCCACGGGCCCAGCCACAGCGACAGTGCCAGCGCGGTGAGCACGCCCAAGATCCCACGCAGGGTCAGGTATTGGAAGACCGCGAAGCCCTTGTAGAACTGTTGCAGATACTCCGCCAGCAGCAGCAGCATTTAGTGACTCCCCTCGCTGGTACCGCACAAGGCCGCGACGACTTTTTCCATCGCCGCGCTGCGCGAACCCTTAATTAGAATGGTGGTGTTGCCCTGTTCGGCGCCCAGGGCTGCGATCAGGCTGGCCTGGTCGGCAAAGTGCCGACCGGCGGCGCCGAACGCCGCGACGGCATGCGCCATCAGCGGGCCCACGGCGTACAGGGCGTCGACCTTGCCGGCGGCATAGGCGCCAACGTCGCGATGCCCCTGCTCGGCCCACTCACCCAGCTCGCCGATATCCCCGAGGACCAGAACGGTGCGCCCGGAAAAGCCGGCGAGTATATCAACGGCCGCACACATGGAGGTCGGGTTGGCGTTGTAGCTGTCATCGATGACGCGCACGCCATTCGTCGCCAGCTGCGCTACGGCGCGGCCTTTGACCGGTTGCACGCTTTCCAGCCCGGTGACGATACCGACCAGCGGCACGCCCAGGGCGAAAGCCGCGGCGGCGGCGGCCAGCGCATTGGCGACGTTATGAGCGCCAAGCAGATTGAGTTGAATCCGCGCGCTACCGGCTGGGCTATGCAGGCTAAACGCCTGGCAACCGCGGGCGTCGCGGCTCAGCTCGCCGGCACGGAAATCCGCCTTGAGGTTATCCAGCGCGAAACTCAGCACCTTGCGAGCCTTGGCGCGCAACTGCCAGGTCACGAAGGCTTTGTCGTCCAGATTGAGGACCGCGACCCCTGCTGCAGAAAGCCCCTCGAGGATCTCGCCCTTGGCCTGGACGATCTTCTCCGGCCCACCGAACTCGCCGACATGGGCGGTACCGGCATTGGTAATGATGGCCACTTGCGGCCGAGCCAGGTTGACGGTGTAGGCAATCTCGCCGATGCGCGAAGCCCCCAGTTCAATCACTGCGCCGACATGCTCCGGCGCCAATTCCAGCAAGGTCAGTGGCACGCCAAGGTCGTTGTTCAGGTTGCCACGGGTCGCCAGTACCGGACCACCGTGCCCGGCGATGCCCGCACGCAGGATACTGGCGAGCATTTCCTTGACCGTAGTTTTGCCGCTGGAACCGGTGATTGCGGCCAGCGGGCCGAGGTAGGCCTGGCGATTCAAGGCGGCGAGTTGCCCCAGCGCCTGACGGCTGTCGTGCACGACCAGTTGCGGCAACGGCGCACCGGCAACTTCACGCTCGACCAGCGCCGCCACGGCGCCTTTTTCCGCCACTTCATGCAAATAGGAGTGGCCGTCGAAACGCGGGCCGCTCAAGGCGATAAACAGCTGACCCGGTTGAATCGCGCGGCTATCGGTGCTCACCGCATTGAATGCTGTGTCCGCGCCAACCAGACGCCCCATCAAGGGCGCAACGATTTCACTCAAACGCAGGGCCTTAAGCATGCGCCACCTCCCATGCAGCCAAGGCCTTGCCGGCCTCGTCCAGATCGGAGAACGGCTGCCGCTCACCCTTGATCTCTTGATAGTCCTCATGCCCCTTGCCGGCCAGGACTACTACGTCCGCAGCCTCGGCACTGGCGATCAACTGGGCGATGGCCTGACCGCGACCGTAGACGAAGCGAGCCTGTTCCGGCGCCGTCAGGCCCGCACGGATATCGGCGAAGATCTGCTCCGGGGCTTCACCGCGCGGGTTGTCATCGGTGACCAACACGCCATCGGCCAAACGTTCGACCACCTCAGCCATCAGTGGACGCTTGCCGCGGTCACGGTCGCCGCCGCAGCCGAACAGGCAGAGCAGACGGCCCTGGGTATGTGGGCGCAAGGCTTCGAGGACTTTTTCCAGCGCATCAGGGGTGTGCGCGTAATCGACCACGACCAACGGCTGCTTGCCGCCACCCAGGCGCTGCATACGCCCAGCCGGGCCTTGCAGCTCTGGCAGGACTTTGAGAATTTCGTCCAGCGGGTACTCCATCCCGAGCAAGGCGCCGACCACCGCCAGCAGGTTGCTCAAGTTGAAACGCCCGAGCAGCGGGCTGCGCAGGCTGCCCTCACCTTTCGGCGTGACCAGCTTGGCGCGTACGCCGTGATCGTCGAACTGCGCTTCGCTGCAATACAGGTAAGCGCTGGGGTCTTCCAGGCTGTAGGTGATCAACCGGGACTCCTGCACCGCGGCAGCCAGTTGGCGGCCAAAGGCATCATCCAGATTCAGCACCCGGCAACGCAGACCTGGCCAGCTGAATAGCTTGGCCTTGGCCGCACCATAGGCCGCCATCGAACCGTGGTAATCCAGGTGGTCGCGCGACAGGTTGGTGAACACCGCCACATCGAACGCCAGGGCAGCGACGCGGCCTTGCTCCAGGCCGTGGGAGGACACCTCCATCGCCACCGCTCGGGCGCCGGCCTGTTTCAGGTTGGCCAGCACCGCCTGCACGCCTATCGGGTCCGGCGTGGTATGGCGACCCTGTTCCAGGGCATTGTGAAAGCCCGTCCCGAGGGTACCGACAATCCCGCAGCGCTCGCCGAAGTGATCCAGCGCCTGGGCGAGCAACTGGCTGACACTGGTCTTGCCGTTGGTGCCGGTCACGCCGACCAGATGCAAGGCGCGGCTCGGCTCACCGTAGAAACGCCCGGCAATGGCTGACAACTGCCCCGCCAGGTTCTTCAATGGAATCAACTGCGCACTGCTGGCCGTCATCACCGCTGCGCCTTCGGCTTCATAGGCCACGGCAGCGGCACCACGCGCGATGGCGTCGCTGATATGCACACGGCCATCCTGCTGGCCGCCCGGCACGGCGAGGAACAGATCGCCCGGACGCACCTTGCGGCTATCCAGGGTCAATTCGCGGATCAGCACCGAGCTTTCCGCCTCGGGCAACAACTGATTGAGCGGCATGGGCATCAGATCCGCCCTCCTTTACCAGCGCTTGCCACAGCCGTCTGAGGTACGACTGGCGGCGGCAAATTATCGGGAACGACGTTCATCAGGCGCAGGGCGCCGGCCATGACTTTGGCAAACACCGGCGCGGCGACCAGACCGCCGTAGTAACCGACTTTACTCGGCTCGTCGATCACCACCACCATGGCAATCTGCGGGTTGGAGATCGGCGCCAAGCCGGCGAAAACCGAGCGGTATTGGTTAGGCGCATAGCCGCCGCCCGGCAAGGTTTTGTGCACTGTGCCGGTCTTGCCGCCGACCTGATAGCCAGGAACCCGCGCGCGCGAAGCCGTACCGCCGTCTTCGTCGACCACGGTACGCAGCATTTGCAGCACTTCGCGGCTGATGGCCTGGTCAATCACCTGCACCGGTTGCGGCGCGCGGTCTTGACGGATCAGCGACAGTGGAATGCTGCCACCATAGTTACCGAGCACGGTGTAGGCATGTGCCAACTGCCCGGCAGTCACGGACAGGCCATAGCCGAAGGCCATGATCGAGGTTTCCAGTGGCTTCCAGACGCGGAAGTTCGGCAGGTTACCGACCCGCTCACCGGGAAAGCCGAGGCCCGTGTCCTGCCCCAGGCCGACCTGCTGCAAGATCGCGTAAAGATTTTCGCCACCGACATCCAGGGCGATTCGCGCGACCCCGACGTTGCTGGACTTCTTGATCACCCCAGTGACATCCAGCACACCGTAGTTATGCGTGTCGCGAATGGTTTTGCGGCCGACCTGCATATAGCCCGGGCGGGTATCCATCACCGTATCCGGCCGGTATTTACCCGAGGCCAGGCCCATCGCCACGGTAAACGGCTTGACCGTCGAACCGGGCTCGAACACATCGATCAGCGCCCGATTACGCATCGCCGCCGGTTGCAGGTTGCGGCGGTTATTCGGGTTGTAAGCCGGCTGATTCACCATAGCCAACACTTCGCCGGTCTTCACATCGACCATCACCAAGCTGGCAGCCTTGGAGCCGAACTCGATCATGGCGTTGCGCAGTTCACGGTGCGCCAGATACTGCAAACGCAGGTCAATCGACAACGCCAGCGCCTTGCCCGCCTTGGCGTTCTGCGTGACCTGCACATCCTTGATCAGCCGGCCGCGACGGTCTTTCAACACCTGCCGCTTACCCGGCACACCCGCCAGCCAGTCTTCGAAAGCCAGCTCGACGCCTTCTCGGCCCTTGTCATCCACATCGGTAAAGCCCACCACATGCGCGGCAACTTCACCGGCCGGGTAGAAACGGCGGAACTCTTCGATGGCGTAGACACCCGGCACCTTGAGGTCGAGCACGACCTGACCTTGCTCGGGCGTCAAGCCGCGCACCAGATACATGAACTCGCGCCCAGCGTTCTGCTCCAGACGCTGAGCTAAGGCTTTCGACTCCTGGCCAAGCGCCGCCGCCAAGGCCGGCCAACGATCACGCGCGACTTGCAGCTCTTTACCATTTGCCCACAGGGTGGTGACCGGAGTGCTGACCGCCAGAGGCTCGCCGTTGCGATCGGTAATCAAGCCGCGGTGCGCCGGAATCGGCACATGCCGCACGCTACGCGCATCACCCTGCCCCTTAAGAAAGTCATGGTCGACCACATGCAGATCAATGATCCGCCAGGCAATGGCACCCACCATCACCGCGAGCAAGGCCAGCACCACGCGAAACCGCCAGGGATAAAGTGCGCCTTCGAGCTTCATCATGGCGCCACCATGCGCACTTCGGCCGGCTCAGGAATGCGCATTTTCAGCTGCTCACTGGCCAGGGTCTCGATGCGGCTATGCGCAGTCCAGGTACTTTGCTCGAGAATCAGGCGGCCCCACTCGGCCTGCGCCTTATCACGCACGCTGAGCTCGGCATAGAGCGCATTGAGCAGCTGGCGATTCCAGTGCGCGCTGTAGGACACGGCAATCGCCGAAACCAACACGCCGACAAACAGCGCCAGCATCAGCAGGCTGCCGCCCGGCAAGGGCTTGGCGAAGGCGCGACTCACCGCAGCTTCTCCGCCACACGCATGACCGCACTGCGCGCACGCGGGTTGGCCTTCAACTCGGCCTCAGATGCGAATTGTGGCTTGCCAAGCACCTTGATCCGCGGCTCGAAGGCAGCGAAACGAACCGGCAGATCACGCGGCAGATTGTCCGCCTCGCCTTTAACATGACGCCGCATAAACAGCTTAACGATGCGGTCTTCCAGCGAGTGGAAGCTGATCACCACCAGCCGCCCACCGACCTCCAGAGCCTCCAACGCGGCATCCAGGCCACGCTCAAGGTCGCCCAACTCGTTATTCACATGAATGCGCAGGCCCTGAAACGCACGGGTCGCCGGGTTTTTGCCCTTTTCCCAAGCCGGATTAGCGACCTTGAGCACCTCGGCCAGGTCGGCCGTGCGCTCGAAACGCTGAACTTCCCGACGCTCCACGACGGCGCGAGCCATGCGCTTGGCAAAACGCTCTTCGCCATATTCCTTGAACACCCGGGCAATCTCTTCCGCGGAAGCGCTGGCGATAAAGTCAGCCGCACTAATGCCGCGAGTCGGATCCATGCGCATATCCAGCGGGCCGTCATTGAGGAAGCTAAAGCCACGCTCGGCATCATCCAACTGCGGCGAAGAAACCCCCAAATCCAGCAGCACCCCTGCCACCCGACCGGTCATATTACGCGCCGCGACTTCCTCGCCCAGCTCGGCAAAACTGCGCTGCACAACGACAAAGCGGCCGTCTTCGGCCGCCAGCGTTTCCCCAGTCGTGATCGCCTGCGGATCTTTATCAAAACCGAGCAGGCGCCCATCCGGGCCGAGCTTTTCGAGGATCAAGCGGCTATGCCCGCCGCGCCCGAAGGTGCCGTCCAGGTAGCAGCCATCCGCGCGCACGGCCAGAGCCTCAACGGCTTCGTTAAGCAGTACGGTGATGTGCTGAAAGCCGCTAGTCATAGTCACAGGATCAAATCACGCAGTTCGTCCGGCAGACCGCCGGGTTGTTTAATGGCCGCCAGGTCCGCATCAGCAACAGCGTTCCAGGCGTCCTCGTCCCACAATTGGAATTTATTCAGCTGGCCCACCAGCATCACGTGCTTGTCCAACTTGGCGTACTCACGCAAGCGCGGCGGCACCAGGAAGCGACCACTGCCGTCCAACTCCAGATCCACGGCATTGCCGATCAGCAGGCGTTGCAGGCGACGGGTTTCTTCACGCAGAGAGGGCAGTTCACGGAGCTTGGCTTCAATCAGCTCCCACTCGGGCAGCGGGTAAACGCACAGACAAGGATCGATAGCATCGATGGTGACGATGAGCTGACCATTCGAACGCGAAACGAGCTCGTCCCGATACCGACTTGGCATCGCGAGCCGCCCTTTGGCGTCGAGAGATATGGCGTTAGCTCCGCGAAACAAGGTTGCGCTCCCCCACTTTGATCGGCTGTCCATGCCTAAAAAACCCACTTCATGCCACTTCATACCACTTACACACACTATAGGAATGCGGCCACCCCACCGTCAAGGCGCGCCAAGAGGGAAAAATCCTTATAGGACGGCAATTTAGCGAACTCAGAAGGGGGTTTAGCGAGGCTTTGCGAGGTCTTTTTTAAGACAAAACTCAACGGACTCAGGGAGCTGAACTTCAAACTTAAAGTAGTTTGTTAAGAGTAAGATTTTTTCGGCATTAGAAATGCGATGCGGGAGGTGAGGCGGATAGAAAAAAGGTGGAGAGTCGATCTGTAAGCCGGGTTCTGTCGAGGACAGTCATTCCTCTACGACGGCCATCACTGGACGCCTTTAGCAACCTACCCGGATCCAGCGCGGGCCACGCCAATGGATCCCTATTTGGTCTTGCTCCGAGTGGGGTTTACCTAGCCACGCACTGTTGCCAGACGTGCGGTGCGCTCTTACCGCACCTTTTCACCCTTACCGGCGCCGAAGCGCTTAGGCGGTTATTTTCTGTGGCACTTTCCGTAGGCTCACGCCTCCCAGGCGTTACCTGGCACTCCGCCCTATGGAGCCCGGACTTTCCTCCCTTCCACTTCGCGCAGCGCCCAATAAAGAACGCGGAACGAAATGGAACAGCGACTGTCCGATCGACTCTCCGCCGCCAAGGGTAGCGATACGCGCGCGCGAGAACAAGCCCAAGCGTCTTTTGAGAAGCAAATCACATTTCCATATTGCGAAAACCCGAACCTAGCCGGAGGCTTTTTGCCGCTCCAGCGCCACCTGATAGAGCAGATTCTTGCGCACCCCGGTGATCTCCGCCGCCAGCGCCGCCGCACGCTTCAGCGGCATCTCCTGGAGCAATAGATCGAGCACTCGCAAGGACTCCGCACTCAAGGCCTCATCGCCTTCCGGTGCCTGCCAGCCCGCCACCAGCACCACGCACTCGCCACGCTGCTGATTGCTGTCGGCCTCGACCCAGGCGCGCAACTCTGCCAACGGCAGGCCCTTCAAGGTCTCGAAGGTCTTGGTCAGTTCGCGCGCCAACACGGCCATGCGCTCCCCCCCAAAGACCGCCTGCAGATCTTCCAGGCACTCCAATATTCGATGCGGCGCCTCGTAGAAAATCAGCGTGCGCGGCTCCTCTTTTACCAACTCGAGCCGGGCGCGGCGCCCCACCGCCTTTGCCGGTAAAAAACCTTCGAAGATAAAACGATCCGATGGCAAACCTGCCGCCGACAGTGCGGCGATGAGCGCACAAGGGCCAGGCACTGGCACGACGGCAATGCCTGCCGCCCGCACCTGGCGAACTAGGTGGTAGCCAGGATCGGAAATCAGCGGCGTACCGGCATCGGAAATCAGCGCGACATCCTCACCCGCCTGCAAGCGAGCCAGGAAGCGCCCACCTTCGTCGCGCTCGTTATGTTCATGACAGGCCGCCAGCGGCGTGGCAATGCCGAAATGCTGGAGCAAACGAATCGAGTGACGCGTGTCCTCGGCGGCAATCAGCGCCACGCCACGCAGCACCTTGAGCGCCCGCGCACTGATGTCATCCAGATTGCCGATGGGCGTGGCCACCACATAAAGCGTGCCGGCAGCGGAATTCAGAGCACCTGGAGCGGTCACAACGCACACCTCATGAATCACATAAAGCGCGCATTGTAGCCCGATTCACACCATCAACATCGCGCCCCCGGCGGGGCTTGGGTACAATTCGCCATTCATTTGATCAAGTATCAGGAACGCTTACATGATCGCCTGCCTGCGACCGCTCTCCGCCCTCTGCCTCGCCGGCCTGCTGGCTGCCTGTGCCAGCTCGCCCTCGTCCAGTCTTGGCGAACTGCCACGCCCCCCTGAAGCCAGTATTGAGCAGTTGCTGCAGCAGGCCACTGAAAGCCAGCCAGAGGAAGCCGCTCTGCTACGCTTAGCCGCTGCCGACCTGGCCTATAACCAGAAGGATCTGGGGCGCGCCGCCCGCATCCTTGAGCAGGTGCCATTGGATAGCTTGAAACCTGCCCAGCAGATTTTCGCCAACACCTTGGCCGCCGAACTGGCACTCGCACGCAACAAACCAAAATCCGCACTGCAAGCACTTGACCATCCAAGCCTGGGCCGCCTGAGCGAGCTACCCGTGGAACAGCAGGCGCGCACCCAACTGGTGCGTGCCCGCGCCCTTGAGGCCGATGGCCAGACGCTGGCGGCAACTCGTGAACGGATCTATATCGCACCGCTGCTCAGCGGCGAAGCCGCCAATGCCAACCATGAAGCCATCTGGGTGCTGGTCGCAGCACTGCCGCCCGAGCAACTGCAAGACAGCGGCGATGCCGACCTGACTGGCTGGTTGCAACTGGCGCAAATCTCGAAAAGCGCCGGCACCCTCGAACAACAGCAGGCCGCCATAGACACCTGGCGCCAACAAAATCCGCAGCACCCAGCCGCCCAACAACTGCCGCTCCCATTGAGCAAACTTAAAGAGCTGGCCAGCCAACCGCTGACCAAGATCGCCCTGCTGTTGCCGCAGGAAGGCCAACTGGCCTCGGTCGCTCGCGCCCTCCGCGACGGCTTCCTCGCCGCCCACTACCAAGCCCAGCAAGCCGGCCAAAACCCTCCCGCCATCGAACTGTACGACAGCTCGCAGCTGACTTCGCTGGATGACTTCTACCGTCAAGCCCAAGCCGACGGCGTACAACTGGTGGTCGGCCCGCTGGAGAAGCCACTGGTCAAACAGCTCAGCGAGCGCGAGCAACTGCCAATGACCACCCTCGCCCTCAACTACAGCGAAGCCGGCCAGGAAGGCCCAGCGCAATTGTTCCAGTTCGGTCTCGCGGCCGAAGACGAGGCCCGCGAAGCAGCCCGCCGCGCCTGGACCGACGGCATGCGCCGCGCCGTGGCGCTGGTGCCACGCGGCGAATGGGGCGACCGCGTACTCGGCGCCTTCCGCCAAAGCTGGCAAGCCGCCGGTGGCAGCCTGATCGCCGCGGAGCACGTCGACCAGCCCGTCGAACTGGCCCAGCAGATCGCCGATCTGTTCCAGCTGCGCCAGAGCGAAGCCCGCGCCAAACGCCTGCAAAGCACTCTCGGCGTAGCGATTGCCGCGCAACCGGCACGCCGTCAAGACGTCGATTTCATTTTCCTCGCCGCCACGCCGCAGCAAGCGCAGCAGATCAAACCGACTCTGGCCTTCCAATACGCCGGCGATGTCCCGGTCTACGCCACCTCTCACCTGTTTACCGGCGGCAGCAATCCGACTCAGTACCTCGACCTCAACGGCATCCGCTTTTGTGAAACGCCCTGGCTACTCGACGCCAATGATCCGCTGCGGCAACAAGTCAGCACTCAATGGCCCCAGGCGGCCGGCAGCCTGGGTAGGCTCTATGCCATGGGCGTCGACGCCTATCGCCTGGCACCGCGTCTGAGCCAGCTCAAAGCCCTGCCAGACAGTCGTGTCGACGGCCTCTCCGGCAGCCTCAGCCTGAACCCGACACAACGCATCGAACGCCAGCTCCCTTGGGCCGAGTTCCGCGACGGCCAGGTCCAGCGCCTCCCCGACAGCCTCAATTGATCGATAACAGCAGTCGTCAAACCAGCGGCCGGGCGGCCGAAGTCCTGGCCCGCCAGCACCTGGAGCAACACGGACTGCGCCTGCTGGCGCAGAATTGGCTGTGCCGGCGCGGCGAGCTCGATCTGGTCATGCTCGACGGCGATACAGTAGTATTCGTCGAAGTCCGCTACCGGCGGCATGCCGCCTGGGGCGGCGCACTGGAGAGCGTCGATGCGCGCAAGCGCGGGAAACTCGCCGCCGCCGCCGCACACTTTCTGCAACAAGAGTCGCGCTGGGCTAAACATCCCTGCCGTTTTGATGTCGTAGCCATCGGTGCCGACGGCAACCCAGCGGCACGACTGAACTGGATCCAGAACGCCTTTGACACCTGAGCAAGCCCAGCGCAATTCAGCCTGACACGATAAGAGAACTGCAGGCCCGGTCAGCACAGACGCCCCATGCGTCCCAGCTGCCTGGGCCGCGCAGAGCAAAACCCGAACTCAGCTTCGGCGACACCACAGACCCCGGTCTGCGCTTGCCGAGCGATACACCCTTGCAGCCGGTGGCCTCGGATACAAGCCTGAAGCCACCTGATCAGCCGCCACACTGAAGGTCATATCTGATGGACATGCAATCCCGTATCCGCCAGCTTTTCCAGGCCAGTATCGATACCAAACAGCACGCCATGGAAGTGCTAGTGCCATTCATTGAGCAAGGCAGCCTGGCGATGGTCCACGCCCTGCTCAACGAGGGCAAGATCCTTTCCTGCGGCAACGGCGGCTCGGCCGGCGACGCCCAACACTTCTCCTCCGAACTGCTCAATCGCTTTGAGCGCGAGCGCCCGAGCCTGCCGGCGATAGCCCTGACCACCGACAGCTCGACCATCACCTCGATCGCCAACGACTACAGCTACAACGAAGTGTTCTCCAAGCAAATCCGCGCCCTCGGTCAGCCGGGCGATGTACTGCTGGCGATCTCCACCAGCGGCAACTCGGCCAACGTGATCCAGGCCATCCAGGCGGCCCACGACCGCGAGATGGTCGTGGTCGCCCTCACCGGCCGCGACGGTGGCGGCATGGCCTCGCTGCTGCTACCAGAAGACGTGGAAATCCGCGTACCGTCGAAAGTCACCGCACGTATTCAAGAAGTCCACCTGCTGGCCATTCACTGCCTGTGCGACCTGATTGATAGCCAACTGTTTGGGAGTGAAGAATGACCCGTTCCCCGCTGATCCTAATCGCCCTGGCATTGAGCCTCGCCCTCGGCGGCTGCGGTAGCCGCAGCGTCGGCAACAAGATCGACGACCAATTCGTCGGCCCGAATGTCAGCAACAGCATTTCCCGCGCCCACGCCGATCTCAGCAGCCCGACCTCGCACATAGTGGTCAGCAGCTATAACGGCATCATCCTGCTCGCCGGCCAGACGCCGCGCAGCGAGCTGAAGGAGCGCGCCGAACAGGCCGCACGCGCGGTACAAGGCGTGCGCAAGGTGCACAATGAGCTGCAGGTTCTGCCACCGACGTCGGTTCTAGCGCGCAGCAACGACAGCCTGCTGACCACCAAGATCAAGGCGCAGATGCTCGCCGACAACGCCGTGCCCAGCTCACGTATCAAGGTGATCACCGAAAATGGCATCGTCTACCTGCTCGGCCTGGTGACCCGCATGGAAGCCGCCAGTGCCACCAGCGTGGTGCAGAGCGTGTCTGGCGTGCAGAAGGTCGTGAAACTGTTCGAGTACACCAACTGAGCAACCCGCAAGCCGCAAAAAGGCGATCCACTGGATCGCCTTTTTTATTTCACTTGACCACTTTCAGACTGGGTCGCCCACTCGGTCTGGGCGGCTCGCCACCGGACGGCCCCTCATCGTCCGGCCCGGAGTCAGGTTCTTCATCCACCACCGGCGGCTCCAGGTCGAAGACCATGCCTTGGCCGTTTTCGCGAGCATAGATCGCCAGCACAGCCGCTGCGGGGATATACAAGGTATGCGCCACCCCCCCGAAACGCCCCTCGAAGCTCACCGCTTCGTTATCCATATGCAGATGGCGCACGGCACCCGGCGAGACGTTCAGCACTATCTGGCCGTCGCTGGCAAAGCCCTGCGGCACCTGCACGTTGGGATACTCGGCATTGACCAACAGATGCGGTGTGCAATCGTTATCAACAATCCATTCGTAAAGCGCACGAATCAGATAAGGACGACTGGAGTTCATCGAAAGCTCCTTCAGCTTCAGCTTTAGCGCATATCGCGCTCGGCGCCAGACAGACTGACCTGGAAGGCCTCGCGGGCAAACTGACGCTCCATGTAATCCAGCAGCGGTTTGGCCGGCTTCGGCAACTCGATTCCTAGTTTCGGCAAGCGCCAGAGGATCGGCAACAGGCAGCAATCCACCAAACTCAGCTCATCGCTGAGAAAGTATGCCTTGTCGGCGAACAGCGGCGAAACACCCGTCAGGCTTTCACGCAGCTCCTTGCGCGCCTGAACGCGGGCCGGCTCTTTGCTGCGCGGATCGAGAATCAGGTCCACCAGCGCACACCAGTCACGCTGGATACGATGAATCAGCAGCCGGCTATTGGCTCGCGCCACCGGATAGACCGGCAACAGGGGTGGGTGCGGATAGCGTTCGTCCAGATATTCCATCACCACAGTCGATTCATACAACGCCAGATCACGATCGACCAGAGTTGGTACGCTGCCGTAGGGGTTCACCTCTATCAGCTTGGGCGGTGTGCGGCCCTGCTCGACATTGATGATCTCGGCGCTTACACCCTTCTCGGCGAGCACGATACGTACGCGATGGGAATAGTGGTCGGCGGGGTCGGAGTAACAGGCCAACCGGTTGGTCACGCCCATGGCGGTCCTCCTCGCTTGTTAAAGTTATCAGAAGCAGAAAGACGTGCGCGCCCAAAGCGGGCGCGCACGTCAACAGCGGAAATACAGCTTATTAATGCACGTCCTTCCAGAATTCGCGCTTGAGCAGGTAGGCAAACACGAAGAAGAAGGCCAGATAGAGCAGCACATAGGTACCAATGCGCTGGCTTTGCAGCTTCACCGGATTGGCCGAGTATTCCAAGAAGGTCACCAGATTCTTGACCTTCTCGTCGAACTCGGCCTCGTTCAACTTGCCGGTTTTCGGCACGATGGTCAGCTGATCACAGGCTTCATGAGTCAGCGGCGTCCCGGTCAAGGGGTCGTACTGCTTCTTGCCTTCGTCGACCACTTGCACTTGCTTGCAACCCACGACCTGGCGCCCTTGCAGGCCAACCAGCACGTTGGGCATGCCCACGTTGGGGAACACCTTGTTGTTCACACCCCAGGGACGCGCCGGGTCTTCATAGAAGTTGCGCAGATAAGTGTACAGCCAGTCGGTACCACGCACACGAGCCACCAGGGTCAGGTCGGGCGGCGCAGCGCCGAACCAGCTCTTGGCATCGGCCGGCTGCATGCCGATCTTCATCAGGTCGCCGATCTTGGCACCGGTGAACACCAGGTTGCTCAGCATCAGCTCGTGCGGAATCCCCAGATCATCGGCGACCCGCTCGTAACGCTGAAACTTGGCGCTATGGCAACCCATGCAGTAGTTGGCGAAAGTCCGCGCACCATCCTGCAGGGCAGCCTTATCGGTCAGGTCGATATCGACCTCATCCAGCGCGTGACCACCACCAGTACTGGCAAAGGCAATAGCCGGCAATACAGCGAAAATCAGTGCAGCAAATAGCTTTTTCATCAGCCAGTCACCCTTTCCGGAACCGGTTTGGTCTTCTCAAGCTTGGTGTAGAACGGCATCAGGATGAAGTACGCGAAGTACAGGAACGTACACACCTGCGACAACAGCGTCCGCTCCGGAGTCGGCGCCAGAACACCCAGCACACCGAGAATCACGAAGGAAACACAGAACACCAGCAACCAGATCTTGCTCAGCCAGCCCTTGTAGCGCATGGACTTGACCGGACTACGGTCGAGCCACGGCAGCACGAACAGCACTGCGATAGCGGCGCCCATAGCGATTACACCCATCAGCTTGTCCGGAATCGCCCGCAGAATCGCGTAGAACGGCGTGAAGTACCAAACTGGCGCAATGTGCTCGGGGGTCTTGAAAGCGTTAGCCACTTCGAAGTTGGGCTTCTCGAGGAAATAACCACCCATTTCCGGGAAGAAGAACACGATCGCGCAGAAGATAAACAGGAACACCACCACGCCGACGATATCTTTCACGGTGTAGTACGGGTGGAACGCGATACCGTCCAGCGGCACACCGTTGGCATCCTTGTGCTTCTTGATATCCACACCATCGGGGTTGTTCGAACCCACTTCGTGCAACGCCAGGATGTGCAATACCACCAGGCCAAGCACCACGATCGGCAACGCGATCACATGCAGCGCAAAGAAACGGTTCAGCGTGATCCCCGAAATCAGGTAGTCACCACGGATCCACTGGGTCAGATCGTCACCGATCACCGGAATCGCACCGAACAGCGAGATGATCACCTGGGCACCCCAGTAGGACATCTGCCCCCAAGGCAGCAGGTAGCCCATGAAGGCCTCTGCCATCAATGCCAGGTAGATCAGCATGCCGAACACCCAGACCAACTCACGCGGCTTCTGGTAGGAGCCATAGAGCAGGCCGCGGAACATGTGCAGATACACCACGATGAAGAATGCCGAAGCACCGGTCGAGTGCAGCAGACGCAAGATCCAGCCATATTCCACATCACGCATGATGTATTCGACGGAGGCGAAGGCCTCTTCCGCCGAAGGGGTGTAACTCATCGTCAGCCAGATGCCAGTGACGATTTGGTTGACCAGCACCAACAGTGCCAGGGAACCAAAGAAGTAGAAAAAGTTGAAGTTCTTCGGTGCGTAGTACTTGCTGAGATGGTCTTCCCACATCTTGGTGGCGGGAAAGCGCGCATCAACCCACTCCATGAATTTGCTCATCAGGCTTTCTCCTGGTCCACACCGATGACAATGACATCGTCCGACTCATATGAGTGCGGCGGCACTGGCAGATTCAAGGGGGCGGGCTGCGACTTGTAGACGCGACCGGCGAGGTCGTAACGAGAACCGTGGCACGGGCAGAAATAACCACCCACCCATTCGGCACCGAGATCGACTGGCGCCACTTCCGGGCGGAAGGATGGGGAGCAACCCAAGTGCGTGCAGATACCGACCAGCACCAGAATTTCCGGCTTGATCGAGCGCACTTCAGGGTCCACGTAGGTGGGCTGAGTCGATGCTTTGGATTCCGGATCGGCCAGGGTCCCCTCGATCTTGACCAGGTTACCGAGGATTTCCTCGGTACGGCGCACGATAAACACCGGCTGACCACGCCACTCAGCAATCATCTGCTGGCCAGGCTCAATCTTGCCGACATTCACCTTCACCGCCGCCCCTGCGGCCTTGGCCTTGGCACTCGGGAACCATGACCCCACGAACGGGACCGCAGCACCCACCGCTCCAGCAGCACCCACCACGGAAGTGGCCGCTACCAGGAAGCGACGTCGGCCTGCATTCACGCCGTCATTGCTCATTCAGTCGTCTCCCATCAGCTTTGTGGCCTGTTATTCAGGCATCTACTAAGTAAAAATCAAGCCGCGCAAAAAATTTGCCAAATGGTAAAGAAAAGCCCCATTTCTGACAAGGCAATTACTGGATACAAAATGGCTGAAAGCCTTGTCGGGCGCGGCATTTACCGGTGCGGCAAGTTGTCGCAACGCTAACCAGCGCCCATAAAAAACGCCCAGCTCCGAAAGGAAACTGGGCGCTTTTGAACGCAGGAGCGAATTAACGCTTCGAGTACTGCGGACGCTTACGCGCTTTACGCAGACCGACTTTCTTACGCTCAACTTCACGGGCATCGCGAGTCACGAAGCCAGCCTTACGCAGAGCAGGACGCAGAGCTTCGTCGTAGTCCATCAGGGCACGAGTGATGCCGTGGCGGATTGCACCAGCTTGACCGCTAACACCACCACCGAGAACGGTGACGTAGATGTCGAACTTCTCGACAGTCTCAGTCAGCTCCAGCGGCTGGCGAACTACCATGCGGGCAGTTTCGCGACCGAAGAAGTTTTCCAGGGTGCGGTTGTTGATCGAGATCTTGCCAGTACCTGCACGCAGGAAAACGCGAGCGGTTGCAGTCTTGCGACGGCCAGTGCCGTAATTTTGAGTCGCCGACATAATGAACTATTCCGTTAAAACTTCAGTTCTTGGGGCTGCTGAGCAGTGTGTGGGTGCACGGCACCCTTGTACACTTTCAACTTACGGTACATGTCGCGACCCAGCGGGTTCTTCGGCAGCATGCCCTTGACCGCGGTCTCGAGCACACGCTCAGGCGCCTTGGCGATCAGCTTTTCGAAGTTGATCGACTTGATGCCACCCGGGAAACCGGAGTGAGAGTAGTACATTTTGTCGGTGGTCTTAGCACCGGTCACACGCACCTGCTCGGCATTGATAACGACGATGTAGTCGCCAGTATCAACGTGCGGGGTGTATTCGGCTTTATGCTTGCCACGCAGACGGCTAGCGATTTCTGTGGCCAGACGACCCAGAGTCTGACCTGCAGCGTCGACGACAAACCAGTCGCGCTTAACAGTTTCCGGTTTAGCAGTAAAAGTTTTCATTCTTTAATAGCCTCAGGGGCCGCCCTGAAATGAGACGGCGGATCTTACTGAATAGTGCGCGCTTTGACAAGTCAAAGACAGCCAGAGACGGACGCTATCGGGGGCTCGGGTCATCACGTCCGTACGGCCAGTTCGGCAGGCTAGGCATCCCCCGCCGAAAATAGCTGCGGAATTATGCCGATTGCACGAAAAATTTCAACCTGATTCGATGCAACTTTTGCGCATGGAGATATTTATGGAACTTCGTAAGCTCGGTCGTACCGACCTGGAAGTGAGCGCTTTGTGCCTGGGCAGCATGACCTGGGGTGAGTAAAAACAGCCAGGCCTAAGCCTGGCTTTTTGCTATGCGCGCCTTACAACGAGCGCGCGATGATTTCCTTCATGATCTCGTTAGTGCCGGCATAGATCCGCTGCACCCGCGCATCCGCCCAGGCCCGCGCCACCGGATATTCCCACATGTAGCCGTAGCCACCGTGCAACTGCACACACTCATCCAAGACCTTGCACTGCAAATCGGTAGTCCAGTATTTGCACATCGCCGCGGTCGGAACGTCGAGCTTAGCTTGCAGGTGCTGCTCGAGGCAGCGATCGACGAAAACTCGCCCGATCTGCACCTCGGTGGCGATCTCCGCCAGCTTGAAACGGGTATTCTGGAAGTCACCGATGGCCTTGCCGAAGGCTTTACGCTCACGGGTGTAGTCCAGCGTCCACTGCAACGCGGCCTCGGCCGAGGCCAGGGCGCCGAGCGCCACTGTCAAACGCTCCTGCGGTAGCTCCTGCATCAGATAAGCGAAGCCCATGCCCGCCTGGCCCAACAGATTCGCCTTTGGCACCCGCACATCCTGGAAGAACAACTCGGAGGTGTCCTGCGCCTTCATGCCGACCTTCTCCAAGCGCTTGCCCTTGGCGAAGCCCGGAGTCCCCGCCTCCACCAGGAACAGACTGGTGCCCTTGGCGCCGGCCTTGGGATCGGTCTTGGCGACCACAATCACCAGATCGGCCAGATAGCCATTGGTGATAAAGGTCTTCGAGCCATTGATCACATACTCATCACCATCCAGTACGGCAGTGGTCTTCACGCCTTGCAGGTCGGAGCCCGCCCCCGGCTCGGTCATGGCGATGGCCGTGACCATCTCGCCGGAAACCAGCTTCGGCAGGTACTTATGCTTCAGCTCTTCGGAGCCGTAATGCAGGATGTACGGCGCGACGATGTCCGAGTGCAGGGAGAAACCGATGCCGCTCAGCCCCAGACGACTGATTTCCTCGATCACCACCGCGCTATAGAGAAAATCCGCGCCTATGCCGCCGTACTCCTCGGGAATATGCGAGCAGAGCATTCCGGCCTCACCGGCCTTATTCCACAGCTGACGGTCGATATGCCCATCCTTTTCCCACTGATGATGGAAAGGCACCGCCTCCTGCTCAAGGAACTTACGCACGCTGTCGCGAAAGAGCTCATGGTCAGAGCTGAACAGGGTTCTTGGGATCATGATTGCACCTGCGAGGAGACGTCTAACGCCAGGATTGGCAGGTCCAGACTGTAGGACAGTCAAACGCCCGGACGCACTGGACACATGCGACAAAAAATAAGACGATCCAGCCAGCCATTGACCACTTTCCCCTGATAAGAACAACAACCCATGCTTACCGCGCAGTCCGCCCCCCTGAAACGAGTCAGCATTCTCGCCACTGAAGGCGTGTTCGCCTCCACCCTGATGCAGGCTAAAGACTTCTTCCACATGGCCAGCCTGCGCTACGGCAGGCAACAGGGGCAGGGCCTGACACCGGCGTTCGAGATTCAACTGGTCAGCCCCGACGGCCAGCCGGTACGCAGCTTCAGCGATGTAATCCTGCCCGTGGATGGCGCGCTGGAGCCGGCCGATGTGATCATCCTCCCCGCCTACTGGGGCGACTTTGATGCGCTCTGCAGCCGCCATCCGCAAGTCCTGAGCTGGCTACGCAGTCAACACGCCGCCGGCAGCGTGCTCTGCGGCGAAGCCATGGGCGTATTCTGGATCGCCCAGGCCGGCTTGCTCGACGGCAAGGAAGCGACCACCTACTGGCGCTTCTTCCGCGAATTCGCCGAGCGCTTCCCCAAGGTGCTGCTGAATCAGGAAAAGCACCTGTCCGATGCCGACAACCTCTACTGCGCCGGCGGCACCACCTCCGCCTGCGACCTGTACATCTATTTGATCGAGCGCTTCTGCGGCGCCAGCGTCGCCCAGGCCGTAGCCCGCGACATCCTCTATGAAGTGCAACGCAACTACACGCCTGGGCGGATCGGCTTCGGCGGCCAGAAGCTGCACCAGGACGTGACCATCCTGCAGATCCAGCAGTGGCTGGAAGAACACTTCGCCGCCAAGTTTCGCTTCGAGGATGTCGCGCGCGAGCACGGCATGAGCATTCGCAACTTTATGCGGCGCTTCCAGGCCGCCACCGGCGACAAGCCGCTGCATTACCTGCAACGGCTACGGATCGAAACAGCCAAAGGCCTGCTCAGCGCCACCCGCAAGAGCATCAAGACCATCAGTTACGAGGTCGGCTACGACGACGCCAGCTTCTTCGCCCGGCTGTTCCGCCAGCACACGGAACTATCGCCCAACCAATACCGCCGGCAGTTCCAGCACAAGGACAGCCATTCCTAGGATGGGGTGGGTCGCCAGCCGCTGCGACCTATGATCGGCGCACCCCTTGCGGGAACCTCTAACAAGAACAGGTCATCGCCATGCGCCGCTATCTACTTGCCCTCCTCGCCGTCTGCAGCCTCAGCGCCGTGGCGGACGACAACTGGCAACCCTTCCCCTACGAGCAAAGCGCCTTCGACTACTCGGGCGACAAACTGCGCCAAGCCTGGCCACAGCTGATCCGTGGTTTTGGGGCCGACTATCCGTTCCCGGACGCCGCCTGGGTGGCGAGCATGGCCGCCACCTATCCGCAAGCACTGGAGCTGACCGTAACGGGCAACACCGGCTTCACCGGCAAACCGGAAGAGGCCGAGCTTTATGCCAGCAAGCTGCAAGAGGTTTGGCGCCTGATGTTTCGCGGCGATTTTGCCGAAGCGAAAAAACAGGGCCTGGCGCTCGGCGGCGGCGGGCAAATCCCGGCGATGTTCGCCCAGGTGGTGTACGCCATGTTCCTGGTAGCGAACCAGGAGGAAAAACACCGCCTGCTGGAAGAAGTGATCGACTACACCGACCAGGCCGGCAGCCTGGTACAGGCCGACACTGTTGCCCTGTTCGGCCGCGTCTATGCCAAGGCGCGCCTGGGCGAAGAGTTGTCGGTTGCGGTGGTGCTGAAACGCGGCTACACCAGCCAGATCCCCAAGGAGCTGGATGCCCTGCTGGCCAAGCAGCCGCAACAACCCTTCGCCCTCGCCCTGTATGGCGGCTATGAAGCCGGGGTGATCCGCAAGGTCGGCAAACTCGTGGGGAACATGACCTACGGAGTCAGCGCGGACAAAATGGAAACCTACTTCGCCCGCTCCTTCAAAGCCTCCGACAACCTGCCGATCGGTCACTACGAATACGCCAACGCGCTGGGTTACCTGTATGGCGAGGATGAGGAGCAGAAGATCGTCGAGCATCTCAAGCGCGCAGTGACGATCAAGCCGATCAATGCCATGGAGGCGCTGGAAGTGGCGCACGCCAAGCAGCTGCTGAAGCAATACGAGCAAAAGCTTGCGCAAAACTAAATGCGACCGAAACAAAAAAGGCTGCCCATCGGCAGCCTTTTTCATCGGCACGCACCCTAGGGCTTGTGCGCCCGCGAGAGGAACTCGTGGGACTGCATTTCCAATAGGCGACTCAGGGTCCGCTGGAACTCGAAGTTCAGCCGGCCGCCTTTGTACAGGTCCTTCAACTCGACTTCGGCCGAGAGGATCAGCTTGACGTTGCGATCGTAAAACTCGTCGACCAGGTTGATGAAGCGCCGCGCCAGGTCATCCTCGTTCACGCCCATCTGCTCGACGTTGGAGATCAGCACCGCGTGGAAAATCTTCGCCAGCTCGATGTAGTCGTTCTGGCTGCGCGGGCCATCGCACAACTCGCGAAAATCGAACCAGGCGACGTCCTCGCACACTTTGCGCGAGCGGATTTCCCGGTTTTCGATCATCAGCACTTCATTCAGCTGAGCCTGCTCGCAGTCCGGCACCAGGCTGACAAAGCTCTTGTTCAGACTGACTTCGGCGCCCTCGTTGAGCGGCCAATAGTACAGCTCGGCCTGCTCGAGGGCGCGCAGACGATAGTCGACGCCGCTGTCGACATTGACGATGCTGGTGTGCTCTTTCAGCAGGGCAATCGCCGGCAGGAAGCGCGCGCGCTGCAGACCATCCTTGTACAGGCCGTCCGGCACGATGTTCGAGGTCGCCACCAAGCTGACACCATTCTTGAATAGTTCGTCGAGCAAGGTCGCCAGGATCATCGCGTCGGTGATATCCGAGACGAAAAATTCGTCGAAGCAAATCACCCGCGTTTCCGCAGCAAAGCGCTTGGCGATCAGCGGCAACGGGTTTTTCTCACCGCTCAGGGTGGTCAGCTCTTCATGCACCCGCTTCATAAAGCGGTGGAAGTGCGTGCGGGTCTTCTGCTTGAACGGCAACGCATCGAAGAAGGTATCGACCAGATAGGTCTTGCCGCGACCGACACCGCCCCAGAAATACAGGCCCTTTACCGGCCCCGGCGATTTCGTGCCGAGCAGCTTGCCGAATAATCCGGGCTTGCTCTTCTCGCTGGCGATCAGATCATCGTAGAGCCGCTGCAGATGGCGCACGGCCGTTTCCTGCGCCGCATCATGGAAGAAATCGGGACGTTTCAGGTCCGCCTGGTATCGCGCAAGGGGAGTCATAATCGGCAGCTAGGCAACAAAAACGGGGTCGCCACTTTAGCGGCGACCCCGTTGCTTGGCAATCGGCCAGCAGTGCCGGCCGACCGATAAATCACTCCGACTGCGGTGCCAGAGCCTCGCGCAGACGCTGCATAGCGGCCTCGCAAGCAGTGGAATCGGCAAACGCCGGGCTTTCGCCAATGCTTTCAGCGTCCAGCCAGAGGGCGAACCCTTCGCCCTGCACGCGCAGATCCAGCCCACTGCCGTCCTGCAAACGCTTGCTGGCCTGACCGGCCGACTTGCCATCGGCAAAGCGCTTGGACAGCAGCAACTGTTCGCCATCGGCGGCCAACAGGCGGAAGCGGAAGCTGCCATCGTCATCGCGGAAGCTGACGAAACGTGCACCTTTGGCGGCTTTCTTCTTGCTGCCCTCGCCGACCTGCACGTTGCTGCGGAAGGAGCGCAGGCCAACGGCCTCACGCAACTCACCGAGGAACGGCGTGGCCGTCTTGCGGGCCTTCGCGGCACCGGCGAGAAGGATGTCTTCCAGGTCGGCCGGCCTCTCGATCAGCGCCTGGTAACGCTCGCGCGCCTCGCCCAGTTCGTTGTCGAGCAGCTGGAACAGGCGCTGTTTGGCTTCGCCCCAGGCCAGGCCGGCGAGCAGTTCGGCACGGAACTCCGCCTGTTGCGCCGCAGTGGCGAAGGCCTGATAGAGGGTGAACAGGTGCGAATTATCCGGATCTTTCGCCTCACCCGGAGCACGGGAGTCGGTGATGATGCGCGAGATGGCCTCCTTCAACTGCTTGGCGCTGCCAAACAGCGGGATGGTGTTGTCGTAGCTTTTCGACATCTTGCGCCCGTCGAGACCCGGCAGGGTCGCCACGCTTTCCTCGATCAAGGCCTGCGGCATGACGAAGAACTCTTTGCCCTGGCCGAACAGATGATTGAAGCGCTGGCCGATATCTCGGGCCATTTCCACGTGCTGGATCTGGTCGCGACCGACCGGCACCTTATGCGCGTTGAACATCAGAATGTCCGCAGCCATCAACACCGGATAGCTGTAGAGGCCCATGCTCACACCCGCATCCGGGTCTTCGCCGGTTTCGACGTTCTTATCCACCGAGGCCTTGTAGGCATGCGCACGATTGAGCAGGCCCTTGGCCGTCACGCAGGTCAGCAGCCAGGTCAGTTCGGGGATTTCCGGGATGTCGGACTGGCGGTAGAAGGTCACCCGCTCGGTATCCAGGCCACAGGCCAGCCAGGTGGCGGCGATCTCCAGACGCGAACGCTGAATGCGCAGCGGATCGTCGCATTTGATCAGCGCGTGGTAATCGGCGAGAAAGTAGAACGAATCCGCGTCGACCTGACGACTGGCAATGATCGCCGGGCGAATCGCCCCCGCATAATTGCCGAGGTGCGGCGTACCGCTGGTGGTGATACCGGTAAGGATACGAGTGGTCATGGCTATCGCTTATAGGGTTAGGCGCTTATCAGGCTGCAGTCAGTTCGCAAGGCGCGGCAAGACCAGATCCTTCAGTTCGGTCAGCCTGCCGTGAAAAAAGTGCCCGCATTCTGCCACTTTCAGCAACTCATGGGCACGCTCCAGGGATTCGGACCAGGCGAATACCGCTACCGGGCTGATCACTTCGTCGTTTTCCGGCTGAATCACCGTCAAGCTGCAGCGCTGGGCAAAGGCCGCATCGGCGCCGAGTCGCGTTACCGCAGGGGCGACCATAAACAGTTTATCCAGCTCAATATCCTTAGCCTCCAGACGCGCAGCCAGGGATGCCGCGACGAAGCCGCCAAAGGAAAAACCGAACAGACTCAACGGCAGTTCCGGATGCTGGGCCAGCAGCCAGTTCGCCGCGGCCTCGGCATCATCGACTTCGCCGCTCGCCATATCGTGCGCGCCGGCACTCGCCCCGACACCCCGGTAGTTGAACCGCAAGGTGGCGAAACCCGCATCGCGCGCGGTGCGCTGCAAGGTGGAGACCACCTTGTTGAGCATGGTACCGCCCTGCACCGGGTTGGGATGGCAAATCAGCGCCAGGCCTCGGGCTTCGGGCAGGTCAAGATAAAGCGCTTCCAGTGGGCCACTGGGGCCAGCGAGCAATAGAGAAACTTCACGAGTGGACAACGGGGAACTCCGTGACCCTGCACAGGGTCGACACGTCTTGGTTAAGAACCTGCTTAATCTCTGCTGCGCTTGGTGATGCGGCGTTGAAAACCGGCTCGGACTGCTCATTTACAGCTCGTAAACTCCGCGTCCTCGCCTGCTTTCGCCTTGCCTGACCTGCGCTCGCGACGAGCTTAAGCAAGTTCTAATAACTTACCTACAGGGCTTGCGTCGCGCTATACAGCGCAGGTTAGAGCCGTTAACGTAAAGCAAAGCCGTTTATAGAGGAAGGACTCGTGGAACAGACGCTCTTGGCCTGGTTACTACCGGCACTCGCCCTGCTCGCTGGCATCACCATCGGTTTCCTGGTGGCCCGCCTGGTTCCCAGCGCCGCGCCCAGCCGCACACAGCGGCAACTGGATGAGATCCAGGAACGCTTCGAAAGCTATCAGAGCGAGGTCGTGACCCACTTCAATACCACCGCCAACCTGGTGAAGAAACTCACCCAGAGTTATCAGGAAGTGCAGGAACACCTGTCCGAGGGCGCCAACCGCCTGGCCCTCGACGAGTTGACGCGCCAGCGCCTGCTCGCGGCCCTGCACAACGACGAACAGCCGGGCCCACGCGAGCGCCTGACGCCACCGAAAAGCTCCGAAGCCCCGAAGGACTATGCGCCCAAGGCGGCCGACGCTCCGGGTACGCTGGACGCGACCTTTGGCTTGAAGAAGTAAGTCGCAACGGCCATCGCCAAAACGATGGCCCAGCTGAACTGACACGCAATAAAAAGCCCCGCCGAAACGGGGCTTTTTAGTGTGCAGGCGATTAGATCGCGCCGCGGCTGCGCAACAGCTCGAGCACCAGTTTGACGCCCTCATCCAGCGAAACGCTCTGCGTATCGACCACCAGGTCGGCATTCAGCGGCACATCGTAGGGGAAGGACTCGCCGGGAATATTCTCGCCAGCGGCGGCATACAGGCCTTGCGGGTCACGCTCACGGCACGCCTGCGGCGAGGCCTGCACATAAACGGTGAGCAAGCGCTCGGCCCCGATCAGCGCCTTGGCCTGTTCGCGACCTTCCGCATCCGGCGCCACGAACGCCGCCAGGGTCAACAGACCGGCCTCATTGAACTGCCGCGCCACATGGGCGGCACGCCGCCAGTTCTCGGTACGCCCGGCACGATCCTGCGGCAAGCCCTTGTTCAGGTCGTGGCGCAGGTTCTGGCCATCCAGCACATAGACCGCGCGCCCCATATCGAACAGCTTGCGCTCCACGGCATAGGCCAGGGTGCTCTTGCCGGCACCGGACAGGCCACTGAACAGTACGGTAGCCGGCTGCTGGCCGAAACGTGCGGCACGCTCTTCGGTGGCCACATGGGCCAGCTTGCCGTGATGGCTGCCGCCTTGGGTATTCAGCGGCTCGGCGATGATCATGCCAGCGCCGACGGTGCCGTTAGTCAGGCGGTCGACGATGATGAACGCGCCCGTGGTGCGGTTGCGCTCGTAGCCATCGAGGGCGATCGGCGCATCCAGGCTGAGCTTGACCTTGGCGATCTCGTTCAGCTGCAGGCTGCTCGCCGCCCCCTCTTCCAGGGTGTTCACATCGACCTTGTGGACGATGCTGGCAATCGAGCCCGGCACATAGCTGGTGGCACGTTTGATGTCGTACTTCTTGCCCGGCAACAGCGGTTCTTCCGCCATCCACACCAGCATGGCCTCGAAGCTGTCGGTGACCCGCGGCTGGTTATCGGCATGCACCAACAGGTCGCCACGGGAGATGTCGATCTCGTCTTCCATGGTCAGGGTCACGGCCTGGCCGGGACCGGCCTGCTCCAACTCGCCGTCGAAAGTGACGATGGACTTGACCCGACTGCTCTTGCCGGACGGCAGCACCACGACCTCATCGCCCTTGTGCACGATGCCGCTGGCCAGGGTACCGGCGAAGCCGCGGAAGTTCAGGTTCGGACGGTTGACGTACTGCACCGGGAAACGCATGTCGGTGAAGTTGCGATCACCGGCGACCTCCACGGTTTCGAGAATCTCCATCAGCGATTGGCCGCTGTACCAGGGCGAGCGCTCGCTCTTGTTCACCACGTTGTCGCCCTTCAGCGCCGACATCGGCACGAAGTGGATCGAGGTCGGGTTGAGCTTGATGCGGTCGGCGAACTGCAGGTAGTCGGCCTTGATCGTCTCGAAAACGCCCTGATCGAAATCCTTCAGGTCCATTTTGTTGATCGCCACGACTATGTGCTTGATCCCCAGCAAGGAGGCGATATAGCTGTGACGGCGAGTCTGGGTCTGCACGCCGTAGCGCGCGTCGACGAGGATAATCGCCAGGTCGCAGGTCGAGGCGCCGGTCGCCATGTTGCGCGTGTACTGCTCATGGCCGGGGGTGTCGGCGATGATGAACTTGCGCTTGGCGGTGGAGAAATAGCGGTAAGCCACATCGATGGTGATGCCCTGCTCGCGCTCGGCCTGCAGGCCGTCGACCAGCAGCGCCAGGTCGATATCGTCACCTGTGGTGCCGACTTTCTTCGAGTCGCGGGTGATCGCCTCCAGATGGTCTTCGTAGATCATCTTGGAGTCGTGCAGCAGGCGCCCGATCAGGGTGCTCTTGCCGTCGTCGACGTTGCCGCAGGTGAGGAAGCGCAGCAGTTCCTTGCGTTCGTGCTGGGCCAGGTAGGCGAGGATGTCCTCGCTGATCAAATCGGACTGGTGCGACATCTTAAAAGTACCCCTGACGTTTCTTGTCTTCCATCGAACCCGCTTGGTCGTGATCGATCACGCGACCTTGGCGCTCGGACGTTCGAGTCAGGAGCATTTCCTGGATGATGTCAGTCAGGGTAGTGGCTTCGGACTCCACCGCGCCGGTCAGCGGGTAGCAACCGAGGGTGCGGAAGCGCACTTTTTTCTTCACGATGCGGGCTTTGTCCTCGTCACTCAGGTGCTCGAGGATGCGCTCATCGTCGATCAGGATCAGCGTGCCGTTCTTCTCGATCACGTCGCGTTCGGCGGCGAAGTACAGCGGCACGATGGGGATGCCTTCGAGGTAGATGTATTGCCAGATGTCCAGCTCGGTCCAGTTGGACAGCGGGAACACCCGAATCGACTCGCCCTTGTTGACCTTGCCGTTGTAGACGTTCCACAGCTCGGGGCGCTGGTTCTTCGGGTCCCAACGATGTTTGCTGTCACGGAAGGAATACACGCGCTCCTTGGCACGCGACTTCTCCTCGTCGCGGCGGGCACCACCGAAGGCGGCATCGAAGCCGTACTTGTCCAGAGCCTGCTTGAGGCCCTCGGTCTTCATGATGTCGGTATGCTTGGCACTGCCGTGGGTGAAGGGGTTGATACCCTGGGCCACGCCTTCCGGGTTGACGTGTACCAGCAGGTCCAGGCCCAGCTCTGCGACCATCTTGTCGCGGAACGAGTACATCTCCTGGAACTTCCACTGGGTATCCACGTGCATGACCGGAAACGGCAGCTTGCCGGGGAAGAACGCCTTGCGGGCCAGATGCAGCATTACGGCGGAATCTTTACCGATGGAGTACAGCATCACCGGGTTATCGAACTCGGCGGCTACCTCGCGGATGATGTGGATGCTTTCCGCCTCCAACTGTTTCAGATGCGTCAGTTTATCGAGCATGGCTACTCACGGCTTTCTCTCTGGGGAGAGCTTATTGGACGGCCTACGGGCCGTGGACGAAGGGCGCACTTTAGCACAGCGCCCTATTCTAATCAGGCGGCCATTTAGACCTAAACGATCTAGTTATATGCCGCCTAAACGGGGTTCGGGCAGTCGATAAACAGGTGCTCGATGGCAAAGCGCCGCGCCAGATAATCGCCCAACGCCTGCACGCCGTAACGCTCGGTCGCGTGGTGGCCGGCGGCGATGAAACTGATGCCATTTTCCCGCGCGCTATGCACCGTTTGCTCCGACGCCTCACCGCTCAGGTAGAGATCCACGCCTGCCGCGATGGCCTGATCGATATAGCCCTGGCCACCACCAGTGCACCACCCGATCCGCCGGATCATCTGCGACCCCTCCACCAGCAATGGCTCGCGCCCCAACACTTCTTGGACGCGGCGGGCAAAATCGCGCGCCGTCATGGGTTCCGCCAGAGAGCCGATCAACCCCACGGTGCGCGGATTTTCCGGCTCTAGCGGCCCCTCGACGACGATCTCCAACTGCCGCGCCAACTGTACGTTGTTGCCCACCTCCGGATGCACATCCAACGGCAGGTGGTAGGCCAGCAGACTGATGTCATGGCTCAGCAAGGTTTTCAGCCGGCGCTGCTTCATGCCGGTCACACAAGGATTCTCGCCCTTCCAGAAATAACCGTGATGCACCAACAGCACGTCGGCCTCGGCCTCGACCGCCGCATCCAGCAGCGCCTGGCTGGCCGTCACCCCGCTGACGATGCGCCGCACCTGCGGCCGGCCTTCGACCTGCAGGCCATTCGGACAGTAATCACTGATGCGCGCCGCATTCAGGTAACGCTCGGTTTCTTCCACCAAAGTGCTCAGGGCAATGGCCATAAGAATTCCTCACTAGAGCTGTTGCAGGCCGCTCCTTTAATTGACCAACGGCCTCTATAATGGCGCCACCTTAAGGGCCTCTCTGCGCCCTCGCAACCCTCGGGATTTTTCGATGTTCAAGGCCCTGCGTTTCCTCGGCTGGCCCCTGCTAGCCGGCGTGCTCCTAGCACTGCTGATTATTCAGTACTACCCACAGTGGGTCGGCTTGCCGCGCCAGGATGTACACATGCAGCAGGCGCCACGCTACGGCCTCGCCCAGCAGGGCCCGGTTTCTTATGCCGACGCGGTGAGCAGCGCGGCACCCGCAGTGGCCAACCTCTATACCACCAAGATTGTCAGCAAACCGGCTAACTCGCTGTTTGAAGACCCGCAGTTCCGGCGCTTCTTCGGTGACAACCTGCCCAAGCAGCGGCGTATGGAGTCCAGCCTGGGCTCGGCGGTGATCATGAGCCCGGAAGGCTATCTGCTGACCAACAACCACGTCACCGCCGGCGCCGACCAGATTGTCGTGGCGCTGAAAGATGGCCGCGAAACCCTGGCCCGAGTGATCGGCAGCGACCCGGAAACCGACCTGGCGGTGCTGAAAATAGACTTGAAGGAGCTCCCCGCCATCACCCTCGGGCGCTCGGACGCCATCAGCATCGGCGATGTGGCGCTGGCCATCGGCAACCCTTTCGGCGTTGGCCAGACCGTCACCATGGGCATCATCAGCGCCACCGGGCGTAATCAGCTCGGCCTGAATACCTATGAAGACTTCATCCAGACCGACGCCGCGATCAACCCCGGCAACTCCGGCGGCGCACTGGTGGATGCCCAAGGCAATCTGATCGGTATCAATACCGCAATCCTGTCCAAGTCCAACGGCTCACAAGGCATCGGCTTCGCGATCCCGACCAAGCTGGCGCTGGAAGTGATGCAAGCCATCATCGAGCATGGCCAGGTGATCCGCGGCTGGCTGGGCATCGAGGTCCAGCCGTTGACCCCCGAACTGGCCGAGTCCTTTGGCCTGGAAGGCCGTCCCGGGATTATAGTTGCCGGTGTGTATCGCGATGGCCCGGCGCAGAAAGCCGGGCTGCAACCGGGCGACCTGATCCTCAGCATCGACGGCGAACCGGCCAGCGATGGCCGTCGCTCGATGAACCAAGTCGCACGCGCCAAGCCGGGTGAAAAAACCAGTATCGAAGTGATGCGTAATGGCAAGCCCCTCGAGCTAATGGCCGAAATCGGTCTGCGCCCACCGCAGGCCACTAACGGCGCGAGCAAGTAACAGAAAACACGGCGCCCCAAGGCGCCGTTTTTTACTACGGACATGACCTAGCCCAGGCAAACCTTCAGCGCCTCGACCAGCGCCTGGTTCTGCGCCGGCGTGCCGATGCTGATGCGCAGGAACTGGGCGATCCGCGCCTGTTTGAAGTGCCGCACGATCACGCCCTGCTCGCGCAGGCTGGCGGCCAGCGCTGCCGCATCCTTTTGCGGATGGCGGGCGAAGACGAAGTTCGCAGCCGACGGCAGCACCTCAAACCCCAAGTCGTTCAACGCAGCGACCAGCTGCTCACGACTGTCGATCACCGCCTGGCAGCTCTGCCGAAAGTAGGCTTTGTCCTCGAAGGCCGCGGCCGCCCCGGCAATCGCCATGCGATCCAGCGGGTAAGAGTTGAAGCTGTTTTTGATCCGTTCCAGCGCCTCGATCAAGTCCGGGTGACCGACCGCCAGACCGACCCGCAGCCCGGCCAACGAGCGGGACTTGGACAGGGTCTGGGTGACCAGCAGGTTCGGGTAACGATCGACCAGCCTGATCGCGGTCGCGCCGCCAAAATCGACATAAGCCTCATCCACCACCAGCACCGAATCCGGATGGCTCTTCAGCAGTTGTTCGATGGCCTCCAACGCCAACAAGCAGCCGGTCGGCGCATTCGGGTTGGGGAAGATGATCCCGCCATTGGGCCTGGCGTAATCCGCTATGCGAATCTGGAACTGCTCATCCAGCGGCACCGCCTCGAACGGAATGCCATACAGGCCGCAGTACACCGGATAAAAGCTGTAGCTGATATCCGGGAACAGCAGCGGTTTGCCGTGCTGGAACAGACCGTGGAAGGCATGCGCCAGCACTTCGTCCGAGCCGTTGCCGAGAAACACCTGCGCCGGCTGCACGCCGTAGTAGTCGGCGATGGCCTGCTTCAGGCGCTCACCGTTCGGGTCAGGGTAAAGCCGCAGGTTGTCATTCAACTCCGCCTGCATCGCCGCCAGGGCTTTGGGCGAAGGACCGTAGGGATTTTCGTTGGTGTTCAGCTTGACCAGTTTGGCCAGCTTCGGTTGTTCGCCCGGCACATAAGGCACCAGGTCTTTAACGAAGGGGCTCCAGAATTTGCTCATGGTTCACTCACCCTTCGCTTGATTAGCAGCAATACGGTATTCGGCACTGCGGGCGTGGGCGGTCAGCGATTCGCCACGGGCCAGCACGGAAGCGGTTTTGCCCAGTTCCGAGGCGCCCTCGGCCGAGCAGTGGATGATCGACGAACGCTTCTGGAAGTCGTACACCCCCAGCGGCGAAGAGAAACGCGCGGTGCCGGAGGTGGGCAGCACGTGGTTCGGCCCGGCGCAGTAGTCGCCCAAAGCCTCGGCGGTGTAGCGCCCCATGAAGATCGCACCGGCGTGGCGAATCTGCGGCAACCAAGCCTCTGGATCGGCGACCGACAACTCCAGGTGCTCGGGTGCGATGCGATTGGCCACCTCGATGGCTTGCTGCATGTCGCGCACCTGGATCAGTGCGCCGCGACCTTCGATCGAGGCGCGGATGATCTCGGCGCGCTCCATGCTCGGTAGCAGCCGGGCTATGCTGGCGGCGACCTTGTCGAGGAACGCGGCATCCGGGCTGAGCAGAATCGCCTGGGCGTCTTCGTCGTGCTCGGCCTGGGAAAACAGATCCATGGCGATCCAGTCCGGATCGGTCTGGCCATCACAGACCACCAGGATTTCCGAGGGCCCGGCGATCATGTCGATGCCGACCTTGCCGAACACATGACGCTTGGCGGTCGCCACATAAATGTTGCCCGGGCCGACGATCTTGTCCACCGGCGGCACGCTCTCGGTGCCATAGGCCAGCGCCGCCACCGCTTGCGCCCCGCCGATGGTGAACACCCGATCGACCCCTGCGATGCAGGCGGCCGCCAGGACGATTTCATTGATCTCGCCACGCGGGGTCGGCACCACCATCACCACTTCCGGCACGCCGGCAACCTTGGCCGGGATGGCGTTCATCAACACCGAGGACGGATAAGAGGCCTTGCCACCCGGCACATACAGCCCCGCGCGATCCAACGGCGTGACCTTCTGCCCTAGCACCGTGCCATCGGCTTCGGTATAGCTCCAGGAGTCCTGCTTCTGCTTCTCGTGGTAACTGCGCACGCGCTCGGCGGCGACTTCCAGCGCCTGGCGCTGCGCCGCGGTGATGCGCGTCAGCGCCAGCTCCAAACGCTCGCGTGGCAGGATCAGATCCGCCATGCAAGCGACGCTGAGGCCATCGAAACGCTGGGTGTACTCCACCAGCGCCGCATCGCCGCGTTCACGTACCGCGGCGATGATCTCCAGCACGCGCAGATTGACCGACTCGTCGGACACGCTTTCCCAGCTCAGCAGATGATCCAGATGACGAGCAAAGTCCGGGTCAGCAGCGTTGAGTCGGCGGATAGCAGTGGAAGCGGTCATAGCGGGCCTCAATAGATTGGCGATTGCTCGGGCGTCGCTAAGGCTACCAAAGCCTGCCGTGGCGACGCCCGAGAAATTGGCTATGGCACGGGTAGGCAGGTGCGGCGTGAAGCCGCACCAGGTATTAGCGTCGGTGGCCGAACCAGGCCGCTGCTGCGCTGCCAATCATGACGGTCATTTGGACTCGACAGCCTCACGCAGGGTATCGATCAGCGCCTGGATACGGGCGTGCTGCATCTTCATCGAGGCCTTGTTGACGATCAGCCGCGAACTGACGTGAGCGATCAGTTCCTGAGCTTCCAGGCCGTTGGCTCGCAAGGTATTGCCGGTGTCGACCACGTCGATGATCTTGTCCGCCAATCCCACCAGCGGCGCCAACTCCATCGAGCCGTACAGCTTGATCACCTCGACCTGACGACCCTGCTCGGCGTAGTAGCGCTTGGCGACGTTGACGAACTTGGTCGCTACGCGCAGGCGCCCTTTCGGCTCCGGCACGCCTACCGCACCGGCGGTCATCAGCTTGCACTTGGCAATCTGCAGATCCAGCGGTTCGTACAGGCCTTGGCCGCCGTATTCCATCAGCACATCCTTGCCGGCCACACCGAGATCGGCGGCGCCATGCTCGACATAAGTCGGCACGTCGGTGGCACGCACGATCAGCAGGCGCACATCCTCCTGCGTGGTCGGAATGATCAGCTTACGGCTTTTGTCCGGATTCTCGGTCGGCACTATGCCCGCCTTGGCGAGAAGCGGCAGGGTGTCGTCGAGAATCCGGCCTTTGGATAGGGCGATGGTCAGCATGAAACACGGTGTCCTTAGAGACTCGCCCGATCAAGGGCTATGCACAACTACAACAGCCGGAGCTAAGCGTAGGTTGGTGCTGAACGTAGCGAAGCCCAACACTGTCGCGTCCATCGATGAGCGCAGGTTGGGCTTGGGCTTTGTTGCGGCGCCGACCTAGCCCGGTACGCGACGAATCTTCGCACCGAGTAACTGCAGCTTTTCTTCGATGCATTCGTAACCACGGTCGATGTGGTAGATGCGGTCGATCAACGTGTCACCCTCGGCCACCAAGGCGGAAATAACCAGGCTGGCGGAGGCCCGCAGGTCAGTCGCCATCACCGGAGCGCCCTTCAAGGACTGCGTACCCGTGACTATGGCCGTGTTGCCTTCGACCTGGATCAACGCACCCATGCGAGTCATTTCATAGACGTGCATAAAGCGGTTTTCGAATACGGTTTCGATCACCGTGCCGGTTCCTTCGGCTATCGCATTCAGCGCGATGAACTGCGCCTGCATATCGGTGGGGAACGCCGGATAGGGCGCGGTACGCAGGTTCACCGCCTTCGGCCGCTTGCCTTTCATGTCCAACTCGATCCAGTCAGGGCCGGTGGTGATTTCGGCGCCCGCCTCCTGCAGCTTCGACAGCACGGCTTCAAGAATGCTCGGATCGGTGTCTTTCAGTTTGACCCGACCGCCGGTCGCGGCCGCAGCCACCAGATAGGTGCCGGTTTCGATACGGTCAGGCATCACGTTGTAACGCGCGCCGCCCAAACGCTTAACCCCATCGATGATGATGGTGTCAGTCCCGGCGCCCTGAATCTGCGCGCCCATGGCGATCAGGCAGTTGGCCAGATCGACCACTTCCGGCTCGCGGGCGGCGTTTTCCAGCACGCTGCGGCCGTTGGCCAGGGTGGCGGCCATCATGATGTTTTCGGTGCCGGTCACGCTGACCGTATCGAAGAAGAAGTGCGCGCCACGCAGGCCGCCTTCTGGCGCCTTGGCCTTGATGTAGCCGCCTTCCACGTCGATCTGCGCGCCCATGGCTTCGAGGCCGCGGATGTGCAGGTCAACCGGACGCGAGCCAATGGCGCAACCGCCTGGCAGCGCGACTTCGGCCTCACCGAAGCGCGCGACCATGGGGCCGAGCACCAGGATCGAGGCGCGCATGGTTTTCACCAACTCATAGGGCGCGATCAGGGTCTTGATGGTACGCGGATCGATTTCAACGCTGAGCTTCTCGTCGATCACCGGCTCGATACCCATGCGCCCGAACAGCTCGATCATGGTGGTGATGTCGTGCAGGTGCGGTAGGTTGCACACGGTGACTGGCGCATCGGCCAGCAGGGTCGCGGCCAGGATCGGCAGGGCGGAGTTCTTCGCCCCGGAGATGCGGATTTCGCCATTCAGGCGAACGCCACCGGTAATAATCAATTTATCCATAGGAGTCTCGTCGCCCGTGGGCTTAGGAACGCTCGGCCCAAGCGGCGCGGCTGAAGAATTTCATGGTGACCGCGTGGATGCTGCCATCGGCAATCCAGGCGTTCAGGTGGGCATAGATCTGCTGTTGACGCTTAACCGGACTCAAACCAGCCAACTCGTCACTGATCAGATTCAGCTGGAAGTTACAGCCTTCGCCTTCCACTTCGACCTGAGTATCCGACAGCTTTGCCTCTAGGAGGTTTTTTACTTCTACGGCCTGCATGCTTAACCTCAATCGGCGCCCTACGCGCGCGGGTCGGCCATCATACAAAAAAGCCCCCCGCCTGCGAACCCCGGATTGCGGAACACTGACGGAGGGCCTTATGCACTGACTCAAGCGTCCAGCGGTAACAGCTCGGTCAACCCGGACACTTGCGCGATCTGGCGCATTTCGATCGGCAGTGCGCGCACGGTCAAGGTTTTGCCGGCCGACTGGGCAACCCGCATGAAGGCCAGCAACAGTGACAGACCAACACTACTCGAGTGCACCACCGCCGCGCAGTCCAGCACCAACGCAGTAGGCTCGGCGGCACGAATCAAGCGTTCGCCCTCTGCCCGCAACAACGGCCCGGAACGAAAATCGAGCACTCCCGCCAAGTGCAGCACACCGTCCGCCGCCTGGCGAATAGTGGCATCACTCATGACCGGCAGCCTGCTGGCCGGCATCGGTGCTTTTGGCGTTAGCCACCACTTGCGCCCAACCGTTGATGGTCTTGTCGAGATCGTTGTCATTTTTCTGCATGGCATCCGCGAACTGATCACGGAACAGCTTGCCGATGTTGATGCCGTTGATGGTCACGTTACGCAACATCCATTCGCCCTTGACCTTCGTCATGGTGTAGCTCACCGGGTAGACCGTGCCCTTACTGTCGCGCACTTCCATGTTCACACTGGTGCGCTCGGGGTCGGACTGCTTGCCGGAAGCCGGCAGGACACGAATATCCTGGTTGTTGTATTCCAGCAAGGCATTGCCATAGAACTGCATCAGGCTGCGCTTGAAGTTTTCCTGAAAACGCTTCATCTGCTCGGGAGTCGCACCGCGCGAGTATTTGACCGTCATGATGCTGCGCGAAATGCCATCCGCATCCACCACCGGGCCGATAATGCGATTCAAGGAGTCATAGAACTCGCTTGGATTGCTGCGGTACTGCTCTTTATTGGCCTTCAAGTCGTTCAATAGCTCATCCGTTGTCTGCTGCACCAGCTCCTGCGCCGAAGGTGCAGCCAGGACAAACAACGGGAAAACCGCCAGCAGGACCAGCAGGCCGCGTCGTAGAGCGTTAACCATGGTCAAACCCCTCATTTGGCTTCTTTATTCACCGAGTTGATCAGGAATTTTCCAATCAAATCTTCCAGAACCAGTGACGACTGAGTGTCGCGAATAGTTCCGCCATCTTTGAGCAGTTCTTCATCACCACCCACGCTGATACCGACGTATTTCTCGCCGAGCAGACCCGCGGTGAGAATGGAGGCGGTCGAATCGGTCGGCAGATTGTCTACCCGGCTCTCCAACTCCATGGTCACCCGCCCGGTGTAGCTATCACGATCCAGGTCGATGGCCGTGACCTTACCGATGGTCACACCCGCCATGGTCACCTTGGCTCGCACGGTTAGACCGGCAATATTGTCGAAATGCGCATACAGCTTGTAAGTGTCCTGGCCAGTACCCATCGTCAAACCACTGACACGCAACGCCAGCAACAGCAAGGCCAACATCCCAGCCAGGAGGAACAGGCCGACACCAATTTCCAGGGTGCGGTTTTGCATCAGAAATCTCCAAACATCAAGGCCGTCAGGATAAAGTCCAGCCCCAGCACGGCGAGCGAGGCATAAACCACAGTTTTTGTCGTTGCGCGACTGATGCCTTCCGAAGTCGGCTCACAGTCATACCCCTGAAACACGGCGATCCAGGTCACCACAAAGGCAAAGACAACACTTTTGATTACACCGTTGAGCACGTCATCGGTGAACGACACCGTGTTTTGCATATTGGCCCAGAACGAGCCCTCGTAGACGCCAAGCCAGTCGATCGCCACCATGGCGCCGCCCCAGATGCCGACCACGCAGAAAACCATCGTCAGCAGCGGCAGCGAGATGAACCCGGCCCAGAGGCGCGGAGCAATGATGTATTTCAGCGGGTCGACGCCAATCATCTCCAGGCTGGAGAGCTGCTCGGTAGACTTCATATTGCCGATTTCAGCGGTCAGCGCCGAGCCGGCGCGGCCAGCGAACAGCAAAGCGGTGACCACCGGCCCGAGCTCGCGCAGCAGAGTCAGCGCCACCATCTGCCCGACCGCCTGCTCGGAGCCATAGTCGGACAGGATACTGAAGCCCTGCAACGACAGCACCATGCCGATGAAGACGCCGGAGACCACGATGATCACCAGCGACATCACCCCGACCGAATGGAGCTGTTTAATGAGCAAGTGCAGAAAACCATTGCCCAAGTTGCCGCGGCCAAATATGGCCCGCAACAGGAACAAGGTCGAGCTGCCGAGCGACTCGACTACATCGATACCGGCCCGGCCGAGCAGGCGAATCCGCTCGAGTATTGGCGTTTTGCGCATCAGCGCGCCCCCAGAAGATCATCGCGGTAATCCACCGCCGGGTAATGAAACGGCACCGGCCCATCCGCAATCCCCTGCATGAACTGGCGGATACGCGGGTTATCGGAATCCATCAATTCAGCTGGCGTACCCTGACCCAGCACCTGCGTGTCACCCACCACGAACAGGTAATCGGCGATGCTCGCGGTCTCTGCCAGATCGTGGGAAACCACGATACTGGTGATACCCAAGGCATCGTTAAGCAGGCGAATCAAACGCACCAAGATGCCCATGGCAATCGGGTCCTGGCCAACGAAGGGTTCGTCATACATGAGGATTTGCGGGTCCAGCGCGATCGCCCGAGCCAGCGCCACTCGACGTTTCATGCCGCCCGAGAGCTCATCCGGCATCAGCTCGATGGCACCCCGCAGGCCGACCGCCTGCAGCTTCATCAACACGATGTCGCGGATCATTTCCTCCGGCAACTGGGTATGCACGCGCAACGGGAAGGCGACGTTCTCGAACACATCGAGATCGGTGAACAGGGCGCCGCTCTGGAACAGCACGCCCATTTGCTTGCGCATATCGAACAAGGCGCTGCGTGAGAGATCGGGCAGGTTCTGGCCATTGACCCAAATCTCACCGCCGGCTGGGCGCAATTGGGCGCCAATCAAGCGTAACAGCGTGGTTTTACCGCACCCGGAAGGTCCCATGATGCCGGTGACCTTGCCACGCGGAATACGAATATCGACATTATTGAAAATGCTGCGCGAACCGCGCTTGAAGGACACGCCCTTCAGCTCGACCGCATAGGCGTTATCGGCACTCATCTGGACTCCTTGCGATGCAGCCTCCCTTTCAGACGCCACATCCCTCGGCGGGGACACCACGCTAACTGAACGGGCCGAATTAGCCGCGCACTATAACATTGCCGCCTTGCGCCACCCAAGATCGAAACAGCCTTCGTTCAGCATTGCGACGGCTCTGGCAAACAGGGTCCAGCGATGGAGGGTGAGCGCTTTGGCCTTTACGGCTATAATCGCCGCCTTTTCATCCGGCCACTGTATTTACGATATGAGCCAGTCCAGCGACCTGATCCAGTCCGCGCAGCGCACCATTCGCCTCGAACTCGAAGCCGTAGAGGGCCTGCGACCCCGTATCGATGCCTCTTTCGTGCGTGCCTGCGAGCTAATTCTGGCCAGCAAGGGCCGCGTCGTCGTCGTCGGCATGGGTAAGTCCGGGCATATTGGCAACAAGATCGCCGCCACCCTGGCCAGCACTGGCACCACGGCGTTCTTCGTCCACCCGGCGGAAGCCAGTCACGGCGACATGGGCATGATCACCCGCGACGATGTAGTGCTGGCCCTGTCGAACTCCGGCTCTACCGCAGAAATCGTCACCCTGCTGCCCTTGATCAAGCGACTCGGCATCACCCTCATCAGCATGACCGGCAACCCTGATTCGCCGCTGGCGAAAGCCGCCGAAGCCAATCTGGATGCCCGCGTCGCCCAGGAAGCCTGCCCACTGAACCTGGCGCCGACCTCCTCCACGACCGCCTCCCTGGTGCTCGGTGATGCCCTGGCGATTGCCCTGCTGGAAGCCCGCGGCTTTACTGCGGAAGACTTCGCCTTCTCCCACCCGGGTGGCGCCCTCGGCCGCCGCCTGCTGCTGAAAGTGGAAAACGTCATGCACGCCGGCGCCAGTCTGCCGCAGGTCCAACGCGGCACCTCGCTTAAAGGGGCTCTGCTGGAAATGACCCAGAAAGGCCTGGGCATGACCGCAGTACTCGAAGCGGATGGGCGCCTCGCCGGAATCTTCACCGACGGCGACCTGCGCCGCACCCTGGATCGCAGCATCGACCTGCGCCAAGCCAGCATCGACGAGGTCATGACGCCACATGGCAAAACCGCACGCCCGGAGATGCTGGCCGCCGAAGCGCTGAGGATCATGGAAGACCATAAAATCAGCGCGCTGGTGGTGGTCGATGAGCATGACCGCCCGGTGGGCGCCTTGAACATGCACGACCTGCTACGTGCGGGGGTAATGTAATGAGCAGCCCCGTGATAAACGCCGATCTGTTAAAGCGCGCTAAAAACGTCAAACTGGCGATTTTCGATGTCGACGGCGTACTCACCGACGGTCGTTTGTACTTCCTCACCGACGGCGGCGAATTCAAAACCTTCAACACCCTGGATGGCCACGGCATCAAGATGCTGATCGCCTCTGGAGTGCGCACCGCCATCATCAGCGGGCGCAAGACCCCAGTGGTCGAGCGTCGTGCACAGAACCTGGGCATCCAGCATCTGTACCAAGGCCGCGAAGACAAACTGGTGGTGCTCGACGAGCTACTGGGTGAACTCGGCCTAAGCTACGAACAGGTCGCCTACCTCGGCGATGACCTGCCCGACCTGCCAGTGATTCGCCGGGTCGGCCTGGGCATGGCCGTCGCCAGCGCCGACAGCTTCGTCCGCCAGCATGCCCACGGCGTTACCCACGCCCGCGGCGGCGAAGGTGCCGCCCGCGAGTTCTGCGAGTTGATCATGCGCGCCCAGGACAGCCTTGAAGCCGCCCAAACCGCCTATCTATAGAGCCGATCATGCTGCGCAAACTGCTTCTCTCCGTGTTTTTCACCCTCGCCGCCCTGCTGCTGGCGGCGCTTGGCTATTGGAATCTCAACCCGGACAGCCTGCTGGAGCAAACGCCCACAGCCAGCGCGGAACACGCCATCGACTTCTATGTGGTTAACGCCCGCACCGTGCAATATCAACCGGACGGCAAGCTGCATTACGAAATGACCTCCGACAAGGTCGAACACCTCAAAGCCAGCGACACCAGCCTGATGACCCGCCCAGACCTGCAACTTTATCGCGGCACCCCACAACCTTGGCATGTAAGCAGCGCCCGCGGCGAAGTGTCGCCGGGGGGTACCGAAGTCGAACTGATCGACGCCGTGCGCGTCGAGCGCACGGACGCCAAAGGTCGTCCGACCCTACTCACCACCAGCCGATTGACCCTGTTCCCCGACAAGGAATATGCGCAGACCCAGCAAGCCGTTAGAATCGAGGCGGCCAACGGGGTGACCACGGCACAAGGAATGAAAGCGTACTTGAATGACGGCAGGATGCTCCTGCTGTCCAACGTAAGAGGCCAGCATGAGGTTCGTTAATACTTTGTCTCTCCGGACCCTCCCCCTTCTGCTCAGCTTGAGTGCCGCACTTGGAAGCGCGAGCGCCTGGGCACTGCCGACCGACCGCGAGCAACCGATTCGCGTGCAAGCCGACAGCGCAGAACTCGATGACAAACAAGGCGTAGCGGTATACCGCGGCGACGTCGTCATTACCCAAGGCACCCTGAAGATCACCGGCCACACCGTGACCATCACGCAAACCGCCAGCGGCGATATCGAGGTCTTCACCGCCGTCGGCACACCGGCGTATTACGAGCAGAAACCTGCTGCCGACAAGCAGATCGTCAAGGCTTACGGCCTGACTATCCAGTATTTCGCCGCCAACGAGCGCATCGTGCTGATTGATCAAGCCAAGGTAGTTCAGGAAGGCAATACCTTCGAGGGCGAGAAAATCGTCTACGACACCCAGCGCCAGATCGTCAACGCCGGCCGCGCCACCGGCGCCAACGTGACCTCGCCGCGCCCGCGCATCGATATGGTGATCCAGCCGAAGAACAAACCCGCCGAGCAGAAGGCGCAGTAATGGCCATCCTGAAAGCCCAACACCTGGCCAAGAGCTACAAGGGCCGCCAAGTCGTGCGCGACGTCAGCCTGTCGATTGAGAGCGGGCAGATCGTCGGCCTGCTGGGCCCGAACGGCGCCGGCAAGACCACCTGTTTCTACATGATTGTCGGCCTGGTTAACGCCGACCAGGGCCGCGTACTGATCGATCAGCAGGACGTCACCCATCTGCCCATGCACGGCCGTGCCCGCGCCGGCATTGGTTATCTGCCGCAAGAGGCCTCGATTTTCCGCAAGCTCTCGGTCGCCGACAACATCCTGGCGATCCTCGAGACCCGTAAGGATCTCGATCGCACCGGCCGCCGCCAGGCCCTGGAAACCCTGTTGCAGGAGTTCCATATCAGCCACATTCGCGACAGCCTCGGCATGAGCCTGTCTGGCGGTGAGCGCCGCCGCGTGGAGATCGCCCGCGCGCTGGCCACCTCACCCAAATTCATCCTGCTCGATGAGCCCTTTGCCGGCGTTGACCCGATCTCGGTCGGCGATATCAAGCAAATCATCCACCACCTCAAGGCCAAGGGTATCGGCGTTTTGATCACCGATCACAACGTGCGTGAAACCCTGGATATTTGCGAAACCGCCTACATAGTCAACGACGGCCAATTGATCGCCGAAGGTGATGCCGAGACCATCCTGGCCAACCAACTGGTGAAAGAAGTCTACCTGGGCCATGAATTCCGCCTGTAGTTCGCCTAGCCGCCCACTACAGAAAATGTGCGAGGGCTAGGCAAAACCCTCGAGGTCAGGCATATAATTTGCTTCCTGGTGGCGCTTTGGCGCCCTGTAGTTGGATAGCGCATGTGCGCCGGCGAATAAGGTCCTAAGCCCCCTCCATGAAACCATCGCTAGTCCTTAAAATGGGCCAGCAGCTGACGATGACACCGCAGCTGCAACAGGCCATCCGCCTCCTCCAACTGTCTACCTTGGATCTGCAACAAGAGATTCAAGAAGCCTTGGAGTCGAATCCGATGCTCGAGCGCCAGGAAGACGGCGACGACTTCGACAACACCGACCCCCTGGCCGATGGTGCGGAGAGCGCCCCCGCCGCGCCCAACCCGGAGGAGTCCTACCAGGAAACCAGCTATCAGGAGTCCGCCCCCACGGTCGACAACCTGGAAGAGGGCGAATGGAACGAGCGCATCCCCAGCGAACTGCCAGTCGACACCGTCTGGGAAGACATCTACCAGACCAGCGCCAGCAGCCTGCCCAGCAACGATGATGACGAGTGGGATTTCACCACCCGCACCTCGGCCGGCGAGAGCCTGCAAAGCCACCTGCTCTGGCAGCTCAATCTGGCGCCGATGTCCGACAAGGATCGCCTGATCGCCGCCACGCTGATCGACTGCATCAACAATCAAGGCTATCTGGAAGAAACCCTGGAAGAGGTGCTAGAAGCCTTCGACCCCGAACTGGATATCGAACTGGACGAAGTGGAAGCGGTACTGCATCGCATCCAGCAGTTCGAGCCCGCCGGTATCGCCGCCCGCGACTTGCGCGAATGCCTGCTGCTGCAACTGCGCCAGCTGCCCGCCAAGACGCTCTGGCTGAGCGAAGCCCAGCGCCTGGCGGGCGACTACCTGGATTTGCTCGGCAGCCGCGACTACAGCCAGTTGATGCGCCGCATGAAGCTCAAGGAAGACGAGCTGCGCCAAGTGATCGAGCTGATTCAAAGCCTCAACCCGCGTCCCGGCTCACAGATCGAAGCCAGCGAACCGGAATACGTGGTACCCGACGTCATTGTGCGCAAGCACAACGAACGCTGGCTGGTGGAGCTTAATCAGGAAGCCATGCCGCGCCTGCGGGTCAATCCGCAATACGCAGGCTTCGTGCGCCGTGCCGACTCCAGTGCCGACAACACCTTCATGCGCAACCAGTTGCAGGAAGCCCGCTGGTTCATCAAGAGCCTACAGAGCCGCAACGAAACCCTGATGAAGGTCGCCACGCAGATCGTCGAGCACCAACGCGGCTTCCTCGATTATGGCGACGAGGCGATGAAGCCTTTGGTCTTGCACGACATCGCCGAAGCCGTGGGCATGCACGAGTCGACCATCTCGCGGGTGACCACGCAAAAATTCATGCACACCCCGCGCGGCATTTACGAGCTGAAATACTTCTTCTCCAGCCACGTCAGCACCTCCGAAGGCGGTGAATGCTCGTCTACCGCGATCCGCGCAATCATCAAAAAACTGGTTGCCGCGGAAAATGCGAAAAAGCCGTTGAGTGACAGCAAGATCGCTGGTTTACTGGAGGCACAGGGCATTCAGGTGGCCCGCCGCACAGTCGCCAAATACCGCGAATCCCTCGGGATAGCGCCTTCCAGTGAACGTAAGCGACTGCTGTAAGGGCTACACTGATCCAAGCCAAAGTGTTCCGGTGGCAGGCCCGTTAGCCTGTCTCTTACACACGGCAATAAGGAGAAAGCGGTATGCAAGTCAACATCAGTGGACATCAACTGGATGTGACCGACGCCCTACGCGCCTACATCGTCGAGAAACTCGAACGGGTGGAGCGCCACTTCGGAAAAATCACCAACGTGCAGGTCACCATGGAGGTCGAGAAGCTCAAACAGAAAATCGAAGCGACCCTGCACATCGCGGGCGGCGAAGTGGTCGCCCGCGCCGAACATGACGACATGTACGCCGCTATCGATCTACTCACCGATAAGGTCAACCGCCAACTTATCAAGCACAAGGAAAAGCAGCAGGGTCGCCTGCAAGGCGCCACCGCTCGCTGACACCATCCCCTACCCATGATTCGACTTGAAAACATACTGACCCCCGGCCGTTCCCTGGTGAGCGTGCCGGGAGGCAGCAAAAAACGTGTCCTCGAACAGATCGCCAACCTGGTCGCCCGCGAACTGCCCGACCTGGATGGACAAGACATTTTCGAGAGCCTGGTCGCCCGCGAAAAGCTTGGCTCAACCGGTTTCGGCAATGGCATCGCCATTCCACATTGCCGTCTGCCTGGCTGCGTATCGCCGATCAGCGCCCTGCTGCGCCTCGACGCCCCGGTAGACTTCGATGCTATCGACGGCGCCCCAGTAGACCTGCTGTTTGTCCTGCTAGTGCCAGAGGCCGCCACCGATGAGCACCTGGAGCTCCTGCGCCAGATCGCCAGCATGCTCGACCGTAGTGAGGTACGCGCACAGCTGCGCCACGCACACAGCAGTGACCGCCTGTACCAGGTAGTAGTGGACGTGCAGAACGGCCGCTAGGCGGAGGCGGAGCCTAATCATGCGTTTGATCATCGTCAGCGGCCGCTCCGGCTCGGGTAAGAGCACCGCCCTCGATGTCCTCGAGGACAACGGCTTCTATTGCATCGACAACCTGCCGGCCGGCCTACTCCCGGAACTGGCCGAGCGCGCCCTGTTGCACACCGAGCTGTTGCAGCCGCTGGTGGCCGTGTCGATCGATGCGCGCAACCTGCCGAGCCAGCTCAAGCGCTTTCCCGAACTGCTCGACGAAGTGCGCGCCCGGCACATCCAATGCGACGTGCTGTACCTCGACGCAGACGAAGAAACCCTGCTCAAGCGCTTCTCCGAGACCCGTCGCCGTCACCCACTGACCACCGCCGAGCGCTCGCTGGCCGAAGCCATTCACGACGAAAGCCTGCTACTCGGGCCGATCATCGATCTAGCCGACCTGAAGATCGACACCACGCATCTCAACCTCTACCAACTGCGCGACACACTCAAGCTGCGCTTACTGAATAAGCCGGAACCGGGTACCGCGTTCCTGGTCGAATCGTTTGGCTTCAAGCGCGGCATGCCGGTAGATGCGGATCTGGTCTTCGACGTGCGCTGCCTGCCCAATCCGTATTGGAAGCCGGAGCTGCGCGAGCACTCGGGCCTCGAGCCATCCGTCGCGCAATACCTGGCCGCGCAGCCGGATGTCGAAGAGATGTTCCAAGACATCCTCGCCTACTTGGTAAAATGGCTGCCGCGCTTCGCCGCAAGCAACCGCGCCTATGTCACCATCGCCATTGGTTGCACGGGCGGACATCACCGCTCGGTGTATCTGGCCGAGCGACTTGGCCAAGCGTTGAAAAAAACCTTAAAGAATATTCAGGTTCGCCACCGCGACCTTTAGTAGAAGGACTTAAACAGCGATGCCCGCCTGTGAAATCACCATCATCAACAAGCTTGGCCTACACGCGCGCGCGGCCGCCAAGTTTGTCGGCGTGGCCGGGCGCTTTCCTTGCCAGGTGCGCGTCGGTCGTGCGCCGGAATGCTACGTGGATGGCAAAAGCATCATGGCGGTCATGATGCTGGCCGCCGGTAAAGGCACCGCGATCCACCTGCACACCGAAGGTGAGCAGGACGATGACGCCTTAAATGCGCTGATCGAATTGATCAACAACCGCTTCGACGAAGGCGAATAGCTCAGCCGCGAGGTGGGCAAATCGCCACAGCGCTATGCCCACCCGAGGTTCCGTCAGCTCCCCGCCACCATCATCCGCTCGATCAAGACCGAACCCGTACGCACATTGCTGCGCAGTTCCAGGTCGCTACCCACCGCCAGAATCTGCTTGAACATATCACGCAGATTGCCGGCGATAGTGACTTCCTGCACCGGGAACTGGATCTCACCGTTCTCGACCCAGAACCCACCGGCACCGCGCGAGTAGTCGCCGGTCACCAGATTCAGCCCCTGCCCCATCAGCTCGGTGACCAATAGCCCGCGGCCCATGCGCCGGATCAGCGCCGCCTGGTCATCCTCGCCATGGCTGACGAACAGGTTATGCACGCCGCCGGAATTCGCCGTACTTGGCAGACCCAGCTTGCGCCCGGAGTAGGTACCCAGGATGTAGGAACGCAACTCACCGCCCTCGACGAAAGACTTGGCGTAGGTCGCCAGGCCATCGCCATCGAACGCCGCGCTGCCCAGCGCCCGCGGGATATGTGGACGCTCATCGAGGCTCAGCCACTCTGGAAACAGCTGCTGACCCAGGGCGCCTTCGAGGAAGGACGATTTGCGATACAGGTTGCCGCCGGAGATCGCCGAGAGGAAATGGCCGAACAAGCCGGTGGCCAGTTCCGCGGCAAACAGCACCGGCACCTCGCAGGTCGGCACCGGACGCGCACCCAGGCGGCTGACCGCCCGCTCGGCGGCACGCCGGCCGATACTGCCGGCATCGGCCAGATCCTCGCCACGCCGGTTGACGTCATACCAGTAGTCGCGCTGCATCAGCCCGTCAGCCTCGGCGATCATCACGCAACTCAGGCTCTGCCGGGTGCTGGCGTAACCACCGACAAACCCATGACTGTTGCCATACACGCGGCAGCCCTGGTGCGTATTGAGGGTGGTGCCGTCGGCGTTCTTGATCCGCTTATCCGCGGCAAAGGCCGCCGCTTCACAGCTCAGCGCCCGCTCGATGGCCTGCTCCGGGGTGATATCCCAGGCATGGTAGAGATCCAGATCCGGCAAGTCGCGCGCCATCAGCTCAGGAGCGGCCAGCCCGGCACAGTCGTCCTCGGAGGCATGCTTGGCGATGGCCAGGGCCGCGGCCACCGTCTCGCGGATCGCCGAGTCACCGCTCGCCGAGGTGCTCGCCGAGCCCTTACGCTGACCGACATACAGGGTGATGCCAAAGCCCTGATCGCGGTTGAACTCCACAGTCTCCACTTCGCCCTGGCGCACCGAGGTGGACAAGCCCTGCTCCACCGATACCGCGACCTCACAGGCACTGGCGCCTTGCTGCTTGGCCTCGGCAATAATCCGCGCGACCTGCGCCTGCAATTCCGGCAAGGCCTGGGGGCCGACTACCTCTGCTGCACTCATAACCCACTCCACTTCTAAGAACCTGCTCAATGTCTGCTGCGCTTGGTGATGCTGCGTTGAAAACAGGCTCGGACTGCTCATTTACAGCTCGTAAACTCCGCATCCTCGCCTGTTTTCGCCTTGCCTGACCTGCGCTCGCGGCGACCTTGAACAGGTTCTATGGTCAGTCACCCGACCGGGCCGGACAAGCGGCCCTCGACTCGTTATCATGGCGGCGTTTCCAACTGGATCAGCCCCATGTCTGAATATTCCGACGACTTCTCCGAGGAGAAGAGCAAAACCCAAGTCAAACGCGAGCTGCATGCTCTAGTCGACCTCGGCGAGCGCCTGACAACCCTCAAACCCGACCTGATCGCACGCCTGCCGCTGACCGACGCCCTGCGTCGCGCCCTGGCCGAAGCGCCGAAGCATACGGCGAACATCGCCCGTAAACGGCATATCCAGTTCATCGGCAAGCTGATGCGCGATCAGAACATCGACGAAATCCTGGTCCTGCTGGACCAACTGGATGCGTCTACCCGTCAGTACAACGAACGTTTCCATGGTCTGGAACGCTGGCGCGACCGTTTGATCAACGGCGGCGACGACGTTCTCGAAGCCTTTGTCGGCGATTATCCGCAGGCTGACCGGCAGCATTTGCGCCAACTGATCCGTCAGGCCCAGCACGAAACGGCACACAACAAGCCACCCGCCGCCACGCGCAAAATCTTCAAATACATCCGCGAGCTGGACGAGAGCAAACGCGGGTTGCGTTAAGCGAACTCTCGCGCAATCCCGGGTGGGTTAGCCGCATCGCGGCGTAACCCGCCCTAGGCCCCTGTCCCGCCCACGGTAATCGCATCGATCTTCAGCGTCGGCTGACCGACGCCCACCGGCACCGACTGACCGTCCTTCCCGCAGGTGCCGACCCCGCTGTCCAGCGCCAGATCGTTGCCAACCATCGACACCCGGCCCATGGCTTCCGGCCCGTTACCAATCAAAGTGGCCCCTTTGACCGGCGCGGTGATCTTGCCATCCTCGATCAAGTAGGCCTCGCTGGTGGAGAACACGAACTTGCCGCTGGTGATATCGACCTGACCACCGCCGAGGTTGGCGCAGTAAATGCCCTTCTTCACCGAGGCGATGATCTCTTGCGGGTCGCTCTCGCCGGCCAACATATAGGTGTTGGTCATCCGCGGCATCGGCAGGTGCGCGTACGACTCACGCCGGCCATTGCCGGTGGCGGCCACGCCCATCAGACGCGCGTTCAGCTTGTCCTGCATATAGCCCTTGAGCACGCCGTTTTCGATCAGCGTGGTGCACTGGGTCGGCGTGCCTTCGTCGTCCAGGCTCAGCGAGCCGCGGCGCCCCGCCAGGGTCCCGTCGTCGACTATGGTGCAGAGGCTGGAGGCCACTTGCTGGCCCATGCGCCCGCTATAGGCCGAACTGCCCTTGCGATTGAAGTCACCCTCCAGGCCATGGCCGACCGCCTCATGCAGCAGGACGCCAGACCAACCAGCGCCCATCACCACCGGGAAGGTGCCGGCCGGTGCCGGGATGGCTTCCAGATTGACCAGCGCCTGACGCAACGCCTCACGGGCATAACCCATGGCGCGGTCTTCGTTGAGGCTGTCCTTACTGAGAAAGTAGCGATAATCGGAGCGACCGCCGCCACCATGGCCACCGCGCTCGCGACGACCATTCTGCTCGACTATCACGCTGACATTGAAGCGCACCAACGGCCGCACATCGGCGCCGAGGCTGCCGTCGTTGGCGGCGACCAGAATCCGCTCCCAGACGCCCGCCAGACTGACGGTGACCTGTTTGATCCGCGGGTCCAGCGCCCGCGTAGCGACATCCACCCGTTTGAGCAGCTCGACTTTCTCCGCCCGGCTGAGCACTTCCAGCGGGTTCTCCGGTGCATACAGGCGTGCAACTTGCGGGCTGGCAAAGGCCTGCACGCGGCCATGCTGGCCGGCGCGGGCAATCGAGCGTGCGGCTCGGGCGGCCTGACTCAAGGCTTCGGCGGTGATCGCATTGCTATAGGCGAAGCCGGTTTTCTCACCGGACTGTGCGCGTACGCCGACACCCTGATCGAGATTGAAACTACCTTCCTTGACGATGCCGTCCTCCAGTACCCAAGTCTCCGAAACCTGGCCATGGAAATACAGGTCAGCCGCATCGATCCCCGGGCCGGCCAATTCGCTTAGCACCGCTGGCAGGCTTTCGATGCTCAGACCGCCAGGGCCCAACAGGTGCTCACTGACGGATAACAACAACTCACTCATAGTCACTCCATAGGCTCTCAGAGCCTTTAGGTCGGCCGTACGACGGACGACACAGAAAATCGGCGGTGGCTGTACACCGGCATACGTTGACGGATCGCCGCCTGCTCGGCTGCATCGCGACTGGCCAAGAGCAGCGCCTCGCCCTGAGCCTGCTCGGCCAATACTCGCCCCCAGGGGTCGATGATTGCCGAATGGCCAAAAGTTTCGCGCCCCTTCGGGTGCATGCCGCCCTGGCCGGCGGCCAACAGGTAACACTGCGTCTCGATGGCCCGCGCGCGCACCAGGACTTGCCAATGCGCGGCGCCGGTCACCGCGGTAAACGCCGAAGGCGCGCTGATCAATTCAGCGCCAGCCTCCCGCAGCGCGCCATACAACTCGGGGAAGCGCAGGTCGTAGCACACCGTCAGCCCCAAGCGCCCCACCGGAGTATCCGCCACCACGAGCTGCGAACCATGGGCGTAATCGTCGGACTCGCGGTAGCGACCGCGGCTGTCGGCCACATCCACATCAAACAGATGCAGCTTGTCGTAACGTGCCACCCGTTCGCCCTGCTCATCGATCAGCAACGAACAGGCATGCGCCTTAGCCTCCGGTTGACCGTCGGGCGGCAGCGGCAAGGTGCCGGCCACTATCCATAACTTGAGGTCACGGGCGGCCTGTTTCAACCAGGGCAGGATCGGGCCTTCACCCAAGGCTTCGGCCCGCCCGAGGACGGCCAGGTCACGGCGGCCCATGGCGGCAAAGTTTTCCGGCAGCACCGCAAGCCGCGCACCACCGGCGGCGGCTTGCTCGAGCAGGCGACGGGCATGGATAAGGTTGGCCAGTACATCGTCCTGGCTAACCATCTGAATCACGGCGAGGGACATACCGCGCTCCCAGAAAGACATAACCGCATGCTAACCCATGCAGCGAGCCGCGGCGTTAGCGAGGTTTTTCAAAAGGCTTATCGAAGCTGATTTTCGGATCCTGCCAGGGGCCTTTCACGCTGTACTGCACGCTGGCGAAACGCGCCACCTGCTTGCCCAGCAGCTTGTCGACCACGAACAACGCCCCACCGATGGCCGGAGCGCCGACGATCAAGGCGGCCAGCGGCAAGTTGTTGCTCAATGGCAGCGTCACCAGCAGCTTGGCATCGATTTGATCGCTGGCCATGTCCAAGGTGCCATTCAGCTCGAGGTTACTCGACGGCCCGGTCAGGGTAATAGGTTTACGCGTCACGTAGACACCATTGCTGGCCACCAGCAGGCCTTTGACTCGGTCGTAACTCAGACCCTTGCCCAGCAGGTCGGAGAAGTCCAGGCGCAGCCGCCGACCGATTGAGTTGAAGTTGAGCAAGCCGAACACCCGCAGCGCCGCGGCTGAGCCTTGCGCCTCGACGAACTGGCCCTTACGCAGACTGGCATCGAGCTCACCCGACAACCGCTTGAGGCTGACCCAGGCCGGCGACCCGGGCCAGCGCCCATCGACATCCAGGTGGAAACTTTCGCTGGTGGCCGTCGGCGCGAAATTCCAGGCGAGCAGCACATCGGCCAAGTTCTTGCCCTCTAGCCGGCCTTTGTACCAGCTACTGCTGGCGCCGGGCGCGCCCTCCCAGCCAGCAGTGCCACCCAGCTGCATGCCCTTGAGGCCCAGATTCAACTCGCTGAACGTTACCCCGTTGGCAGTCGGCCGCGCTTTCAGCGACCAGGCCCCCAGCAGACTGTCACCCTGCAAGACTTGGGCGATCTGGATATCCAGCGCCGGAATCTGCCGCGGATCGACCGCCGCGAGCGGGTCAGGCCCAGCCACCTCGGTGGGCGGCTTGGGCTTGGCGGCGGGGAAGCGTAGGCGCTCGAGGTTGACCGTGATGGCCGCCGCGCTGGCATCCGGCAAACCGATCCGGCCTTTGAGCTGAGCGTTGTCGAGGTCCAACGTCCAGCCCCCATTGGCACGGGCCAACTGCACACTCAGGTTCTCCAGCGAGGCGCCGAAGCCACGGAAGCTGCCGATCTGCAGTTCGGCACTGCTGAGCAACTGCTTGGCGCCATCGCCCTGGTCAGCCGCATAGCGTTTGCCCAGCGCCTGCCAGGCCTCCCAATCCAACTCACTCAGGCTACCGCGTACGCGCAGCCCTTTGCTGCTCGGCAAACTGGACGGCTCCTGGCCCAAGCGCAGTTCAGCCCGGCCATCGGCCAAGCGGCCAAGCGGCGCCGCCAAGGTCAGGCTGGCCAGCTTGGCATAGTCCAACCAGTAACGCCGCTCCGCACCCTGCAGGGTCATGCGCCACTCGGTCGGGCGCTCATCGGCGGCCGCTTTGCCAAAGGGTGCCGGCAGGTCGATCGCCAGCCCTTTCAGGCTGGAGTCGACGCGCAGCTGGCTGTCGGCACCCTCCAGGGTCAGCCACAATTGATAGGGCAACTCGCCGGACAACGGCAGTGGCTGGGTCGCACCCAGCCAATCGGTCAGGCTGTTCAGCGCCACTTGACCGCCCGCCTCGATCCGCGTCAGCGGCCGACCGCGCGCGCCAGCGGCGATGGCTTTGCCGCGAACCGCCCGGCCAAAGACCTGAGCGCGGATATCCGGCGCACTCAGGCCGCTGGCCGTATCGAAGCGGAACGCGCCTTTCAGTTGAGTCAATTCGAGGTTGGGGTTAGCCAGCTTGAGGCGCGCACCGTCGGCCGAAAAGTCGACCACTACAGTGGGCGGCACACCATGGCTCAGTGGAATATCCAGGTTGAGCTTGCCGCTGAGCGCGCCCTCACCCTGCCAGCCGGCGAAGGTTTCAGCGGTGCCCAGTGGCGTGTCCTGAAGAATTTTCAGCGCATCGGCCACATTGCTCCGCACCTCGCCAACCAGCAGCAAGCGCGGCGTCTGGCCCGGCTCGACATGCGCAATGTCGACGCTGACAGCACTCACAGTACTGTCGAGCAAACGCCCTTCCGGCACCTGCACGCGCACCCCGCGGTCCTCGATAAACACATCACCGCGCGCGCCGCGCAGTGCTGGCCAGCCGGGCTGGAAGGCCAACTCGGCGTCATGCACCTTGAAGAACAGGCTGAGGCTGCGCGCCGCATCCTCCGCGCCCTTGTTCAGCGAGCCCTGATACTGAAAATAGCCCTCGTCGATGGCGCCAGCACGGATCGCCGTCTTCAGCCAGTTGGCCAGCTCCGGGCTGAGCCCAGTGGCCAGCGTCGGTAAGTATTTCTCGGTGTAGCGGGCGTCGCCCTCGCGCAGGCCGACACGCAGGTCCATATAGTCTTCCGTCGCCGGATCGCGCATCAGGCGGATCAGGAAATCGCCGGCGAGCTTACCCTCGTCACCCACTACTTGCAGGTAGGGGCTGATCAGGGTGAAGGCCTGCTCGTCGAGGCGCCAAGTCAACCGGGCATTGGCCTTCTGATAGCGCCAGGGCTTGGGAAACAGGTGATCCAGGTGCAAGGCGAAGTTCTCGGTCGCCAGGCGCAGCTCGCCCTGACCCAGGTCGCCACTGATGCTGCCGCTGACATTTTCCACCGCCGGCGCCCCGCCATAGGCATCGAAGCTGATGTTTTCCAGGTTGCCGGCAAATTGCACACGCTGGTCGGCGCTGGCCTGCGGCCGGTACGCCAGTTGCAGGTTGCGCAAGACACCCTGGGGTTGCAGGCCGCCCAACACCGCGGCGAGGGTTTCCGGCAACGGTGCCAGCGCCTCGATTGCCGGAGCCAACGGCGTCAGGTTGAGACGATCCGCCGTGAGTTGCCAGCGCTCCTCGCCATCCGCGCTGGCGGCCTGATGAGTGAGGCCCAGCTGCGCCTCACCCCAACGGGTCTCACCGAAGCTCACGGCGAGCGAGTCGAGCAGCAACTGAAAACCTTTAGGCGTCCGGTCGAAGTAGCCCGTGAGTGCCAAATCCTGCAGCTTCACCGGCTTGCGCTGGGCGTAAGCGGCGCTCAGCTCGGGCGCATGCACACGCGCCACCGCGCGCTGGATGCCGCCCTTGGCCCAGGACAGCCAGAATTCGCCGCCTGCCTGGAGGCGCTCGACGTGCCAGTCGCGCGTCAGGCCCGCCGGCAGCCAGCGCGCCCAATCGCTCTGCGGCAGGCTGAGATACAGCTCGGCCTCCGCCTCCTGCCATGTTCCCGGGCGCAAGTGGGTGCGCAGGCTCAGGGCCAACGGCTGGCCATCGGGTAGGGTCAAACGGCCGTCCAGGCGCTGACGGCTTATGCCATTACGCAGGCTCAAGTTGACATAGGTGAGGGTCAACGGCGCCTCGCCATGAGGCTCGAGGGTCAGTTGGCTATCCAGCAACGAAATGCGCGCGACCATTTGCAGGCCGGCGAGCCATTGCGCCGGATCCACCGGCGCGGATTCGGCACGCGCCGGCAAGCCTTCCAGCGACCACCGGCCGTCGGCGTCCTGTTGCACACTGAGCTGCAGGCCCTCCAGCTCCAGCCGGGCAACCCGCACCTGACGCGCCAGCAAGCTGGCCACTACATCCGGCACCACCCGCACCTGATCCAGCCGCACCGCACTGGCGCCTTCGCCAACCTGCACGTCATGCGCCAGCAGCAGCGGCGCCCATCCCTGCCAACGGCCTTCCAGACTACCGATAGTCAGCGGCAAACCCAGAGTCGCCTGCACCTTGCTCTCGACTTCGCCGCGATACTCGGCGACCCAAGGCACCAGCTCGCGGCCGAGGCTGACATACAGCGCCGCCAGCACCAGACCTAAGGCACAGAGCTCCCAACTCCAGCGCAGCAGAGTGGCGAACAGGCGGGCGAGACGTTCCATTTCAGTTCGGCTCCACAAGCAAGTGCACATCCCGGCACTGAGAGTGCCCGGCGTCAAGCGGAGCACTCTCAGAGCAGAACCACATCGTATTGCTCCTGCGAATACATGGTCTCGACCTGAAACTTGATGGTGCGGCCAATAAAGCTTTCCAGGTCGGCCACGTTGCCCGACTCCTCGTCCAACAGCCGGTCGACGACTTTCTGGTTCGCCAGCACGCGGTAGCCTTCGGCCTGATAGGCACGGGCCTCACGGAGGATCTCGCGGAAGATTTCGTAGCAGATGGTCTCCGCGGTCTTCAGCTTGCCGCGCCCCTGGCAGCTGATGCAGGGCTCGCAGAGCACCTGTTCGAGGCTCTCACGGGTGCGTTTGCGGGTCATCTGCACCAAGCCCAACTCGGTGATGCCAATGATATTGGTCTTGGCGTGGTCGCGCTCCAGCTGCTTCTCCAGGGTCCGCAGTACCTGGCGCTGGTGCTCTTCGTCTTCCATGTCGATGAAGTCGATGATGATGATCCCACCCAAGTTGCGCAGGCGCAGTTGCCGGGCAATCGCGGTGGCGGCCTCGAGGTTGGTCTTGAAGATGGTTTCTTCCAGCGTGCGATGGCCGACGAAGGCGCCGGTGTTCACATCGATGGTGCTCATCGCCTCGGCCGGGTCGATGATCAGGTAACCGCCGGACTTGAGCGGCACCTTGCGCTCCAGCGCCTTCTGGATCTCGTCCTCGACGCCATACAGATCGAAGATCGGCCGCTCGCCAGGGTAGTGCTCCAGGCGGTCGGCGATTTCCGGCATCAGTTCATCGACGAACTGGGTGATTTTCTGGAAGGTCTCGCGCGAGTCGATGCGCAGCTTCTCGGTGCGCAGGCTGACCAGATCCCGCAGGGTGCGCAGGGCCAGGCTGAGATCCTCGTAAATCACCGACGGGGTGGGCGCCGTTGTCATCTGGGTGCCGATCTGCTCCCACAACCGACGCAGATAACGAATGTCCGCGATGATTTCGTCGGCACCCGCGCCATCGGCGGCGGTGCGCAGGATAAAGCCACCGCTCTCCTCTATCCCCTCGGCCGCGATGCAGTCGGCCACCACCCGCTTCAGGCGCTCACGCTCGACTTCATCTTCAATCCGCAGCGAGATCCCGACATGACTGGTGCGCGGCATATAGACGAGATAGCGCGAGGGAATCGACAGCTGCGTGGTCAGGCGCGCGCCCTTGCTGCCGATCGGGTCCTTGGTCACCTGCACCACCAGGCTCTGGCCTTCGTGGACCAGCGCACTGATGCTCTCCACGGCACTGCCTTCGCGGCTGGAAATCTCCGAGGCATGGATGAACGCCGCACGCTCCAGGCCGATATCGACGAACGCCGCCTGCATCCCCGGCAGCACCCGTACCACCTTGCCTTTATAGATGTTGCCGACGATGCCGCGGCGCTGGGTGCGCTCGACATGCACCTCCTGCAGCACCCCGTTTTCCACCACCGCCACGCGCGACTCCATCGGCGTGATGTTGATCAGAATCTCTTCGCTCATGCTTGCGTCTCGCTCAGGTGCTGCCAACAGGGAATGCCGAAATCGGCGAGCAGCTCCGCGGTTTCGCACAGCGGCAGGCCGACCACCGCCGAATAACTGCCGCGCAGAGCGCTGACGAACACCGCCGCCAACCCCTGGATAGCATAACCACCGGCTTTGTCCTGCGGCTCACCGCTGGCCCAATAGGCTTCGGCTTCGGCGCGCGACAGCGGACGAAACGCCACCTGGCTTCGCACCACTCGCACCTCACTACGCTGCGCCGAAGCGACGGCCACGGCGGTCAGCACTTCATGCTCGCGCCCCGCAAGGACCGCCAGCATGGCCAGGGCTTCCGCCCGATCCTGCGGTTTACCGAGAATGCGCCCATCGAGCACCACCGCCGTATCGGCACCGAGCACCACCGCACCGGCAAGGGTTTCCAAGGCAGCCAGCCCGGTCGCCGCCTTGGCGCAAGCCAAACGCTCTACATAGGCCTTTGGCGCCTCATCTGGCAATGGATTTTCATCGATAGGAGCGCTGAGCGTGAAGAAGGGCACACCGATTTGCGCCAGCAATTCTCGTCGGCGCGGCGACCCGGAGGCCAAGTAAAGCGTGGCCATGCAGACCTCTCCCTGTCGAACAGTGCAGGTCGGCAGCCCGCTGGCCGCAACCCGTTTAATTGACGTTTAAGCGCTGATGCAAGCCGCGCAGGGCAACACACACCCAGGGCCAGAGTAACGCACTGACCAAGGCCGGCAAGAGGAACGGCAAGGTTTCCGGCGGGCGATGGCCGGTCAGGGCAAACAGCCATAGCTGAACCAGCTGGGCCAGGCCGAACACCACCAGCAGCACCAGGCTCTGTTGCCACACCGGGAACATGCGCAGGCGCTGATGCAGGGTCAGCACCAGAAACGTGATCAGGCTCAGAATCAAGGCGTTCTGCCCGAGCAAGGTGCCGTACAGCACATCCCCCGCCAAGCCCAGCAGCCAGGCCGTGGTCATCCCGACCCGATGCGGCAGGGCCAAGGTCCAGTAGGTCAGAAACAGGGCCAGCCAGAGCGGCCGACCGATTTCCATAAAGCTCGCCATCGGCGCCACGCTGAGCAGCAAGGCCGCCGCCAAACTCAACCAGATCACCCAGCCATTACGCGGACGCAAACCTATCATCGGTGCTCCCCTGCAGTTGCAGCCGGGGTGGTCGTTGCCGGTTGCGCGAGCGGGGCGACTGGCGCTTGAGTGCTCGGCACGGCGCCGGTCGGAACCGCGGCGGGATTTTGCCCGGCCTGGCGATCGACTTTTTCTTGCGCCTCTGCAGAGTCCGTGGCGCGCTGCTCGGGCGAACGGGCATCGGTAAACACCAGCAACATATAGCGGCTACGGTTCAATGCCGCGGTAGGAATGGCACGCACAATGGCGAACGGCTGCCCGGAGTCGTGAATCACCTCTTTGACCGTCGCCACCGGATAACCCGCCGGGAAGCGCTGACCAAGCCCGGAGCTGACCAGCAGATCGCCTTCCTTGATATCGGCGGTATCCGCCACATGCCGCAGCTCCAGGCGCTCGGGGTTGCCGGTACCGCTGGCGATGGCCCGCAGGCCATTGCGGTTGATCTGCACCGGAATGCTGTGGCTGGTGTCGGTCAGCAGCAGAACCCGCGAGGTATAAGGCATGACCTCCACCACCTGGCCCATCAGGCCGCGCGCATCCAGTACTGGCTGGCCAAGGAACACGCCATCCTTGCCGCCCTTGTCGATCAGGATGCGATGGGTGAAGGGATTAGGATCGACGCCAATCAACTCGCCGACCAGCACCTTCTCGTCGACCAGCGCGGAAGAGTTGAGCAACTCGCGCAGACGCACGTTCTGCTCGGTCAATGTGGCCAGCTTCTGCAGACGCCGCTGCATCAACAGCGCCTCGGCCTTGAGCTTCTCGTTCTCGCCGAGCAATTCGCTGCGACTGCTGAACTGCTGCGTCACCCCATCCCATATGCGTACCGGCAGATCGGCCAGCCAATAGAACGGCGTCAGCACCAGGCCCAGCTGGCTGCGCACGGGCTTGAGCGCCTCGAAACGAGCATCGACCACCATCAGCGCAGCCGAAAGCACGACCAGCACCAGCAGGCGCACACCCAATGAGGGGCCCTTGGCAAAGAGCGGCTTAATGGCTTGCTGCTCCGACGCTGTGTTTAGAATGGCTGCGCTTATTCATGCGGCATTGGAAACCGGATCGAGTGCTGACTTACGGATTGTAAACGCGACTTCTGCGCCGACTGTAGCTTTATGCCCCACATGAATGCAGGAAATGCGACGAGCCCACCGAGGTGGGCACGGCCCCGAGAAACGCCCAGGGCACTGCAAAAGCGTTGCGGGCGCAGCGGAACTCGCCAGTCTTATTCGCTGGAGAGCAGATCCATGGTGTGCCGATCCATCATCTCCAGCGCCTTGCCACCGCCCCGCGCGACGCAGGTCAGCGGGTCTTCGGCAACGATCACCGGCAGGCCGGTTTCTTGCGCCAGCAGCTTGTCCAGGTCACGCAGCAGGGCGCCACCGCCGGTCAGCACCAGGCCACGCTCGGCGATATCCGAAGCCAGTTCCGGTGGCGATTGCTCCAGCGCGCTTTTAACCGCCTGCACTATAGTCGCCAGGGACTCCTGCAGCGCTTCCAGCACTTCGTTGGAATTGAGGGTGAAGCTGCGCGGCACGCCTTCCGCCAGGTTACGGCCACGGACGTCGACTTCACGGATTTCGCCGCCCGGATAGGCAGTACCGATTTCCTGCTTGATGCGCTCGGCGGTGGATTCGCCGATCAGGCTGCCGTAGTTGCGGCGCACATAGGTGATGATGGCTTCGTCGAAGCGGTCACCGCCAACCCGCACGGATTCGGCGTAAACCACGCCGTTCAGCGAGATCAGCGCAATTTCCGTAGTACCGCCGCCGATATCGACGACCATCGAACCACGCGCTTCTTCCACCGGCAGGCCGGCACCGATAGCGGCGGCCATCGGTTCTTCGATCAGGAACACTTCGCGGGCGCCGGCACCGAGGGCCGACTCACGAATGGCCCGACGCTCAACCTGAGTAGACTTGCACGGCACACAGATAAGGACGCGTGGGCTCGGCTGCAGGAAGCTGTTTTCATGCACTTTATTGATGAAGTACTGCAGCATCTTCTCGCAGACGCTGAAGTCGGCGATCACACCATCCTTCATCGGACGAATAGCGGCGATATTGCCGGGAGTACGGCCGAGCATACGCTTGGCTTCGGTTCCGACCGCTACGACACTCTTCTGGTTGCCGTGGGTACGGATGGCGACCACCGATGGTTCATTCAGCACAATGCCGCGTTCGCGTACATAAATCAGGGTATTGGCAGTGCCCAGGTCGATCGACAGATCGCTGGAAAACATGCCACGCAGTTTCTTGAACATGGGATAGGGACCCTAGGCAACGCGTGGGTAAAAAAGTGCGGCAAACTCTAACAACGACGGGGATTTTGGGCAAGGCGCCAATATGTTAAATTGGCGCCTTTTCCGGGCTTTACGGCCCATCATAGCGGCTTTTGACCGCTCGCCCGCGGTATCCGTTCCGCACAGTTTTTTCGTACGGTCTTCCGCCCGCCTGCCACTGGCCGCTCTTAATTGGCTGCTCTTAATTGGAGAATCCCCGATGGCGCTTGAACGCTCCGAGGTGGAAAAAATCGCCCATCTGGCCCGACTGGGTCTGAATGACGCCGATATTCCACGCACCACCGAGACCCTCAACACTATTCTCGGTCTGATTGATCTGATGCAGGCGGTCGACACTACCGGCATCGAGCCCCTGGCTCACCCGCTGGAAGCCACTCAGCGCCTGCGCGCCGACGTTGTGACCGAGGAAAATCACCGCGATGCCTACCAGGCCATCGCCCCGGCAGTACAAGACGGCCTGTATCTCGTGCCGAAAGTGATCGAGTAATGGATATGCACCAACTGACTCTGGCCGAGATCGCCCGCGGCCTCGCCGACAAACAATTCTCTTCCGAGGAGCTGACGCGCAACCTGATCGCGCGCATTCAGCAACTCGACCCGCAGCTGAACAGCTTTATCAGCCTCACCGAAGCGCTGGCCCTGCAACAGGCCAAGGCCGCCGATGCCCGCCGCGCCGGCGGTGAAAGCGGCGCCCTGCTCGGCGCGCCGATCGCCCACAAGGATCTGTTCTGCACCCAGGGCATTCGCACCAGCTGCGGCTCGAAGATGCTCGACAACTTCAACGCCCCCTATGACGCCACCGTGGTCGCCAAACTCGCCGCGGCGGGCACCGTGACGCTGGGCAAGACCAACATGGATGAGTTCGCCATGGGCTCCTCGAACGAGTCCAGCTATTACGGCGCGGTGAAGAACCCCTGGAACCTCGCCCACGTACCGGGCGGCTCCTCCGGCGGCTCGGCCGCGGCGGTGGCGGCCCGCCTGTTGCCGGCGGCGACCGGCACCGACACCGGCGGCTCGATCCGTCAACCGGCGGCGCTGACCAACCTCACCGGGATCAAGCCGACCTACGGCCGCGTCTCGCGTTGGGGCATGATCGCCTACGCCTCCAGCCTCGACCAGGGCGGCCCACTGGCCCGCACTGCCGAAGACTGCGCGCTGCTGCTGCAGGGCATGGCCGGCTTCGACCCTAAAGATTCGACCAGTGTCGATGAGCCCGTGCCGGATTACAGCGCCAGCCTGAACCACAGCCTGGAAGGCCTGCGCATCGGCCTGCCGAAGGAATATTTCGGCGCCGGCCTCGACCCGCGCATCGCCGAGCTGACCCTGGCCTGCGTCAAGGAGCTGGAAAAACTCGGCGCGGTGGTCAAGGACATCTCCCTGCCGAACATGCAGCACGCGATTCCGGCCTATTACGTGATCGCCCCAGCCGAGGCTTCCTCCAACCTGTCGCGTTTCGACGGCGTGCGCTTCGGCCATCGCTGCGAGAACCCGGTCGACCTCACCGACCTGTATAAGCGCTCACGCGCCGAAGGCTTCGGCATTGAAGTGCAGCGGCGGATCATGGTCGGTGCCTATGCGCTGTCCGCCGGTTACTACGACGCCTACTACCTGCAGGCGCAGAAGATTCGCCGGCTGATCAAGAACGACTTCATGGCGGCCTTTAAAGAAGTGGACGTGATACTCGGCCCCACCACGCCGAACCCGGCCTGGAAACTCGGCGAGAAGAACAACGACCCGGTGGCGCAGTACCTGGAAGACATCTACACCATCACCGCCAACCTCGCCGGCCTGCCGGGCATTTCCATGCCTGCGGGTTTCGTCGAAGGTCTGCCGGTTGGCGTGCAGTTGCTGGCCCCCTACTTCCAGGAAGGCCGCCTGCTCAACGTAGCCCACCGCTACCAGCAGGTCAGCGGCTGGCACCAACAATCGCCGGCCGGTTTCTAAGGGGTTTATGACATGCAATGGGAAACTGTGATCGGGCTGGAAATCCACACCCAGCTCGCCACCCAATCGAAGATTTTCTCCGCCAGCTCCACCACTTTTGGCGCCGAGCCGAACACCCAGGCCAGCCTGGTCGATCTCGGCATGCCCGGCGTGCTGCCGGTGCTCAATGAGGAAGCGGTGCGCATGGCGGTCAAGTTCGGTCTGGCGATCGATGCCGAGATCGGCGCCAGCAACGTCTTCGCCCGCAAGAACTACTTCTATCCGGACCTCCCCAAGGGCTACCAGATCAGTCAGATGGAACTGCCGATTGTCGGCAAGGGCCACCTGGACATCAGCCTGGAAGACGGCACGATCAAACGCGTCGGCATCACCCGCGCGCACCTGGAAGAAGACGCCGGCAAGAGCCTGCATGAAGACTTCAGCGGCATGACCGGCATCGACCTCAACCGCGCCGGCACGCCGCTGCTGGAGATCGTCTCCGAGCCGGACATGCGCAGCGCCAAGGAAGCCGTGGCCTACGTCAAGGCCATCCACGCCCTGGTGCGTTATCTGGGGATTTGTGACGGCAATATGGCCGAAGGCTCGCTGCGCTGCGACTGCAACGTCTCGGTACGGCCGAAAGGCCAGGCCGAGTTCGGCACCCGCTGCGAGATCAAGAACGTCAACTCGTTCCGCTTTATCGAGAAGGCGATCAACTCCGAGGTGCAGCGGCAGATCGAGCTGATCGAAGACGGCGGCAAGGTCATCCAGCAGACCCGCCTGTACGACCCGAACAAAGACGAAACCCGCGCCATGCGCAGCAAGGAGGAAGCCAACGACTACCGTTACTTCCCCGACCCGGATCTGCTGCCGGTGGTGATCAGCGCGCAATTCCTCGACGCCACCCGCGCCACCCTGCCGGAACTGCCGCCGCAGAAGCGCGAGCGTTTCCAGGCCCAGTTCGGTTTGTCCGCCTACGATGCCAGCGTGCTGGCCTCCAGCCGCGAGCAGGCGGATTACTTCGAACAGGTCGTCAAGATCGGCGGCGACGCCAAGCTGGCGGCCAACTGGGTGATGGTCGAGCTGGGCAGCCTGTTGAACAAGCAAGGCCTGGAGATCGAACAAGCGCCGGTATCCGCCGAACAACTGGGCGGCATGCTGGTGCGCATCAGCGACAACACCATCTCCGGCAAGATCGCCAAGATGGTCTTCGAGGCCATGGCGGGCGGCGAAGGCAGCGCCGATCAAGTCATCGAAGCCCGCGGCCTGAAACAGGTCACCGACAGCGGCGCCATCGAGTCGATGCTCGACGAGATGCTCGCCGCCAACGCCGAGCAGGTCGAACAGTACCGCGCCGCCGATAAAGCCAAGCGCGGCAAGATGTTCGGCTTCTTCGTCGGTCAGGCGATGAAGGCCTCCAAAGGCAAGGCCAACCCGCAGCAAGTGAACGAATTGCTCAAGCAAAAGCTCGAAGGGTAAGCAGTTCAACACCGCACAACGCCGGGCTCGCCCGGCGTTGTTTTGTCCAGAGGTATAAGTATGTGGCGTTTACTGACTCTCAGCGCACTGTTCGGCCTGCTCGCGGGTTGCGCCGGTCTGCCGTTCGGCCTCGGCTCAGGTGGTGACAGCGAAAGCCGCTACAACGCCGAGGGCAAAGCCTCCTATTACGGCGCCAAGCACCACGGCAAACGCACCGCCAGCGGTGAGAGATTCGACCAGCACCAACTGACCGCCGCGCACCGCAGCCTGCCCTTCGGCACACGGGTGCGGGTGACCAACCTGAACAACGACAAGACCGTGGTAGTGCGTATCAACGACCGGGGCCCCTACGCCCGCGGGCGCATCATCGATGTCTCACGCAAGGCCGCCCAGCAACTCGACATGCTGCGCGCCGGCGTGGCGCCGGTGCGGGTGCAAAGCCTCGACTAACAGGAGTAGAGCCATGAGCGAACCAGCGAAAGCCGGCGAACAGGTACGCCGCCAAGTGATGGGCGATGCCTTCGTCGATCGCGCCCTGGGCAATGCCAGCGAGTTCACCCAGCCCCTGCAAGACTTCGTCAACGAACACGCCTGGGGCGGCGTCTGGACCCGTGAAGGTCTGCCGCTGAAGACTCGCAGCCTGATCACCCTCGCCGCGCTGACCGCGCTGAAATGCCCGCAAGAGCTGAAAGGCCATGTGCGGGGTGCGCTGAACAACGGCTGCACGGTCGAGGAAATCCGCGAGGCGCTGCTGCATTGTGCGGTGTATGCCGGCGTACCGGCGGCGATCGACGCCTTCCGCGCGGCCCAGGAGGTGATAGACGCCTGGCAGGGCGCAGGCGAATAAGCGGCGCTGCGCCTAGATCCAGCCGCCCCACTGCAACACGAAGATGCCGATATTGGTGGTCAGCGCCGCCGCCAGGGTGGTGATCACTATGATCGCCGCGGCCAGCTCCTGGTTGCCGTTCACCGCCTTGGCCATGACGAAGCTGGCGGCAGCGGTGGGGCTGGCGAAATAGAGGAACAGGATGCCCAACTCGGCGCCGCGGAAACCGTAGAGGAACGCCCCGAGGGTGCAGAGCAGCGGCAACCACACCAGCTTCATCAGGCTGGCGCTGATGGCCAGACCGCTGCTCGCCCGCAGGGACGCCAACGACAGGGTGCCGCCGATGCAGATCAACGCCAGCGGCAGGGTCAGCTGCGCGAGGTATTCACCGGACGTGGTCAGCCAGACCGGCAGGCCTATCTGCCAATAGGCGAAGGGGATGGCCGCGAGCACGCCGATGATCAAGGGGTTGCGCAGAATGCTCTTGATAATACTCCAGGCATCCGACTTGGAGCTTGGGCTGTAGATCGCCAGCACTACCGCCGACAGGCTGTTGTAGGACAGGATCACCACCCCGGCCAAGACCCCGCCCAGCGACAAGCCGTAGTCGCCGTACAGGCTGGTCGCCAGCGCCAGGCCGACAATGCCGTTGTTGCCACGAAAGGCGCCCTGGGTATAGACCCCGCGATCGGCCCTGGGGCAACGCCAGATCGCCCAGCCCCAGGCCAAGAGAAACCCCAGCAGCGTCGCGACGACGAAATAGCCCAGTACCGCCGGCTGCAAAGCCGTGCGTAGATCGGCATGCAGGATGGCGAGAAACAGCATGACCGGCATGCTGACGTTGAACACCAGCGCCGATGCCGTGCCGATAAACGCCGCATCGATCAGCCCCAGGCGTTTGAGCAACACGCCGAGAAACAACATGGCGAAAACCGGCGCGGTGATGCCGAAGGTTGCAGAGATGAGCGCGAGCATGTCGTGTGCTGAGCCAGGCGGGTGTCGTTAGGCGGCTAATGATAAGTCAGCCGCAGCGCCAGCGCATGCAAACAACTGCCGCGTGCAAAGCCCTTTTGCTCGCTCCTACATTTTGCCCAAGAGCACTTTATTTCTAAGCCGGCAACACCACTGGCGCTTGCTCCAGCTGGCGATTTTCCAGGCGCAGTTGCCGCCCATGGAAACGTTTCAGGCTGGAGCGGTGACCGATGCTGATCAGGCTGGTGTCTGGCAATTCATCGACCAGCAACTGATAGAGCGCCGCCTCATCGACCTCATCGAGGGCAGACGTCGCCTCGTCGAGGAACAACCAGCGCGGCGCGACCAGCAAGGCCCGGGCAATCGCCAGCCGTTGCAGCTCGCCGGGCGAGAGCACCCGCTCCCAGTGATCTTCCAGGTCCAGACGGGCGACCAGATGTTCCAGCCGGCAGTCGCGCAGCACCTGCTCCAGGCGCTCCTGCGGGTAGCACTCGGCTCGGTCGGGGTAACTCAGGGCGCCGCGCAGACTGCCAATCGGCAGATACGGTTTCTGCGGCAGGAACAGGCTGCTGTCCGGCAGGCTCAAGGCGCCGCTACCGAACGGCCAAAGCCCGCTCAGCGCCCGCAGCAGCGTGCTCTTGCCGCTACCCGAGGCGCCGCTGATCAACACGTGCTCACCGGGAGCGATGCGCAACGAAGTCGGCTCGAGCAGCGTGCGGCCATCGGCCAGGCTCAGCCGGACGCCCTCCAGCGATAGCTGTTCAGCCTGAGTCTGCCGGCGAATAGCCGGCGCTTGTTCTTGCGCCTGCCCCTCGGCCAGCGCCTGGCGGAAGCTCAGGATCCGGTCGCAGGTGGCGCGCCAGGCCGCCAGACTGGCGTAGGCGTCGATGAACCAGCTCATGCTCTCCTGCACATTGCCGAACGCCGAATTGATCTGCATCAGATCGCCGAGCTGGATCTTGCCGGCGAAGTAGCGCGGAGCGGCGACCACCAGCGGAAAGATGATCGCGATCTGCGAATAGCCGGCGCTGAAAAAGGTCAGGCGCTTCTGCACCTTCATCAGTTGCCAGAAGTTGCTCCAGACACTCTGGAAACGCGTCATCAGCCGTTGTTGCTCGTTGGCTTCGCCGTTGTAGAGGGCAATGCTTTCGGCATTTTCACGGATGCGTACCAGACCGAAACGCAGGTCGGCCTCGAAGCGTTGCTGGCGGTTATTCAGCCCGATCAGGCGCCGCGCGACCAGGTGCACCAGCCAGCTGCCGACCATGGCATAGAGCAAGGCGGCCCAGAACATATAGCCGGGTATCTCGACCCCGAAGACCTCGATGCTGCCCGACACGCCCCAGAGGATCACCGAGAACGACACCAGGCTGACCACATTGCGAATCAGCCCCAGGCCCAGGCCCAAGGTGTTGTCGGTAAAACTGTTCAAGTCCTCGGCCAGACGCTGGTCGGGGTTGTCGGTGTAGCCACGCTGCTCCAGGCGGTAGAAGTTCTTGTGCTGCAACCAGGCATCGAAATGCTGCTCCGTCAGCCAGCGCCGCCAACGGATGGTCAACATCTGGGTCAGGTACAGGCGATAGACCGCCACCAGAATCGCCACCGCGGCGATCCCGCAGAAATACAGAATCAGCTGGGTAAAGGCCGGCAGGTCCTTATTCTGCAGCGCGTTGTAGAACTCGCGGTACCAACTGTTGACCGCCACCGAGATGGCCACGCCGACCAGCGACAGTGCGATCACCACGATCAGCAGCAGCCAGGCCATGGCCTTCTCCTCACTGCGCCAATAGGACGCCGTGAGCAGCCAGACCCGCGCGAAGAAGTTGCTCTGCACCACATCGTTGACCGCTGAATATTCGGCGTTCTTGCTCATTTAACAGACTCAGGCTCGCTGTGCGGTTATAAAAAAGAGCGCCTCAAGTGGCGCTCCCTGACTCATCTGGTTACCCGCGCTGGCGCACTCAGCGCCGAACCGGGCGCTTCTGCAACTTGCGCTGCAAGGTACGCCGGTGCATGCCCAGCGCGCGAGCGGTGGCGGAGATGTTGCCATCATGTTCGGCAAGCACGCGCTGAATATGTTCCCACTGCAGGCGATCGACCGACATCGGGTTTTCCGGCACCAGGCTGTCGAGGTCGGCGTGTTCGGAAACCAGGGCGGTCAACACATCATCGGCATCCGCCGGTTTGCACAGGTAGTTGGCCGCGCCGCGCTTGATCGCTTCCACCGCGGTGGCGATGCTCGAGTAGCCGGTGAGGATCACCACGCGCATTTCCGGGTCCAGCGCCAGCAACTTCGGCAACAACACCAACCCCGAGTCGCCTTCCATCTTCAGATCCAGCACCGCGTAGTCCGGCAGGTCCTGCTCGGCCAGGGCGAAGCCCTCTTCGGCGGAACCGGCGATCGACACGCGCAAGCCGCGGCGGCTCATGGCGCGGGCCATCACCCGGGTGAAGGTGGGGTCATCGTCGACCAGCAGCAGATGCGGCTGTTCTTCGCCTTCGATCAGGTTCTCTTCGCTCATAACATTCTCCATTACGCGGGCAGACGCGGCAGGCGCAACTCGGTGAGCGTGCCGCCGTCCTCATGGTTATAGAGTTTCACCGAACCGCCGGCCCGCGTCACGCTGGCCTGACTGAGGAACAGGCCGAGGCCGAAGCCTTTGCCCTTGGTGGTAAAGAAGGGTTTGCCGAGCTGCTCGGCAATCGCCAGCGGCACGCCGGCGCCATGGTCACGAATGCTGATGCACAACTCGGCGGCATTCCAATTCAGGCGGATCTCGAGCTGCTCGGGGCAGGCATCCGCCGCATTGTTCAGCAGATTGAGCAGCGCCTGGGTCAGCTCCGGCGGCGGCGACAAGCGCGGCACGGCGCCCGTGCCCAGCAGTTGGTAGCGATAACTGGCTTCCGGACGCATCAGGTGCCAACGATTCAGCGCGGTCTCCAGCCAGACGCCCACCGCTTGCTCCTCGACCGTCAGACGGCGGTCGGCTTCGGCGGCGCGCACCAACTGTTGCAGGGTTTCCTTACAGAGTTTGACCTGTTCCTGCAGCACCGCCAGATCCTCCTGCAGCAGCGGGTCCGGGTGTTCGCGCCGAATCTCCTTGATCAGCACGCTCATGGTCGCCAGCGGCGTCCCCAGTTCATGGGCGGCGCCCGCGGCCTGGGTCGCCACGGCGAGCAATTGCTGGTCACGCATGCCTTCCTCGCGACGTTGCGCGCGCGACTGTTCCTGGCGGCGCAACTCCTCGGCCATCTTCGCCGCAAAGAAGGTGATCAGCGCCGCCGCCAGCGCAAAGCTCAGCCACATGCCATAGATCAGCAGCTTCTCGCGCTCCACCAGCTGCATATCCAGCGGGTGGTACCAGACCAGCAGCAGCGTGTAGCTGGCCAGCGCCAGGCCGCTGAGGATCACCGAATAGAGCCACGGCAAGGTGGCCGCGGCGATGGTCAGCGGCACCAGGTAATAGGAGACGAAGGGGTTGGTCGAGCCGCCGGAAAAATACAGCAGCACGCTGTGGATGATCAGGTCACAGGCCAGCTGCCCGGCGTATTCCAGCTCGGTCACCGGCCACGGCCCGCGCAGGCGCAGGGCCGTCAGCACGCAGAGCAGGGCGGAAAGCCCGAGGGTGATGCCCAGCGCCAACCAGGGCAGCGGCAGGAAGTCCGACAGGTAGGCGAAGCCCACCGAGCCGGCCTGAGCGGCCAGCACCAGGATGCGGATCAGCGTCAGGCGCCAGAGATTCTGGTGGCTGGCCGATAACAATTGAACGGGCGCGAGCATGAGCTCTCCTGATGAGTGCTCCAGATGACCGGGGCGAGTATAACCATGCGGCGGGCCAGCCTGCCCAGCTGCGGCAACGCGCCGCAGTCAGCGCTGACGGAACCCGGCCACGCGGGCTAGAGTCTGATACTCGTCGCCCACCCAAGGAAGCGCTATCGCGGTATCTGTCTAAATTGCCACGCAGTGCCGAAAACCTCACAAGGAGTTGTCATGCAATCCCTCACCCGCCTTGCCGCCACCCTCGCCCTCACTTCTGCCGCACTCATCAGCTTGCCGACCCTGGCCGACGAGGCGCGCTACAACCAAATCGCCCTGCGCGCCGAGGTCAGCCAGGACGTGGCCCACGACCTGATGCACGTCACCCTCTACAGCGAGGCGCAAAACAGCGACCCGGCCAAACTCGCCGCCGAAACCACCCAGACCCTGAACAGCGCCGTGGAACAGGCCCGCCAGGTCAAAAACGTCAGCGTCAAACTCGGCAGCCGCAACAGCTACCCGGTCTACGACGACAAAGGTCAGCAGATCGCCGGCTGGCGTGAACGCGCCGAACTACGCCTGGAAAGCGCCGACTTCGCCGCGCTCTCCAAGCTGACCGGCGAGCTGCTGAAGGACTTGAAGATGGGCAGCATGGACTTCGCCATCTCCAATCCTTCCCGCAAAAAGACCGAAGACGAGCTGCTGAAGGAAGCGGTCGCCGCCTTCAAGGCCCGGGCGCAGCTGGCCACCGAAGCCCTCGGCGGCCAGAGCTACAAGTTGGTCAACCTGAGCCTCAACAGCGCGGGCTTCCAGCCGATCCGGCCGATGCGCATGGAGGCCATGGCGAGCGGCATGTCGCTGGCCAAAGCCGCGCCGATACCGGAAATCGAGGCCGGCACCAGCGAGGTCACGGTCAACGCCGATGGTGTCATCGAAGTGCAGATGCCCTGATCCACCCCATAGGCGCACCAAGGCGGTTCTGATCGACTCGCCACGAGTCGATCAGAGACCGTACAGTCACTAAGTGAATTTAAATAAGTCTATATAAATCAATATATTACATTCCATCTCGGCACGACCCGTAATTTCCCCGGCTCGGCCCCTCTAGCCGGCTCAAGAACCCACAACCCCCTCCGCCCTGCCCGATTTTTTACAGAAATGCGACATCTACGGACGAACTCGCCGCAGCTTCTACGCTGATTGGACCGCGTGACTTGCACTGGGCACACGCCCTGCATAGTTTCACCCGGGTCGGCTCACGAGGCCGTACCTCAAACAATGACAACAAACCTGAGGCCATCATGCATAAACACGTCGTCATTCCGTTCATGCTCACCGCTGGACTGATCGCCAGCGCGCCCTTCGCCCATGCCGCCAGCAACCTGGTGTATTGCTCCGAAGGCAGCCCCGCCGGTTTCGACCCGGGCCAATACACCACCGGTACCGACTTCGACGCCTCGGCAGAAACCGTGTTCAACCGTCTGACCCAATTCGAGCGCGGCGGCACCGCGGTAATCCCCGGCCTGGCGACCACCTGGGATGTTTCCGAAGATGGCCTGACCTACACCTTTCACCTGCGCGACGGCGTGAAGTTCCACACCACCGAGTACTTCAAGCCGAGCCGCGAATTCAACGCGGACGATGTGCTGTTCACCTTCCAGCGCATGCTCAATAAAGACCATCCGTTCCGCGTGGCCTACCCGACCGAGTTCCCCTACTTCACCGACATGGGCATGGACGCCAATATCACCAAGGTCGAGAAAGTTGACGCCAAGACCGTCAAGTTCACCCTGGCCAGTGTCGACGCGGCCTTTATCCAGAACCTGGCGATGAGCTTCGCCTCGATCCAGTCCGCCGAATACGCCGACCAGCTGTTGAAACAAGGCAAGGCCGCCGACATCAACCAGAAGCCGATCGGCACCGGCCCCTTCGTGTTCAAGCGTTACCAGAAGGACGCGCAGATTCGCTTCACCGGCAACAAGGACTACTGGGTTCCGGGCGATGTGAAGGTCGATAATCTGATCTTCTCCATCAGCACCGATGCCTCGGTGCGCATGCAGAAGCTCAAGGCCAACGAGTGCCAGATCACCCTCAACCCGCGCCCGGCCGACCTGGAGTCGCTGCAGAAAGACCCGAACATCCAGATGCCGTCGCAGCCGGGCTTCAACGATGGCTATATCGCCTACAACGTCCTGCACCAACCGCTGGACAAGCTGGAAGTGCGTCAGGCGCTGGACATGGCGGTGAACAAGCAAGCGATCATCGACGCGGTGTACCAGAGCGCCGGCCAGCTGGCCGTGAACGGCATGCCGCCGACCCAGTGGTCCTACGACGACAGCATCAAGGACGCCGGCTACAACCCGGAGAAGGCCAAGGCGCTGCTGAAGGCCGCCGGCGTCAAGGAAGGCACCGAGATCACCCTCTGGGCCATGCCGGTGCAGCGCCCGTACAACCCCAACGCCAAGCTGATGGCCGAGATGCTACAGAACGACTGGGGCAAGGTCGGGATCAAGGCGAAGATCGTCACCTACGAGTGGGGCGAGTACCTCAAGCGTTCCAAGGCCGGCGAGCACGACGCCATGCTGATCGGCTGGAGCGGCGACAACGGTGACCCGGACAACTGGTTGGGCACCCTGTACGGCTGCGATGCGGTGGAAGGCAACAACTTCTCCAAGTGGTGCCATGCCGACTACGACAAGCTGATCAAGGAGGCCAAACGCACCACCGACCAAGCCAAACGCACCGAGCTGTACAAGCAGGCGCAGCACATCCTCAAGCGTGAAGTGCCGATCACCCCGATCGCCCACTCCACCGTGTACCAACCGATGCGCAAGAGCGTGCAGGACTTCAAGATCAGCCCGTTCGCCCTGAACTCCTTCTATGGTGTCAGCGTCGGTAAGTAACCCCACAGAGCCTGTTCAAGAGCATCGCCAAAGCAGCAGATATTGAACAGGTTCTAAGCCTATTGCCGAGCCGGTTACCCACCGGCCCGGCAACCGTGCAGCGGCGGCCCACCCGGCCGTCATCTGCATGAACCGTCGTACCCTGGGGGAATATCCGATGCCCAGCCGCAATTTTCTGTTTTCCAGCCTGCTGTTGGCCGCGCTACTGGCCGGCACTGCGCAGGCCGCTTCCGACACCCTGGTGGTCTGCACCGAGGCCAGCCCCGAAGGCTTCGACATCGTTCAATACACCGCGGCAACTACCGCCGATGCTTCGGCGGAAACGGTGTTCGACCGGCTGGTGAGTTTCGTACCCGGCAGCACCGAGCTGCGCCCCGGCCTGGCCGAGCGCTGGGACATCTCCGCAGACGGCTTGAGCTACACCTTTCACCTGCGCCAAGGGGTGAAGTTTCATCACAGCAAGGCCTTCAACCCAAGCCGCAACCTGAATGCCGACGATGTGCTGTGGAGCTTCCAGCGCCAGCTCGACCCGCAGCACCCCTGGCACCAACTGGCCGGCCGGGGCTTTCCCTACGCCGAGTCGATGGGCATGGCGGCGCTGATCGAGCGCATCGACAAGCTCGACGCCAGCACCGTACGTTTCACCCTGAAGCATCCGGAGGCGCCGTTCCTGGCCGATCTGGCCATGGGTTTCGCCTCCATCTATTCCGCGGAATATGCCGCGCAGTTGCTCGCCCAGGGGCAGCCGGACAGGCTCAACCAGCAGCCGATCGGCACCGGGCCCTTTGTCTTCGAGCGCTACAGCAAGGACGCGCAAGTGCGCTTTCGCGCCAACCCCGATTACTGGGACGGTGCGCCCAAACTGGCGCGGCTGATCTTCGCCATCAGCCCCGACCCCAACGTGCGCCAGCAACAACTCAAGGCCGGCGACTGCCAAGTCGCGCTCTACCCGCGGCCGACCGATATTCCGGCCCTGCGCGGCGATCCCGAGCTCAAGGTGTTGGAACTGGACTCGCTGCTGGTTGCCTATGTCGCCCTGAACACTCGGCATCCGCCCCTGGACGATGTGCGCGTGCGCCAGGCGCTCAATCTGGCCTTCGATAAAACCGTCTACCTGCGCGCCCAATTCGGCGCAGGCGGCGCCAGCCCCGCAGTGGCGCCCTACCCGCCGACGCTGTGGGGCCACGATGCGAGCCTCAAAGGCTGGCCACACGACCTGGAGCGCGCCCGCCAGTTGCTCAAGGCGGCCGGCCAGCAAGACGGCTTCCACCTGTCGATCTGGACCCGCCCCGGTGGCGGGCCGACTAACCCCAACCCCGGCATCGGGGCGCAAATGCTGCAGGCCGACCTGGCGAAGATCGGCATCCAAGCGGATATCCGCGTGTACGAATGGGGCGAGCTGATCAAGCGGGCGAAGCACGGTGAACATGATCTGGTGTTTATGGGCTTGGCCGGCGACAACGGCGACCCGGACAACTGCCTCACGCCGAACCTGTCCTGCGCCGCCGCGGAAAGTGGCGAGAACCAGGCCGGCTGGTGCGATCCGCAGTTCGACGCGCTGATCACCAAGGCCCGCCAGGTGCCTGAGCAAGCGCAGCGCGCCGAACTGTACCGCCAGGCACTGGCGATTTTCCATAAGCAAGCGCCGTGGATTCCCCTGGCCCATCCCAAGCAATTCAGCGCACTGCGCCGCGACGTGGACGGTTTCGTCCTGAGCCCGCTGGGCTCGAATAACTTTTCCAGGGTAGAACTTAAATGAACCTGTAGGAGCGGATTTATCCGCGATGCGCTTGGGCTACCGAGGCGCCCTCTTCGCGGATAAATCCGCGCCTACACAAACATAACGAACCGACCGGCCTATGCAGCCAGTCGAGCAGATGAACCTGATGTGGAGTGCCGAAACACCATGCTGTCCTTTATCGCCCGCCGCCTGGGGCTGTTGATCCCCACCTTCTTCGGCATCACCTTGCTGACCTTCGCGCTGATCCGCCTGATCCCCGGCGACCCGGTGGAGGTGATGATGGGTGAACGCCGCGTCGACCCGGAAATGCACGCCCAGGCCCTGGAGCGCCTGGGCCTGAACAAGCCCCTGTATGAACAGTACCTGAACTACATCGGCGACCTCGCCCAGGGTAATTTGGGCGAATCGCTGCGCACCCGCGAGAGCGTCTGGCACGAGTTCCTCACCCTGTTTCCGGCGACCCTGGAGCTGTCCCTCGCCGCCCTGCTGTTCGCCGGCACGCTCGGCCTGCTGGCCGGGGTGATCGCGGCGTTGAAGCGCGGCTCATTGTTCGACCATGGGGTGATGGGCATCTCCCTGGCCGGCTACTCCATGCCGATTTTCTGGTGGGGCCTGCTGCTGATCATGTTCTTCTCCGTCGGCCTCGGCTGGACGCCGGTCTCCGGCCGCATCGACCTGCTCTACGACATCGAGCCGGTCACCGGCTTCATGCTCATCGACACCCTGCTCGGCGATGAGGAAGGGGCCTTTATCGACGCCCTCCGGCATCTGATCCTGCCGGCCATAGTGCTGGGCACCATCCCCTTGGCGGTGATAGCACGGATGACCCGCTCGGCGATGCTCGAAGTGCTGCGCGAAGACTACGTGCGCACCGCGCGCGCCAAGGGCCTGTCGCCGGCCCGCGTGATCTTCGTGCATGGCCTGCGCAATGCGCTGATCCCGGTGCTGACAGTGTTCGGCCTGCAGGTCGGCACGCTGCTGTCCGGCGCGGTGCTGACCGAGACCATCTTCTCCTGGCCGGGCATCGGTAAATGGCTGATCGAGTCGATCGGCGCCCGCGATTACCCGGTGGTGCAGAACGGCATCCTGTTGATCGCCTGCCTGGTGATCCTGGTCAATTTCGGCGTGGACATCCTCTATGGCCTGGTCAATCCACGCATCCGTCATCAACGCTAAGAAGCTGTTTCAAACTGTCTGCGCATCGGTGAGGCGGCGTTAAAAATGGCTTCGGACTGCTCATTTACAGCTCGTAAACTCCGCGTCCTTAGCCATTTTTGCCTTGCCTGACCTTCGCTCGACGATTTTGAAAACACCTTCTGTGGAGGCAAACATGAATACCACTACCACGCTGGCCGACCCGAGCGCCCTCTATCCCTCGCCGCTGAAAGAATTCTGGCAAGCCTTCGCGCGCAACAAGGGCGCGGTCGCCGGCCTGCTGTTCATGCTGCTGATCCTGTTCTGCGCGCTGTTTGCGCCCTGGGTGGCGCCGCACGATCCGAGCGAGCAGTTTCGCGAGTTCCTGCTGACCCCGCCGGTCTGGCTGGAGGGCGGCAATGCGCAGTTCCTGCTGGGCACCGACGAGCTCGGTCGTGACCTGCTGTCGCGCTTGATCCATGGTTCGCGCCTGTCGCTGCTGATCGGTTTGAGCTCGGTGCTGATGTCGCTGATTCCGGGGATTTTCCTCGGCCTGCTCGGCGGCTTCTTCCCGCGTGTCCTCGGCCCCGCGATCATGCGCGTGATGGACGTGATGCTGGCCCTGCCCTCGCTGCTGCTGGCGGTGGCGATTGTCGCCATCCTCGGCCCAGGACTGATCAATACGGTAATCGCGATCGCCGTCGTGTCGCTGCCGTCTTATGTGCGCCTGACCCGCGCCGCGGTGATGGGTGAACTGAACCGCGACTACGTCACCGCCGCGCGTCTGGCCGGCGCCGGCTTGCCGCGCCTGATGTTTATCACCGTGCTGCCCAACTGCATGGCCCCGCTGATCGTGCAGGCCAGCCTGAGCTTTTCCTCGGCGATTCTGGATGCCGCCGCGCTGGGCTTTCTCGGCCTCGGCGTCCAGCCGCCCACCCCGGAGTGGGGCACCATGCTGGCCTCGGCGCGCGACTACATAGAACGCGCCTGGTGGGTGGTCAGCCTGCCCGGCCTGACCATCCTGCTCAGCGTGTTGGCGATCAACCTGATGGGCGATGGCTTGCGCGATGCACTCGACCCGAAACTCAAGAATGCAGTCTGAGGAGCCCGTCATGAGCAGCCAAATAACCAAGCGCCAAACCCTGGTGCGCGCGGCGCACCCTACAGCGATGCCCCGTATGCGCCCGACGATCTGTAGGGTGCGCCGTGCGCACCACAACGGACAGGAGCACCGCGCATGAGCCTTCTGGATATCAAGAACCTCAGCGTGCGCTTCGGCGACGCGAATGCCGTGCCGGTGGTCGACGGCCTCGATCTGTCCGTCGAGAAGGGCGAAGTGCTGGCCATAGTCGGCGAGTCCGGCTCCGGCAAATCGGTGACCATGCTGGCGCTGATGGGGCTGATCGACGCCCCCGGCATAGTCCAGGCCGACAGCCTGCAATTCGATGGCACCGACATGCTCACGCTGAAAGGTCGGCAACGTCGACGGATCATCGGCAAAGACCTGGCCATGGTCTTCCAGGACCCGATGACCGCCCTTAACCCCAGCTACACCGTGGGCTTCCAGATCGAGGAAGTGCTCCGCCAACACCTCGGCCTGTCCGCCAAGGCCGCCCGCCAACGGGCGCTGGAACTGCTCGAACGGGTCGAGATTCCCGGCGCCGCCAGCCGCTTGAACGCTTATCCGCACCAGCTTTCCGGCGGCATGAGCCAGCGCGTGGCGATCGCCATGGCGATTGCCGGCGAGCCGAAACTGCTGATCGCCGACGAGCCGACCACCGCGCTGGACGTCACCATCCAGGCGCAAATCATGGACCTGCTGCTCGATCTGCAACGCGACCGGAATATGGCCCTGGTGCTGATCACCCACGACCTCGCGGTAGTGGCGGAAACCGCCGACCGCGTCTGCGTGATGTATGCCGGCCAGGCGGTGGAAGTCGGCAAGGTGCCGGAGCTGTTCGATGCGCCGGCGCACCCCTACACCGAAGCCCTGCTGGCGGCGATCCCCGAGCATTGCCAGGGTGCCGCGCGCCTGTCCACGCTGCCGGGCATAGTCCCCGGCCGTTACGACCGCCCCCACGGTTGCCTGCTTGCGCCGCGCTGCCCCTATGTCCAAGAGCGCTGCCGTGCCCAACGCCCGAGCCTCGACCCGAGCGCGCTGGGGGCCGTGCGTTGCTTCTTCCCACTGAACCAGTTGCCATCGAATCAGGAGGTGACGCGATGAGTGTCGTACTGACCGCCCGCGATCTCACCCGCCATTACGAGGTGTCCCGCGGCCTGTTCAAGGGCCATGCCACCGTGCGCGCCTTGAACGGGGTGTCCTTCGAACTGGAGGCGGGCCAGACCCTGGCCGTGGTTGGCGAGTCCGGCTGCGGCAAGTCCACCCTGGCCCGTGCCCTGACCCTGATCGAGGAACCCTCGTCCGGCTCACTGCAGATTGGCGGCCAGGAAGTCACAGGTGCCAGCAAGGCCGAACGCAAGCAACTGCGCCGCGATGTGCAGATGGTCTTCCAAAGCCCCTACGCCTCGCTCAACCCGCGGCAGAAGATCGGCGATCAACTGGCCGAACCGCTGCTGATCAACACCGCGCTGTCGCGCAGCGAACGACGCGAGAAGGTCCAAGCGATGATGCAGCAGGTCGGCCTGCGCCCCGAGCATTACCAGCGCTACCCGCATATGTTCTCCGGCGGTCAGCGCCAGCGGATCGCCCTGGCGCGGGCGATGATGCTCCACCCCAAGGTGCTGGTGGCGGACGAACCGACCTCGGCACTCGACGTGTCGATCCAGGCCCAGGTGCTCAACCTGTTTATGGACCTGCAGGAAGAGTTCAACACCGCCTACGTGTTCATCTCGCACAACCTCTCGGTGGTGCGGCATGTCGCCGATCAGGTGCTGGTGATGTACCTCGGCCGCCCGGTGGAGATGGGCCCGAAGGCGTTGATCTACAGCCGCCCGCTGCACCCCTACACCCAGGCGCTGCTCTCGGCCACGCCGACCATCCACCCGGACCCGCTGAAGCCGAAGATCAAGATAGTCGGCGAACTGCCCAACCCGCTCGACCCGCCTTCGGGCTGCGCCTTCCACAAGCGCTGTCCCTATGCCACCGAGCTGTGCAGCGTGGAGGAGCCGGCGCTACGTCTGCTGGATGCGCGGCAGGTGGCTTGCCACCATGCCGAGCGGATCAACGCGGTGGTCTTGCCGTAGCCCCTCTCGGATTGCGCCGCGCTTTGCCCCCCCCTCTCCCTAACCCTCTCCCCCAAGGGGCGAGGGGATGGAGTGTGCGTGCTGCAACTGTAGAAACGTAGGGTGGATGGCGCTTTTCCATCCACCATCGAGGCTGAACGAGAGAAGGTGGATGAACAGAGCGTCATCCACCCTACGCCTACATCCGTCACTCTCTTCTAGCACCCGAAAAATCGGTAGAACTCGCGCAACTCGGCCTGCGCATCGCTCAGGCTGATCACGGTGAAGCGCAGGTTCTGCTGCGCCGGGCATTGCGCCAGTCGCCCCAGATCCAGCGGATGTAGCCAACCGAGCAGCGGATAACCGCCCATGGTCTGCCGGTCGGCCAGCAGCACGATCGGCTGACCATCCGGCGGCACCTGAATGGCGCCCGTCGCCACCCCCAACGACCATTGCCGCGCCGGCACGCTCAACGCCTGCCCCTGCAAGCGTGCGCCCATGCGGTCGGACTGCGGGCTGAGCTGCCAGTGTTGGGCGAAGAAGGCTTGCACCTGGTCTTCGCCGAAGCTGGCCGCATCGCCGCCCGTGATCACCCGCAGCAAGGGCAGCTGCCGATAGTCCGGGACATAGGGCCAGGGCACGCTGGCCGGACAGGGCAACTGCGCCGGCGCACAACCCAGGCAGTCGCCGGCCAGCAGCGCGCGGCCATCGGCGTGCACACCGCCCAACCCCTCGCGCACCTGACAGGCGACACTGCCCAGCACCGGCGGTGCGCTAAAGCCACCGACCGCCGCCAGATAACCGCGCTGGCCGCTGCGGGCAAACCCCAGGCTCAAGCGCTGGCCGGCCCGTAGCGGAAAACGCGACCAACCCGGCCGCACCTGCCCCGCCACCTGGATCGGCAGATCCGCGCCGCAGACGGCGACCCAGGTATCCACCTGGCTTTCCAGCTCCAGCCCGCCGAGCGCGACCTCCAACAGCGGCGTGCCCCACGCATTGCCCAGCAGCCGATTGGCCCAGGCCGCCGCCTGCTGATCCACTACCCCGGCTGGGGAGACGCCGAGATGCTGCCAGCCGAAACGCCCGGCATCCTGCAACAGGCTCAAGGGGCCCGGCTTGATGACCTTGAGCCCCCTCACAGCTCCCCCCTCTCGGCGAGGTAGGTGTGCCGATCGATCGGTACGAAGCGCACTCGGTCGCCCAGCGCCAGCGGGCACACTGGCGTCGCCTGGGCATCGAACAGGCGCCACGGGCAACGGCCAATCAGGTGCCAGCCGCCTGGCGCGGCTTGTGGGTAGATCGCGGTCTGGCGTTCGGCAATCGCCAAGCTACCGGCCGGCACCCGCGTGCGCGGAGTGGCACGGCGCGGCAGCGCCAGACGCGCGTCCAGCTCGCCGAGGTAGGCGAAGCCCGGGGCGAAACCTATGGCGCCGACCCGGTATTCGCCCGCGCTGTGCAACTCGATCACCTCGGCCACGCTCAAACCGCAGGCGGCGGCCACGGCGGCGAGGTCTTCGGCGGCGTACCAGATAGGGATTTGCTGTAAGCGCCCGGCATTGCTGGGCGGCGGCTCGGCCTGCCAAGCTTCCAGCAGGGGCGCCAGCTGCGCCGCCAAGTGCAGGTGATCGGTGCGCATCAGGTCGTAGTGCAGCAGCAGGCTGGTCCAGCCGGGCACCAGGTCGATCAGCAGCGGGCCTAGACACTGACGGATACGCTCGGCCAGCCGCGCGATGCGCAGCGGCAGATCCGCATCCGGGGCTTCGGCCAGCACCAGCAACAGCGCTTGCGCACCGGCCGGTTCGATGCGCATCATCGCCGGCTCATGCCGCGTCCAACAGCGCGCGCAGACGCCGCAGCACGGCCAGCGACTCGGCATTATCGCCATGCACGCAGAGGCTGTCGGCGCGCAGTTGCAGCGGCGCGCCATCCAGATCGGGGAAGGGTTCGGCGCGGGCAATCGCCAGGGCCTGCTGCAAGATCCGCTCGGGATCATGGTGCAGCGCACCGGCCAGGCGGCGTGGCGCCAGTTGGCCATCGGCCAGGTACGCGCGGTCGGCGAAGGCCTCGAACAACAGCGGCACCCCGGCGGCCGCGGCCAGGCGCTGTTCGCGACGGTTGTCGGCCAGGGCCAGCACCATCAGCGGCAAGCCCGGGCGAAAGGCGGCACAGGCTTGCAGCACCGCGGTCAGTAAGCCGTCGTCGCGGACCAGGTCGTTGTACAGCGCGCCATGGGGTTTGACGTAGGCCAATTGGCTACCCGCGGCGCGGCAGAAGGCCTCCAGCGCGCCCAACTGATACAGCACCAAGGCCTGCACCTCCTCCGCCGAACAGGCCAGATGACGGCGGCCGAAGCCCAGCAGATCCGGATAAGCCGGATGGGCGCCAATCGCCACGCCGTGCTGCACCGCCAGGGCCACGGTGCGCTGCATGGTCAGCGGATCGGCGGCGTGGAAGCCACAGGCCAGGTTGGCCTGATCCACCAGCGGCATGGCGTGAGCATCGTCGCCCAGGCTCCAGACGCCGAAGCTTTCACCCATATCGCAGTTCAAGAGGATTCTATTCATGCCCTCAAGCTTAGAGCCGCGGCGGCGTGGCGGGAAGCGTGCAACAACAAAGCAGAGCAAAGCGCGGCGGTGTAGGGCGGTCTCGCCGCGCAGCGGCAGCCCGCCAACCCATGGCTCTTCGGCGTACTGCGCAGGGTGGCTCGTGCTCCTGGCGTACTGCCTGCGGCGAGTACACCCTACCTATGCGCTCGGCCGGCCACCACGTCAGTAAACGTCGCGACGGTAGCGGCCCTCTTCCGTCAGTTGCTGCACCGCCTCGACGCCGAGCAGTTCGTGCAACACCCGGTCGACGCCCTCGGCCATGCCCAGCAGGCTGCCGCAGACATAGATCGCCGCACCCTCGGCCAGCCAGTTGCGCAGCTCATCCGCGGCCTCGCGCAGGCGGTCCTGCACGTAGATCTTCTGCGCCTGATCACGGGAGAAGGCCAGGCCCAGGCGGGTCAAATCGCCGTCCGCCAACCAGCCTTGCAGCTCAGTGCGACAGAAGAAGTCGTGGGCGGCGTTACGCTCGCCGAACAGCAGCCAGTTGCGTGTGCTGCCCTCGGCAATCCGCGCCTTGAGCAGGCTGCGCAGGCCCGCCAAGCCGGTGCCGTTACCCAGCAGGATCAACGGCCGCGGCTCTGCCGGCAGATGGAAGCCGCTGTTGCGACGCAGGCGCAGGCTGACCGTCGTACCGACCGACGCGTGCTCGGTCAACCAGCCGGAACCCAGGCCCAGGCTGCCGTCCGCGTGGCATTCCTGACGCACTATCAGCTCCAGCGCGCCATCGCTGGGCAAGGAGGCTATCGAGTATTCGCGCGCGGCCAGCGGAATCAACGCATCGACCAGGGCTTGCGCATGCAGGCCGACCAAATGCTCGCGGCTGCTCGGCAGTTGCCGGCTCGCCAGTGCCTGGGCCAGGGTTTCGCTCAGGCCGGCCAGTTGCACCGAGGTCTGTGCCGCCACGCCCAGGCCGGCGAGAAAGGCCTCGACCGCTGTGGCGCTGTTGCGCGGCAGCACCTCCACCAGGTCGCCAGCCAACCAATCGGCCACCGTACCGTTCGGCACCAACAGCCGCACCAGGAAGGTCGGCGCACCCGCGCTGCCCGCGTTCAGCAACTCACGCCCGCTCAAGGTCCAGTTGGCGAAGTCTGGCGCCTGCCAGACCGCAGGCGCCAGGCTGCCGGTCAATTGGCCGAGCTGCTGTTGCCAGTGCTGCAATGCGCTGCCGTCACCGTTATCCACCTCCACCGGCGCGAACAGACTCTGGGCGCCCTGCTGGTCGAGCCAGGCGTGCAAGCGCCGGGCAAAGCCGCAGAATTGCGCGTACTGCCGGTCGCCCAGGGCCAGTACGGCGTACCTCAGGTTGTCCAGGGTCACGGCTTGGCCGAGCAGCTTGCGCTCGAAACCGCGGGCGCTGTCCGGTGCCTCGCCGTCACCGAAGGTGCTGACCACGAACAACGCGTTCTGCGCCTGGCGCAGGCTCTGCTCGTCCAGCGTGGCCAGCGGCTGCACCCGCACCGGATGGCCGGCGGCCTGCAGTTGCCCGGCCGTCTGCCAGGCCAGCTGTTCGGCGAAACCGCTCTGGCTGGCGAAGCCGATCAGCCAACCCTCGGCGGTGCCGACACTGACGGCCAAGCCACCACGGGCGGCGCGCACCTGGCGCTGCTTGCGGCGACGATCGAGGTAGAGCAACCAGCCGGTGATCGCAAACAGTGGCATCGTCAGGCTGGCGAGCATCATCAGGATGCGCCCGAGCAGGCCGAAGTAGCTGCCGACATGCAGGGCGTAGATGCTGGCGAGCAGCTGACCGCCGAAGGGTTGCTCGGCATAACGCTGATGCCGGGCGATCTTGCCGCTGACCGGGTCCAGCTGGAGCTGGTTGAGCGCCCGTTCATGCGGCGAGTTTTCCAACAGATAGAACACAGTCGCCGGCTGGCCGGCCACCGGTGGCAAACGCAGGTTGTAGGCGCTCAGCTGCGGGCCGGCGGCGGTCTGGATGCTGCTCCAGAGCGCCGGGTAATCCACCACCGGCGGCGGGCCGGATGGCGTCTGCATACCGGGTTTGCCACCGTCGCGGCGGCCCTCGCCCTTGCCGCGCTGCTCGCCGGCGGGTGCATCGCTCAGCAGCCGGGTCAGCCCCGCGCGATACCAGTCGTAGGACCAATACAGCCCGGTCAGCGACGCCAACAGATAAAACGCCAGGCACCAGGTCCCGGCCACCGAGTGCAGATCCCAGTTGAAGCTCCGCCCCTTGCGCGCCCAATCCAGGCACAGCCAGGCGCGCCAGTTCAGCGCCTGGCGTGGCCAGCGCAGATAGAGGCCGGATAGGCAGAAGAAGATGAGAATCAAGGTGCAGGCCGCGGTGATCTGCTTGCCGAACTCACCCAGGGCGAGGAAGCGGTGCAGCTGCAGCATCAGGCCAAAAAACTGCTGCCCCGTCGGCTCGTCCAGCAACTCGCCGCTGTAGGGGTCGAAATAGCGCATCGGCCCGCGCCGCTCGCCCGGCGGCGGGCTGAAGAACACCCGTGCGGCGTTATCGCCGTGGGTTTCCAGCCATAGCCCGGAAACCGTCTTGCCTGCGGCGGTCTCGATCTTCTGCACCAACTCGGCCGGCGCCAGCACGCCGGACTCACGCACCTGAACCCGCAAGCTGTCCGGGTTGAGGGCGCCCATGATCTCGCCTTCAAAGGAGTACAGCGCGCCGGTCACGCCCATCAGGGCCAGGACCAGGCCGGCAGTGATACCGAAGAACCAGTGCAGCTGAAACAGGATTTTCTTCAACACGACGAACACCTTGCACAACGAAAGCCGGAGCCCATGGAGAGGCGATTCTAGTTGCGAATCAGTTGCAACAGTACGCTTTTACCTAGTCTTTACTCTGCACCGGCCGGGCTCAGACATCGGCCCAGCGCCGCAGCAGGTTGTGGTACACCCCGGTCAGCTGCACGCTGCTGGCATGCCCGGCACCCAGTTCGCGGTTGAGCTGCTGGATGCTGCTGTCCAGATCGAACAGCAAGGTGCGTTGGCCGTCGTCGCGCACCATGCTCTGCAGCCAGAAGAACGAGCAAACCCGCGCACCGCGGGTCACCGGATTGACCCGGTGCAGGCTGGTGGACGGATAGAGGATCAAATCGCCGGCCGCCAGCTTGACGCTGTGGGCGCCGTAGGTGTCCTCCACCAACAGTTCGCCGCCGTCGTACTCGTCGGGACTGGTGAAGAACAGGGTGGCGGACAGGTCGGTACGAATCTTCTCGCCAGTAGCGCGCACCTCGCGCACTGCGTTATCCACATGCAGGCCGAACGACTGGCCGCCCTGGTAGCAATTGAACAGCGGCGGGAACACCTTGCTCGGCAACGCCGCCGAGACGAACAACGGGTTGCGGCTCAATGCTTGGAGAATCAGTTCGCCCATCTGCCGGCCCTCGGGGCTGTCCTCGGGCAGCTGCAGATTGTCCTTGGCCAATGCCGACTGGAAACCGGCCGTGGCCTTGCCATCGATCCACTGCGCCTGTTGCAGCAGGCGCCGGCAATCGGCGACCTGTTCGGGGGTCAACACCTTGGGGATATGCACCATCATCGCGACGATCTCCTGATACGCCAAAACCCCGCCGAATGGGCGGGGCTTTGATTGCAACGGTTTTAAGCTTTAGAACGAGTAGTTGGCGGTCAACACGGCGGAGCGACCGTCGCCGGGGACCATACCGCCCGTCGTGGCGTTAGTGCCAACGCTGGTACGCAGGCGGTCGTAATACTCCTCGTCGAACAGGTTGTTGACGTTCAACTGCAAGCCCAGCTCTTTGCTGGCCTGGTAGCCCAGCATGGCGCCGTGCACCCAGTAGGAGTCGACCTTCGCAGTGCCGGCGTTGGCGACGTTGCGCTCATCGACGAACTGCACCCCATAACCCAGCTCGAAATCAGCCGGCAACTGGTAGGTGTTCCACAGGCTGAAGGAGCGCGGCGGGGTGTTGGCCAGCGCTTGACCTTCCTGCGCCTGATCGGCAACAGAGGCGCCCGCCTTGACGATTTCGCTGCTCAGTTGGGTGTAGGTGGCGAACGCCTGCCACTTGTCGGTGATCTTGCCGGACACCCCCAATTCTATACCGTCGACGCGCTGCACGCCCTCCAGGACGAACTGGGTGATATTGCTGTTACCCGTGACGTCGGCATCGATCCGGCCATTGGTCTTCTCAACTCGGAAGATCGCCGCGTTAAGCGACAGGCGCTGATCCAGCAGTTCCCACTTGGTCCCCAGCTCCCAGGTTTCGTTCTTCTCCGGATCGAGATTCTCATTGTCCGCGCTCAGGCCGGTACCGGTGGTGGCCACACCTTGCGCCGAAGGGTTGAAGGAGTTGCCCCAGGCCACATAAACCGTGCCGTTCTCGACCGGCTTGTAAGCCAGCCCAACTCGACCGCTGACCACTTCATCCGAGGACTCGAACTGGGTGCGCGGCGGATTGTTCGCGAACACCACGCTATCGCTCTCGCCTTCGAACTTCTCATAGCGCACGCCGAGGCTCAGGTCCCACTGATCATTCAGCGCCAAGGTGTCAAAGGCATACAAGGCCTTGTCGGTCAGCTCGGAGTCCAGCGTCGAGGTCTTGGTCTTATTGGTCGGACCGCTGTAGTAACCCGGCGGGTTATGCAGGGCGTAGACCCGGCTCGTATCCAGGTTGTAGCTGATACCGAAGCGGTCCAGGGTCTCGCGGGAGACTTCGGCGCCAGTCACCAGCGTATGGTCGATAAAACCAGTGGCGAAGTTCCAGGTCAGGTTGGTCTGGTTGATCGCCAGCTTGGTGGTGGTGTCGCGGCCCACGCCGGCGGTGTTATTGCGATAGCGGTACTGATCGGTGCCGACCAGGGTGACGTAGCTGCGCGTGGTGATGGTGCGGTTATCGGTTTCGCTGTAACGCGCGAGGTTGCTCAGGCTGACCAGCTCGTTGAAGTCATGCTCGAACTTGACGGTGAGGGAGTCGACATCGACCTCTTCGGTATCGATATTTCTGAAGCCGAAATAAGTATCACGGTCCACATCCCCCACCACCTTGCCATTGATGGCCGGCAGACCGTAGTCCGGCAGATTCTGGTCGGACTGGTGCAGGTAGCTCAGGGTCAGGCGGGTCGGGGTGCCGAGGCCGAAGCTGACCGAGGGCGCGATGCCCCAACGCTCGTAGTTGATCTGCTCGCGACCGGCCACGTCGTTCTCGTGGGCCATCAGGTTGAGGCGGAAGGCCGCACCTTCGATGCCGTCCAGCGGCTGGTTGATATCCGCCGCCAGGCGATGGTAGCCGTCCGTGCCGAGGCCGGCTTGGAGGTTATTCGAGGCGCGGAGTTTCGGCGTTTTGCTGACCATATTGATCGAGCCCGCCGTGGCGCCGGCACCGGCGTAGACCGAGCTCGGGCCCTTGACCACTTCCACCTGTTCCAGGTTGAAGGTGTCGGAACGGGTGATGTTGGCGCTGTCGCGCAGGCCATCGAGCATGATGTTGTTGGTGGCGCTGAAACCGCGGATGTTGATGCTGTCGCCATAGGCGCCGCCCTCGCCGGCCCCGAAGGTGATGCCGGAGACGTTGGACAGCACCTGGCGCAGGCTCAACGCGTTCTGCTCCTTGATCACGGCGGCCGGCACTACTGTGATGGTCTGGGGAATGTCCAGCAGCGGCGCGGTGTACTTCGGCGAAGAGGCTTGCTCGACTTTGTAGCTCTTTTCCTGGTCCTGCTTACCTTGCACCTTGACCGCGCCCAGCTCCACCGCTTGGCTCTTGCTGCCTTCTGCCGCCAGGCCTGTACAGGCGAAGGACGCAATGGCGAGACCGATAGCGGAAGCCAGCAGACGAGGCTGTGGCAAATTGGAGGACATCGCTTTCTTGTTCATAAGAATCACTCCCCAAGCAAAATGAGGCGCGATTCTATTTGAGAAATAATCTCAATCAACATCAAATAGCAATCTTTACAAACTCTTTACATATTTCCACGGAACTGCGCGTACCCACCGACTCCCCCTGGCCCATAACGACAAAACCCCGCCATGGCGGGGTTTTGTCATCTGACTCAAGGCTTACAAATAGAAGGCCTTCAGCGGCGGAAAGCCGTTGAACTCCACCGCGCTGTAGCTGGTGGTATAGGCCCCGGTGGACAGCCAGTAGAGACGATCGCCGATCGCCAGGTTCAGTGGCAGGCCGTACTTGTAGTTCTCGTACATGATGTCGGCGCTGTCGCAGGTCGGGCCGGCAATCACCACCTCCTCCATCTCGCCCTTCTTCTCGGTCCAGATCGGGAACTTGATCGACTCATCCATGGTTTCGATCAGGCCGGAGAACTTGCCGACATCGACATAGACCCAACGCTCAACGGCGGTGCGCGACTTACGCGCGACCAGCACCACTTCACTGACCAGCATGCCGGCGTTGGCGATCAGCGAGCGGCCCGGCTCGAGGATGATTTCCGGCAGCTCATCGCCAAAGTCTTCCTTGAGGAAGCGGATGATCTCCTCGGCATAGGTTTCCAGGCTGTTGGTCCGGGTGATGTAGTTGGCCGGGAAGCCGCCGCCCATGTTGATCAGCTTGAGCTCGATGCCGTCTTCTTCCTTCAGGCGCTCGAAGATCACCTTGACCTTGGCGATGGCCGCGTCCCACACGCTGATGTCGCGCTGCTGCGAGCCGACGTGGAAGGACACGCCGTAGGGCACCAGGCCCAGCTCGCGGGCCAGGATCAGCAGATCCATGGCCATGTCGGTCTGGCAGCCAAACTTGCGCGACAGCGGCCAATCCGCCGTGGTCGAGCCTTCGGTGAGGATGCGCACATAGACCTTCGAGCCCGGCGCGGCCTTGGCGATGTTGCGCAGGTCGGCTTCCGAGTCGGTGGCGTACATACGCACGCCCTTCTCGAAGAAGTAGCGGATGTCCCTGGATTTCTTGATGGTGTTGCCGTAGCTGATGCGCTCCGGGCCAACGCCCTGGTTCATCACCTTGTCCAGCTCGTAGATCGAGGCGATGTCGAAGTTCGAGCCCTTGTCCTTGAGCAGATCGATGATCTCGACGGCCGGGTTGGCCTTCACCGCGTAGTAGACCTTGGCGAACTCGAAACCGGCGCGCAGGTCGTCGTAGGCCTGGCTGATGATCTGGGTGTCGATCACCACGAAGGGGGTTTCGTGCTGATCGGCGAATGCCTTCATTTTCTGGAAGGTTTCACGCGCGTAGTAGTCTTCGACCTGAATCGACATGCTGGGACTCCATCTGGCAAAACAAACAAAAGGTGGTTAAGGGGTGGCTTTCAGTAGAAAAGCCGCGAACGTCTAATCCGTTTCCCCACTTTGGTTCGCCTACTTCCCAAGGCATGTCGCCGAGGATTACCTGCCCAAAGGGGCCTGCAACCTCTCGTCGTCAGTACTTGAGCCGCATGGATCGTTTCCAGCATGGACGTTCGGGCGCGAACTTTAGGACCATGGGGAGCTGAGATCAATCAAAAATTGCCGCGCTGCTACCTCAGTTTGTCGCCTTGGCGATTGGCCGTTTCAGATTCCAAACGAAGCGTCATGGAATGCTGCACAAGCCCCGCGCAACCTGACCGCCGGTCGGCCGCCGCCGAGGGCGCGCTTGCGTTATAATCGCCGCCTTTTTTGACAGACCGACTATCCGTCGAGGCGTTCCCCTCCTATGACCACTCAGGCCGCCGAAGTCGCGAAACGCCGCACCTTCGCCATCATTTCCCACCCCGACGCGGGTAAAACCACCATCACCGAGAAACTCCTGCTGATGGGCAAAGCCATTGCCGTCGCCGGTACGGTGAAATCGCGTAAATCCGACCGCCACGCCACCTCCGACTGGATGGAGATGGAGAAGCAGCGCGGCATCTCCATCACCACCTCGGTGATGCAGTTCCCCTACCGCGAGCACATGATCAACCTGCTCGACACCCCCGGCCACGAGGACTTCTCCGAGGACACCTACCGCACCCTGACCGCGGTGGACTCGGCGCTGATGGTGCTCGACGGCGGCAAGGGCGTCGAACCGCGCACCATCGCCCTGATGGACGTCTGCCGCCTGCGCGACACGCCCATCGTCAGTTTTATCAACAAGCTCGACCGTGACATCCGCGACCCGATCGAACTGCTCGACGAGATCGAGGCGGTGCTGAAGATCAAGGCCGCGCCTATCACCTGGCCGATTGGCTGCTACAAGGACTTCAAGGGCGTCTATCACCTGGCCGGCGACTACATCATCGTCTACACCCCGGGCCACGGGCATGAGCGCACCGAGGTCAAGATCATCCAGCACCTCGACTCGGACGAAGCCCGCGCCCACCTGGGCGATGAGTACGAGCGCTTTATCGAGCAGCTGGAGCTGGTGCAGGGCGCCTGCCACGAGTTCGACCAGGAGGCCTTCTACCAAGGCCAAATGACCCCGGTCTTCTTCGGCACCGCGCTGGGCAACTTCGGCGTCGATCACGTGCTGGACGCCGTCGTCGACTGGGCCCCACGCCCGCTGCCGCGCGCCGCCCATGAGCGCGTGGTGGAACCGACCGAGCACAGGTTCACCGGCTTCGTGTTCAAGATCCAGGCGAACATGGACCCGAAACACAGGGACCGGATTGCCTTCATGCGCATCTGCTCGGGCAAATACGACAAGGGCATGAAACTGCGCCACGTGCGAATCGGCAAGGAGGTGCGAATCGGCGATGCGCTGACGTTCTTCTCCTCCGAGCGCGAGCAGTTGGAAGAGGCCTGGGCCGGCGACATCATCGGCCTGCACAACCACGGCACGATTCAGATCGGCGACACCTTCACCGAAGGCGAGAGCCTGGGCTTCACCGGCATCCCGCACTTCGCCCCGGAACTGTTCCGCCGCGTGCGCCTGAAGGACCCGCTCAAATCCAAGCAACTGCGCCAGGGCCTGCAACAGTTGGCCGAAGAAGGCGCCACCCAGGTGTTCTTCCCCGAGCGCAGCAACGACATCATCCTCGGCGCCGTCGGTGTGCTGCAGTTCGATGTGGTCGCCAGCCGCCTGAAGGAGGAATACAAGGTCGAGTGCGCCTACGAGCCGATCACCGTCTGGTCCGCGCGCTGGATCGACTGTGACGACAAGAAGAAGCTCGAGGACTTCAAGGTCAAGGCCCTGGAAAACCTCGCCATCGACGGAGGCGGTCACCTCACCTACCTGGCGCCAACCCGGGTCAATCTGGCGCTGATGGAAGAGCGCTGGCCGGACATCAAGTTCCGCGCTACGCGCGAGCATCACTAAAAGCCCAAAGCCCCTCAAGAGCTCAAAGCCCCTCTCCCCCGCCCCTCTCCCGCACGCGGGAGAGGGGTTCTATTCGTGCGCAATCGATCGTCTGCGCTCGGGCTCTGGCTTTGCTCCCCTCTCCCGTTTACGGGAGAGGGGCCGGGGGAGAGGGTCGCTTCTGCTCCACCCACATCCGAATCCTCTCTAGCACCGCATCCGTTTGTTGCAGCACTTCGTGATTCCAGAAGCGCAGCACCGTGAAACCCTGCCCCTCCAGCCAGCGATCCCGACGCCGGTCATAATCAGCCTGTGTGGCATGTTGGCCGCCATCGAGTTCGATGATCAACCGGAACTCCATGCAGACAAAGTCCACGATGTAAGACCCGAGAGGCTTCTGTCGCTTGAACTTCAACCCCATAAAGCGGTGAGCCCGCAACTGATACCAAAGACATAACTCTGCGTCCGTCATGTCCTTGCGCAAATCCTTGGCATACTCAAGAGTCGACATATCCATTTACTCTCTCCCTTGCCCCACTCTGTGCCCCAACCACTGCGCATGCAGGCGCAGTGGTTGGGGCGGGGCGAAGCATGCTTTGCCTATTTCCGCCTCACCCCGCAAGCGGGAGAGGGGTTCACTCGTTCAGCACGGTATATCTTGCAACTCCTGCTCGAGAAAAGTAGCCCATGCGCCTGATCGACACCCACACCCACCTGGACTTCCCCGACTTCGCCGCCGACCGCGGTGAGGTGTTGGCACGCTGTCGTGCCCTGGGGGTGGAGAGACTGGTGGTGATGGGCGTCTACCAGGGCAACTGGCAACGGCTGTGGGAGCTGGTCAAGGCCGAGGCGGGCCTGTATGCCGCCTTCGGTCTGCACCCGGCCTATCTGGATCGACACCAGCCGGAGCATCTGCACGAGCTGCGGCGCTGGCTGGAACGGCTCGCCGGGCACTCCAAACTCTGCGCCGTCGGCGAGTTCGGCCTCGACTATTACCTGGAAGCCCTCGACCGCGAGCGCCAGCAAGTGCTGTTCGAGGCGCAGCTGGCACTGGCCGCCGAGTTTCAGTTGCCGGCCCTGCTGCATGTGCGGCGCAGCCATGCCGTGGTGATCGCGACGCTGAAGCGCTTCAAGCTCAAGCGCGGCGGCATCATCCATGCGTTTGCAGGCAGCGCGGAAGAGGCCAAGGAATACCTCAAACTCGGCTTCAAACTGGGCCTCGGCGGGGCGCCGACCTGGCCGCAGGCCCTGCGCCTGCGCAAGGTGGTCACCGCACTGCCGCTGGAGGCCCTGGTGCTGGAGACCGACGCCCCGGATATGGCCCCGGCCATGCACCCGAACCAGCGCAACAGCCCGGAATACCTGCCGCAGATCTGCGCGGCGCTGGCCGAGCTGAAGGGCATCAGCCCGGACGAACTGGCGGCGGCCAGCAGCCGTAACGCCCTCGAACTGTTCGGCTGGTAGGCTCAAGCGGAGCACGATCGCAAAAACCGCTCCGAGCGCGGCGCCCTGCATACTCGATATCGACCCAATCCTGCGTAACTCAAGGTTAAGAATGCGTCCATCACTGCGGTTCGGCATCGATCTGGGTGGCACCAAGATCGAAATTGTCGCCCTGAAAAATAACCAGCCAGTCCACCGTCGCCGGCTACCCACCCCGCAAGGCGACTACGCCGCCACCCTGGCGACTATTGCTGCGCTGGTGGCGCAGGCCGAGCGTGAACTGGGCGCCAGCGGCAGCCTTGGGGTCGGCATTCCGGGGACTCGCTCACCGGATCACGGGCGGATCAAGAACGCCAACTCGATCTGCCTGATCGACCAGGATCTGCAAGGCGACCTCGAGCGTTTGCTGCAACGCCCGGTGCGCCTGGCCAACGACGCCGACTGCTTCGCCCTCTCGGAGGCCAGCGACGGCGCCGGCGCAGGGGCGGCAACGGTATTCGGGGTCATCCTGGGCACCGGGGTCGGCGGCGGCGTGGTGGTTAATGGCCGCCTACTCAGCGGGCCGAACGCGATTGCTGGCGAATGGGGACACAACCCGCTGCCCTGGCACCGCCCCGAAGACGGCCCGGCCCGCCGCTGTTATTGCGGGCTGGAGGACTGCATCGAGACCTTCTTGTCCGGCCCCGGCTGGGCGGCCCGCAGCGGCCTGGCGCTGGACGCCGCAGCCTTGGCGCTGGCGGCCACGCGCGCCGACGCCGCCGCCCAGCAGGCGCTCGAACGCTATTGCGACCAGTTGGCGCGCGGACTGGCCGCGGTCATCAACCTGCTCGACCCCCACGTGATAGTGCTGGGTGGCGGCCTGTCGAATATCGCCGCGCTGTATGAACAGGTGCCACGGCTATTGCCGCGCTACGTGTTTTCCGATCGGGTCAACACCCGCCTGCTGCCCGCCCAGCACGGCGACTCCAGCGGAGTCCGCGGCGCGGCCTGGTTGTGGAAGTGAAGCTTTCGCGCTCGCCGTAGGCTGGGTAGAGCGCAGCGAAACCCAGCTTGAGTGCAGCCACGTAGCTCAGATGCAAGCCGGGCTACTCAGAGCAACAGCGTCCACACCGCCAGGCCGGCGTACCAGAGCACCGCGGCGCGCACCAGCAACTGCCAGAGCCCGTCCAGGCTAGCGACGCCGGCCTCACCCAAAACCGGCTCGGACACCTCCGCCGCCGCGCGCCCGGCATGCACCACCAGCTGCGCGGCGGAAACATCCCAGTTCAGCAGCTCATGCAGCAACACTCGGCTGACCGCGACGAAGTTGCCCACCAACGCGAAACTCCCCGCCAGCAGCCGCACCGGCAGCCAGTCGAAGGCGTGCCGCCACTGCACCGCGCGCTCGCGCACGATCGGCTGCTGGGCATGCTCGGTCATCAACGCCAGGAGCCGATAGGCCAACGCCGCCACCGGCCCGAGCAAGGCGTACCAGAAGATCACCGCGAAGAAGCTCTGATAGGCCTGCCAGAGCAGATAGCTCTGCACCTGCTGTAGCAGGGCGCCCTCTTCCTCGGCCTGGAGCGCCAGATCGCGGCGAGCGACCAGATAGGCCGCCTCCGCATCGCCGCGCCGCCAACTGTCGCGGAAGGGGCCGAGCGCCGCCAGCGGATCGCCGCGCCCCAGGCTATAGATCAGCACCAGCAGATGCACGGGCAAGGCCAGCCAGCCATAAGCCAATGGTTCGAGCAGGGTCAGCAGCAGGGCCAGCGCCACCAGCGGCAGCAGCACCAGCAGCAGCACCGCCAGCCAGGGGCTCTCGATGAAGTCCGCCTGCCGCTCGACCCACGCCAGCAGACGCAGCCAGGGACCATCCTGCTGGATCCTGGCTCGCCAGGCCGAGAACTTCTCCACCCACAGCACCAACAGCAGCACCAGAAAGCTCATTGCCCATCCTCCTTAATCTGTTAACGCCGCCCGCAGACGCAGCCAATCGAAAGCGGGCCCCGGATCGGTTTTGCGCCCCGGCGCAATATCGCTGTGGCCACAGATACGCTCCAAGGTGATCGCCGGATAAGCGTTCCGCAACACCCGGCTCAACTCCACCAGCGCCGCATATTGCGCCTCAGTGAAAGGCAACTCGTCTGTCCCCTCCAACTCGATCCCGAGCGAGAAGTCATTGCAGTTCTCCCGCCCCTCGAACCGAGAAATCCCGGCATGCCAGGCACGCTCCAGGCAGGAGACAAACTGGGTCACCGCGCCGTCACGCTCAATCAGAAAATGCGCCGACACCTGGAGCGCCGCAATTCCAGCGAAGTACGAGTGCTCATCCGCCGTCAGCCGATTTTGAAACAACTCTTGCACCTTGCCGGTGCCGAATTGGCCTGGCGGCAGGCTGATGTTATGAATCACCAGCAGGGAAATTTCCCCCTGAGGGCGATCATTGCAATTGGGCGAGGGGCAGCGGCGCACCCCCTCACACCAAGCATTTGAACTATCCAACTGCATAGCGGCTCCTTAGCTGCCAACCACTCTAGAACAGGCCGACGACAGGGCCAAGCGCCGCAAACAACAACGCCCGACAGGATGCCGGGCGTTGTTGATGGCTAACCGTGAATCAACTGTGTTTCAGACGGCGCAGATTGCCAATCACCGACTCCAGAGCACGGTCGAACAACAACGCATCATCGAGCAGGCGGATAGCGCTGCGGCGAAACTCTACGGCCAGGCCCATGCGGGTCTTTTCCAAGACCTTCATGCCGGTACGGTTGACGAAGATGTACTTGCCCGTGGGCTTGATCACCGCCGCCAGCTTGCAACGCAGCTTATGCTCCTCATCCTCCTGGAGTTCCACCCAACTGCCGACGCGCAGGTTGTCCACCTGTAGCAGCGCCTCATCGTCGTCGGCCAGGCTGGCCTCCGGCTCCGGCAGCCGGCTTTCGCCCGGCGCAGCCAGGACAATTTCTTCAATCACCTCGACCATCGCCGGCTCATCAACCTGCTCAGCCAGATCCGCCGGCGACAGTTCCAGCAGCGGCAACTCATTCGCCAATACCTCAGCAGCCCCGGCAACAGCCACCTGCTCAGTAGCCGGCCGCTCAATCACCGACAATTCGGCTTCTGGCAGCTGCCGCTTGAAGCGTTGGAAGGCCTGAACATGCAGGGCCTCCAACTGGCTGAAAAACGCGCTGGTGGAGAATGGATCGAAAGCGGCGCTGGCCATCCCTTCACGTAATGCCTTGAGCAGTCCCGGCACCAACTCCAGCAAGCGCAGGCGCGCCTCCGGATCTTCGTGCGGCGCAACGCTCCAGACCAAGTCATCCATGGTCGCCAAGGCCGCCAGCCACTCTGGCGAGCCAACGCCGTGCTTGAGGCACGTCAGCATCAGCACCTTGCTCCAGGCCTCTTGCAGCAAGCGCACCACCACCTCCGGCAGAGTCCGGCCAAGCAGACGCTCATTCAACGCCTGCTCCACCTGCCGGCGTGCCAGTGCGGCCTTGGCACTGCCCTCTTCAGCATCACGAGTGCGCTGCTCGAGGAGCTCGCTACGGCGGCGCTCATCGCCGGTAAAGGCCAGGAAGTCCGCCAGCAGCTCGGAAAAAATCGCCGGGTCATCGACAAAGTCATTCAGCAGGCGTTGCACCACCTGCTCGATCTTCTGATACAGGCTGTCACGCTGGGTATTGTCGTGCTCAGCCCAACCCAACGCGGCCGAAGCAATTTCGTTGAGCAGGCGGCGAGCCGGATGGCTACCGCGACTGAAAAAGGTCTTATCCAACACCGCCACTTTCAGCATCGGGATCTGTAAACGCCCGATCAGCGCTTTCAGCGAGTCCGACAGCGTGCGGTCATCCAAGATGAACTCGAACAGCATGGAGACCAGATTGATGACGTCCTCATCAACCTCGCCAACCACACGCGCCTTGCCCGCTTTAACGCTGGCGCGGCTCAGCAGCTGCTCCAACTGCTGACGCAGATCGAGGTCATCCATGGCCGCTGGCGCGGGCGCGCGCTGCTGCAAGTGCGACAGCAAGCGCAGCAGATCATTGCTGGAAATCGGTAGCGCATCCGCCGGCAGCTCGCGCCGCGGCAAGCCTGTACTGCGAACCTGCGCAAGCAGCTCCTGAAGTACGCCGAACACCTCCTGCACGCCTTCGGCAGTGTAGCTGCCAGCCTCCGCGGGCAGAGCCGCCCCCTCCTCACGCCCAGAACGCGAGCCCGATGTTGGCACCTGTCCGGGCTGGCGGCGAGTAGGCGCCGACTTCAGCTCCGGCAGCACACCCGCCGCCACCAACTGCTGGTTGGCCTCGGCGTAGAGTTGATCGAGATCACTCAGTACATACTTTTCGAATAACTTGAGAATGATCAGCTTGACCTTGATCTCCACTCCCAGACCACTGCAGGCCTCGAGGAAAAAGCCGCACAGCACCACAGGCCCGAGGGGGGTGGACTTGTTATCGAGCTTTTTGCTGACCACCGCATTCAGGCGAGTGGTCAGGTGGCCTAGCGCGACACCGTCGCGACTCATCACCTTGACCACCATGGAGTCCAGGGCTACCGACTCCTCCAGCTCATCGTTCTGGATCAGCGCGAGCGTGTCGAAAGACACCGCATCCAACTGCGGCGCTTTGCCAATTTCGTATTGATTGAGGGTAGCGAAAGACTCGAAGACTTTTTGCAGGAAGCCACGCTCAATGCTTTTGCGCTTCAAGCGCAAATCACGCATGGCTTCGAAGAAGGTGTTCTGCTCAGCATTGCTGGTCGCGCGATCGGCCATCTCGAAAAGCGTGTCGTCCGCGTTATCGAACAGCGCTTGCAGCGCCTGCTTGAGCTGCTGAGCAGCCTTATCGCGGATCTGGATCAGCGCCACGGGCAGCCTTCCCGCCGACGGAGTGGGCGAGTGCTCAGGGGCAACCTTGTTCAGATGCACCACTTTCGCATCGGTCATTGCAAGTCTCCCGCAGACGGCCCCTCTCGGGCTTATTCGTCTGCACAACGATCAACGGGGCCTCACCCGCAACGTCAAAGGCCTGGCGCCAATATTAAGCAGACAGAGCGTCATTATAGAGACCAATCCCGACCTTCAAGCCGACTTTTCCTCCAAGCATGACCCACGTCACAGATGTACCGCACCAGCCTCCCAGCGGCCACTCATTCATGACCAACGCACTATCGGCCTCGCAAAAAGACCCAGCCTGCTCTCAATCACGCTGCGCCCGCCGTCGACCCTCCCTATAATCGCCCGATCTAGACAGTGGAGCCCGCCATGCCGAACCTCATCCTCGCCGACCTGAGCGCAGAAATCGAAGCCAACGTCCGCCGCGCCCTGCGCGAGGATATCGGCAGCGGCGACATCACCGCCCAGCTGATCCCCGCCGAACGCCTGGCCCACGCCACCGTCATCACCCGTGAAGCGGCCGTGCTCTGCGGCAGCGCCTGGGTCGATGCGGTGTTCCGCCAGCTCGACCCACGCGTCGCCGTACACTGGCAGGTGCAGGACGGCGAGCGCGTAGCGCCCAACCAAACCCTCTTCCACCTGGAAGGCCCGGCCCGCGCGCTGCTCAGCGGCGAACGCAGCGCCCTGAACTTCCTCCAGACCCTCTCCGGTGTCGCCACCCGCTGCCAGCACTATGCCGACCTGGTGGCAGGCACCGCCGTCAAACTGCTCGACACCCGCAAGACCCTGCCCGGCCTGCGCCTGGCGCAGAAATACGCCGTCACCCGCGGCGGCTGCCACAACCACCGCATCGGCCTCTACGACGCCTTCCTGATCAAGGAAAACCATATCGCCGCCTGTGGCGGCATCGCCCAAGCCGTGCAAACCGCCCACAAAATCGCCCCCGGCAAGCCGGTGGAAGTCGAAGTGGAGAGCTTGGAAGAGCTGCAACAGGCACTGGCTGCGGGGGCCGACATCATCATGCTCGACGAACTCAGCCTGGAGGAGATGCGCACCGCGGTAAGACTCACCGCCGGCCGCGCCAAGCTCGAAGCCTCCGGCGGCATCAACGAAAGCACCCTGAGGACTATTGCCGAGACAGGCGTGGACTATGTTTCGATTGGCGCACTGACCAAGGACGTCAAAGCCATCGACCTGTCGATGCGCCTCAGCCTCTGACGCATAGGGTGGATTAGCCGCGCAGCGGCGTGATCCACCGAACCAAGGGCAAGAGGATTGACGAAAAGCCCGGCAGCCAGAAACCACAAACCCCGCTTCGGGAGCAGGGCTTGTGACGCTTCAGGCTAGGCCTGAAGACTTTGACAAAGAGGGGTATCGCTAGCCCTTGCCGTCCGGAATAAAGTCCAAGACCTTGCGCGCGTCCGGGTCAAAACATACCGAACCACTCTGGTAAGAGGATTCGATATCGACCCGTAAACAGGCGTTCTCCCCACCCTCGCCAGCGCCACGCAGGATCTTCACTAGCGCCTGACGATCGGCAGGCATTTCACGGTACAGATCCACACGCTGCTGAAGAGGCATCTCGCCATCGAGCAGTGCTTTCGTATGCTGGGCCAGAAACTCCGCAGCGCTCGACGGAACCTCGACATAAAAGAACTTCGGCGCCCATCCGCTGAGACCGTCCAGAACCTGCGGTTCGACATTCAACTGACGGTAATCCTCACGGTTGACCACGTAGAACGTATCGAACACATGCACGACCGCCAGCGGCCGCGCATTGCTCACGACATAACAACCGGCAACCAGCGCCAGGGTCTGCACCAGGACAACCAGCGACAGATCCCTGACCAGCTCCAGCCTCGGCTTCAGCGGGTTGAACACTATCAGGGTCAGGCAAGGCCCCAGCACAAGATCCACAGCGAGGATGATTCTCAGCCCTTCCCAGCCTCCGGCGGCCAGAAACAACGCCCCGGGGAAAAACAGGAACAGCGCAAGCGACGCCAGCAGCACAAAGACCATCAGGCCGAGCAGCAAATGCAGCGCAGAAGCGCGCCAGCGACTCATCGACTTCGTCATATCTCCATCCCAAGTAAAAAACCAGACGATCTGAAAGCTGTATATCCGACAACCACACAACAAAAAACCCCTTAGTTAAGGGGTTTTTTGTTTATCTCAAGAGCAACGGCTCAAGATACCGAGTGCCTCCCGATTAACGGCACTCGCTCGGCGCGAACTGAGCTGGCAAGGTGCCGGCGGTAATTTGGCCCAGGCCGCGACCGGCGGAAAGGGTGTTAAGAGTAGAAGCACAGCCCCAGTCGATGGAACCGGTCAGGCCGCTACCGAAGTTGGCAGCCAGCTGAACCGGAGCACCAGCCACTTGCACGTAAGGGATGTAGACCAGAGTGGCGGCAACCGGAATATTACCCACGTTTAGCTCGTTGAAGGTCACTATCACTTCGCCGGTGGCGGCAGTAATTGTCACGGAAGTCACGTACTTACTGGTGGCACCAGGCCAAGCGCCAGCGACTGCGTTCAGCTCAGGCTGGGTATTTGCTTCGGCGATCAGGGATTTGGCGCTGGAAGCCAGGCCCACACCCTCGGTTACCCGGGCACGGATGGTGTAATCCTGATAAGCCGGCAAGGCCACGGCCGCCAAGATCCCGATGATCGCCACCACGATCATCAATTCAATCAGGGTAAAACCCTTTTGCAGTTGAGCTTTCATTTGAATCTCCATGAGTTGTTAGGCCTTCCGCCTGTTAGAAACGCAGCAAATAGCGCGCCAACTCAAAAACCCCCGCAGAGCGCCTTAAATCCGTGCCGATCCGCCCCTACAGCTACAACCATTAATCCGCACCTTGTGACACTTTTTGCCACCCGCTTGCTCGCCGTTTGGCAGTCTCGGGCATCTGCGCTATAAGGCAGGGCATTGTGTCTATGAGTTCCTTGTCATGAATGACGCCGTATCCCTCTCGGGCCTGGCCAGGCAGATGGTGCTGGCCGAACTGCTGGATGAAAAAAGCGCCCAGCAGGCGCAGCAACAGGCCCAGCGCAACAAGCTGTCGCTGGTCACCTACCTGGTGCAGAACAAGCTGGTGAAGAGCCGCGCCCTGGCCGAGCTGGCGGCCGAGCAGTTCGGTGTGGCCTTTCTCGACCTCGGCAGTCTCGACAAGGAAGGCCAGCCCAAGGATCTGGTCAGCGAGAAGCTGATTCGCCAACACCGCGCCCTGCCCTTATGGCGCCGTGGCAACAAGCTATTCGTCGGCGTATCCGACCCTTCCAATCACCAAGCCATCACCGACATCCAGTTCAGTACCGGGTTGAATACCGAAGCCATCCTGGTCGAGGACGACAAGCTTGGCGATGCCATCGAAAAGTTTTTCGATAACGCCGCCAGCGGCATGGAAGATCTCGGCGATGTCGACCTGGACGGCGTAGACATTCAAGCCGTCGATGATGACAAGCAAGATACTGCCGAGGGCAATTCGGCGGACGATGCGCCGGTGGTACGTTTCGTTAACAAAATGCTGCTGGACGCAATCAAGGCCGGCTCGTCCGACCTGCACTTCGAGCCCTACGAAAAAACCTATCGGGTGCGTTTTCGTACCGACGGCATCCTGCATGAGATCGCCCGCCCCCCCATCCAGCTGGCGCCGCGTATTTCCGCGCGACTCAAGGTCATGGCCAGCCTGGATATCTCCGAACGGCGCAAGCCTCAGGATGGGCGGATCAAGATGCGCATCTCGAAAAACAAGTCGATCGATTTCCGGGTCAGCAGCTGTCCGACCTTGTGGGGCGAGAAGATCGTGATGCGGATTCTCGACCCTTCAAGCGCACAGATGGGCATCGATGCCCTCGGCTATGAAGAGTCGCAAAAAGACCTGTATATGGCCGCACTGAAACAGCCACAAGGCATGATCCTGGTCACCGGCCCCACCGGCTCAGGCAAGACCGTTTCGCTGTATACCGGGCTGAATATCCTCAATACGGTGGATGTGAACATCTCCACTGCCGAAGACCCAGTCGAGATCAACCTGGAAGGCATCAATCAGGTCAACGTCAACCCCAAGCAGGGCATGGACTTTGCTCAGGCATTGCGCTCATTTTTGCGCCAGGACCCCGACATCATCATGGTCGGCGAGATCCGCGACCTGGAAACCGCCTCCATTGCCATCAAAGCCGCGCAGACCGGCCATATGGTGATGTCTACCCTGCACACCAACAGCGCCGCCGAAACCCTGACCCGCCTACGCAATATGGGTGTGCCCTCTTTCAACATTGCCACCTCGGTCAACCTGATCATCGCCCAGCGCTTGGCCCGCAAGCTCTGCACCAGTTGCAAGAAAGAGGTACAGATTCCACGCGAGGCTCTGCTAGAAGAAGGCTTCCCGGAAGACCAGATCGGCACCTTCAAGATTTATGCTCCTGTCGGCTGCGAAAATTGCAACGGCGGCTACAAGGGCAGACTCGGTATTTATGAAGTAGTTAAAAACACGCCCTCCCTGCAGCGGATTATCATGGAAGAAGGTAACTCCATTGATATTTCAGTACAAATGCGCAAAGACGGCTTTAATGACCTGCGCACCTCGGCTCTGCTGAAGGCCATGCAGGGTATTACCAGCCTCGAAGAAGTAAACCGCGTGACTAAGGACTAAGCCATGGCCGTGAAAGCGATAAAAACCAGCACCTTCAGCTGGGAAGGGACTGACAAGAAAGGCTCCAAGCTCAAGGGCGAAACAAGCGGCCATAACCCAGCCCTGGTCAAAGCACAATTGCGCAAGCAAGGCATCAACCCGACCAAGGTGCGCAAAAAGTCAGCCTCACTGTTCAGCGCCGGCAAAAAAATCAAGCCTATAGACATCGCCCTGTTTGCGCGGCAGATGGCGACCATGATGAAGGCCGGCGTGCCACTGCTGCAGTCTTTCGAGATCATCGGTGAGGGGCTCGACAACCCGAACATGCGCAAATTGGTGGACGACATCAAACAGCACGTTGCGGCAGGCAATAGCTTCGCTGCGGCCCTGCGTACACGCCCCCTCTACTTCGATGATCTTTTCTGCAACCTGGTGGATGCGGGCGAGCAAGCCGGCGCCCTGGAAGACCTGCTCGACCGAGTTGCCACCTATAAAGAAAAGACCGAAGCACTCAAAGCCAAAATCAAAAAAGCCATGAACTACCCGATTGCGGTGGTGTGTATCGCGGTGATTGTTACTTGCATCTTGCTGCTAAAAGTTGTTCCTCAATTTGAATCTGTATTCTCTAGTTTCGGTGCAGAATTACCAGCATTCACTCAGTTGGTTGTCGCCTTATCGAGAGGACTTTCAGAGTGGTGGTATATTCTTCTAGCCTGTCTAGTTGGATTTGTTTTCAGTTTCAGTGAAACGAAAAAACGCTCAGAAAAATTTCGCGACTGGCTTGACCGGGTTGCACTCAAGGCACCGCTTGTAGGCGACATCATCTACAAATCCTCAGTGGCGCGCTATGCACGCACCCTGGCAACTACCTTTGCTGCTGGCGTGCCGCTGGTTGAGGCACTGGACTCGGTGGCTGGTGCGACCGGTAATATCGTGTTCAAGAACGCCGTAAACAAAGTCAAACAAGACGTCACTTCGGGTATGCAGTTGAACTTCTCGATGCGTAGCACGGGTGTATTCCCCTCGATGGCGATTCAGATGACCGCCATCGGTGAGGAGTCCGGCGCCTTGGATACGATGCTGGATAAAGTCGCCAGCTATTATGAGGCCGAGGTCGATAACGCCGTCGATGGTTTAACCGCGTTGATGGAACCCTTGATCATGTCTGTACTGGGCGTACTGATTGGCGGCCTAGTTATTGCCATGTACCTGCCTATATTCCAACTGGGTGCCGTGGTTTAACTCATGTCCTTGCTCGATTTTTTGGCCAGCCATGTGCTGGCCTTTGTTTTATGTGCGCTGCTATTGGGCCTGCTTATCGGCAGTTTCTTGAATGTCGTGGTCTATCGCCTGCCCAAGATGCTGGAGCGCGACTGGAAAGCTCAGGCGCGCGAAATTCTGGGCATGCCGATTGAAGCGGGCGGTGAAACCTTCAACTTGATTCTGCCCAACTCGCAATGCCCGCACTGCGACCACGAAATCAAGCCGTGGGAAAATATCCCGGTCTTCAGTTACCTGTTCTTGCGTGGCAAATGCTCGTCCTGCAAAGCACCGATCAGCAAGCGCTACCCATTGGTGGAGCTGGCCTGTGGACTACTGTCAGCCTATGCAGCCTGGCACTTCGGCTTCAACTGGCAGGCCGGCGCCATGTTGTTGCTGACCTGGGGCCTGTTGGCGATGAGCCTGATCGATGCCGACCACCAGTTGCTGCCGGATGTCTTGGTACTGCCGCTGCTGTGGCTGGGCCTGATCCTCAACTACTTCGGCCTGTTTACCAGCCTGGAAGATGCGCTCTGGGGCGCGATTGCGGGCTATCTGAGCCTGTGGTCGGTGTATTGGCTGTTCAAGCTGGTGACCGGCAAGGAAGGCATGGGCTTTGGCGACTTCAAGCTGCTGGCCATGCTCGGCGCCTGGGGTGGCTGGCAGATTCTGCCGCTGACCATTCTGCTCTCGTCGCTGGTAGGTGCCGTGCTCGGCGTGATCATGCTGCGCCTGCGCAATGCCGAAACCAGCACACCCATCCCCTTTGGCCCTTATCTGGCGCTTGCTGGCTGGATTGCGCTGCTCTGGGGTGATCAAATAACCGGGACCTATCTTCAATTCGCCGGTTTTAAATGACTAAACCCTGGATTCTTGGCCTGACGGGCGGCATCGGCAGCGGTAAAAGCGCGGCGGCTCAGCACTTTATCGACCTGGGTGTGCATACCGTAGATGCCGACCACGCCGCGCGCTGGGTCGTGGAGCCCGGCCGGCCGGCCTTGGCGCAGATAGTTGAGCACTTCGGTGCAGGCGTGCTGCAAGCGGATGGCCAGTTGGATCGTGCGGCTTTGCGCGCACGCATTTTCCAGCACCCGGAAGAACGGCGCTGGCTGGAAGCACTGCTGCATCCGCTGATCGGGCAGGAGATCCTCAGCCATCTGGCCCGCGCCGAATCCCCCTACGCCATCCTGGTCTCGCCACTGCTGGTGGAATCCGGCCAACACCAGTTGACCCAGCGGGTGCTGGTGGTGGATGCCCCTGAAGAGTTGCAGCTGCAACGCACCATGCAGCGCGACCAGGCGCCCGCAGAACAGGTGCAGGCCATTCTCAAGGCCCAGGCCAGCCGCGAAGAACGCTTACGCCACGCCGACGATGTACTGCTCAATGACCGCGATCTAAACTGGTTGCAGACTGAAGTCGAACGCCTGCACCACTTTTACCTGACACTGCGCGGAGGCCAGTCATGAGCCAAGCCCCAACCGTTACCTGCCCCACCTGCGGCGCCCCAGTCGAATGGGGTCCGCAAAGCCCGAGCCGGCCCTTCTGCTCCGAGCGCTGCAAACTGATCGACCTGGGCGCCTGGGCGGCGGAAGAGCACGCGATTCCCGGCGACCCGCTGGAAGACGACATTTTCTCCGGCGATCTACCGCCACGGCAGCATTGATCAGCCCCGCCCCATAGCTGCCCAGCAGCAAGCGGATCAAGGGCGCATAAAGCTGTAATCGCGCCCGTCATCCAGGTTTTCCGCCAAGAACTGCAGCTCTTGCGCCAGGTCAGCTGCGCTGCGCCCCTGCTTGCTCCGCTCCACCACGGCGCTGAGCAAGGCGCGCAAGCACAGCTGCTCGTCATACCCCGCCTCCCGTGCAGCAGCCAGACTGCGCTGCAGCTCCTGTTTCGCCCATGCATGAACACCCATCGCCCATCCTCCCGCAGTGATTCGCCTCAGAATGGCGGCTATGCCGTGACGGGACTTGATGCAGATCAACTGGCACGCCGCCATCCAGCGGCTGAATCAGTGGGAATCAGCGCGGCGGCTCGTCATCCTTCCAAGGCGCCTGCAGGTAACGGCAACGGTTGAAGGTTTCCAGCCAGTCCGGCTGGAACACCACCAATGCGCTCACCAGCATGCCGTTGATAAACGCCTCGGGAAACATCACCAACCAGAGATAACCGACAAAATCCCCCAGCCAGGCCGGCATGGGAAAGCGCCCGTCTAACCAGAGCACGCCGAGCCCAGCCAGCACACAGAACAGCGCCGCCAACGCCGCAGGAAAGAAGCCCGAGCAGAAGATGTAGACGAACAGGTTACGCGGCTGCGCACGCTCCACCAGCAGCGCGCAGAGCTCGGTGACCAGCACCGGGATCAGCACCAGCAACACCCCATTCAGCCCCAGCGCGGTGAGCTCCTGACGACCGATGGCGAGCAGACCGAGCTGCGCCGCCAGCCCAGCGAGCACGGCCAGCGGCCAGTCGAGCAGCAGAGTCACGGCCGTCATGCCGATGAAGTGGTAGGACACCCCGACCTCAAAGTCGCGCCGCACCAGCCACAACAGGAACAGCGCCAGCACCGTGCCAAACAGAAGGTGCTGGCGCCGAGCGTCACTGAACAACTCCAGCCACGGCGCACGCCAGGCGGCCCAGAGCAACACCGGCAGATAAAGCGCCCAGCCCCCGAAAAGGCTGGTCGGCGACAGCAGCTCGGCGGCAATCATGGCACCACCTGCGCTAAGCCAATGGCCACTGCAACGGAGCGAATCGACATAGGCAACTCCCTAGCGCGTAGCGGCTCAGTCTACACCGAGGTAAAGCCCGCTACAGAGCCGCCCGTTGCCGCTGCAAGGAATGTGAGAATCAGCTAAAGTCGCGCACCCTTTGGCAGCCACGTATTCGCCATGCAACCGCTTTTGCCCCGCCTTGCTTTAGTTTTCACCCTCCTCTGCGCTGCACCGCTACAGGCCACCGAAGGCCCTTACGGCAGAGTCCAGGTCGATCAAGTCACGAGCATCTATGACGGCGACACCTTCCGCGTGACCATCCGTGGCTGGCCTGCAGTCGTCGGCCAACGGGTGCCGGTGCGGCTCTACGGCATCGACACCCCAGAAATGCGCGACCAGCGCCCCAAGGTGCGCGATCTGGCCCGCCGCGCCAAGCAGTTCAGCGTCGAACGCCTGCGCAACGGCAAACGCATCGAGCTGCGTGAGATTCGCCGCGACAAATACTTCCGCCTGCTCGCCGAAGTCTGGATCGACGGGCAAAGCCTCGGCGGCCTGCTGCTCAAGGCCGGCCTGGCCAAGCCCTACGACGGGGGTACCAAGAACACTTGGTAGCGGGCTAAGCTTGCAGACATGGATGACTCCGACTATTTACGCCTGCTGACCCATCAGGCCGAACAAGCCAACGCCTTCCTCTCCAATGCGCGCAAGTGGGAGCGCGAGCGCTGGGTCTGCCAACGCCTGTTACAGGCGCTGAATGTCCCACACCGGCTCGAGGAGTTTGGGGTCGCCAGCCAGGAGCCGCCGGATGTGCTGTTTCGCGAAGCCAGCTTCGAGGTGTTTTTTGTCCTCGACGAGGGCCGCCGCCTGAATGACGAATGGCGCGCCGAGCTGGAGCGGCGCCGCAGCGCCTTCTCCCTCAGCCAGCTGGTGCGCCGCGAAACCCGCCCACGGCGAATTCCCGCAGCCGAACTGCAGGCCCGCCTGGCACCGACTCTGCGCAAGAAGGCCCACAACTATCGCGAACGCGGCCTCGATCTCGGCGAGCTGGACCTGCTCGCCTGCGTCAATCTGAAACGCGCCATCGCCGACTTCAACAGCTCCTTTCCACCCCCCACCGAGTTTCTGCGCCAAGGCTGGCGCTCGCTCTCGCTAGTCGGCCCGAACTTCGCGCGCGTGCTGTTCGCCCACTCGGGTGCGCCAGACTTTCTGCGCAACAACCTCGGCCGCAGTGTGCTGCTGGATGTCGGGATCAGCCTGTGAGCCCGCTGCAGGAGCTGCTCGCCGACGTCCCGCAACCGGGCCGCGTACGCTGGCTCGGCATAAATATCGCATCAGCGGGATCAATCTGTTCAGCCTGAAGAATCGGCGCTTCCGGATTGGTCAGGCCGTGTTAGAAACTACCGGCTGGTGTCAGCCCTGTGCGCGACTGGAACAGCGCCTGGGTCGTAGTACCTTCCAGGCCACGCGCGGCCATGGCGGAATTACCGCCCGTGTACTACAAAGCGGCATTATTCGACTGAATGACGACCTCTGCGTTGAGCCCTTGTGAGGCGCGCAGCTAGAATGCATCACCCCCTATCGAGGCATTTATGTCCAGCCGACTGAGTCCTGACGACCAACAACGCGTCGAGCAGTACCTGAGTGCCCCCCAGCACCAAGTCGAACGCCGGCCCTTTCGGCCCTGGTTTCTGCTGATCATTGTATTGGCCCTGGTCATCGGCCTCGGCCTGTTAAGCCGCCTGCTGAGCCGTTTAGTGCTATGAGCTGCCTCGCGCTCGCCTATCCGGCCACCTCCCGAATCCCTGAAAGCCTTATGAGATATCAGCATGTCCCATCGCATTGTGATTGTCGGCGGCGGCGCCGGCGGCCTGGAGCTTGCCACCCGCCTGGGTAGCACCCTGGGCAAACGCGGCCAAGCCAAAGTCGTACTGGTCGACGCCAACCTGACCCATATCTGGAAGCCTCTGCTGCACGAGGTGGCCGCGGGCTCGCTGAATTCGTCGGAAGACGAGCTGAACTACGTCGCGCAGGCCAAATGGAACCACTTCGAGTTCCAGCTCGGGCGCATGGCCGGGCTGAATCGGGCGAATAAGCAGATCCACCTGGCGGCCACCCTCGATGAACAGGGCGAGGAACTGATGCCCGAGCGCGCGCTCAGCTACGACAGCCTGGTCATCGCCGTCGGCAGCACCACCAATGATTTCGGCACCCCCGGCGCCGCCGAGCACTGCCTGTTTCTCGATACCCGCGAGCAGGCCGAACGCTTCCACCGCCAGTTGCTCAGCCACTATCTGCGCGCCCATGCCAGCCAAAGCGACGCAGCCGAACACATCAGCGTGGCTATCGTCGGCGCCGGCGCCACAGGCGTCGAACTGGCCGCCGAACTGCACCACGCCGCCCACGAACTGGCCGCCTATGGCCTGGATCGCATCCAACCGGAAAACATGCGCATCACCCTGATCGAGGCCGGCCCGCGCGTGCTGCCGGCACTCCCCGAGCGCATTGGTCAGCCCGTACACCAGACCCTAGAGAGGCTCGGCGTCACCGTACTGACCAATGCCGCCGTTAGCGAAGTGACCCGCGAAAGCCTGAAGACCGCCCAGGGCCAGACCATCTCCGCCAGCCTCAAAGTCTGGGCCGCCGGCATTCGCGCCCCGGACTTTCTGCAGGGTCTGGACGGCCTGGAGAGCAACCGCATCAACCAGTTGCAAGTCCGCCCGACCCTGCAAACCACGCGCGACGACAACATCTTCGCCTTCGGTGATTGCGCCGCCTGCCCGCAACCGGACAGCGCTGGCCGCAACGTACCGCCACGCGCGCAAGCGGCGCACCAGCAGGCCTCGCTGCTGGCCAAGTCGCTCAAGTTACGGATTGAAGGGCAGGCGCTGCCGGAGTATCGCTACCGCGATTACGGCTCGCTGATCTCCCTGGCGAGCTTTTCCGCGGTGGGCAACCTCATGGGCAACCTAACCGGTAGCGTGATGCTCGAGGGCTGGCTAGCGCGGATGTTCTATGTCTCGCTGTACCGCATGCACCAAATGGCGCTGTACGGCATCTTCCGCACCCTGATGCTGATGCTCGGCGACCGTATCGGCCGCAGCACCGAGCCGCGCCTAAAGCTGCATTAAAGCGCTTGCAGGGGCGAATTTATTTCGCCCTTGACCTGCAAGAGTGAAAAAAACCACCTATACAACACATACCGCGAAAACAAAAAAAGCGCCCCGAGGGGCGCCTTTTTTGTCGGCTACGATGCTTTTAACATCTCGCCTTAAGATTCAACCCTTTAATGCAACAAGGGCAGAAAATGGTGGGTCGTGTGGGATTCGAACCTACGACCAATTGGTTAAAAGCCAACTGCTCTACCAACTGAGCTAACGACCCAAAAATGGTCGGGGTAAGGGGATTTGAACTCCTGACATCCTGCTCCCAAAGCAGGCGCGCTACCGGACTGCGCTATACCCCGGTTGAAAGATTGGCTCCGCGACCAGGACTCGAACCTGGGACCCAATGATTAACAGTCATTTGCTCTACCGACTGAGCTATCGCGGAACTACAAGCCTTCATCTCTGTTACGGCTTAGGTGTTATCCGTTTCCCGTATCAGAGGCGCGCCATTTTACGGTTCTCGGCGACGCTGTCAACCCCTTAAATAGCTTTTAAGACAATGCTTTGCAGCTGAGTGATGGACTGCTATATCTTTCCTTAAGATCTCATCGCAGGACGCACCAGCCGCTTGGCTTGAACTAGGACAGTCCATGAGTAACCAGGACACACCACCTACCACCCCGAAAGCGCTCCAGACCTTGGCCAGCCGTGGCATTCAGCCACGCTTTGGTGAATTAGTGCAGGGCTGCCGCATGCTCGCCATGAACCGCCTGGCCGAACACCTCTCCGGGGTCTTTGGCCAGGTCGATGACACGCTTTTCGAGTGTGCGGAGAAGGCCGAAAATAACCAGGTGCAGACGCTGTTTTTCGACAACATGCGCGAAATCCGCAAGCAGCGTCCGCAAATCGAGCGCGCCTACCACCAACGCGTGGCACAAAATTTCTCGAACTTTCTCGACGGCACGCTAAAAACCCAAGATCCACTAGAAGAACTGACAGCCGAGCAACTGTCGCTGGTACAGAACGAGGAATATGAGGAAAGCCTGCAAGTCACCAACATGGTCAGCCGAGTCAAAGCGCGCTGCGCTCATCCGCTATTTGCCTTGGAGCAGCGCCTGGCAGTGCTGAACAACGGGCAGAAACTCGGCGAAGACAGCAATCCTTTTGGCCCCCAGGCCATCGCCCAGGCCTTCCGTGAAGCGCTGGCGCCCAACCCCTTCCCGGCGCAGATCAAAACCATCCTCTATATGCTGTTCGACCGCCACGTCATGCAGAGCCTCGACCGACTCTATGACGCGATGAATCAGCGGCTGATCGACGCCGGCGTACTGCCCAACCTGAAATACAGCGCGCAACGTGCGACCAGCAGCAGCCGACCGCCACCCTCGACCGCCCCCGAATCCAATGTTGCGACTTCGACTGACGGCACCCGCCCGAGCAGCCCGCAGCCTGCCGCCAGCAGCAGCGGGGCAGCTCCAGTGCCGGCGCCAGTCGACCTTAGCGACCCACCCCCGAACGATCCTGGCGCCCTGTTCAGCGGCCTGGCGGCCCTACTCGGCGAGCGCCGCCAGCACGATGCGGACGCCCCACTGCTCGGCGGCACCCGCAGCATTGCCAGCTTCGCCCCGCGCGGCGCGACTCGCACCTATAGTGCCAATGAGCTGCTGGATGCCCTCAATCGCCTGCAACAACAGTCGGCCCATGACCTCTCGCAGCGCCTACAACGCCCACAACAGGTAGAAGAGCTCAAGGTCGATCTGCAGCAACAACTGGAGACCCACAGCAGCCTGCCCGGCCAACAGAAACTCTCCGACCAGGAAGCCGATGTCATTGACCTGGTGGGAATGCTGTTCGACTTCATCCTCGACGACGACAACCTGCCGGACAACTGCAAGACCGCCCTCTCTCACCTGCACACGCCTTACCTGAAGGTCGCGCTACAGGACAAAGCCCTGTTCACCCAGCATCACCACCCGGCCCGCCGCCTGCTCAACGCCATGGCCCAAGCCTGCGTACTGTATGGCGGTGAGGCCGACGAACGCGGCCTGCTGGCGAAAGTGCAGTGGGTGGTCGAGCGGGTGATTCAGGGTTTCAGCGGCGATCTGCTGCTGTTCGAAAGCCTGCTCGAAGAGTTCAACGAATACGCCAGCAACCTCCAACACAAGGTCGAACTGCGTGAACGCCGCGCCGTGGAAGCGGCCAAAGGCCGCGATAAACTGCTCGGTGCCCGCCAACAGGCAGTCGAGGTAATCGACCGCACCCTGACCGGTCGCGAGCCCCCCGCCCTCATCCGCAACTTCCTTGAGCTGACCTGGGCTGACACGCTGGTGTTCGTGCTGCTCCGGCACGGCGAGCGCAGTGCCGAATGGCAGCGCGCGGGCGAAGTAGCCGAACAGCTGGCCTGGAGTAGTACCCCGCTGAATGCCGCTGGCCGTAAGCGCTTGCAAGGGTTACGCGTGGCCCTGCTGGACGACCTGCGTAAAGGCCTTGAGCTACTCGGCGGTTATCATGAAGACGGCATCCGCCGCCTGCTGCAAGACATAGTCGCCTGCCAGCATGCGGTGCAGGCGAAACAGCCGCAGGTCGCCGCCCAGCTCAATCCCATCCTCTCGGAAAGCCCGCTGGGCGCCATGCTTGGTGAGGACGCCGCGCTCGCCACCACCGCCCCACGCGCCTCTGGTCTGTCGCCACGGGCACAGTTGCTGGCCAAGGAACTGACGCAGATCGAGTTCGGCACCTGGTTTGAGTTTGTCGAGGGAGAACAGGTTCGCACTCTCAAGCTGTCCTGGTTCAGTCCAACCACGCACAACTATATGTTCGTCGATCACAGCGGCCAACGTGTGGCGATCAAACCCCTCACGCTGCTGGCCAGTGAGATGGAGCAGGGCTTGGCGCGCATCGTCCCCCATGAACGCAGCGCGCCCCTGGTGGATCGCGCTCTCACTGCTATCTATCGCGTGCTGCAGCGCTTTTCCGGCCGCACAGCAGACCCCACTTAAGGAGCCGCAATGGAAGATCGTCGTCAGCACAGCCGCCACAGGCCCGAGCTGCAGCTGGAAGTCTTCGACCTGCATACCGAAAAACGCCTCGGCCGCGTGGTCGACCTCTCCGCCGATGGCTTCATGTTGTTCAGTGACCGCCCGCAGATGGCCGACTCCCTACTCGAATGCCGCCTGGTAGCGGCGCAGGCGGTAGAGGGGGTCAGCGAGGTTAAGCTCGGCGTTGACTGCCTGTGGAGCCGCCCCGGCGCAGACGGCCAGCACTGCTGGGCCGGCTTCCATATCATCGACCTGGCGGAAGACCAGGCCGCCGCGCTAGAGGTGCTGCTTCGACACCTCTGAGCACCAACAGCCTTAGGCGAAGACGATCTCGTCACCCTCAACCGTACCCGTAACGCTCGCCCCAGGGGCGAACCTGCCGGCCAGGATCAGCTGCGCCAGCGGGTTCTCGATCCAGCGCTGGATCGCGCGCTTCAACGGCCGCGCGCCATACACCGGGTCGTAGCCAATGGCGATCAGCTTATCCAGCGCCTCGCTACTCAACTGCAGATTCAGCTCGCGCTCAACCAGGCGCTTACGCAGGCGCCCCAGCTGGATCTCGGCAATACCGGCGATCTGCTCCCGCGCCAGTGGCTCGAACACCACCAGCTCGTCGATCCGATTGACGAACTCCGGGCGAAAATGCGTACTCACCGCATCCATCACTGCGGCACGCTGCGCCTCACGATCACCGACCAACTCCTGAATCTGCACCGAACCCAGATTGGAGGTCATCACTATCACCGTGTTGCGAAAATCCACGGTACGCCCATGGCTGTCGGTCAGGCGGCCATCTTCCAGCACCTGCAAGAGCACGTTGAACACATCCGGGTGCGCCTTCTCCACCTCATCCAGCAGCACTACGGAGTAGGGCTTACGGCGCACCGCCTCGGTCAGGTAGCCACCTTCCTCATAGCCCACATAGCCCGGCGGCGCACCGATCAAGCGCGCCACCGAGTGCTTCTCCATAAACTCGGACATGTCGATCCGCACCAGCGCCTCTTCGGTATCGAAGAGGAACTCGGCCAGCGCCTTGCACAACTCGGTCTTACCGACTCCGGTGGGGCCAAGGAAGAGGAACGAACCACTCGGCCGATTCGGGTCGGACAGCCCGGCGCGCGAGCGGCGCACGGCGTTAGCCACCGCGATCACGGCTTCGTTCTGACCTATCACCCGCTGATGCAGCAAGGCTTCCATTTTCAGCAGCTTGTCGCGCTCACCTTCGAGCATCTTCGACACCGGAATACCGGTCCATTTGGAGACGACCTCGGCGACCTCCTCCTCGGTGACCTTGCTGCGCAGCAACTGGTTTTCCGCCTTAGCGTGCTGACCGACCATCTGCAGGCTGCGTTCGAGGTCGGGGATGATGCTGTACTGCAACTTAGCCATCCGCTCCAGGTCGCTCTTGCGCCGGGCAGTTTCTAGCTCCTGGCGCGCCTGTTCGATCTTCTGCTGGATCTGCGCCGTGCCCTGGACTTCGGCCTTCTCCGACTTCCAGATGTCTTCCAGATCGGCATACTCACGCTCCAGCCGAGCGATGTCTTCCTTCAGCTTTTCCAAGCGCTTGAGCGCCGCCTCATCGTCTTCCTTCTTCAACGCTTCACGCTCGACCTTCAGCTGAATCAGCCGGCGCTCCAAGCGGTCCAGCACTTCCGGCTTGGAGTCGATCTCCATGCGAATCCGGCTGGCCGCCTCATCGATCAGGTCGATGGCCTTGTCCGGCAGTTGGCGGTCGGTGATGTAGCGGTGGCTCAACTTCGCCGCGGCGATGATCGCCCCGTCGGTAATCGCCACCCGGTGATGCACCTCGTAGCGCTCCTTGAGGCCGCGCAGTATGGCGATGGTGTCCTCCTCGCTGGGCTCATCCACCAGCACCTTCTGGAAGCGCCGCTCCAGGGCCGCATCCTTTTCGATGAACTGGCGGTACTCATCCAGCGTGGTGGCGCCGACGCAGTGCAACTCGCCACGCGCCAACGAGGGCTTGAGCATGTTGCCGGCGTCCATCGCCCCCTCGGCCTTGCCCGCGCCGACCATGGTGTGCAGCTCGTCGATAAACAGAATGATCCGCCCTTCCTGCTTGGACAGTTCATTGAGCACCGCCTTCAGGCGCTCCTCGAACTCACCGCGGAACTTGGCGCCGGCGATCAGCGCGCCCATGTCGAGCGAGAGCAGACGCTTGTCTTTCAGACCATCCGGCACTTCACCGTTGACGATGCGTTGCGCCAGCCCCTCGGCGATCGCGGTCTTGCCGACGCCTGGCTCACCGATCAACACCGGGTTGTTCTTGGTCCGCCGCTGCAGCACCTGAATGGTCCGACGAATTTCATCATCGCGGCCGATCACCGGGTCGAGCTTGCCCTCTTCGGCACGCCTGGTCAGATCGACGGTGTATTTATCCAGGGCCTGGCGCGCTTCCTCGACGTTCGGATCATTCACCGCATCGCCGCCGCGCAGGTTGTTGACCGCGTTCTCCAGAGCCTTCTTGCTCACGCCCTGGCCGAGCAGCAGCTTGCCGAGTTTGGTGTTCTCGTCCAGCGCGGCGAGCAGCACCAGCTCGCTGGAGATAAATTGATCGCCCTTCTGCTGCGACAGGCGATCCGCCTGATTGAGCAGGCGGACCAAGTCCTGCGACAGGTTCACATCACCGGTCGGGCTCTGGATTTTCGGCAGTTGGTCGAGCGACTGGGTCAGCGCCTGGCGCAGGCTGTTCACATCGAAGCCGACCTGCATCAGCAGCGGCTTGATCGCCCCCCCTTGCTGCTCGAGCAAGGCCTGCATCAGGTGCAGCGGCTCGATCGCCGCGTGATCGAGGCCGACCGCGCTGGACTGGGCGTCGGACAGCGCCAGTTGCAACTTGCTGGTTAAACGGTCAATTCGCATAGCTTCATCCTTCCTTTAAGAGCAGGCCGGCGCGATGAGCGTGCCTCTGACGAAAGCCTGCCGAGATACCAGTCTAGATGAGGACGATTGTGCGAGATTCAAGCCAGGCGGCGTTGATCCAGATCAGTCGGCCAGCCAGATCAGGCTGGCGAAACGACCGGTGCGCGCGCTGCGCCGATAGGAATAGAAGCGCGGATCGCTGTGGGTACAGAAGCCGCCGCCATACACCGCGGTGACGCCACGCGCCGCCAGCCTCAGACGCGCCAAGGCATAGATGTCCGCCATAAAGCGCCCGGAATTCCGACTCGGAAGGAACGCCGCCGCGGTTTGCGGATGAACCGCGACAAAAGCCTCACGGACTTCCGCGCCGACTTCGAAGGCCTGCGGGCCAATCGCCGGGCCAAGCCAAACCAACACCTCTTCGGCCGGCAGCGCCAACCTATCCAGCGTCGCCTCCAGCACCCCGCCGACCAACCCACGCCAGCCGGCATGCGCTGCCGCCACACGACTGCCGGCTCGGTCGCAAAATAGCACCGGCAGACAATCGGCAGTCATTGCCGTACAGGCGACGCCAGGTGTGGCCGTCCAACTGGCATCGGCTTCAGCGACCAAACGCGGATCGGCCTTCGCCACGCTAATCCCATGCACCTGACGCAACCAGGCGGGCTGGCAGCCCAGTCGCGCAGCCAGACGCTGACGGTTTTCTGCCACGGCGACGGGATCGTCCTCGACGTGCTCGCCGAGGTTGAAGGTGTCGAAAGGGGCGATGCTGACACCACCCGCACGCGTGGTGACGCAGGCCTTAACCCGAGCTGGCGCAGGCCAGTCCGGCATCAGCCAGTCACTCGCCCAGGCGCTCATTCAGCAGCACTCAGCCGACAAAGGCTTCGCGATCCTGACGCAGCAGCGTCAGCAACCAGACGAAGTCATCCGGCAAGGGCGACTCCCACTTCATGCGCTGACCGGTGACCGGGTGATCCAGTTCCAGAAAGCGTGCATGCAGGGCCTGGCGCGGGAAGTCCTTGAGCGCCTGAACCATGGTCGGGCTCGCGGCCGGCGGAATGCGAAAACGCCCGCCGTAGGCTGGATCGCCGACCAGGGGGAAGTTCACATGGGCCATGTGCACACGAATCTGATGGGTCCGCCCGGTTTCCAGCTTGACCCGGGTGTGGGTGTGCGAGCGGAAGCGCTCTAGCACTCGGTAATGACTGATGGCTTGCTTGCCGCCCTCCATCACCGCCATGCGCTGGCGCTGCTGACCGTGCCGCCCGATCGGCGCGTCAATCTTGCCACCCGCGGTGATCACCCCGATCACGATGCACTCGTAGATCCGGCTGACCGAACGCTTCTGCAGCTGATCGACCAGATTGGTCTGCGCCTGCAGCGTCTTCGCCACGACCATCAGACCGGTGGTGTCCTTGTCCAAACGATGGACGATGCCGGCGCGCGGCACGTTGATCAGCTCGGGGATATGGTGCAGCAGCGCATTCAGCAGCGTACCGTCCTGATGCCCGGCCGCCGGGTGTACGACCAGGCCCGCCGGCTTGTTCAGCACCAGCAACTGGTCGTCTTCGTAGACGATATCCAGCTCAATGTCCTGGGCGATCCATTCACCTTGGGCTTCCTGCTCGGCTTCCAGCTCCAGCACGCTGCCGCCATGCACGATATCCCGCGGGCGCAACACGGCACCGTCGACCGTCAGGCAGCCGTCTTTGATCCAGGCGGAAAGGCGCGAACGAGAGTGCTCGGCGAAGAGTTGTGCGGCGACTTGATCGAGACGTTGCCCGCCCAGTTCGGACGGCACCTCGGCGCGCAGTTGAATCGCTTGTTTAATAATTGGAGGCATGCTCGGTAACGGCGCGGCGTAGCCTTTGGTTTCGGCTACGCGCTTGTGGTTAAATACGGCGTCTTTGTCCCGGGGGAACCGGGGCGCCCATCATAACAGGACGGCTCTGCCCAAGACAGCCAGCCGTCACAGGGACGCAAGCCGCCATGCAAGTGAAACACCTGCTGCTGATCGCCATTCTCGCACTCAACGTCGCTTGCTCTTCCAATGATGTAGTCGATGAGAACCTGAGTGAGTCCGAGCTGTACCAGCAGGCACAGGCCGATCTGGACAATAAAAGCTACACCAGCGCAGTCAGCAAGCTGAAGGCGCTCGAATCGCGCTATCCGTTCGGGCGCTATGCCGAGCAGGCGCAACTGGAGCTGATCTACGCCTACTACAAGAATATGGAGCCGGAGGCCGCCAAGTCCGCCGCCGAGCGCTTTATCCGCCTGCACCCGCAGCACGCCAACGCCGATTACGCCTATTACCTGAAAGGCCTGGCCGCCTTCGATCAGGATCGTGGCCTGCTGGCGCGCTTTCTACCGCTGGACATGACCAAGCGTGATCCGGGCGCGGCGCGTGACTCCTTCAACGAGTTCGCCCAGCTCACCAGCCGCTACCCGAATAGCCGCTACGCGCCAGACGCCAAGCAGCGCATGATTTACCTGCGCAACCTGCTAGCCGCCTACGAAATACACGTTGGCCACTACTACCTGACACGTCAGGCCTATGTCGCCGCCGCCAACCGTGGCCGCTATGTGGTCGAGAACTTCCAGGAAACTCCCGCCGTCGGCGATGGCCTGGCGATCATGACCGAGGCCTACCAGCGCCTGGCCCTGAACGACCTCGCCGCGACCAGCCTGGAAACCCTGAAGCTGAACTACCCGGATCACCCAAGCCTGGTCGACGGCCAGTTCGTAGCGCAGGAAGAGGAAGCCGACAATCGCACTTGGCTGAGCAGAGCCACCCTCGGCCTGATCGAAAGCGAGGCCCCGCTACCACCGGGCGAAACCCGCGCCAGCCAGGACGTGATCAAGCAGTACGAAGATGCCCAGGAAGAGATCCCGGACGAGCTGCAACCGGAAAACCAGGGCGCGGCGCAGGAAGAAGAACACCAGGCGGAAGGCAACAATGACGACCGCTCCTGGTTCAGCTATATGACCTTCGGCCTCTTCGATTGAGATAGCCGAATAACAAAAAAGGGAGGCCAACGGCCTCCCTTTTGTTTTGCTTTATCCGTAGGTTGGGTTACGCCTACGGCTAACCCAGCCTACAAAACAGTTCCAACCTCAGTCGCCCAGCCGCCAGCCCGAGGTGATCGGATAACGCCGGTCGCGGCCGAAGCCGCGCTGAGTCACCCGCACCCCCACCGCCGCCTGCCGGCGCTTGTACTCGTTCAGATCGACCAAACGCAGCACCCGCTTGACCGTGTCCTCGTCGAAGCCCTCGGCGATGATGGCATTGGCCGACAGGTCGTACTCGACATACAGCTTCAAGATCTCGTCCAGCACCGGATAGGCCGGTAGCGAGTCCTCATCCTTCTGATCGGGCGCCAACTCGGCCGACGGCGGACGGTCGATCACCCGCTGCGGGATCACCGCGCCGAGCCTGTTGCGGTATTCGCAGAGGCGGAACACCAGGGTCTTGGGCACATCCTTGAGCACATCGAAGCCGCCGGCCATGTCGCCATAGAGGGTCGCATAGCCCACCGCCATCTCGCTCTTGTTCCCGGTGGTCAGCACCAGATAGCCCTTCTTGTTGGAGATCGCCATCAGCAGGGTGCCGCGGCAGCGGGCCTGGAGATTTTCCTCGGTGGTGTCGCGCGCCAGCCCTTCGAAGACCGGCGCCAGCGTGCCCATAAAGGCCTCGACCATCGGCGCTATCGGCAACACACGATAAGTCACCGCCAGCGCCTTGGCTTCGGCTTCGGCGTCCTCCAAGCTGATCTGCGCGGTGTAGCGATAGGGCATCATCACCGCCTCGACCCGCTCGGCCCCGAGGGCATCGACCGCCACCGCCAGGGTCAAGGCCGAGTCGATACCGCCGGACAAGCCGAGGATGACGCCCTTGAAGCCGTTCTTCTGCACATAGTCGCGCACGCCCATGACCAGCGCCTGATAGACGCTGGCCTCGAGTTCCGGCAGCGGCGCACAACTGGCCGGCCGTGGCGTCACTTGCTCGCCATCGAAGCTCAGGTCGACCGGATACAGCCCCTCACTGAAGGCCGGCGCGCGCTGGCTGACTCGCCCATCGGCAGTCATGACGCAGCTGCCGCCATCGAACACCAGCTCATCCTGACCACCAACCTGGTTGACATAGACGATCGGCATGCCGCCCTCGCCAACCCGCTCGGCCAGCACCTCCTCACGCTCGCGCTGCTTATCCAGGTGGAAGGGTGAGGCATTCAGGCTGAGCATCAGCTTGGCGCCGGCAGCCCGCGCTTGCGCCACCGGTTCGGCGAACCAAATGTCCTCACAGATGGTCAGCGCCAGCGCAATGCCTTTGATCTCCAACACGCAGACCTCGTTACCGGGGACGAAATAGCGCTTCTCGTCGAACACCCGATAATTCGGCAGCTTCTGTTTGTAGTAAGTCGCCAGCAACTCGCCGTCGGCGATCGCGGCGCAGGCGTTGTAGCGCTGCTCGCCGTCCAGCCAGGGGTAGCCGACCACCAGATAAATACCGCGCACCTCGTCTTTCAGACGCTGCAGACCCTGCTCGATCCGCCGCTGCATGCTCGAGCGCAGCAGCAAGTCTTCCGGCGGATAGCCGCACAGGGCCAATTCCGGAAACACGATGACATCCGCTTGCCACTGATCGCGGGCGCTACAGGCGGCCTCGATGATGCGCTCAACATTGCCGTGTACATCACCAACACGCAGATTCAGCTGGGCCATTACGACCCGCAGGGTTTGGCTCATCACCGCCTCCACAGATAAAGTTGCACGCACCCCTCATCCCTTGGACAAGTGCACGCTACAGATTTGCCATTCTCCCGCATCGGCCCTAGCGGAAACAACGCACGGCATGCGACTTGACGACTGTGCTGGCGCGGCGTCCTTGGCTAAACTGCCAGCCTCTATAAAAGAAGAGCACATTATGGGCCGCCTGCTGTTCTGGATCGCATTGATCTCTGTCGCCTTCTGGCTATGGCGCCGCTTCAATCGCCCCGCCCGCCCCAGACCGAAAGCGGATGAGGCTACACCCATGGTTCGCTGTGCCCATTGCGGCGTGCATGTGCCGCGCGAGCACGCCCTCCAGCAGAACCAGCAGTGGTTCTGCAGCCAGGCCCACCTCGAGCAAGGTACCAAGCACGGTGAGCGTTGAAACACTGGCACTGAGCGGCCAGCAGGGCCTACGGATTCTGCGGCTCTATCACCTCTACCGACTGGCCATTGGTCTGGCTCTGGTATTGCTGATTTCCAGCAACCTCGACGACCAGTTGCTCGATCTGGCCAATGAGCGGCTGTTCCGCTATGGCAGCTGGCTCTATCTGGGCCTGAATAGCCTGTTCGCGCTGCTGGTGCGCCGGCCCCAACACCTGCTGCAAGTCTTCAGCCTGGCCCTGGTCGATGTCATCCTGCTCTCCGGGCTGTTCTACGCGGCTGGCGGTACGCCCAGCGGGATTGGCAACCTGCTGATCGTTGCGGTCGCCATCGCCAACATCTTGCTGCGCGGGCGGATCGGTCTGCTGATCGCCGCAGTCGCGGCCATTGGCCTGATCTATCTGACCTTCTATCTCAGCCTGCACAATCCGGCCGCCGTCGCTCAATATCTGCAAGCGGGCGCGCTTGGCGCGCTGTGCTTTGCCGCCGCACTCTTTGTTCAGGGGTTGACCCGCCGCCTGCACGTCAGCGAAAGCCTGGCCGAACAGCGCGCCGCCGATGTCGCCAATCTGGAAGCACTCAACGCGCAGATTCTGCAACGCATGCGCACCGGCATCCTGGTACTGGATGCCCAGCATCGCGTGCTGCTAGCCAACCAGGGCGCGCTAAGCCTGTTGGGGCGCGACGAACTGGCCGGGCAAGTTCTCGACCCGCTCTGCCCTGAACTGGTTAAACGCCTGCAACAGTGGCGGCATAACCCGACCCTGCGCCCCGCAAGCCTGCAAGCGACCCCCGACGGCCCAGTCTTGCAACCCAGCTTCGTCACCCTGCAGCGCGGCGAGCAACGCCACACCCTGGTGTTTCTCGATGACATCTCGCAAATCGCCCAACAAGCGCAACAGCTCAAGCTCGCCTCGCTCGGCCGCCTGACTGCCGGCATCGCCCACGAGATCCGCAACCCACTCGGCGCCATCAGCCACGCCGCGCAACTGTTACAAGAGTCCGAAGCCCTGGAAGGCCCAGACCAGCGACTGGCGCAGATCATCCAGGATCATTCGCGACGCATGAATCTGGTCATCGAGAACGTCCTCCAGCTCTCGCGCCGCCGCCAAGCCGAGCCCCAACTGCTGGACTTAAAATACTGGCTGCACCGTTTTGCCAGCGAATTTCGCAGCTCCACCACCGTGAATCAGCTCCTGCATCTGGAAACCACCGGCAGCACCATCCAGACCCGCATGGATCCGCATCAACTGACCCAGATCCTGACTAACCTGGTACAGAACGGCTTGCGTTACAGTGCGCTCCAGCACAGACAGGGCCAGGTCTGGCTCAAGCTATTTCGCGACGAAGCCAGCGACCTGCCCGTGCTCGAGGTGCTGGATAATGGCCTCGGCGTGCCGCCCGAGCAGCTGCAACATATCTTCGAGCCCTTCTACACCACAGAAACCAAAGGCACCGGACTGGGCCTGTATATTTCCCGCGAGCTGTGCGAAAGCAACCAGGCCCGCCTCGACTACAAAACCCGTGAAGTCGGCGGCAGCTGCTTCCGCATCACCTTCGCCCACCCGCGCAAACTGAGCTAACCATGACCGCACGGCAGAGAGCCCTGATCGTCGACGACGAGCCCGATATCCGCGAACTCCTGGAAATCACCCTGGGCCGGATGAAACTCGACACCCGTAGCGCACGCAACGTCAAGGAAGCCCGCGAGTGGCTGGCCCGCGAACCCTTCGACCTGTGCCTGACCGACATGCGCCTGCCGGATGGCACCGGCCTGGAGCTGGTGCAACATATCCTCCAGCGTCATCCGCAGGTGCCGGTGGCGATGATCACCGCCTACGGCAGCCTGGACACCGCGATCAACGCCCTCAAAGCCGGCGCTTTCGACTTCCTGACCAAGCCGGTCGACCTTGGCCGCCTGCGCGAACTGGTGGCCACGGCCCTGCGCTTGCGCGCCCCGGCCGGCGAAGAACTGCCGGTAGACAGCCGCCTGCTCGGTGACTCGCCGCCCATGCGCGTCCTGCGCAAACAGATCAGCAAACTCGCCCGCAGCCAGGCACCGGTCTATATCAGCGGCGAGTCCGGTAGCGGCAAGGAGCTGGTCGCCCGCCTGATCCACGAACAGGGGCCACGCATCGAGCAACCGTTCGTGCCGGTGAACTGCGGCGCGATCCCCTCGGAGCTGATGGAAAGCGAGTTCTTCGGCCACAAGAAAGGCAGCTTCACCGGCGCCATCGAGGACAAACAAGGGCTGTTCCAAGCCGCCAATGGCGGCACCCTGTTCCTCGACGAAGTCGCCGATCTGCCGCTGCCGATGCAGGTCAAGTTGCTGCGCGCCATTCAGGAGAAGGCCGTGCGCGCAGTCGGCGGCCAACAAGAGCTGGTGGTGGACGTACGCATTCTCTGCGCCACCCACAAGGATCTCGCCGCCGAAGTCGCCGCCGGACGCTTCCGCCAGGATCTCTACTACCGCCTGAACGTGATCGAGTTGCGCGTACCGCCACTGCGCGAGCGCCGCGAGGATATCGCCCAGTTGACCGAAGCCATGCTCAAGCGCCTGGCCGAAGGCACCGGCCTGGCCGCCGCCAAGCTCTGCACCGATGCCTTGGAGAAGCTGAAGAACTACCGCTTCCCCGGTAACGTCCGCGAGCTCGAGAACATGCTGGAGCGTGCCTACACCCTCTGCGAAGATGACCAGATCCAGGCCAGCGATCTGCGCCTGGCGGACACCACCGGCCCCATAGAGGCCGGTGATGCCAGCCTGGCGCAAATCGACAACCTCGAAGACTATCTGGAAAGCCTCGAACGCAAGCTGATCATGCAGGCCCTGGAAGAGACCCGCTGGAACCGCACGGCAGCAGCGCAACGCCTGGGCCTGACGTTCCGCTCGCTACGCTACCGGCTGAAGAAGCTGGGCGTGGATTGAGGCCTGTATCCGTAGGAGCCAGCTTGCTCGCGAAGCTCTTCAGCGGCTGTTAGCCCAAGCGCCCAGCCGGCGCATAGGGCGCGGGATCGACAATCGGCTCGCGCCCCAGCATCAAGTCCGCCAACAACTGGCAGGATGCCGGGGCCAAGACCAAACCATTGCGATAATGCCCGCAGTTCAACCAGAGCCCCTCGAAACCCGGCACCGGCCCGATAAAGGGAACACCCTCCGGCGAGCCAGGGCGCAAACCGGCCCAATGCCCCACCACCTCGGCCTCAGCCAAGGCTGGCAGCAGCTCGACCGCCGACGCCTTGAGGCTGGCCAATGCATCCTCGGTGGGTGTCTTGTCGAAGCCGGCATGCTCCAAGGTGCTGCCGATCAGGATATGTCCATCCTTGCGCGGAATGGCATAACGCCCTTTGGCCAGTACCATGCTCGGCAAAAAATCCTCGGCGCACTTGTAGAGGATCATCTGCCCCTTCACCGGCTCGACCGGTAACTCGATACCGAGACCGGCCAGCAGCTCACCACTCCAGGCCCCAGCTGCGACCACCACCCGATCCGCATGAATATCCCCGTCAGCGGTATGCACACCACAGATACGCTCACCCTCACGAATAAAGCCGCTAACCGCACACTGCTCGTGCAGGGTTACGTTCGGCATGCGCAACAACGCCGAGCGCAACGCCCTGGTCAAGCGCGGGTTGCGCACATTGGCCACCCCCGGCATATGCAGTGCCCGGGAGAACCCCGGCCCCAGCGGCGGCACCGCCTCGTGCACCGAGTCGAGATCCACCGAATGTAGCGGCCGGCCCTCTCGTACGGCCCAGGCCAGCGCCTCGGCCTCGTCATCCAGATCCAGCCAGTACAGGCCGGTGACATGTACCTCGGGATCAATCCCGGTCTCGGCCAGCAACTGCTCGCCTAAGCGCGGATAGAAATCCTGCGACCAATGCGCCAGCGCCGTCACCGCCGGGCTGTAGCGCCAGGGATAAAGCGGCGAAACGATGCCACCGCCAGCCCAGGAGGCCTCGCGGCCTGCGGTCTGACGCTCCAACAACCTGACCGACACACCACCGACGGCCAGACCGTAAGCGCTCAACAGCCCTACAACCCCGCCCCCAATCACTATCACTCGTTTCTCTTCACAACTTGGCATCCGAAGAATCCGCTCTACACTGCTTCACGACTGATTGATCACAACTCTGGCAAGGATGCTGGAATCATGAAAACGATGCACGGCCAAACCCTGGTCGAGCTGATGGCCTGTCTATTGATCGGCGGCATTATGCTCAGCTTGGCACTTCCCTCATTCTCTTCAATCCTGCAACGCAACCAACAGACCCAGACCGTCAACCAGCTATTGGGAACCCTGCATTATGCCCGCGGCTCGGCGGTCATGAGTCGTAAGACAATCGGAATCTGCGCTGGAGACACAAGCTGTGACTCTGAGGCTCTTTGGCAGGGCCACTTGTTGGTCTTCGATGATCTCAACCGCAATGGCCAACTCGACTCAGGTGAAGCTCAGCTACGCCAGGAGCAACTACCCGAGGGTTATGCTTGGCACTGGTCGAGAAGTAGCCCTTACCTGCTGCTCGAAGCCGATGGCACCACCCGCGCGCTTAATGGCACGTTCACCCTCTGCCGAGACGGAGCCCCGCTCCAGCAAATTGTGATCAATCTAACAGGCCGAGTGAGAACTCGAGCACCCGTGGCCGGTGCCCGCTGCAGCTGAGCGACAGCTCGTCGCGCTATCGGCTCGTTTATCCTGCCATTGCTGGTATTTGCCCACTCATACGGTAGGGTTCAATTGGGCCTTACCGGATAAAAAGCAATGCACTCGCGCAATGGATTTACCCTGATCGAACTGATGGTCGTCATCGCCATAGTGGCGATCCTGGCGAGCATTGCCGTTCCAAGCTTTCGCATACTGATCCTGAATAACCGCATCACCACCCAGACCAACGGTCTGCTGGGCCTACTGCAATTGGCCCGCAGCGAAGCGGTGACTCAACGACAACAAGTCACTGTCTGCCCCAGTAGCGATCAGAGCACTTGCAACAGCCCTAATTGGAGTGACGGGGGCCTTGCACGAGGCAATGACGGCACCGTCATCCGTGTCATGCCGGCCAGCGCTGACCCCAGCACCCGCGGAGCCGTCGCGATCGTCTATGAAACGGACGGTACCAGCGCGGCCGGAGGAACCCTGCGAGTCTGCGACGAACGAGGCGATGCCGACTCAAGAAGGATTAGCGTCAACGCTGCGGGCCAGGCCAGCAGCCGCACCTTCCAAGCTGGAGATCAGGCATGTCCATAAGAGCCTCCACCCGAGAACACGGCTTCAGCCTGATCGAAGTCCTGGTCGCCCTGTTGGTACTAGCCATCGGCCTGCTCGGCATGGCCAGCCTGATGCTGACCAGCATGAAGTCCAACCAGAGCGCCTATCAGCGCAGCCAGGCCAATTGGCTGGCCTACGACATAGCCGAACGCATGCGACTCAATCGGGATTTGGCCACTTCTGGCAACAGCTACGTGATTACCTCCACCACCGACCCGAACGACCCAGGGTGCAAGGCCAACGGCTGCTCCGCAGCCAATCTCGCGACATTGGATGTGCGCGAATGGCTGGATCAACTGGCCCAGGCCGGCGTCGAGGGCACCGTGGCGCGCAACGGTAACCAATACACCATCACCATCAGTTGGCAGGAAGACAGCGCCGCCGGCATCTGCAACCCGGTCAACGGCACGCCCCAGTGCTCCTTCGTTTTAAGGGTCGATCTATGAAGCACCGGCAAACACCGCTCCAGACAACACAGCAGGGCCTGTCCCTGATCGAGCTGATGGTGGCCATCCTGCTCAGTTCGCTGCTGCTCTTGGGCGTCCTGCAAATGTTCAGCAACACCAGCGCCAGCGACAAGGCCAATACCGCACTTGCCCGCTTGCAGGAAAGCGGTCGGGTAGCGCTGGAAATACTCAAACAGGACCTGCGCCGTACCGGCTATATCGGCTGCGCGAGCCCCACTCCCCTGGAGCCAGAGGATCTATATCCCGAAGGTCACACCCCTACCCGGAATTTCCCGGCCGATGCTATCGGCGTACAGGACATTGACACCGATGAAGGCCCAGGCACCGCCAGCGATAAACTCACAGTTGTGCACGGTTCAGCCGTCCCGGCCGAACTCAAGGACATTTCCGGCTCGACCGCCATCCTGGTTACCAGGGATGCAAACTTGCGGATTGGCAACGGCGTAGGCCAAGAGTTTGTCTTGACCGACTGCGAAAAGGTCTATGTGTTTAGCGCGACGGTTTCCGCATCCAGTGCGAACGATGTATCCAGCAAACCCATTAAGCGTGACAAGCTGGGTTTCCAGTACCGCCTCACTCAGATCAAAGACAAAAACGGTGCCCCCCTTAATGCTGTCGGAGACTTCCGCGTGGAGGGCGCGCAAATAGTCCGTCTTGGCCAAGTGACCTATGACGTCAGCAATGGAGCCCTGCGTAAAAATGGCGCAGAACTGATCGCCAACGTCGACAACTTCCAAGTGCTGTACGGAATTAACGACGCAGGGCAAACCCGCTGGGTCAATGCCGACGGCCTGGACGACGACCTGCGCGGCCAGATCAGCCAGGTGCAGATCAGCCTGGTGATCGCCAGCCCAGAGAATGCCGCCAGCGGCATCAGCAACCAGGTCTTCAATATCGCCAACATTGGAGCGAACACCCAACTCGCGGCCGCCAACAATCAGCGGCTGCGCCGCGTATTCAATACCACCATCGACATGAGAAACCGGAGCATAGATTGACTATGAAGCCTCTTGCCCGAAATCAGCGCGGTGTCGTTTTGGTCGTCAGTTTGATTCTCTTGCTGCTGCTGACCGTGCTGGCCATCTCGGCCTCCACCACCTCATCGCTGCAAGAGCGTATGGCCTTCAACGCTCAGGAAAACAATATCGCCTTCCAGACAGCCGAGAGTGGCCTGGCCTCGATAGACACCACTGCAACGAGCCCAATGAGCACCTGTGACTACTCCCCCCTCAAGCGAACCTACGACGCCGAGTCGGACACTGACATTCTGTTGCACACTTACATTCAGCCGGTCACTTACGCCAGCGGCCGCACCACTCGTGCATCAGTTAGGATCGTTTACACGGAGACAGGCGACCTAACCGTCAACCCGGGCACGCCCATCACCGGGCGCTATGACATGTCCAGCACCGCCACCCTGGACGCGACCGCGACCACGGCGGGCACCATTGAAGCAAATACCAACGCATTGCACCGCCAGGGCTATCGCTGCCTTGGATTCAACTGAGACTGCTAAGGCAGACTGAGGGAACAGCCATGAAAATCCGCCAGAACAAACTCCACCGCTTGGCCCTCAGCACGCTTTCCAGCTTGTTGATTCTCAGTGCAGCGAATAGCTATGCCGACGATACCGAAATCTTCTTCGGCGGCCCGGCGATCGACGACAGCGTCCGCCCCAATGTGCTGTTCATCCTCGACAACTCCGGCTCCATGGCCTGGCGTACCGACAGCAACAGCAGCCCCTCCGGCAGCGAAAAGTCGCGAATGCAGATCCTCAAGGAGTCCTTCTCCACCATCATCAACAATGCCGGCGCCATCAACGCCGGGATCATGGTGCTGAACGAACGCAGTGCCTACAACAACACCCGCATGGTCTACCCGGTCAGCAATATCGACGCCCCGCTACCCAGTTCGGTGCAGCAGGTTGCCAGCACCCCGCAGATTCTGGTCAGTGGCGATGACGCCACCCAGAGTTCTTTGGTCAGTACCGCTGTAATCGGCGACACCAGCTTAGTGATGGGAAATATTTCCACTCCCATTCTGGTCGGCACCACCAACACCAATACCCTGCGGAATGATGGCTCGTACTTTCTCACCAGCACCGGTTATGCCTGCGCCAACAACCCAGCAACGCTCACGCCTCCGGCAGGGAGACCGAGCGTCAACTGTCCAACCGGTGTGATCACCACAAGCAACCTGCGCAACAGTAGCGCAGGAAAGACCTCACTGTTTCACTTCCGTGGCCTCAGCCAGCCAGCCAACTACACCATCACCAGTGCGTACCTGGAGTTGGTGCCGACCAACAGCCAAAACAGCAACAAACCAACCCTCAATATCCGCATCGAGCGCTCGAAAACTCCGGCCGCCCTGGATGACAGCGGCCTATTGAGCCCCGCTGGCAATCCCCGCAACTTCATCACTGGCTCGGCAACTGCCAGCAGTTGGACGAATGGGGCACCCGCGCGAGTTGATATCACCAGCATGCTGCTTGATCTTCAAAATGACGATGCAAACCCGATCGGGGATCTTCTGCTCAGCTTCCGTGCCACCTCGAGCACTCGTGACTACATCTTCAATGCCCAAGGTGCCACCAGCTCGCTCATGCCCCGCATCGTGGTCAACTACCAGCAACCAAGCACTCAGATCGAGTCACGTACCGGTGGCCTGCGCTTCCAGAATGTCGGCATTCCGCAAGGCGCCACAGTCCAGTCTGCTTATCTATCCTTCGCCCCGGCAGCCAGCAATAGCGACCCGATCCGTTTCGACGTTCAGGCTGAAAAAGTTGCCGATGCGGCAACTTTTACTAACAGCACCAACATGACGGCGCGAGTCAAGACCACTGCTGTAACTGGCTGGGATGCTCCCGCCTGGATCAATGACTCCCCCCCCGAGCATGTGCAGGGTCCAGATGTCAAAGCCCAAGTGCAGGAAGTAGTCAATCTGGCCGGCTGGTGCGGCAATAACTCCATGGCCTTCTATCTGGACCCCACATCTGGTAGCGGCTCACGCACCGCACACAGCATCGATGGCGCGCCAGGCTTGCAACCGACCCTGACTGTTACCTACACGGGTGGCTCCGGTGGCTGCCTGAACCCGATCATCGAGGCCAGCGTCATTGACCCGAAAAATGACGCCTACGAGGACAGCAACGGCAACATGAGCCTTGGCGCTAACACTCTGCCGGTGACTACAACCAGCTTTGCCGCGCGCTACGAGGGCGTCCCCATCAGACAGGGCGCAACCATTCTAGATGCCCAGGTCATACTGACACCCGCAAACACCATTGCCAACCCGACTGTCAACTCGAACGTGCGCTTCGAGAACACAGACAACTCCGTCCCCATGACCGCTACATCTAACAACATAAGTAACCGCTCGGATACTGCCGACAATTATTGCACCATCAACAACTGGGTTGCCGGCACGCCCTTCACCTGCAGCCAGAGCGGCATCAAAACAGGCCTGCAAAGCGTCATCAATCGTGCCGGCTGGGCGCCTGGTAACGCCCTGCTGGTGTCCTTGCGCCAGGGCAGTGCCAGCAGCCTGCTTGCCCAAGCTTACGAGACCAACCCGGCTCAATCCGTCAAGCTGCGCATCAAGATCGCCAGCGGCGGCCTGGCCAGCAGTACCTATACCGTACGCCAGCATCTCAATGCCCTGGTGCAGTCCATGAACGCCAGCGGCGTCACCCCCATAGTGCCCACCTACTACGAGACCGCGCAGTACCTGCGCGGCGAGCGCAGCGGGTATGCCAGCCCCATCATCAGCGCCTGCCAGACCACCCACGTGGTGCTGCTGACCGATGGCCAGGCAAATGGCTCTTCCAGCGCATCGCAGAGCGGTATTGGCACCTGGGCAGGCAGCTGCACAGGCGATGCGAGCGCCACTAGCGAGCAGTGCGGCAGAACCCTGGCTACCTGGCTGGGCGACACCGACCAGTCCGGCTTCGATGGCGACAACTTCATCACCACCCACACCATCGGCTTCGCCCTGGGCGCACTGGCACCCAACACAGCACCGCAGACCTTCCTCGACGACCTCGCCGCCAACGGTGAAGGCTCCGCCTATACCGCCGACAACGCCAGCGAGCTGAGCCAGGCCTTCAGCCAGATCCTGCAGAATGTGCTGAGCACCGACACCACCTTCGTCAGCCCTGGCGCCGCCGTAAACCAGTTCAACCGCCGGAGCAACAAGAACGAGGTGTACTTCGCCCTGTTCAAACCCTCGGAAACCAACCGCTGGGTCGGTAATCTGAAGCGCTATGCCCTCAACAGCGGCTCAGGTGACATCATCCTCGATGCCGACAATGTCGGCGCCGTCGACTCGACCACCGGTTTCTTCAAGAGCAGCGCCCGCAGTTTCTGGAGCAACCCAGCTGATGGCAACAACACGGCGCTCGGTGGTGTTGCCAGCCAGCTACCCGCTGCCGCCAGCCGCAAGGCCTTCACCTATATCGGCACCTCACCCGCCACCCCGGCCAATCTCAACAGCGCCACAAATCGCCTGGAAGATGCCAACGCAGCCATCACCACCGGCCTCTTGGGGGCTGCCGATGCGACCGAGCGCACCGAGCTGATCAACTGGATTCGCGGCCTGAATACCGATGGCAGTGCCCGCAAGGCTGTCGGCGACCCACTGCATTCGATTCCACGACTGGTCACCTATGAGTGCACAGAATTCACCGACAGCAGCCTGACCCAGTGCAAGACTGAAGACCAGAGCGCCTTTGTCGGCACCAACGAGGGCTTCGTGCATGCCTTCGACACCAACACCGGGGCCGAACAGCTGGCGTTTATGCCACAAGAGCTGCTCAGCAACATCAAGGACCTGAAGGCCAATGCCCGCTCGACCTCACTGGCTCCACGCAAGTACGGCATGGACAACACCGTTGCCGTCTGGGTCAACGATGCCAACCGGAACGGCGTGATCTACGGCGGCCGCGACCCCAGTTCCACCAGTTCGCCGCCAGCCAGCCTGAGTGGTCTGAACAGCGGGGAGTTTGTCTACGCCTATGCCACCATGGGCCGCGGCGGACGCAGCCTCTATGCCCTGGATGTCACCAACCGCGACAACCCGAAAATGCTCTGGTTCAAGGACAGCAGCAGCGCCGGCTTCTCGCGCCTGGGTCAGACCTGGTCGACGCCGGTGGTTACCAAGATTGACGTCAACGGCACAGAGACGCCTGTTCTGATGTTCACCGGTGGTTATGACGACAATCAGGACGACGTCAACGCCCGCACTGCCGATGTCATGGGCAATGCCATCTATATAGTTAACGCCAAAACCGGCGCCTTGATCTGGTCCGCCAGTAGCGCCAGCGGCCATACCCAGCAACTAAACAAGATGCTCTACAGCATGCCGAGCAGCCTGCGGGTCATCGATATCGACCGCGACGGCCTCGCCGACCAGTTCTTCGCGACCGACATGGGCGGTCAGGTCTGGCGCTTCTTCATCAACAACGGCAATGCCGCCAGCAGCCTGGTCAGCCCTCTGGACAGCGGATCCGGCAGCACTGCTGACGGCGTGTTTGCCAGCGTCATTCCGGCCGATACCGGTAGCGAGACCCCAGCCCAGCTGGAGTCCAAACTCCGGCGTTTCTACAACGAACCCAGCGTTGCCCTGCTGACCGTTGCCGGAAGCAAGACCCTGGCGGTCAGCGTCGGCTCCGGCTATCGCGGCCACCCACTGGATACCGGCACTGAGGATCGCTTTTATTCCTTCCGCACGCCTATCCTCTACAGCAATGCCGCCCATACGATCTTGACGGAAAGCAATCTGTATGACGCCACCAACAATTTGATCCAAGGTGGCAGTGCTGCGGAGAAAGCAGCTGCGGCCAGTGCGTTCGCCAGCTCACCGGGCGGTTGGTATATCCGTCTGAATGATGATGGTGAAAAGGTTCTGTCGGACGCCATCACCTTTTCCGGCAAGCTGTTCTTCAACACCTATGAGCCGACCGCCGCCAGCAACTCCTGCCAGGCCGTTCTAGGCATCGGCCGCGCTTACGCGGTCAACCTCTACGATGCCACTCCAGCTGCACAGAACGCTGACGGTACCCCGGGTTCACGTTTCAGCCTGCTGAAAACTGGCGGCATCCCGCCTGAACCCATCGTACTTTTCCCGGATGCCGGCTCTGGCCAATCAAAAAAACCCGTTGTGTGCACCGGCACCAAGTGCACTGAAGAGAGCTCAGTTCCCCCCGGATCATCCTACTGGATTGACGAGAGCTAATACCCATGCCACGACAGAGCCAAGGCTTTACCCTGATCGAACTGATGATCACCATGGTGGTGGTCGGCATCCTCGCCGCCATAGCTATTCCCAGCTACCAGGGCTATGTGCGGCGCACCGCCTGTGAGGACGCCAAGGGCGCCCTCACAGGTCTGGCCAATGCGATGGAGCGTTATAGAGCCCAGCGGGGCGATTATTTACAGGCTGCGGCAGGCCAGGCCGATACTGGCGCACCTGCAATATTCGCCACCCAAAGCCCGATCGAGGGCACGCCACAATTCAACCTGACTATTGATCAAGCCACTGCCAGCACCTACACCGTAAAAGCTAACCCTATAGCTGGCAGTCTCTTGGCCGGCCAAGGTGATCTCACTCTGACTTCCGCTGGAATTCGCGCGGGTAGTGCTCCGCTGGGAGTGATGTGGGGAAGTTGCCGAGGCATATAAGCGACAACGGGGCCATATGGGCCCCGTTCTTTTTTATCCGACTCGCATTTCTACAACGCCTTGACCCGCAACTCCTTCGGCATCGAGAAGGTCACATTCTCCGGCCGCCCATCCAGTTCCTCCGCACCAATCGCCCCCCACTCACGCAAGCGCTCCACCACGCCGCGCACCAGCACCTCGGGGGCCGAGGCGCCGGCGGTGATACCAATACTCTGGCAATCGTCGAACCAGCTGCGCTGCAAATCCTCGGCGCCATCGATCAGATAGGCCGGCGTCCCCAGACGCTCGGAAAGCTCGCGCAGGCGATTGGAGTTGGAGCTGTTCGGGCTACCCACCACCAGCACCACATCACACTCCGCTGCCAGCTGTTTGACCGCATCCTGGCGGTTCTGGGTGGCGTAGCAGATGTCGTCCTTGCGTGGGCCGCCGATGCTGGGGAACTTGCTGCGCAGGGCGTCGATGACGCGGCTGGTGTCATCCATCGACAAGGTGGTCTGGGTGACGAAGGCCAAGGTCTCAGGATTGCGCACCTGTAAGCGCTCGACATCCGCCTCGTCTTCCACCAGGTAGATGGCGCCGCCGTTGCCGGCATCGTACTGACCCATGGTGCCTTCCACTTCGGGATGGCCGGCGTGGCCGATGAGGATGCATTCACGGCCGTCGCGGCTGTAGCGAGCCACCTCGATATGCACCTTAGTCACCAGCGGGCAGGTGGCATCGAATACCTTGAGGCCACGCTGCTCGGCTTCCTGGCGCACCGCCTGGGACACGCCATGGGCGCTGAAGATGACGATGACGTTGTCCGGCACCTGCTCCAGCTCTTCGACGAACACGGCGCCACGCGCACGCAGATCCTCGACCACGAACTTGTTGTGCACCACTTCATGGCGCACGTAGATCGGCGGACCGAAGACTTCCAGGGCGCGGTTGACGATTTCGATCGCGCGGTCGACCCCGGCACAGAAGCCACGGGGGTTGGCGAGTTTGATTTGCATGGGTGTTTCCCTCATCCGCCCCTACGGGCCACTTGCTCCCGAAGGGAGAAGGAAAGTTAGACCGGTTTGACCTCGATGATCTCAACCTGAAAACTCAGGGTCTTGCCGGCCAGCGGGTGATTGAAGTCGATGGTCACCTGGGCAGCATCGAAAGCTTTGACCACGCCTGGCAACTCGGTGTTCGCGGCGTCATTGAAGATCACCAGCAAGCCTTCGGACAGCTCCATATCCTGAAACTGCGCGCGCGGCATCACCTGCACATTCTGTGGGTTGAGCTGGCCAAAGCCGCGCTCCGGCTCGACCTGCAGGGTGCGTTTGTCGCCCGCCTTGAGACCGAACAAGGCGGCCTCGAAACCCGGCAGCAGGTTGCCGTCGCCGACCCTGAAGGTGGCGGGTTGCTTATCAAAGGTACTGTCCACGACTTCGCCCGAGTCGAGGTTCAGGGCGAAGTGCAGGGTAACTTCCTTGTCCGGACCAATACGCTGCTCAGTGACGAGAGTCTCAGTCATGGGCGGGTTCTCCGGATTTCTTAGTTTTGAACATATCCAGGGCCAGCAGGATGGCGCCGAGCGTGATTGCGCTATCGGCGATGTTGAACGCCGGGAAGTACCAGCGGTTCTGCCAATGCACCAGGATGAAATCGACCACATGGCCGAGCATGACGCGGTCATACAGATTGCCCAGCGCACCGCCCAGCACCAACGCCAGGGCGATGGCCAGCCAGGTTTCTTCGACCTTCAGGCGCTTGAGCCAGACCACCAGAACCGCACTGACACCTAGGGCGATCAGCGCGAACAGCCAGCGCTGCCAGCCCGAGCTGTCCGCCAGGAAGCTGAACGCCGCGCCGGTGTTGTACGCCAGCGTCCAGCTGAAGTAATCCGGGATCACCACGATTTGCTGGTGCAGGGTCAAGGCGCCCTCGAAATAGAACTTGCTCGCCTGATCCAGCACGAACACCAGCACGCTCAGCCACAGCCAGGCCAAGCGTCCGAAACGGCTAGCCTCAGGCATAGTGACGCACCTCACCGGCACCGCCGATGTTGTCGACGCAGCGACCGCAGATTTCCGGATGCTCCGGGTTGACCCCGACATCCTCACGGTGATGCCAGCAGCGGCCGCACTTGGCGTGGCTGGATTTCACCACCTTGAGCTTGAGGCCGGAAACCTCGGTCTCCACCGCGTCAGCCGGCGCACTCGGCAGCGGCGCAACACTGGCCGTCGAGGTGATCAGCACGAAGCGCAGCTCGTTGCCGAGTTTGGCCAGGTCGGCGACCAACGCCTCTTCGGCATACAGCGTGACTTCGGCCTGCAGGTTGCCACCTATGGCTTTAGCCGCGCGGAGGTTTTCCAGCTCCTTGTTCACCGCCACTTTAACGGCCATGACCCGCTCCCAGAACGCCCGGTCCAGCGCGATACCTTCCGGCAGCTCGCTCAAGCCCTGGTACCAGGTATTCAGCATCACCGACTCATTACGCGCGCCCGGCAGGTACTGCCAGAGTTCATCGGCAGTAAAGGACAGGATCGGCGCAATCCAGCGCACCAGTGCTTCGGCGATATGGAACAGCGCCGTCTGGCAGGAACGCCGTGCGGTGCTATCCGCCGCGGTGGTGTACTGGCGGTCCTTGATGATGTCGAGGTAGAAACCGCCCAATTCCTGGACGCAGAAATTGTGCACCTTCTGGTAAACGTTCCAGAAGCGGTACTCGCCGTAAGCCTCTTCCAGCTCGCGTTGCAGCAGCAGGGCGCGATCCACCGCCCAGCGATCCAGCGCCAGCATGTCTTCGGCCGGCAGCAGGTGCTGAGCCGGATCGAAGCCGCTCAGGTTGGAGAGCAGGAAGCGTGCGGTGTTGCGGATACGCCGGTAGGCATCGGCGCTGCGCTGCAGGATCTGCTGCGAGACCGCCATCTCCCCGGAGTAGTCGGTCGCGGAAACCCACAGGCGCAAGATGTCGGCACCCAAGGTGTCGGTGACTTGCTGCGGCGCGATCACGTTGCCCATCGACTTGGACATCTTGCGACCGTTCTCATCGACGGTGAACCCGTGGGTGAGCAGTTCGCGATAAGGCGCGTGGCCGTCGATGGCACAACCGGTGAGCAGGGACGAATGGAACCAGCCACGGTGCTGGTCCGAACCTTCCAGGTACAGGTCCGCACGCGGCCCACTCTCGTGGCCCAGCGCGTGCGAGCCGCGCAGCACGTGCCAATGGGTGGTACCGGAATCGAACCAGACGTCCAGGGTGTCGCTGATCTTGTCGTAGTGGGCGGCCTCGGCACCGAGCAGTTCGGCCGCATCCAGCTTGAACCAGGCCTCGATGCCATCCCGCTCCACGCGCTGGGCGACCTTCTCCATCAGCTCGACGGTATCCGGATGCAGATCGCCGCTTTCCTTATGCAGGAAGAACGGGATCGGCACGCCCCAGTTACGTTGGCGCGAAATGCACCAGTCCGGCCGGCCGGCGATCATGCCGTGCAGGCGCGCCTGGCCCCAGGCCGGTACGAAATCGGTTTGCTCGATGCCGGTCAGCGCCCGCTCACGCAGGGTGGCGCCTGCGGTCGGTTGCTTGTCCATGCCGACGAACCACTGCGCCGTGGCGCGGTAGATCAGCGGAGTCTTGTGGCGCCAGCAGTGCATATAGCTGTGGCTGATGGTTTCGGTGTGCAGCAGGCTGCCCACTTCGGCGAGTTTGTCGACGATGTTCGGGTTGGCCTTCCAGATGAACTGGCCACCGAAGAACGGCAGCGACTCGACATACACACCGTTGCTTTGCACCGGGTTGAAGATGTCGTCGTTGACCATGCCGTAGCGCTTACAGGTGTGGAAGTCGTCCTCACCGTAGGCAGGCGAGGAATGGACCACGCCAGTGCCTGCGCCCAACTCGACGTATTCCGCCAGGTAAACCGGCGACAGGCGCTCGTAGAAGGGGTGGCTGAAGTTGATCAGTTCCAGGGCTTCGCCTTTCGCGGTGGCGAGCACCGAACCTTCCAGCTGGTAACGCTGCAGGCAGGATTCGACCAGCTCCTCAGCCAGCAGTAGCAGCTTGTCGCCCACATCCACCAAGGCATAGTCGAACTCCGGGTGCAGGTTCAGCGCCTGGTTGGCCGGGATGGTCCAGGGCGTGGTGGTCCAGATCACGATGGATGCCGGCTTAGGCAGCGCGGCCAGGCCAAAAGCGGCGGCCAGCTTGGCGTCATCGGCGCACGGGAAGGCCACATCGATGGTCGCGGACTTCTTGTCGGCGTACTCGACCTCTGCTTCAGCCAAGGCCGAGCCACAGTCGAAGCACCAGTTCACCGGTTTCAAACCCTTGAAGACGAAACCGCCCTTGACCATTTCCGCCAGGGCCCGGATCTCACCGGCCTCGTTGGTGAAGTCCATGGTTTTGTAAGGGTTGCTCCAGTCACCCAGCACACCCAGGCGGATGAAGTCGGCTTTCTGCCCCTCGATCTGCTCGCTCGCGTAGGCACGGCACAGTTCGCGGGTCTTGTCCGCGGACAGGTGCTTGCCGTGGGTCACTTCGACTTTGTGCTCGATCGGCAAGCCGTGGCAATCCCAACCCGGCACGTACGGCGCATCGAAGCCCGACAGGGTTTTCGAACGGGTGATGATGTCCTTGAGAATCTTGTTGACCGCATGACCGATGTGAATATTGCCATTGGCGTAGGGCGGACCATCGTGCAGCACGAACTTCGGACGATCCTTACCAAGCTCCCGCAGTTTCTGGTACAGGCCAATGCTGTCCCAGCTCTGCAGGATTTGCGGCTCGCGCTGCGGCAGGCCGGCCTTCATCGGGAAGGCGGTGTCCGGGAGGTTTAGCGTGGCTTTGTAGTCGGTCATCTCAGGCTCTTCACTTAAGCGGTTGGCCCTGCCAATGGGCACGGGCGGCGGCGACATCCGCGTCTATCGCCGACTTCAGCGCCTCCAGGGAGGCGAAACGCTGCTCATCACGCAGCTTATGGTGGAATGCCACCGTCAAACGCCGGCCATAAATATCACCGGAAAAATCTAATAAATGCACTTCCAGATGGGCACGACCGTCGCCCTCCACCGTGGGCCGCACGCCGATATTCGCGACACCCGGACAGCGCTGCCCGTCCAGCTCGGTGCTGACCAGATAAACCCCGGTCAGCGGCACCCGACGGCGCTTGAGTTGCACGTTCGCCGTTGGCGTACCCAACTGGCGGCCGAGCTTTTGCCCATGCAACACCCGTCCGACGATCTGGAATGGCCGCCCCAGCAAGCGCTCCGCCAGCGGAAAATCCGCCGCTGCCAGCGCCTCACGCACCCGCGTACTGCTGACCCGCTGCCCATCGACCTCGACGGTCGCCGCCGCTTCCACGCTGAACCCCTCGGCCGCACCGGCTTGCAGCAAAAACTCAAAATCACCCGCACGATCACAACCGAAGCGGAAATCGTCACCGACCTCCAGATGCTGCACGCCAAGCCCTTCCACCAACACGGCGTGGACGAACTCGGCGGCACTCAACTCGCGCAGGCGAGGGTTGAACGACAGACACAGCACCCGGTCGACCCCTTCGGCGGCGAACAGCGCCAACTTGTCACGCAGACGCGCCAAACGCGCCGGCGCCAGGTCAGGGGCGAAGTACTCACGGGGCTGTGGCTCAAAAATCACCACACAGCTGGGCACGCCCAACTCGACCGCGCGCTCGCGCAGACGCGCCAGGATGGCCTGATGGCCGCGGTGCACGCCGTCAAAATTGCCGATGGTGGCAACACAGCCCCGATGCTGGGGCCGCAAGTTGTGGAGGCCTCGAACCAGCTGCATAGGACGCTTCTTGCTCACAAAGTGGTCGATTATACGCACACCCGGCGCCAGACAACAGGCGACAGGCCTAGCAGGAGCGACGGACGCCTGGGGCGAAAAAGCGAGAGCCGGTATCCGCGAGCGCCAGCCGCCCCGAATTACAACGCCGCCCTTCGGGCAAAGTCTTTCAAGCGGAACCCCAGCAACGCCAGCATGCCGAAATAGGCGACGACCCCGGCAACGACGAGAATTCCCAAGCGGATGAACCGCGCCAGCATGTCACCCTGCTCCCAGGCCGGCATAAAGTGCATGACACCCAACAACACTGCCGACATGACCAACACGGCGGCAATCAACTTAGCTAAAAACGTCCCCCAGCCAGGTTGCGGCTCGAACAGCTGCTGCTTGCGCAACTGCCAATACAGCAGACCGGCATTGATACAGGCGCCCAGACCGATGGCCAGGGCCAGCCCGGCGTGACGCAGCGGAAAGACAAAGGCCAGATTCATCAACTGGGTGACGACCAGGGTAAACAGTGCAATTTTGACCGGGGTGCGGATGTTTTGCCGGGCGTAAAACCCCGGAGCCAGCACCTTGACCAGAATGATCCCCAACAAACCTACCGAGTAGGCGATCAACGCGCGCTGGGTCATTTCCGCATCGAGGGCGGTGAATTTGCCGTACTGAAAGAGTGAGACCGTCAGCGGCTCCGAGAGAATCGCCAGCGCCAAGGCACAAGGCAGCGCCAGCAATAAACAGAGCCGCAGCCCCCAGTCCAGCAGGCGCGAATATTCATGCGTGTCGTTACCCGCATAGGTTCTCGACAGCGCCGGCAACAAAATCGTCCCCAGCGCCACCCCCAGAACCCCTGCAGGCAGCTCCATCAGGCGATCGGCGTAATACATCCAGGAGACCGAACCCGCCGCCAGAAACGAGGCGAAGATGGTGTTGATGATCAGCGAGATCTGACTCACCGACACCCCCAGAATGGCCGGCCCCATCTGTTTTAACACCCGCCAGACGCCGCGATCCCGCAGATTAAGGCGCGGCAGCACCAGCATGCCGATCTTCTTCAGATGCGGCAGTTGGTAAACCAGCTGCAAGAAGCCACCAACCAGCACCGCCCAGCCCAGCGCCATCACCGGCGGGTCGAAATAGGGCGTAAGGAACAAAGCGAAGCCAATCATGCTGATGTTGAGCAAAGTCGGCACGAAGGCCGGCACCGAGAAGCGGTTCCAGGTATTGAGTATCGCGCCGGCCAACGAGGCGAGCGAGATCAGCAATATATAAGGGAAGGTCACGCGCAGCAGCGCCGAGGTCAGCTCGAACTTTTCCGGAGTAGTGGTAAAGCCGGGCGCAGTCACCCAGATAACCCAGGGCGCCGCCAGCATCCCCAGCACGGTGACTAGCGCCAACACCAAGGTGAGCAAGCCCGACACATAGGCAATGAAGGTACGGGTCGCCTCCTCGCCCTGCTGGCTTTTGTATTCCGCCAGAATCGGTACGAACGCCTGCGAGAATGCGCCCTCGGCAAAAATCCGCCGCAGCAGGTTGGGCAGCTTGAAGGCGACAAAAAAAGCGTCCGTGGCCACGCCAGCGCCAAAAATCCGCGCCACTATGGTATCCCGGACAAAACCCAGCACACGGGAAAGCATCGTCATGGAGCTGACCGCGGCCAGCGACTTGAGTAAATTCATAGGGCTAGATTTCTACCGCTCGATTAGGTGCTACGACACTCAGGCTCAGCCGCGTGGGCCGCTCCGGCCTTGCGTCAATACTTGAGCTGGCCATTAACGCCAAGCCAAAGCCGGCGAGTGTAGAACCCAGACATAAATAAATCACGCCCTCATCCCAACCTCGCCCGTCGCCCGCCCTCCGTCAGACAGCCGAACCACACTTGACAAGGGCAGAACACATCGGCATGATTCGCGGCCTTATTTGTTAAGTCATTCCCCAAAGTTTTCGAGGAGCTCGACGGTGGCCAATACACCTTCTGCCAAAAAACGCGCTAAACAGGCTGAGAAGCGTCGTAGCCATAACGCCAGCCTGCGCTCCATGGTTCGTACCTACATCAAGAACGTGGTCAAGGCTATCGACGCCAAAGACCTCGAACTTGCCCAGACCGCCTACACTTTGGCTGTGCCAGTAATCGACCGTATGGCCGACAAAGGCATCATCCACAAGAACAAAGCAGCACGTCACAAAGGCCGCCTGAATGCCCACATCAAGGCACTCGGCGAAGCTGCTGCAGCTTAAGTCTGACGCACTAAAAAAACCGACCTGATGGTCGGTTTTTTATTGCCTGGAGAAAAGCAAGAACCCGGACCAAGATCCGGGTTAGCGATTGGCGCTTAAGACTTTTCCGGCCAGGGCAGGATCGGGATCGCAGTCACCGCATTCTGCGGACTACCCTCGATCACCCGGTCGCTGTAGACCAGATAGACCAGGGTATTGCGCTTACGATCGAAGAACCGCACCACCTGCATGGTCTTGAACACCAGGGAGGTGCGCTCCTGGAATACCACTTCACCCTCTTTCAACTCAGAGACGAAGCGAATCGCCCCGACCTGACGACAGGCGATCGAAGCCTCGGCCCGATCCTCTGCCAGACCCAAGCCACCCTTGACGCCGCCGGTCTTGGCCCGCGACAGGTAACAGGTCACGCCTTCGACCTTGGGATCGTCAAACGCCTCGACGACGATCTTGTCGTTCGGCCCCACCCACTTGAACACCGTGGAGACCTGACCGACCTCCTCCGCACTCACCCCAGACGACAGCAGCGGCAACACCAGCAGCGCACCCAGCAATCCATTAGCTATTCGCATCAGCAAACTCCTTGCCGCCCGCAGGCAGACTCACTCATACCAGAATCAAATTGTCGCGATGCACCAGCTCCGGCTCATCGACGTAACCCAGCAGTTTTTCGATAGCATCCGACGGCTGGCCGACGATTTTCTGCGCCTCGGCCGCGCTGTAGTTCGCCAGGCCGCGCGCCACTTCGCGCCCATCTGGTCCGACGCACACCACCATTTCGCCGCGGCGGAAGCCGCCCTGCACGGCCTTCACCCCAACCGGCAACAGGCTCTTGTGCCCTTGCTGCAAGGCCTTCACCGCCCCCGCATCCAACACCAGGGTGCCGCGCGTCTGCAGATGCCCGGCCAGCCACTGCTTGCGCGCCGCCAGCAAGCCGCGCTCCGGCGTCAGCAGCGTACCGAGACGCTCGCCCGCCTTAAGTCGGGCCAATACGCGCTCGATGCCACCACCAACGATAATCGTGTGCGCCCCGGAACGCGCCGCCAGCCGCGCCGCGCGCAGCTTGGTCTGCATGCCGCCACGCCCCAACGCGCCGCCCGTGCCGCCCGCCACCGCATCCAGCGCCGGATCGTCCGCACGGGCTTCGTGGATCAATTGGGCATCGGGATTGTGCCGCGGATCGGCATCGAACATGCCATCGCGGTCGGTGAGGATAACCAGCAGGTCAGCCTCAACCAGGTTGGCCACCAGCGCGGCCAGGGTATCGTTGTCGCCGAAACGGATCTCGTCGGTGACCACAGTGTCATTCTCGTTGATCACCGGAATCGCACCGAGCTCGACCAGGGTGCGCAAGGTGCTGCGCGCATTCAGGTAACGCTTGCGATCGGACAGATCGTCATGGGTCAGCAATATCTGCGCGGTATGCCGACCATGCTGGGCAAAACTGGACTCCCAAGCCTGCACCAACCCCATCTGCCCCACCGCTGCCGCCGCCTGCAACTCATGGATGGCGCTGGGGCGCGAACTCCAGCCCAGCCGACTCATACCGGCCGCCACCGCCCCGGAGGACACCAGCACCAGCTCTACGCCCGCCTCGCGCAGCGCGACCATCTGCTCGACCCACACCGCCATGGCCGCCCGATCCAGGCCGCGCCCATCAGCCGTCAGCAGCGCACTGCCGATTTTCACCACCCAGCGCCGTGCGCCCGTCACCTTGTCCCGCATCATCGTCCAACCTTGGTCAGCGAGCGACGCGACCAGCCCGGCGCCACCCTTGCGATTAGTCAGCACAACGCCGCTATTCAGCGGCGTTGTGGTTTCACTCAATCCCGGACGTAGATAATTTCCGGGCCATCATCGTCATCTTCTTCGTCATCGAAGTCATCATCGCCGAGATCATCGACGCTCTTCACCCCGGCCCGACGCAGCGCACGCTGATCATCCAGCGCCTGCAACTGGGCACGCGCTTCGTCTTCGATGCGCTGATCCAGCTCAGCCAGTTCTTCGGCGTATTGCGGCTCTTCCGCAAGGCGCAGGGTACGCTCTTCCAGGTAGCGCATGATGTCATAGCAGAGCTTCTCGGTACCTTCGCTACCGATGGCGGAAATCACATACACCGGCCCGGTCCACTCCAGACGCTCGGTAATCTCCTTGACCCGCGCCTCTTGTTCTTCTTCGAGGATCTGATCGGACTTGTTCAGCACCAGCCAGCGATCACGCTCGGCCAGCGACGGGCTGAACTTGGTCAATTCATTGACAATGGTCTCGGCCGCGTCGGCCGGATCGGTCAGATCCAGCGGCGCCATGTCCACCAGATGCAGCAGCAGACGCGTACGCGCCAGGTGCTTGAGGAAGCGAATCCCCAGGCCCGCACCATCGGAAGCACCTTCGATCAGACCGGGAATATCCGCGACCACGAAGCTTTTATAGCGGTCGACACTGACCACGCCCAGGTTCGGCACCAGCGTGGTGAACGGGTAATCCGCCACTTTCGGCTTGGCCGCGGACACCGAGCGAATGAACGTGCTCTTGCCGGCATTCGGCAAACCGAGCAGGCCGACATCCGCCAGCACCTTCAATTCCAGCTTGAGATCGCGCGACTCACCCGGCTTGCCGAGCGTGGTCTGGCGTGGAGCACGGTTGGTACTGGATTTGAACCGGGTGTTCCCCAGGCCGTGCCAGCCACCATGCGCCACCAGCAGCCGCTGACCGTCCTTGGTCAGGTCACCGATGATTTCCTGGGTGCCGGCATCGATCACCGTGGTGCCGACCGGCACACGCAGCACCGAATCCTCACCCTTGCGCCCAGTGCAATCGGCACTGCCACCGTTGGAGCCACGCTCGGCATCGAAACGCCGGGTGTAGCGGTAATCGACCAAGGTATTCAGATTGCCGTCGGCCACCATATAGATGGAGCCGCCGTCACCGCCGTCGCCGCCGTTCGGCCCACCATTCTCGATGAACTTCTCACGACGGAAGCTCATGCAACCGTTACCACCATCACCCGCTTTTACAAAAATCGATACTTCATCGACGAATTTCATCGGTACGCCTCCCGCCGCAATAGCGGGCTAGATAACACAAGGAACATAAGACTTTTGCAAAATTTAGCCAAACAGCCCCGCTTAAGCACCTACAAGCAACGCCAGGAGGGGCAACAGCACCCAGACAATTTTGCAAAAGCCTCAAGGATACAGAAACAAAAAAGCCCCGTCGCGAGACAGGGCTTTTCCAGCAACGTCGCGATCAGGCCGCGATGACGCTCACGTAGCGACGACCGAAGGCGCCTTTAACTTCAAACTTGATCACGCCTTCCACTTTCGCGAACAGGGTGTGATCTTTACCCATGCCAACGCCATAACCGGCGTGGAACTGGGTGCCGCGCTGACGCACGATGATGTTGCCTGCCTTGATAGCCTGGCCGCCGTACATCTTCACGCCAAGGCGTTTAGATTCTGAGTCGCGACCGTTACGGGTAGAACCGCCAGCTTTTTTGTGTGCCATGAGTCAATACTCCAAATAAGGTATTAGGCCGAAACGAATCAGGCCTGAATGCCGGTGATTTTGATCTCGGTGTACCACTGACGGTGACCTTGACGCTTCATGTGGTGCTTGCGACGGCGGAACTTGATGATGGTCACTTTATCGTGGCGGCCTTGTGCAATCACTTCAGCCACAACTTTAGCGCCTTCAACAACCGGAGCGCCGATTTGAACGTCGTCGCCATTGCCGATCAGCAGAACACGATCAAAAGTCACGGCTTCGCCAGTGGCGACTTCGAGCTTTTCGATCTTGAGGAATTCGCCTTCGGTGACCTTGTATTGCTTGCCACCGGTAACAATTACTGCGTACATAATTTTGCTCCGTTAAATCCTGCTCACCCAGCGCTTTATAGGAATAGTCGTCGGCTGGCATGGCTGCTCGGGGCCGGAAGGACGCCCTTGCAATTGCGTAAGGCAGGTGCTGCCCAGGGAAGTTCAGGGGCCGCGATTGTACGCAAGCCGCGCACGCTCCGCAAGCACCGCCGGCACTTGCCTTGACAGCCTCCACCCTGCCCCCTAGCATGCCGCGCAACCTTCGAGGAGCACTTGTCACTGATGCAACCACAGGCCTTCTACCGCGTGGTAGCGGACGATTTTACCGCTGTCGATGAGATCATCAGGCGGCAACTGGTTTCCCGCGTTCCGCTGGTGGAAAAAATCGGTGACTACATCATCTCCGCGGGAGGCAAACGCCTGCGCCCGCTGCTGGTGTTGCTCTGCGGCAAAGCCCTGGGCCGCCACGGCGACGATCTGCGACTGCTGGCCGCCACCATCGAGTTCCTGCATACCGCGACCCTGCTGCATGACGACGTCGTCGACATGTCCGGCATGCGCCGTGGTCGCTCGACGGCCAATGCACTCTGGGGCAACGCACCGAGCGTACTGGTCGGTGACTTCCTCTATTCACGCTCCTTCGAAATGCTGGTCGAGCTCGGCTCCCTGCCGGTGATGCAGATCCTGTCCCGGGCCACCCGCGTGATTGCCGAGGGCGAAGTGCTGCAACTGTCGAAGATTCGCGACGCCAGCACCAGCGAAGAGACCTATATGGAAGTCATCCGCGGCAAGACCGCGATGCTCTTCGAGGCCTCCACCCACAGCGCCGCGGCCCTGGTCGGCGCGTCTGTCGAGCAGACCGAAGCGCTGCGCACCTTTGGCGACCACCTCGGCGTGGCTTTCCAGTTGGTCGACGACCTACTCGACTACCGTGGCGATGCCGACACCCTGGGCAAAAACGTCGGCGACGATTTGGCCGAAGGCAAACCGACGCTGCCGCTGATCTACACCATGCGCGAAGGCAGCGCAGAGCAAGCCGCCCTGGTGCGCAAGGCCATTCAGCAAGGCGGCCTCGAGGATCTGGAAAGCATCCGTGCCGCCGTCGAGGCCGCTGGCGCCCTGGACTATACCGCCCAGCAAGCCCGTGACTATGCCGCACGTGCCATCGCCTGCCTGGACGCCCTGCCTGCCAGCGAATATCGCGACGCCCTGGTCGAGCTGAGCCGGTTCGCCGTGGCCCGCACCCACTGAGGGCTCGAAAGCTTCGCAAAGCCCGTCCCGCCGACGGGCTTTTTCATGTCCCGCCAGAAAGAGCCAATTACGGCTTGCTATTAATTTAATAGGAACTATTCTCATCAACTCAAGAAAAGGAGATGAGCCATGACCTATTTGATCGACGCTTGGCTGGACCGCCCGCATCCTTACCTGCGCATCCTCCATCGCGACACCGGTGAAGTCTGCGCCATGCTGGAAGAGGAGGCGCTCGATGAACTGCGCGAACAGGGCGATCTGGATCTGATCGGCCTGAACTCCAGCGAGCCGCTGGTGCTCAAGGAGTTGGTGCGCAGCCTGTTCCTGTTCAGCTACGCCCGTGCCTTGCGCCCGGCTGGCGAGGCGCACTGAGCCACAGCCCAGAAGGCAAAAAGGCCGAGACTGCTCACGCACTCTCGGCCTTTTTGCTACGGCGGCGCTGAAGCCTTAGAGGATTTCCAGCAGCTCGACGTCAAACACCAGCACGCTGTGCGGCGGGATGCTGCCGACGGCTTGGCCACCGTAGGCCAGCTCGCTCGGTACGTACAGGCGCCACTTGCTGCCTGCCGGCATCAGTTGCAACGCCTCGGTCCAACCAGCGATCACGCCACCCACCGGAAACTCCGCCGGCTGGCCACGCTCATAGGAGCTGTCGAATACCGTGCCGTCGATCAGGGTGCCGTGGTAGTGAGTACGCACGCTGTCTTCGCGGGACGGCTTGGCGCCTTCGCCAGCACTGAGCACTTCGTACTGCAGGCCGGAAGCCAGTTGAGTGATACCGGCACGCTTGGCGTTTTCAGCCAGGAAGGTCAGGCCTGCGCCAGCCGCGGCTTCAGCCTTAGCTTGTGCCTCGGCTTGCATAATTTCGCGGATCACCTTGAAGCTGGCGGACATTTCATCCTGACCAACCCGGCTGGCGTGGCCACGGAAAGCGTCGGTCAGCCCCACCAGAATGGCGTCCAGGCTCACGCCCGGCGGCGGGTTGTCGCGCAATTGGTCACCCAGCTGACGGCCGATGCCGTAGCTGACGCGGGTTTCGTCAGTAGAGAGGTTGAGTTCGGACATGGCAGGGCTCCGCTGAGGCAAAAAAAAGGTCGGCCAGCCTAGCACAGATGCCCCTGCCGCCCCACCACTGCGACGGCCGCTGGCGCAGCCGGGCTCACAGCCGAGCCCGCTAGCGGTCGGTGCTTTTCCTCGCGAAATTCCGGCCGCGCGCCCTGCCCAGGCCCGGCCAGCACGACGCCCTGATGGAGTTCAGCGAGATGGGGTCGGCCCCGGAATCTTCTGGGAACCTTCGGGCATACCGCACATTTCGTCATGCACCTCAGCCTGCACCAGATGGAACGCTGGTAGCTGCGGCAATGGGTGCAGCAACTCGCGGGCATGCTCCACCGAACGCAGGTGCAGGATGTGGCCCTGCCCATCTTTCAGCGTGAAGGGCCGACCGCCCACCCGCGCTTCCAGCAGGTAGTAGTTGCCCCCCTCGATGGAGATCAGGTTCAACTCGTCGATATGCCCAGCGCGGGCATGGGTAGAAAGGTCGTGCAGGTTCATGGCAGCACCTCGCGCGCTCAACTTGTGCAAAAGCTATACAACTAAAGTCTTTGCAGAACGGCCAAGAAGCACAAGGCGACAACGCAACCGCCCGTCCGTTTCACCACGGCCGGGCGGCTTGCAGGGGCGACGGTGAGGCTCAGTGGTCGTGCTTGGTCGCTTGTCCAGATAGCCCATGGCGAAGGCGGAGATCACGAAGGTCATGTGCAGAATCACGGACCACATGATCTTGTCATTCTCGATTCTCTGCGCGTCCATAAACACCCGCAGCAAATGGATCGATGAATGCCTTTTCCGGTTATCCACGGCCGCTGTGGATAACCTTGTGGAAGGGCTCAGGATAGAGCGCGCCACAGGCCCTGGTGCGCAGGCTGGCGAGGATTGCTCAAAAACCGAGCAATGCTGGCGTTCAGGTCTCCGGGCGGAACTGATAGTCGCCCAAATGACGGCCGCGCTCAGCGTTCAACCGGCGCAATTCGGCCTGCATATGCAAACACCAGATAGAGGGGTCGCAGGCTTCGACATAGCCCAGCACTGCGAGGTTTTCGGCGATTGCAGAGAGTACCGACTCTGCCACAAAAGGCCCGTGGAACGGGCCTTGCGCCTTAATCGCAGAGGGCTGAGCGCCGGCCATCCCGGCGGCGCAAAGGAGAGTCCAGAGTCCATTTTCGCCAGCCAGAGGGCGAATCACACACTCGATGCGTGTGGTCAGTCCCAGGCATTGGCGGGTAAGGCAGAGGCTGCGCGGCATATCGGCGGCCCTCCCGAGGTCTGGCCTTCAGACTACACCCCGCCAGGCGGTTCAGGGAAGTCTGCGGTTATCCCCGTTTGCTGTGGATAACTCTGTGGACGACACGTGGGAAAGCCGGGCTAGATGCCAGCCGCCGTGGCTGGCGCCAACCTGCTCAATGACTGACCAGCCACTGAGCAGCCAGCCAGCTCATCGCGCGCCACAAGCCTCATCCTGCGGCTTTGCTGTCCTGCAGTTTATCTGCCGGCACCGGGCTCTTGGGCTTGTCCTCTTCCGCGTCTTTCTCGTCGTCCCCCAGCTCCAGTTCGGCGATCTCACGCAGTCGCTCGACCACCCGCGCATTAACGCTACCCTCGGGAAACTGGCCGTCGGCATCCGGCGTACCGACGGCCTCGCCCACCAGCAAGCCAAGCGCCTCGTCGACCTGGCGCACCGCGTAGACATTGAACAGGCCGGCACGCACCGCCTGCAGCACGCGCTCATCGAGCATCAAGGTGGCGACGTTGGCGTGCGGGATGATCACGCCCTGCTCGCCGGTCAGGCCGCGCGCCTCGCAGAGCCGGAAGAAGCCTTCGATCTTCTCGTTGACCCCACCGACCGCCTGCACCTCACCGAACTGGTTGATCGAGCCGGTGATGGCGTAGCACTGCTTCAAGGGTGTACGCGATAGCGCAGAGATCAGCGTGCAGACCTCACCCAGCGAGGCACTGTCGCCGTCGACATAGCCGTAGGACTGCTCCAGGGCGATGCTGGCGGAAATCGCCAGGGGAAACGCCTGGGCGTAACGGCTGCCGAGGTAGCCTGTGAGGATCATCACGCCCTTGGAGTGGATCGGCTGGCCGAGATTGACTTCGCGCTCGATGTCGACGATGCCACTGCTGCCCGGATACACCGTGGCGGAAATCCGCGCCGGTACCCCGAAGGCCGAATCGCCGACCTCCAATACCGTCAGGCCGTTGCACTTGCCGACCGCGGCACCGGCGGTGTCGATCAGGATGATGCCGGCCAGCATGTCATCGAGAATCCGCGCCGAGACCCGCCCGGTGCGCGTGGCCTTGGCCTTCAATGCCCGCTCGATATGCCCGGCGTCGGTCACCGTATCGTTGGCCAACTGGCGGATAAAATCGGCTTCGCTGACCAGCTGGAACAGATCGCCGATACGCGCCGACAAACGCCCCTGGTGCTCGGCCAGGCGCGCGCTGTAGGTCGCCAGCCGCGCCACCGCGCCAGACGTCAGCGGCGCCATGCCTTCTTCCGAGGTGCGGGTCTTCATCAGTTGCGCAAACTGCTCCAGGCTGTCGTCGGCCAGCGGGATGTCTTCATCGAAATCCACCAGCACGCGGAACATCTCCTGGAAGTCCGGATCATGGTCCTGCAGGGCGTAATACAGCTGGCGCGAGCCGATGATGATGACCTTGATCTGCAGCGGAATCACTTGCGGGGTCAGGGTGACCGTCGCCAAACGCCCCAGTTCGCCGAGCGGCGATTCCATCTTCAACTTGCGCGCATGCAGGGCGCGCTTCAGCGCATCCCAGACAAACGGCTCGCCAAGCATCTTCTCCGCCTCCAGAACCAGGAAGCCGCCGTTGGCTCGGTGTAACGCCCCCGGCCGCAACTGCCGATAGCTGGTGTAGAGCGCGCCCTGGTCGGTGCTGTGCTCGATGCGGCCGAACAGGTTGTCGTAGGTCGGGTGCGACTCGAACACCACCGGCGCGCCGCCGCTGACGTGATGGCCGACCACCAGGCTGGGGCTGTACTGCTCTTCCAGCAACTTGCGGGCTTGCGCATCGAGCTTGTTTTCATCCACCAACTGCTCGACCACGGTTTTCAGCAGATTGACCTGCACGGCTTGCAGGTAGGCGCAGACCCCGGCGTTTTCCGCGTATTTCTCCGACAGCGGCGCGAGCAGCGGCTGCAGGGCGATGGTGATGGTTTCCTCGTTCAAGTGACGCAGCTGATTGCTCGACTCGCGCTTCCATTGCGGCAAGCTGGCCAGCTCTTCGTTGAGGCGCTCCTCCAGCGCCGAAATATCGGCGTGGTAGCGGTCACGCTCGGCCTCTGGCAGTTGCGCGAACTCGGCCTCGTCCAGCGCCTTGCCGTCTTTCATCGGCGTGAAGGCGATGTTGCTGTTGTCGCGGAAGAGGGCGATTTCCTTTTCCAGCGAGAGCCGCTCGATCACATCCAGCGCACGGTCGTAACGCTGGTTGAACGCGCGGTCGATGGCGCTTTTCTTCTGCTGATAGGCCGGGTGCTCGAACACCGCCGGGAAGGTCGCCAGCAGGTTGTCGATCAGCACCTCGATATCGCTGATAAAGGCGCTCGCGGTGCCCGGCGGCAGCTCCAGCGCACGCGGCTCGCGCGGCTCGTCGAAATGATTGACGTAGACCCAGTCCGCCGGCGTTTCCAGGCGCTTGGCCTCGGCCTTGAGGTAACGCTTCACGAAGGAGAAACGGCCGGTGCCCGGCTCGCCCATGACAAACACGTTGTAACCGGGGCGCGGCATCGCCACGCCAAACTGCAGGGCTTCTACCGCACGTTCCTGGCCGAGCACGCCGCGGAAGGGCTCCAGATCATCGGTGACGGTGAAGTTGAACTGGCTGGCATCGAAGGGACGAGTCAGTGCATCGGGCGCCAGGCGCAGGCCGGCAGCAACGGGATCAGGCATCGGGAGTCCTTACATCGGGCGGGGCAAAACCGCGGGAGATGGTCGCATTCTGGCGCTGGCCGATTACACCTGGCAAGGCGTTCACAGTGAGCGGCTTCAATTACCCAGATCAGCACAGGCCAGGCAGTACTCGGCAGCCGGCATAATGGCCAAGCGTGCCGGCTGAATGGGCTCGCCGCAGCGCAGACAGTAACCATAAGTACCTTCCGCCAGCCGTAGCTTGGCCAAACCCGCCAGCCGTAAAGCCGCCTCGCTCTCGGCCAGCAAGGCCTCCAGCACTTCGTCATTCTGCCGCTGGAGGGCCTGTTCGGCGAAATCCGGCGAGTGGCTACGGGCCAAGTCTTCGCGGATGGCATTCGCCCGCGCACCATTCTCAGCGAGCATAGCGTCTAGTGCGGCCCGAGGGTCGAAGGCAGTCATGGTGCACACTCCTAAAGCAAAGCCTTATCTAAGTGTGGACGCTGCCGCACAGCCTGCACGGGGCGCAGAAAAAACTTGCGCGATTGCCTGTACTCGGCTGTCTTGACACCCACACAGGGCATCCTCAAAGCTCCGCGCATTGCCTTAGAAGAAGAACAGCAATGTTGAAACGGATTTTATTCTCTCTGGCCCTATGCACCGGCACCTCTCTGCAGGCCGCCCCGCCCCTAGCCGATGAACGCCTGAGCGCCCTGGCCGCCGATCCATACTGGATCGCCCTCGGCCACTATGAAACCGGCAAGCTCGGCGGCTGGCGCAGTTATGTCGATGACGAACAGTTCTTCCTCGCGCCCAAGGGCGACAGCGACCCAGCAGCGGAGTTGGCCGCCACGTTCAAAGCCCTGTACGCCCCCGCTGACAGTGGCGATAAACACGCCCAATGCGTTTACCCCGCACGCACCCGCTGGCTGCGCGAACGGCTGCAACTGCGCGATCTGCCGCAAGCCGCCTGCAGCGAGTTCACGGCCTGGTTCAAGGACATCGCCCCGCACAGCAGCGTGCTGATCTTCCCCGCGGCCTACCTGAACAGCCCCTCGTCGATGTTCGGCCACACCTTGCTGCGCATCGACCAGGCCGACGTCGAGAGCGACAACACCGCCCTGCTCAGCTATGCGCTGAACTTCGGCGCCTTTATCGAGGGCATGGACAACAGCCTCCTCTATGCCTGGAAAGGCCTGATGGGCGGCTACCCGGGGCTGTTCGCCCTGCTGCCCTATCGCGAGAAGCTCGGCGAATACCGCAGCCTGGAAAACCGCGACCTGTGGGAATACCGGCTGAACCTGACGCAGGAGGAAACCGCACGGATGGTCGAGCATGTCTGGGAGCTGAAACAGATCCAGTTCGACTACTTCTTCTTCGACGAGAACTGCTCCTACCGCCTGCTGGAGCTGCTGGAAGTTGCCCGCCCGGGCCTCGAACTCACCGAGCAATTCCCGCTCACCGCCATCCCCACCGACACCGTGCGTGCGGTGAAAAACGCCGGCCTGGTGGAACGCATCGACTATCGCCCGTCCCGAGAACACGAGCTGCTGGCCCGCGCCACCCCCCTCGACACGGAGGAACAGGCTTGGGTGCTGGTGCTCGCCGATGGGCAGAACCAGCTGAACAACCCCGCGCTGCAACGCTTGCCGAAAGCGCGCCGGGCGCTGATTCAGGACGCCGCGTTTCGTCTGACGCGCTATCGCGCCACTGGCGAGGCGCGGGACAGTGCAAGCGCCCAGCGCAGCTTCGCCCTGTTGCAGTCGATCAACCAGAACCCGCCACCCGCGCTTGAAGTGCAACGCCCCGGCCTGCCGGAAGACGGCCATCAATCGCGCACCTGGCAACTGGGCGCCGGCAGCCGTGATGACCGCGCCTTCGCCGAGTACGGCCTGCGCATGGCCTATCACGACCTGAACGACAACCTGTACGGCTTCCCGCTGGGCGCGCAGATCGAGATCCTGCAGCTCAAGTTGCGCCAGTACGAGGGCGATCACTGGCAACTGCAACGCCTGGACCTGGCCACCATCCGCTCACTGACGCCGCGCAATCAGCTGCTCAAGCCCTGGTCCTGGCAAGTCGCCAGCGGCCTGGAGCGAGTCCTCGGCGCCGACGGCGACGAGCGCCTGGTCACGCACCTGAATGGCGGCGCCGGCGGCACCTGGCAACTGAACGATGAGCTGCTGGGCTTTGCCTTGGGCACGCTGCGGATCGAGAACAACAGCGACTTCGCCAGCTTTATCGCCCCCGCCGCCGGCTTCAATACCGGTCTGCTCTGGCACAACCCGCTGGGCAACCTGAGCCTGGAGGCCGCCGGCGATTACTTCTACAACGGCGAGGTACGCCGCACACTCAGCCTCAACCAGCAGTGGGAAGTGTCGCGCAACCTCGGCCTGCGCCTCTCCGCCCAGCGTGAATTCAGCCAACTGAGCGCGCCGGAAAATGAAATCCAACTGGAACTGAAGTGGTATCACTATTAGCAGTGGTAGGGGGGATGGCGCTTTACCCATCCACCTTTGCAGCGCCGAACGCCACTTGGTGGGCAAAAAAAGCATTGCCCACCCTACGCATCTCCGTTCGCTGGATAGATGAAGTGTTATCCCTACAACTCACCATAGAAACGCAGGCATAAAAAACGGAGCCCGCAGGCTCCGTTTTTTATGCCACTGGCGCTTACTACGCGAGCTTCTTGTGCCGTACCCGGTGCGGCTGAGCGGCGGCTTCGCCGAGGCGTTTGCGTCGATCGGCTTCGTATTCGCTGTAGTTGCCTTCGAAGAACACCGCTTGCGAGTCGTCTTCGTAGGCCAGGATGTGGGTGGCCACCCGGTCGAGGAACCAGCGATCGTGGGAGATCACAATCGCCGCGCCGGGGAAGTCGAGCAAGGCTTCTTCCAGCGAACGCAGGGTTTCCACGTCGAGGTCGTTGGACGGTTCGTCGAGCAGCAGCACGTTGGCGCCCTCTTTCAAGGTCAGCGCCAGGTGCAAGCGGCCACGCTCACCACCGGAAAGGTCCTTGACGAACTTCTGCTGGTCGCCGCCCTTGAAGTTGAAGCGGCCGACGTAGGTCCGCGAGGGAATCTCGTAGTTGCCGATGCGGATCACATCGGAGCCATTGGAGATCATTTCCCACACGGTCTTGCCACCGTCGAGGTCGTCGCGACTCTGGTCGACGCAGGCCAGCTTGACGGTTTCGCCGATTTCGATGCTGCCGGCGTCCGGCGTTTCCTTGCCCATCAGCATGCGGAACAAAGTGGATTTACCCGCACCGTTACCGCCGATCACGCCGACTATGGCGCCTTTGGGCATGCTGAACGACAGGTTGTCGATCAACCCCTGGTCGCCGTAACCCTTGCAGACATTGTGCAAGTCGATGACTTTGTCGCCCAGGCGCGGCCCCGCCGGGATGTAGATCTCGTTGGTTTCGCTGCGCTTCTGGAATTCCTGCGACTGCATTTCCTCGAAGCGTTGCAGACGTGCCTTGGATTTCGACTGCCGCGCCTTGGCGCCTTTACGCACCCACTCCAGCTCTTCTTTCATCGCCTTTTCGTGAGCCGACTGCTGCTTGGACTCCTGAGCCAGACGGTCGGACTTGGCCTCCAGCCAGCCGGAGTAGTTGCCCTCGTAAGGAATGCCGGCGCCGCGGTCGAGTTCGAGAATCCAGCCGGCGACGTTGTCGAGGAAATAACGGTCGTGGGTGATCGCCACCACGGTGCCGGGGAAGTCGTGGAGGAAGTGCTCCAGCCAGGCCACCGAGTCGGCGTCCAGGTGGTTGGTCGGTTCGTCCAGCAGCAGCATGTCCGGAGCGGACAGCAGCAGGCGGCACAGCGCGACGCGGCGTTTTTCACCGCCGGAAAGGTGCACTACCTTGGCATCCCAGGCCGGCAGACGCAGCGCGTCGGCGGCGACTTCCAGCTGGCGCTCGAGGTTATGACCGTCGGCGGCCTGCAAAATGGCTTCGAGCTTGCCTTGCTCGGCGGCCAGCGCATCGAAGTCGGCATCCGGCTCGGCATACGCGGCGTAGACCTCGTCCAGGCGCGCCTGGGCGTTCTTGATCACGCTGACGGCCTCTTCGACCACTTCACGCACGGTCTTTGCCGGGTCCAGCAGCGGTTCCTGCGGCAGGTAACCGATGTTGAGGTCCGGCATCGGCCGCGCCTCACCGTTAAATTCGGTATCGACGCCCGCCATGATTTTCAGCAGGGTGGACTTGCCCGAGCCGTTCAGGCCAAGCACGCCGATCTTGGCGCCGGGGAAGAAGGACAGGGAGATATTCTTGAGGATTTCCCGCTTCGGCGGCACAACTTTGCCCAGCCGATGCATGGTGTAGACGTATTGAGCCATGAGGAACCTAGCTTCTGTGACAGACATTGAATGACCAGGGCGCGAGCCAAGCTTCGCCGAGACCCGCCTCGACGAGCCATTGACTGCCGGAGGCCGGCGCTCCCGCGCGCGTGCGGCAAAGCTACCGGAATGTGCCCCACAGGGCAAACCGACGCTCGTCGGGCCAACTGGCACTTCGCCAGGGTTATGGGCATGCTAGCCGACCCGCGTGCGCCCGACTCAAGGTCGGCGGCGCGCCACCTGCCCAATTCAAGCCGTTACCGCAGGATCTTCGTTCGTGCCCAAGCCCAAGCCCAAGCCATCCACCTTCAAGCACGCGCCTGGCGACCCGCTCGCCGCCCCCTTGCCGGGTTCGGTGAAAGGCGTCCTGGTGCTGTCGGTGCTGCTCATGCTCGGGCTGTTGCTGTGGCAGTTGCACCAGGAGCTCCAGCAACACCAGGCGCATCGCCAGCAACGCGAGCACGAATCCAGCCAACAACTGGCCGAGCCTCTGGCCCAGCGGGTGATCGCCCGCCAGCCGGGGCCGCTGCACAGCGGCTCGATCGCCGTGCCCGTCAGCGCCGCCGAGCAGGCGCAAAACCTGCTGCCGACACCCCTGGCCGGCAAATTTCTGCTGTTTATCTTCTGCGCCTTGCTCAGCCTGCTGGCCCTGCGGCGTCTGCTGCGCGAACCAAATGCCGCCTCGCACCGTTCGCTGCAGCAGGCCGGCAGCGCCCTGCGGGCCATCGAGGAGCGGGTGCTGGTGACGCAGAGCGATGGCCAGCTGCGCTACCTCAACCCGCAAGCCGAGCAGTTGTTCGGCCTGCGCGCCGACGAGGCGCACGGCCGCCACCTGCTCGAACTGCTGCCCGGGCTCGACCCGCTGTTGCTGCACGGCCCGAGCCGGCACCACGACCGCGCCCCGGAACTGGTGGAGATCCTGCAGAACGGCCAGCGGCGCCTGTTCAGCGTGACCCGCAGCGACCTCCCCGAGGGCGGTCAGCACCTCGGGCATGTCTGGGTGCTGCGCGATGTCACCGAGCAGCAGCAAGCCCTGCGCGTGCTGCAGGAAACCCGGCGGCGCTACCAGGACATCTTCGAAGGCAGCGGCATCGCCCTCTGCGTGCTCGATCTGGCCGGCCTGCGCCACTACCTGTTGCAGCAGAGCGTGCATGACCACGACGGCCTGAGCCAGTGGCTGCAGGCCAATCCCCAGCGCCACCAGGAACTACTCCAGCAGCTGCGGGTTACCGAGAGCAATCAAGTGGCCTTGCGTTTACTCGGCGTCGGCTCTGCCGAGCAGGCCTGGCAGCACCTGATTGGCCGCGGCCCAGTGCGCGCCGACGGCATTCGCTTCCAACTGATCGCGGCCGTGCTGGGCGGCCAGAGCCAGCTCGAGCTGGAGAGCCGGGTCACCACCCCGCAAGGTCACGAACGCCATCTTTGGCTGGTGCTGCGCTTGCCGGAGCGGCTCGAGGATTACCATGCGGTGACCTTGAGCATCAGCGACATCACCAGCCGCAAGCGCATCGAGCTGTCACTGATCGAGCGCGAGCGCTTCTGGTCGGAGGTGGTGCGCACGGTGCCCGACACCCTCTACGTGCACGACCTGAACAACAAGCGGGTGATGTTCAGCAACCATCACCTCGGCCTGCAACTGGGCTACAGCAAGCCGGAACTGAGGGCGATGGGCGAGTCGTTCTGGGAGCGCATCCTGCACCCGGACGATGGCGAGCTGTATCAACGCATCCGTAACCTGCAGCAGGTGGTCGGCAACGGCCTGCTGCTGCAATGCCAGGTGCGCTGGCGGCACCGCAACGGCAACTGGCACTGGTTCGATATCCGCGAACAGGCCTTGAGTCGCGACCCGGCTGGCCGCGTCAGCCGCCTGATCGGGGTGGCCAAGGACGTCACCGAACAGATCGACGCCAGCGAACTGCTGCGCAACAACGAGCGGCGCTACCGCCTGCTGGCGGAAAGCATCAGCGATGTGATTTTCTCCACCGACAGCAGTCTGCAGCTCGACTACGTCAGCCCCTCGGCACAGCCGGTGTTGGGCTACAGCGCCGAGTGGCTGATCAGCCACAGCTTCCACAGCATCGCCGCCGACCCGCGCCAGCTGGCCGGCTTCTATCTGCTGCTGGAGCGGGTGCGCACAGCGCTCGGCGATCCGCAGCGCCTGGCCGACTTGCGCGCCCAGCTGCCGACCCAGCTGTTCCTGTTCGACTGCCTGCGTTGCGATGGCCGCAAGATTCCGGTGGAGCTGCGCCTGACCCTGATGTGGGACGAGCATGGGCGCTTCGAGGGCTTGCTCGGCGTTGGCCGCGATATCGGCCAGCAGCGCCGCGCCGAGAAAGACCTGCGGATGGCCGCGACGGTGTTCGAGCACTCCACCGCGGCCATTCTGGTCACCGACCCGGCCGGCTATATCGTCCAGGTCAACGAGGCCTTCAGCCGCGTCAGCGGCTATTCCAGCGCGCAGGTGCTCGACCAATTGCCCACCATGTTCACCGACGACCGTCAGCAGGCCAACCACCTGCGCTACATCCTCAGCCAACTCAATCTGCACGGCAGCTGGGAAGGCGAGGTCTGGCTGACGCGGCGCAACAGCCAAAGCTTCCCGGCCTGGGTTGGGATCACCGCGGTGCAGGACGACGCAGGCGATCTGGTCAGCTATGTGTGCTTCTTCAGCGACATCAGCGAGCGCAAGGCCAGCGAGCAACGCATCCACCGCCTGGCCTACTACGACGCCCTGACCCACCTGCCTAACCGCAGCCTGTTCCAGGATCGCCTGCACACCGCCCTGCAGCATGCCGAACGGCATCAGGAATGGGTGGTGCTGATGTTCCTCGACCTCGACCGCTTCAAACCGATCAACGACTCCCTCGGCCACGCCGCCGGCGACCGCATGCTCAAGGACGTGGCGCTGCGCCTGGCGGCCTGCGTCGACGAGGACGACACCGTGGCACGCATGGGCGGCGACGAGTTCACCCTGCTGCTACAGCCACGCGCCACTCGCGAGGGCGCGCTGAACGGGGCGATTCACGTCGCCGAACAGATTCTCTCCAGCCTGGCGCAGCCCTTCATCCTCGAAGGCCGGGAGTTCTTCGTCACCGCCAGTATCGGTATCGCCCTCAGTCCGCAAGACGGCAACGAACTGAGCCAGCTGATGAAGAACGCCGACACCGCCATGTATCACGCCAAGGAGCGCGGCAAGAACAACTTCCAGTTCTACCAGGCGGCGATGAACGCCACGGCCCTGGAGCGCCTGGAGCTGGAAAGCGACCTGCGGCATGCCCTCGAACAGCAGCAGTTCGTGCTCTATTACCAGCCGCAGTTCAGTGGCAACGGCCAGCGTTTGACCGGCGTCGAGGCCTTGCTACGCTGGCGGCACCCGCGCCGCGGCCTGGTCTCACCCGGCGAGTTCATCCCGGTGCTGGAAGAGCTGGGGCTGGTGGTGCAGGTCGGCGACTGGGTGGTGGCCGAGGCCTGCAGTCAGCTCAAGGCCTGGCACGCGGCCAAGGTGCGGGTACCTAAGGTGTCGGTCAACCTCTCGGCCCGCCAGTTCGCCGAGGGCCAGCTGGGCCTGCGCATCGCCAGCATCCTGCAAGACAGCGGCATTCCCCCGGCCTGCCTGGAACTGGAGCTGACCGAAAGCATCCTGATGCGCGACGTCGGCGAGGCCATGCAGATCCTCGCCGGCTTGAAGCGCCTCGGCCTGAGCATCGCGGTGGACGATTTCGGCACCGGTTATTCCTCGCTGAACTACCTCAAGCAGTTCCCCATCGACGTGCTGAAGATCGACCGCAGCTTCGTCGACGGCCTGCCCGATGGCGAACAGGATGCGCAGATCGCCCGCGCGATCATCGCCATGGCCCACAGCCTGAACCTGGCGGTGATCGCCGAAGGCGTGGAAACCCAGGCGCAGCTGGACTTCCTCCGTGAACACGACTGCGACGAAGTCCAGGGCTACCTGTTTGGCAAACCCATGGCCGCCAACCACTTCGCCGCCCAGTTCGGCGGTGCCGCGCTGTTTATGCTGAGCTGAGCTGCGGCTCCTACGGAATTTGCGCTTTTCCAATGCGTGCGACAGCGACCAACTCAGACCGGCCGATTCATTCACGCGAAGCCAGCCCTGCACAATGAGGCCCGCTTATCCATCACATGACCGACCGTCATGTGCCAGCCCGCGACGGATGCGGTAGAATCCGCCCCCTCTTACCACCGCCCAGCTGATTTTCTCAGGGGATTGCCATGTTCAGCCGTGAAACGACTCTCGCCAACTACGACGCCGACCTCTTCGCCGCGATGGAGCAAGAAGCCCAGCGCCAGGAAGAGCACATCGAGTTGATCGCCTCGGAGAACTACACCAGCCCCGCGGTGATGGAAGCCCAAGGCTCGGTACTGACCAACAAGTACGCCGAAGGCTATCCGGGCAAACGTTACTACGGCGGCTGCGAATACGTCGACCTGGTCGAGCAGCTGGCCATCGACCGCGCCAAGCAGCTGTTCGGTGCCGATTACGCCAACGTCCAGCCGCACGCCGGCTCGCAGGCCAACAGCGCGGTATACCTGGCCCTGCTGAACGCCGGCGACACCCTCCTCGGCATGAGCCTGGCCCACGGCGGTCACCTGACCCACGGCGCCAGCGTCAGCTCCTCCGGCAAGCTCTACAACGCCGTGCAGTACGGCATCGACGGCAATGGCCTGATCGACTACGACGAAGTCGAGCGCCTGGCCGTCGAACACCAGCCGAAGATGATAGTCGCCGGTTTCTCCGCCTACTCGCAGGTGCTGGACTTCGCCCGCTTCCGGGCCATCGCCGACAAGGTCGGGGCCTACCTGTTCGTCGACATGGCCCACGTCGCGGGCCTGGTGGCGGCCGGCGTGTACCCGAACCCGGTACCCTTCGCCGACGTGGTCACCACCACCACCCACAAGACCCTGCGCGGCCCGCGCGGCGGCCTGATCCTCGCGCGCAAGAACGAAGAGATCGAGAAGAAGCTCAATTCCGCGGTGTTCCCGGGCGCCCAGGGTGGCCCGCTGGAACACGTGATCGCGGCCAAGGCGGTGTGCTTCAAGGAAGCCCTGCAGCCGGAGTTCAAGGCCTACCAGCAGCAAGTGGTGAAGAACGCCCAGGCCATGGCCGGGGTGTTCATCGAGAACGGCTACGACGTGGTGTCCGGCGGTACCGAGAACCACCTGTTCCTGCTCAGCCTGATCAAACAGGACATCACCGGTAAGGACGCCGACGCCGCCCTGGGTCGCGCCTTCATCACAGTGAACAAGAACTCGGTACCCAACGATCCACGCTCGCCGTTCGTCACCTCCGGCCTGCGCATCGGCACCCCGGCCGTGACCACCCGTGGTTTCAAAGAAGCCGAGTGCCGCGAACTGGCGGGCTGGATCTGCGAGATCCTCGCCAATCTCGACGACGAGTCGGTGATCGACCGCGTCCGTGGCCAGGTCAAAGCCCTGTGCGCCAAGTTCCCGGTGTACGGCAACTAAGCCTCGGCGCAATAAAAAGCCCGGCCGATGCCGGGTTTTTTATTGCCGATTCAATCCTACTCGGCTCAACCAACAAGCCGCCTCTACACCGCTCAGACCACGGTCTTGGCGAAGCCCGCGCGTATCTGTTCTTCCGGCAACGCGTCGCCGATAAACACCATCACGCTTTCGCGCGTCTCGTCTTCCCGCCATTCGCTGTCCCAGTCGAAGCCATAGAGCTTGAGCACGCCCTGAAACACCAGCCGCCGCGCCTCGCCGGCTATGTTCAGCACGCCCTTGTAACGCAGCAGCGAGTTGCCGTGCTCTTCCAGCAGCTCATTCATGAACTCGCTGAGCTTGTCGAGATCCAGTGCCCGTTCGCTTTTCAGCACCAGGGTCGATATGCGATCGGTAGAGCCGGCCGGAGTCAGAGGACGCAGGCTCAGCGTCGGGCCGAAGTCGGCATTGAGGTTGAAGCCGCGCACATCGAGCAGTTCGGCCAGGTCGATGCGGCCGTGGTCGACCACGCGGATCGGCGCGCGGCGGTTGATCCGTTGCAGGCGCTGACTGAGCGCCTCGAAGCTGGCCTCGTCGACCAGGTCACGCTTGCTCACCAGCAGGCGGTCGGCGAAACCTACCTGGGCCTGGGCGATGGTTTCGCTGAGGTGGCGTTCGGCATTGGCCGCGTCCACCAGGGTGATGATGCCGTCGAGGATATAGCGCTCGCGCAGCTCCTCGTCGACGAAGAAGGTCTGCGCCACTGGCGCCGGATCGGCCAGGCCGGTGCATTCGATGACCAGGCGATCGAAGGCAATCGCGCCACTGTCCAAACGCTCCAGGAGCAGGTATAGGGCCCGCTCCAGATCGCCATGGATGGAGCAGCAGACGCAGCCATTGGCCAGGGTCAGCACCTGCACCGGTTCATCGCCGAGCAGTTGGCCGTCGATCGGGGCTTCACTGAATTCGTTCTCGATCACCGCGATCTTCAAGCCGTGTTCGGTCTTGAGCAGGTGCCGCAGCAGCGTGGTCTTGCCGGCACCGAGAAAGCCGCTGAGCACTGTGACCGGTATGGGAAAATGCGACATGCAAACCTGTCCTCAAAATGACACGCGCCACGACTAGGCGTGGCGCGTGGGGTTACAGCAGAAGAGTTCAGCAGCAGCGGATCGGCCGGCCTTTGCCGCCACCGTAACGGGCTTCCTGGCGTTCGCGGAAGAACGCCTCGTAGCTCATCACCGGCTTGTCCGGGTGTTTGCTGCGCATATGCTCGACGTAAGTGTCGTAGTCCGGCATGCCCACCATCAGGCGCGCAGCCTGACCGAGGTACTTACCGAGACGACTCAGATCATTGAACATGCGCAATCTCCTCGAACCAGCAGGTTATTTTTAAGCATCCGGCACCGGCTGGAAAGCGGTTTCCTTATCCGTACGCGCCTTGCTACCCCAGGCCGCGACACCGACCTTGAGCGCATAGAACAGGATGCTGAACACCACCAGCAGGAACAAGGTCGTCAGCGCCGCGTTGGTATAGGCGTTGACGATCACGTGCTGCATCTGCCCGATATCCTTGGCCGGCGCCAACACCTGGCCCGCCGCCAACGCATCGCTGTACTTGTTCGCCAGCGCCAGGAAGCCGATTGCCGGATTGGCATCGAACAGCTTGATCAGGCCCGCCGTGGTGGTGCAGATCAGCAGCCAGACGGCCGGCAGCATGGTGACCCAGATATAGCGCTGGCGCTTCATCTTGATCAGCACGACGGTGGCGAGCATCAGCGCGATACCGGCGAGCATCTGGTTGGAGATGCCGAACAGCGGCCACAGGGTATTGATCCCGCCCAGCGGATCGATCACGCCCTGGTACAGCAGGTAGCCCCACATGGCCACGCAACCGGCCGTGGCAATCAGGTTGGCCGCCCAGGACTCGGTGCGCCGCAGTGCCGGCACGAAGTTACCCAGCAGGTCTTGCAGCATAAAGCGCCCGGCACGGGTGCCGGCATCCACCGCGGTGAGGATGAACAGCGCCTCGAACAGGATCGCGAAGTGGTACCAGAAGGCCATGGTGTTCGCCCCCGGCAGCACCTGATGGAGGATCTGCGCGATACCTACGGCCAGCGTCGGCGCACCGCCAGCGCGGGAAAGGATGGTGGTTTCACCGATATCTTTGGCGGTCGCCACTAGCACTTCAGGGGTGATGGCAAAGCCCCAACCGCTGACCGTGGTCGCCACACTCAGCACATCGCTACCGACTACGGCAGCCGGGCTGTTCATCGCGAAGTAGACGCCCGGCTCGATCACCGAGGCGGCGACCATCGCCATGATCGCCACGAAGGACTCCATCAACATGCCGCCATAGCCGATGTAACGGGCGTTGGTTTCATTGTCGAGCATCTTCGGCGTGGTGCCGGAGGCGATCAGCGAGTGGAAACCCGACACCGCACCGCAGGCGATGGTGATGAACAGGAAGGGGAACAGGGCGCCTTTCCACACCGGGCCGGTGCCATCGGTGAACTGGGTCAGGGCCGGCATTTTCAGCTCGGGCATGACCACCAGGATGCCGATAGCCAGCGCGACTATGGTGCCGATCTTCAGGAAGGTCGACAGATAGTCACGTGGCGCCAGCACCAGCCACACCGGCAATACCGCGGCGACGAAGCCATAGCCGACCAGCATCCAGGTGATTTGCACACCGGTGAAGGTGAAGACCTTGGCCCATTCGGGGTCTGCGGCGATCTGCCCACCCAGCCAGATGGAGGCGAGCAGCAGGGCAACCCCGACCACGGAAATCTCACCGATGCGCCCCGGGCGGATATAGCGCATGTAAACGCCCATAAGCATCGCGATCGGGATAGTCGCCATCACCGTGAACATGCCCCACGGGCTGTCCGCCAAGGCCTTGACCACGATCAACGCGAGCACCGCGAGGATGATGATCATGATCAGGAAGCAGCCAAACAGGGCAATGGTGCCCGGCACCTGACCCATTTCCTCGCGCACCATATCGCCGAGGGAGCGGCCGTTACGGCGGGTGGAGAGGAACAGGATCATGAAGTCCTGCACCGCACCGGCGAGCACGACGCCGGCGATCAGCCAGAGCGTACCGGGCAGATAGCCCATCTGCGCCGCCAGCACCGGGCCGACCAGGGGACCTGCGCCGGCGATCGCGGCGAAGTGGTGACCGAAGAGCACGTGTTTGTTGGTCGGCACATAGTCCAGACCATCGTTATTCAGCACCGCCGGAGTCGCCCGCCGCGGGTCCAGCTGCATCACCTGGGTAGCGATAAACAGGCTGTAGTAACGGTAGGCAACCAGGTAGATGGCCACTGCCGCGACCACAATCCACAGGGCATTGATGGCTTCGCCGCGGCGCAAGGCCACGACCCCCAAGGCACAGGCGCCGACTATCGCCAGCACCAGCCAAGGCAGGTGGCGTAGAACGCTATTGTTATTATTCATCGAGAACTCCCAACGGATGGACAGACAAGCGGCTTGCCAAGTTTAGCCGCTCCCGAGCAACTCACTATCAGACCTTGGTCTAGAGCCGCCCAGCACACTCAACTGGAGGGCATGAAAAAGCCGGGCAGAAGCCCGGCTCGCTGGGTACAACGCAGATGTCGTTAAGCGGGTTGCTTGGCGTAACGCGCCAGTTGCGCGTCACGGCTCATGACGTCGAGGGTGGCAGCCAGCACTTGCTCGCTGGTCACGTCGGCCTTAGAGAAAATGCGGCCGAAGTTCTGGTGAGTGACTTGCGCAAAATGCGCCCGATCGGCCTTCTCAATACCCAGCAGCGTGGCATAGGCATCCAACGCCTCGCCCTGCCCCTGCGCCATGTCTTCGGCGATGGAGTCGAGCATGCCATTCATGGCGAGCAGCGAACGACCGCCATAACCCAGCTTGACGCTGGAGTCGCAGCCGTTAGTACCGGAGGTCAGACCAAAGGTGGCATTCCCTGAAGTGCCGTTGGTGGTGGTCGCCACCAGGTGAGGAAACAAGCCACGCTGGCCTTCGAACAGCATATTGCCCCAGCCGCAGCCTCCACCGCCGGCCTGATCAGCCTGAGCCAGCAAACTGGCCGCGCTCAGGACCCCGAGAATCAAACCTTTGCTTAGCAGTCGCTTATCCATATCTGCGCTCCGCAGGAAATTATAAGAAAAACCGCATTTGCAGCTTTGGCGACACTTGCTCAGCTGTCAAACCGATGACGGCATTAGCGCTACACTGCAGACAGTTTTCTATCAGAGCCTTTTCAAGATCGTCGCGAGCGCAGGTCAGGGCCGCACCCGTTCCCTACGGGTAGCGGCATTCCCCACATCCATGTGGGTCACAAGGCGCAACGCAGCGGAGCGGAGTAACAGCCGAAGGCTGGCCCGCAGGGCGAGCGTAGCGAGTCAAACAGGCGAGGACGCGGAGTTTACGAGTGGTAAATGAGCAGTCCGATGCCATTTTTAACGCCGCATCACGCGCGAAGCCCGCAGACAATTTGAAAACAGCTTCTTAGCTATAGTGGACAAAATTGCCAAGGAGTCAGTGCATGAGTGAGTCAGCCAACGAGCGGCGGCGTTTTCAGCGCATCGCCTTCGACGCCAGCACCGAGCTCGCCCAGGGTGAACGGCGCTGGACGGTTGAGTTGCATGACCTGTCGCTCAAGGGGCTGCTGGTAAAACGCCCGCGCGATTGGCACTGCGACCCCGATCAGCCGTTCGAGGCGCGCATCGAGCTGAGTGCCGAGGCGCAAGTCAGCATGGAGGTGCTGCTGATCCATACCCAGCAAGACCTGCTCGGGTTTGTCTGCCGGCATATCGACCTCGACTCCATCGGCCACTTGCGCCGCCTGATCGAACTCAACCTGGGCGACGAAACCCTGCTGGAGTGCGAACTGGCCTCGCTGGGCGGGGAATAGGCAGCCTCGGCCGCCCCCCTCCAGCCCTGGCCCTTACTCGAACAACGCATCCAGCGCCTGCTCCAGACGCGTCACCGCAATCACCTGCAGCCCTGGCGGCGCCTCTTTGGGCGCATTGCCTTTGGGCACTATGGCGCGCTTGAAGCCGTGCTTGGCCGCCTCTTTCAAGCGTTCCTGACCGCTCGGCACCGGGCGCACCTCGCCGGACAAGCCGACCTCGCCAAACACCAGCAGATCATGCGGCAGCGGCCGATTGCGCAGGCTGGACATCACCGCGGCCATCAAGGCCAGGTCCGAGGCGGTCTCCAGCACCTTGACCCCACCGACCACATTGAGGAACACGTCCTGGTCGTGGGTGGGAATACCGCCATGCCGGTGCAGCACCGCCAGCAACATGGCCAGGCGGTTCTGATCCAGCCCCAGGGTGACCCGCCGCGGGTTGGCCAGATGGCTGGTGTCGACCAAGGCCTGCACCTCGATCAGCATCGGCCGCGTGCCTTCCCAGGTCGCCATCACCACACTGCCCGGCACTTCCTCCTGAGCGCGGGTGAGGAAGATCGCCGAAGGGTTGGAGACTTCCTTCAGGCCGCGGTCGGTCATGCCGAACACGCCGAGTTCGTTGATCGCGCCGAAACGGTTCTTCACCGCGCGCAGCAAACGCAGACGGCCATCCGACTCGCCTTCGAAATACAACACGGTATCGACCATGTGCTCGAGCACCCGCGGCCCCGCCAGCGACCCCTCTTTGGTGACGTGACCGACCAGGAAGATCGCCGTGCCGCTCTGCTTGGCATAACGCACCAGCAACGCCGCACTCTCACGGACCTGCGAGACGCCGCCGGGTGCCGACTGCAATTGCTCGGTGAAGATGGTCTGGATCGAGTCGATCACCATCACTTTCGGCTGCTCGAGGCGCGCGGTGGCGATGATCGCCTCGATGCAGGTCTCGGTCATCACCTTCAGTTGGTCTTCCGGCAGACCCAGGCGCCGCGCACGCATGGCCACCTGCTGCTGGGATTCCTCGCCGGTGACATACAGCGCCGGCAGGCGCGTGGCGATATTGCACAGGGTCTGCAGGAGGATGGTCGACTTGCCGATCCCCGGGTCGCCGCCGATCAGCACCACCGAGCCATCCACCAGACCGCCACCGAGCACCCGATCCAGCTCGGCGGAAGCGGTGGAGAAGCGCGGCATCTCCTCGACGCTGACCTCGGCCAGCGTCTTGATCTGCGCCTGCTGCCCAGCCCAGCCCGCACGCCCGTTGGCAGCCTCGCTGCCGGCTTCAATCAGGCTTTCGACCAGGGTGTTCCAGGCTCCGCATTCGGCGCATTGCCCGGCCCATTTGGGGAAGGTGGCGCCGCACTCGGTGCAGCCGTACAGACGCTTGGCCTTGGCCATAGCGGACTCCTGTCAGAGGAAAGCCCGCATGATAGCCGCAGCAGCCGCGCCGGTGTTCAAGCACCTCGGCCGTTGGCCGCCGCCTTCAGTTGCCGGGCGATCTCGACGTTGAGCGTCACCCGTTCGTTCTTCAGCACCTGCAGCGCCTCCGTATCCAGCGCTTCGCGGCCGTCCTCGACCAGATAGATGCGCTTGTCCAGCGCCTCGTAGTCCGCCGCCAAGCGGGTGAAATGCGCATCGCGGCCATGCAAGGCCCGCAGCTCGACATGAAATTCGGGAAACTCCCGCATCAGCGGATGGTATTCGAGCGTCATGGTCTGATCCCTCCTCCGGTTGATTGGACTTGTTCTTTTAGCCTAGCCCAGCCACCGTCGGTCGAACCTACCCTCGGTCGCACCGTCAGGCAGCCACCCCGTTGGGTCCGACAGCAGGCTCTGGCCAGCAGCGCAGCGCGCCGCACACGCGTACTGGGAGGCGCCTTGGCGCTGCATTACACTGCCACCACTCATCTCAAAACACAGGGAGTAAACCTATGAGCGTACTCAGCGAGTTCAAGGCCTTCGCGGTCAAAGGCAATGTCGTCGATATGGCGGTCGGGATCATCATCGGCGCCGCCTTCGGCAAGATCGTCTCGTCGTTCGTCGGTGATCTGGTGATGCCGCCGATTGGTTTGCTGATTGGCGGGGTGGACTTCTCCGACTTGGCCGTCACCCTGAAAGCCGCCGAGGGCGATATTCCGGCAGTCATGCTGAGCTACGGTAAATTTATCCAGACGGTGCTGGACTTCCTCATCGTCGCCTTCGCCATCTTCATGGGGGTCAAGGTGATCAACAAACTCAAACGTGAAGAGGCGGCGGCGCCGACGCTGCCGCCGGTACCGACACCGGAAGAGGCGCTGCTCATGGAGATCCGCGACCTGCTCAAGACCCGGCAGAACCAGCAGCCCTGAACCCTGGGCAGCATAAAAAAACGGCGCCCGCAGGCGCCGTTTGCATTTATTGCCAAGGCTTTGAGCCGGCTTACCAATAGTTTTCCACCGCGACCTGCCCTGGGCGACGGGTCAGGCTGAGCTGCAGATCCCGCGTTTTCAGCAGCGCACGGCAGTCCTCGATCATCTGCGGATTGCCGCACAGCATCACCCGCGAAGACTCGGGCTCCAGCCCCAAACCGGCGGCGCGCTCCAGCTCACCATTGGCGATCAGCGTCGTCACCCGCCCATGCAGGGTGCCGGACACCTGCTCACGGGTGACGATCGGCACGTAGGTCAACTTGTGCGCATATTCCTGCAGGTACTCGTGCTGCCTCAACTGCGCAATCAGTTCCTGATAGGCCAGCTCGGCGCTAGTGCGCGCGCTGTAGACCAGCACGATGCGCTCGAAACGCTGCCACACCTCGAAGTCCTGCAGAATCGACAGAAAGGGTGCCAACCCGGTACCCGTGCCCAGCAACCACAGATCGCGGCCATCGCTAAAGCGCTCCAGGGTGAGAAAACCAAAAGGCTGGCGCTCGACCAACAGCTGGTCGCCCGCCTGCAGGCGGTTGAGTTCGCTGGTGAATTCGCCATCCGGCACGACTATGGAGAAGAACTCCAGGTATTCATCATGGGGCGCCGAGAGCATCGAATAGGCCCGCCAGACCCTTGTGCCATCGGCCTTCTCCACCCCAAGGCGGGCGAATTGGCCGGCGCGAAAGCGAAAATGCGCATCCCGGGTGCAGCGCAGACTGAACAAAGTCGGCGACCAGGGCCGCACGTCTAACAATGTCTGGCGGGTGAACTTGTCTTCGCGGGTGGCCATACATCCGTTCCTGGTGAGCGCTTGGCCTCAGTCTCTCGCAAAGAGGCGCCCGGCAACACCGCCGGCGCGGATAATCGCAATTGGCTGGTTCAGGCTCGACCAAAGCGCTGCAACTGCATTTCCTGCAGGCGGCTCAGGGTGCGGCGAAAGGGAAAGGCCAGATAGCCCTCGGTGTAGAGCTGCTGCAGCGGCACCTGCGCTTCCAGGTAGAGCGGAACCTTGCGGTCATAGCATTCATCCACCAGGGCGATGAAGCGCCGCACGCCGTCGTCATGGGCGGACAGTTCCGGCAGTTGCCGATCGCCGGCCAGCACCCGCTCGACGCCATCTTCGGTGCCGCGGGCAATCTTGGCCGCCCTTTGCCGGCCACTCAGGTTGGGCACCTCGCCGAGCAGGATGATCGAGAAGCGATCGCACAGGGCGATGAAATCCAGGGCCGAGAGTGGCTGCTCGCACAAGTCGGCGTAGCGGCACCAGAGCACCGGCTCACTCTGCCGCAGCACCGGAATCGGTCGATGCCCCAGTTCGATGGGCTCGGCGGACGTCGGCTGGCCAGCCGTCAAACGGCTGAACAGTGCGCCCAGGACACTCGTTTGACCTGGCGTGGCCAGCCAATAGCGCGGGTGCTGCTCGCCCGGGTGCAGGCGGTGATCCTGCCCGCCATCGACGCCAACCACCTGCATGTAACGGTCGATGGCGGCGATCGCCGGCAGGAAGCGCTCGCGATTGAAACCGTCGGCATACAGCTGTTGCGGTGGCTGGTTGGAGGTGGCGACTAGCACCACGCCCTGCTCGAACATCACCTGCAGCAACCGCCCGAGGATGATGGCATCGCCGATGTCATTGACGAACAGCTCGTCGAAACACAGCACCCGGACCTCCGCGCTCAACTCGCGGGCCAGCGCCTGCAGCGGATCGGCCCTACCACTCAGTTGAAACAGGCGCCGGTGCACCCAGCTCATGAAGTGATGGAAATGCTGGCGCCGCGCCGGTACTTGCAGGCTCTGATAAAAGCGATCCATCAGCCAGGTCTTGCCGCGCCCGACCGGCCCCCAGAGATAGACCCCGCGCACCACTGGCGCGTGGCTGGCGTGCTGATGCACGGCTTCGTAGCAATCCTGCAACAGCCCGGCAGCGCGCCATTGCGCCTGGTCCGACTCGAAACCTTGCTGCTCGATGGCCTGCCGATAGGCCGCCAGGGGGGGTATGACGTTGATCATGGAAGTAACCGGTGCATGAATTTCAGCGGCTGAGAGCGGGCCATTGCCGCTACGGGGCCACGCAGCCGCCCTCTTATACTTGAAGTGCCGGCGCGAAAAACCACTTAAACTGCCGGCATGGCGAGTTTCAATTCAAATCAATGACTTGCCCGATCAAGAGTGTTTCATTGATGGCCCTATTCAGCACCCCGTTCGCCAACCTCGATCTATACCGCCAGCCGCCACAGCGCGACGACCCGCTGCAGGCCTTCGATGCGGCCGACGAATACCTGCTCAACCACCTGGCCGAGCAGGGCATCACCGGTGAAAGCCGCGTGTTGCTGCTGAACGACAGCTTCGGCGCGCTGGCCGCCAGCCTGGCCGGCAAGGCCCAGGTCAGCAGCAGCGGCGACTCCCATCTAGGCGCCTTGGCGCTGGCGAACAACCTGGCCTGCAACAGTCTACCGGCGGACAGCGTGCGCTTTATCCCGGCCAGCCAGACGGTGTCCGGCCCGTTCGACTGGGTACTGATCCGCGTGCCGAAAACCCTGGCGCTGCTGGAGGAGCAACTGATCCGCCTCCAGGGCCAGCTGGCACCCGGCGCGCGAGTCGTCGCCGCCGGCATGCTCAAGCACTTGCCGCGCACCGCCGGCGATCTGCTGGCGCAATACATCGGCCCGCTGCAGGCTTCGCTCGCGGTGAAAAAGGCCCGGCTGCTGTTCGTCACGCCCAGCGCGAAAGCCCCGGTGAGCTCGCCCTACCCGACCCGCTACCAGCTGGACAGCCCGCGCATCGAGTTGCTCAACCACGCCAATGTGTTCTGCCGCGAAGGCCTGGATATCGGCACCCGGGCCTTTCTGCCACACCTGCCGCAAAGGCTCGGTGCGGCGCGGGTTGCCGACCTCGGATGTGGTAACGGCGTGCTCGGCATCGCCTGCGCCCTGGCCAACCCCGATGCGCAGCTGACGCTGGTGGATGAGTCGTATATGGCCGTGCAATCGGCGGCCGAGAACTGGCGCGCCGCACTGGGCGAGCGAGCGGTGGAGATTCGCCCCGGCGACGGCCTGGCCGAGCAGGCGCAAGACTCGCTGGACCTGGTGCTGTGCAATCCACCCTTCCACCAGCAACAGGTGGTCGGCGATTTCCTCGCCTGGCGGATGTTCCAGCAGGCCCGGGCGGCGCTGGTCAAGGGCGGCGAGCTGTGGATAGTCGGCAACCGTCACCTGGGCTACCACGCCAAGCTCAAGCGCCTGTTCCGCGGCGTCGAGCAGGTCGCGGCGAATCCGAAGTTCGTGGTGTTGAAGGCGATCAAGTAGCCGCGCGATCCTACGACTACGGCGTACTCAAGCCCGCCGCAGTCATAAACAGCCGCAACAGATAAGACACGGCACCCAGCGCCAGCACGCTGGCCGTCCAGATCGCGACCAGCCAGCCCAGCCGTTGCCACAGCAGTTTCTTCCCGGGTTTATCCACAGTCTTCGCCAACCTTCGCGCCGCGGCCACTAGTGATAGCCGTGTTCGTGGGTCACCTTGCCGCGGAACACGTAATAGCTCCAGGCGGTGTACATCAGGATGAAGGGGATGATGAACAGCGCGCCGACCAGGATAAAACCCTGACTCTGCGGCGGCGCGGCGGCCTGCCAGATGGTCACCGACGGCGGGATGATATGCGGCCACAGGCTGATGCCCAGGCCGCTGTAGCCGAGGAAGATCAGCACCAGGGTGAGGATGAACGGCGAGTAGTTGCGGTTGTTCTGCACCGCCTTCAACAGCGCGTACAGGGTCACCAGCACCAGGATCGGCACCGGCAGAAACCAGAACAGATTCGGCAGGCTGAACCAGCGCTGGGCAATTTCGGCGTGGGCCAAGGGCGTCCACAGGCTGACAATCCCGGTCACGGCCAACAGCACCAAGGCCAACGGCCGGGCCAGATCGTGCATCTGCTGTTGCAGCCGGCCTTCGGTTTTCATGATCAGCCAGGTGCAACCGAGCAGGGCATAGGCGGCGATCAGCGCCAACCCGCAGAACAGCGAGAAGGGGGTCAGCCAATCCAGCGAACCGCCGGCGTAGGCGCGATTGACCACCGGAATGCCGTCGATGTAAGCACCCAACGCCACCCCCTGGAAGAAGGTCGCGGCCAGCGAACCGCCGATGAAGGCCTTGTCCCAGATATGCCGCTTGTGCGCCTTGGCCTTGAAGCGGAACTCGAAGGCCACGCCGCGGAAGATCAGCCCCAGGAGCATGAAGATCAGCGGCAGATACAAGGCGCTCAGCACCACCGAGTAAGCCAGCGGGAAGGCGCCGAACAGCGCCGCGCCGCCGAGCACCAGCCAGGTCTCGTTACCGTCCCAGACCGGCGCCACGGTGTTCATCATCACGTCGCGCTCGGCGTCGTCCTTGACGAACGGGAAGAGGATGCCGATGCCTAGATCGAAACCATCCATGACCACGTACATCATGATGCCGAAGACGATGATGATTGCCCAAATCAGCGAAAGATCGAAGCCCATGGTCAGTTCCTCCCGCTCGAGTTGTCGTCTTCCAGCCCTTCGTCCGCCGCCGACAGCGGCCGCGCCGGAGTGCGTTGCTGCCCAGGGCCACCAACGCCCTGCTCCCTGCCTTCATCGGTGATCGGGCCCTTGCGCACCAGGCGCAGCATGTAGCCGAGGCCGACCCCGAACAGCGCGAAGTACACCACCACGAACAGCGTCAGGGTCAGGCTCATCTGCGCCAGGCTGTGCCCGGAGGAGGCCTCGGCGGTGCGCATCAGGCCGTAGACCACCCAGGGCTGACGACCGACCTCGGTGGTGAACCAGCCGGCGAGAATGGCGACCAGACCGGACGGCCCCATCCACAGCGCCAGATAGAGGAAGGGCCTGGACTGGTAGAGGCCGCCACGGGCGCGCAGCCAGAGGCTCCATAGCCCGGTGAGGATCATCAACATACCGAGACCAACCATGAGCCGGAACGACCAGAACACTATGGTCGAGTTGGGCCGATCCTGCGGCGGGAACTCCTTCAGCGCCGGCACCTGCTTATCCAGGCTGTGGGTCAGGATCAGGCTGCCGAGGGCGGGAATTTCCAGCTTGAAGCGGGTCTGCTCGGCCTGCATGTCCGGCCAGCCGAAGAGGATCAATGGGGTCGGCTCGTCGCCGACGTTTTGCCAGTGGCCCTCGATCGCGGCGATCTTGGCCGGCTGGTGTTTCAGGGTATTGAGCCCGTGGAAATCACCGATCACCGCCTGAATCGGGGCGACGATCAGGGCCATCCACATGGCCATCGAGAGCATGCGGCGGATCGCCGGATTATCCCGCCCGCGCAGCAGATGCCAGGCCGCCGACGCGCCGACGAAGAACGCCGTCGCAAGGAACGCCGCGGTGGCCATGTGCAGCAGACGGTAGGGAAATGACGGGTTGAAGATCACCGCCAGCCAGTCCACCGGAATCACCCGGCCGTCGACGATCTCGAAGCCCTGCGGGGTCTGCATCCAACTGTTCGAGGCGAGAATCCAGAAGGTCGAGATCAAGGTGCCGATGGCCACCATCACCGTGGCGAAGAAGTGCAGCCCCGGGCCGACGCGGTTCCAGCCAAACAGCATGACGCCGAGGAAACCCGCCTCGAGGAAGAACGCGGTCAGCACTTCATAGGTCAGCAACGGCCCGGTGACCGCGCCGGCGAAGTCGGAGAAGGCGCTCCAGTTGGTGCCGAACTGATAGGCCATCACCAGCCCGGAGACCACGCCCATGCCGAAGTTGACGGCGAAGATCTTCGACCAGAAATGGTAGAGATCGCGGTAGACCTCCTCCTGGGTTTTCAGCCACAGGCCTTCCAACACCGCCAGGTAGCTGGCCAGGCCGATGGTGATCGCCGGGAAGATGATGTGGAAGGAAATGGTGAACGCAAACTGCATCCGAGCCAGATCCAGGGCCTCTAAGCCGAACATGGGACTTCCTCAATCAGGTGGTACGGGGCACGGCCCTTTATTGCGGCCAAGCCAGCAGCTCCAAGCTTTGGAGTGGCGCTACGGAATTATTCTTGTGTGGCGCAGATCGAGCGGAACAGCAGGCCTAAAAGCCCCCCACGCGACCCAAAAACGGGGTATTGACGTGGATCAACCAGCCCACAAAGAGTAGCGCTTTGTACCCGGGGTGCCGCTGTGGTCGATTGTCGCGCGGGGCCCTGCCGGCCCAGCCCACAAAACCCGCAACAACCCTCCAGGATGTCCGTCCACAAATCTCCCAGAGCCCATAGGGCGAGTCGTTGTTAGCCTGTTAAAGCCCGCTAGGATCAGTCGCAAAGCTTGCTGAAGAAAGCACGTAGTCAGGTAGCCTTTTTACAACGGCCGGTTAATCCAACCCCACCGCTCTAGACCGCGTGCTAGCCTGACGCCCCCCTGAGCTCGCCAAGTAAAAAGCCGCCCATCATGTCGACCCACGGCAAACTCCTGCTGCGCCAACAACGTCCGTTTCTCGCCTTCTGGCTGGCCCGTGTCTGTACCGCCAGCGGCTTCCAGATGCTCACCGTGGCCATCGGTTGGCACCTGTACCAACTGACCGGCAACGTGCTGGATCTAGGCTGGGTCGGTTTAGTGGAGTTTCTGCCACGGCTGCTGTTCATGCTGTACACCGGGCATGTGGCGGATCGTTACGATCGGCGCAAGGTTGCGGCGCTCTGCCAAGGTGGTCAGGCGCTGATCGCCATCGCCTTGGTGCTGGGCAGCAGCAGTGGCGAGGTAACCCGCGAGATGATTTTCGTGCTGGCCTTCCTGCTCGGCAGCGCCCGCGCCTTCGAGATGCCGGCGACGCAAGCGCTGCTGCCGAGCCTGGTGCCGAGCGCGCTGTTCCCCGCCGCAGTCGCCGCTTCGGCTTCGGCAATGCAGACCGCGACCATAGTCGCGCCGGCCCTCGGCGGCTTTCTCTATGCCTTCGGCAGCATCTGGGTCTATGCGCCCACAGCCCTGCTGTATGTCGTGGCCTGTGCGCTGATGCTGAGCCTGCCGAGGCGCCAGGAGCCGCTGAATCAGGAGCGCCCGTCGCTGCATTCATTGCTGGCTGGCATCCGCTTCATTCGCAGCCGGCGCGATATCTTCGGCGCGATTTCGCTGGACCTGTTCGCCGTGCTGCTCGGCGGCGCCACCGCGCTGCTGCCGGTGTTCGCCAAGGACATTCTGCTGACCGGCCCCTGGGGCCTCGGCCTGTTGCGCTCGGCCCCGGCGGTGGGCGCCTTGCTGATGGCCTTCTGGTTGGCGCGCTTTCCCATCCAGCGTAACGTCGGGCGGATCATGTTTGTCTCGGTGGGCGTGTTCGGTGTGGCGACCATCGCCTTCGGCCTCTCCACCTCGTTCTGGTTCTCGCTGCTGGTGCTGGCCATCCTCGGCGCGGCCGACATGATCAGCATGGTGATCCGCGGCGCCTTCGTGCAGTTGGAAACCCCGGACGAAATGCGCGGCCGGGTCAGTGCGGTGAACGGCTTGTTTATCGGCGCCTCGAATCAGCTCGGTGAGTTCGAATCCGGCCTCACCGCCCATTGGTTCGGCAGCGTGCCGGCGGTGGTGCTGGGTGGCGTCGGTACGCTGCTGATCACCGGTGCCTGGTACAAACTGTTCCCGACCCTGGCCAAGCGCGAACGGCTGCACGAGCCACACACCCCGTAGGCTGGGTTTCGTCCGCTGGACTCTACCCAGCCTACCCTCTGAATGGCCGGTATCGGGCTGCGCACCCCTACCTGAAATCAGACGACCAGCATCGCCTTGGCGATCTCTTTGCGCTTGCCCTTGCCCAGCAGTTGCTCCACCAGGGTCAGGGCGAACTCCAGCGCGGTGCCTGGGCCCTGGCTGGTGATGCAGTTGCCGTCCACCACCACCGGCTGATCGACGAAGGTGCAGCCGGACAGGCGATCGCTGAAGGCCGGGTAGCAGGTCATCCGCCGTTGCTTGAGCACGCCATAACTCTGCAAGGCGACTGCCGGCGCGGCGCAGATGCCGGCGAACAGCTTGCCGGCCGCCGCGTGCTCACGCACCTGTTCGGCCAAGGGCTGGTGATCGGCCAGGTGCTGGGCGCCGGGCATACCGCCCGGCAGTACGATCAAGTCGAAGTCCTGCGCCAGCACGTCGACCAGCATGGCGTCGGCGGTCAGGCGCGTGCCGCGGGCGCAGGTCAGCATCCGCCGGTTCTCGATGCTGGCCACCAGCAGCTCGATGTCGGCGCGCCGCAGCACGTCGATCAAGGTCACGGTTTCAAGGTCTTCCACGCCGTCGGCGACGGCGAGCAGAGCACGAGCAGTCATGTTGATTCTCCTGAAAGCGCAGAACGAAAACTGTCCGTTTGAGCATCAATTCAACCCGCCCTGATAAAGCCCAGGGGGGCGAACTGGTATGATGCGCGCCTTTTTTCAGTCCGGCGGAAAAACAGCGCTGCGGCAGGCCGTATGACGCGCGAAGCCCGCAGTAGTTTTCACCCAGCCTGGCGGCGTCTGTGCTTTGCTTTGGCCTGACGGTACATTCACGGCGCCGCGCGCCACGGGGAGCCCAGCATGCTGGAACGACTATTCCAACTCAACGCGCATAACACCACGGTGCGCACCGAGATCCTTGCCGGTCTCACCACCTTCCTGACCATGGCCTACATCCTCTTCGTCAACCCGAGCATCCTCGGCGAGACCGGCATGGACAAGGGCGCGGTGTTCGTCGCCACCTGCCTGGCGGCGGCCATCGGCTCGGCGATCATGGGCTTTATCGCCAACTACCCGATCGCCCTCGCCCCGGGCATGGGCCTGAATGCCTTCTTCACTTACACCGTGGTGCTGCACATGGGGCACAGCTGGCAGGTGGCGCTCGGGGCGGTCTTTCTCTCGGCGTGCATGTTCTTCCTGCTGTCGATCTTCAAGATCCGCGAATGGATCATCAACAGCATTGCGCTGGAGCTGCGCTCGGCGATTGCCGCCGGCATCGGCCTGTTCCTCGCGCTGATCGCCCTGCAGAACGCCGGCATAGTGGTGGCCAACCAGGCCACGCTGGTCGGCATGGGCGACCTGAGCAAACCCGAGCCGCTGCTGGCGGTGCTCGGCTTCTTCCTGATCGTCGCCCTGGAGGCGCGCAAGGTCACAGGCGCGGTGCTGATCGGCATCCTCGCCGTCACCGGCGCGGCCATCGCCCTGGGCGTGTCCAAGTTCGGCGGGGTGGTCTCGATGCCGCCGGCGCTGGCGCCGACCCTGCTGCAGCTGGACATCCTGGGCGCGCTGGATATCGGCCTGTTCAGCGTGATCTTCGCCTTCCTCTTCGTCGACCTGTTCGACAACTCCGGCACCCTGATCGCCGTGGCGAAAAAAGCCGGCTTGATGCGCAAGGACGGCTACATGCCGAAGATGGGCCGCGCGCTGATCGCCGACAGTAGCGCCGCGATGGTCGGTTCGCTGCTGGGCACCTCGACCACCACCAGCTACATCGAATCGGCGGCCGGCGTCAGCGCCGGAGGGCGTACCGGCTTGACCGCCGTGGTGGTCGCCAGCCTGTTTCTCCTGGCGCTGTTCTTCGCCCCGCTGGCCGGTAGCGTGCCGGCCTTCGCCACCGCCCCGGCATTGCTGTTCGTCGCCGTACTGATGACCTCCGGCCTGGCGGAAATCGACTGGGACGACATCACTGTGGCCGCCCCCGTGGTGATCACCGCGCTGGCCATGCCACTGACCTTCTCCATCGCCAACGGCATCGCGTTCGGCTTTATCGCCTGGGCCGCGATCAAGCTGCTGGCCGGCCGCTGGCGCGAACTGAATCCGGCGCTGGTGATCCTCGCCCTGCTGTTCGTGATTAAACTGGGCTGGTTCAACGCCTGATTCGTAGGGTGGATGACTCTCTTTTCATCCACCGCTCGCAATCCGCCAGCCCAACAACCTATTGGTGGATGGATGAAGCGTCATCCACCCTACAACGACATGAGTTATCCATGAGTGCTCCACAGTTCGACCCGGCCACCTACCTGGCCCAGCTGGAAGAAAAGAAACACCGCCTGGTGGCCTTGCTCGCGCCCTTCGCGGCCCCAGAGCCGGAAGTCTTCGATTCGCCGCGCGAGCATTACCGCCTGCGCACCGAGTTCCGCCTGTGGCGGGAGAACGAAGAGCGCTTCTACGCGATGTTCGCCGCCGGCGATAAACACAGGCCTATCCTGCTCGACGACTTTCCGATCGCCAGCACTCGCATCAATGAACTGATGCCGCGCCTAAAGAGCGCTTGGCGGGCCAGTTCGGCGCTGAGCTTCAAGCTATTCCAGGTCGAGTTCCTCACCACCCTGGCCGGTGACGGGCTGATCACCCTCTGCTACCACCGCCCGCTGGATGAGCATTGGCAGGCCGCGGCGCAACAGCTCGCGAGCGAGCTGGGCGTCAGCCTGGTCGGGCGCTCGCGCGGTCAGCGTCTGGTCATAGGTCGCGATCATGTCGTGGAAGAGTTGCAAGTCGCCGGGCGCAGCTTCAGCTATCGCCAGCCGGAAGGCGCCTTCACCCAGCCGAACGGCGCGGTGAACGAGAAAATGCTCAACTGGGCCTTCGACGCCCTCGGCGAGCGCGACGATGACCTGCTGGAGCTCTACTGCGGCAACGGCAACTTCACCCTGCCGCTGGCCACTCGCGTGCGCAAGGTGCTGGCCACGGAAATCAGCAAATCCTCGGTCAACGCCGCGCTGGCCAACCTGGCCGATAACCAGGTCGACAACGTGACCCTGGTGCGCCTCTCCGCCGAGGAGCTGACCGAGGCGTTGAATGAGGTGCGGCCGTTCCGCCGCCTGCAGGGCATCGACCTGAAGAGCTACCAGTTCGGCAGCGTGTTCGTCGACCCGCCGCGCGCCGGCATGGACCCGGACACCTGCGAGCTGACCCGGCGCTTCGAGCGCATCCTCTACATCTCCTGCAACCCGGAGACCCTGGCCGCCAACATCGCCCAGTTGCATGACAGCCACCGGGTCACGCGCTGCGCACTCTTCGACCAGTTCCCCTACACCCACCATATGGAAAGTGGGGTGTTGCTGGAGCGCCGCTGAACCTATTAGCGCCGTAGGCTGGGTAGAGCCTTGGCGAAACCCAGCTGGGTTTCACTACGTTCTACCCAGCCTACCGGTTCAAGCCACGCAGCGCCATAAAGGCCAAGCCCGCCGACACCAGCTCGAACAGCAGCAGGTAGAGGTTGAAGGTCTGCTGCAGGCCACCCTCCAGCCACAGCCCGGCGATGCGCCCAAAAGCCAACGCCGCATAGAGCAGCACCAGCAATATCAGGGCGCCGCGGGTTAGCTCGAGGCGCACCGTGGCCAGCACCAGAAACACCGCCAGGCCCAGTTGCAGAGCGCCGTAGTGGGCCCGCACATCGGTGATCGCCGCGGCTTCCATCAGCAGCATGCCGCTGAGATTGACCATCTCTTGTGGACGGATGAAATAGGCCAAACCAACGCCGGCCAACACCAAGGCCTGCACGGCCAGCAGGATTCGGGCGAACAGCATTGGCGCATCTCCTCGTCAGGTTAGGGTGCGTCGAGGATAGGCCGCCCAGCCATATCCGGAAACAGGCAGGGGCTTGGGCCTGGGCAATCTCGCCGTTATGCTGGCCGACTGTTTCCCGATCTGTTTTCCGCTAATCCACGGAGCCACTATGTCCCCCTTGGTTTATTGGCAACTGGATGTCTTCGCCGAGCGCCCGCTGGCCGGTAACGGCCTGGCGGTTTTCCCCGACGCCCGCCCGCTATCGCTCGCCGCCATGCAGGCGCTGACTCGGGAACTGCGGCAGTTCGAGTCGATCTTCCTGCTGCCCGGCGCGCCCCCCGACGAATACGGCGCACGCATCTTCACCATGGAAGAAGAGTTGCCCTTCGCCGGCCACCCGATTATTGGCGCGGCCGCCCTGCTGCATCATCTGCACAGCCCTGCCGCCACCGCCGAGTGGACAATACGAATGGCGGCGAAAAGCGTGCACCTGCGCACGCGGCGACACGGCCAGGGCTTTTATGCGGAGATGGATCAAGGCCTGGCCGAGTTCGGCGCACGGCTCAACAGCGAACAGGCCCTGGTGTTCGCCGAGGCCTTTTCGTTAAGCGTCGCCGACCTGGATGGCCGCTACCCGGCCACGGTGGTCAGCACCGGCCTGCCCTATCTGCTCTTGCCGGTCACGCCGCAAGGCCTGGTGCGGGCCAGACAACGCCGTGCGTTCGACGCCGAATTAGCCGCCTATGGGGCGGCCTTCGTCTTTTTGCTGGAGGTGGATGGCCACGAAGGCCGCACCTGGGACCCGCTCGGCGTGATCGAGGATATCGCCACCGGCAGTGCCGCCGGGCCGGTCGCGGCCTTTCTGGTGCAGCACGGCCTGCATCGCCGCGGCGAAGCCTTCAGCCTCAACCAAGGACGCTTCCTCAACCGCCCCAGCCGGCTGGATGTCTGCGTTGCCGGTGACGGCCGCGTCAGCGTGGGCGGCAGCGTGCAACTGCTGGCGCGCGCCGAGTTGCACGTCAGCGCCGGCGAACTGGGCTGACCGCCGGGCTGGCGCCCATATCTACCAGCAGCGACACTCAAGCCCCAAGCCTTAGCCCCAAGAAACAGGAGGACACCGCTATGCTCTGGAAAAAAGCCCGCCGCAGCGACAATGTGCTGGACGCCCGCGACAGTGGCGGCGGAGGCGGCATGCGCATCGGTGGCGGCAAGGGCCTGAGCCTCGGAGCGGTCGCCATCATCGTGGTGATCGGCCTGCTGACCGACCAAGACCCGTTGCAGATCTTCGGTCAACTGGCCGACCAGGCCGGCGTCTCGACCAGCTCCGTCAGCCCGCAAACCGGCCGCCCGCCCGCCACTAACGACGAACAGTCTGAATTCGTCCGCGCCGTACTCGGCGATACCGAAGACACCTGGCGGGCGATCTTTCAGCAGGCCGGCAAGCACTACCAGGACCCGACCCTGGTGCTGTTTCGCGGTGGCGTGAACTCGGCCTGCGGCTTCGCCTCATCGGCAACCGGGCCGTTCTACTGCCCCGGCGACCGCCAGCTGTACCTCGACCTCGAGTTCTTCCGCGAAATGGCCCAGCGCTTTGCCGCCGCCGGCGATTTCGCCCAGGCCTACGTGATCGCCCACGAGGTGGGCCACCATGTGCAGACCCTGCTCGGCGTCTCCGCGCAGGTGAATGCCGCGCGCCAGCGCGGGGAAAAGCTCGAAGGCGAGAATGGCTTATTGGTGCGCCAGGAGCTGCAGGCCGATTGCCTGGCCGGCGTCTGGGCCCACCATGCGCAACAGCGGCTGGACTGGCTGGAGCCCGGCGACCTGGAAGAAGCCCTGCGCGCCGCCAATGCCATTGGCGATGACCGCCTGCAAACACAAGCGCGCGGCCAGGTAGTCCCCGACTCCTTCACCCACGGCACCTCGGCGCAGCGCGTGCGCTGGTTCAGCACCGGGTTCGAGAAAGGCCAGGTCAACAGCTGCAATACCTTTAAGACGGCAAGGCTTTAAACCTATCTCCCCTCTCTCCGGGAGAGGGGAACTACAGCAGCATTCGCCGCAACTCTGCGCAATCGCGCGCAAAGCCATCGGTCAGTTCTGGCCAGGGGTTTTCCGGTAGGTTGACCAATACCCCGTAGGCACCCGCCGCACGCGCGCAATCGAGATCGAAGCGGTAGTCGCCGACCATCACCAGCGCGTTCGCGGCGATGCCCCATCGTGCAGCCAACTGCAGCAGGCCGCCGGGATGCGGTTTCGGCGGCGCTTCGCCACGGCCGATAACATCGACGCTGGCGAAACACTCACCGAGGCCGATGGCCGCCAGCGTCAACAACGCCAGTTCGTGGGCATTGCGCGTGAGGATGCCGAGCCGGCAGTCGCGCGCGTGCAGCTCGCGCACCAGGGCGATGGCCCCGGGCGCGGGCTGGGCGGCGAGCGCCAGCTCGCGTTCATGGGCCAACAGCCAGGCATGCTTGGCCGCCGCCTCATCCTCGGGCAACGCCGCCAGGTGCTGGAGGATGTCAGCCGCCGCCGGGATGGCCAGCTCACGGCGGATGGCGTCGAAGTCGTGCACCGCCAGCGTCAGGGTGCCGTCCATGTCGAAGACCCAGTGCCGCGCTTCACTCAGCCTCACTTCCAATCCTCACGCACCCGCGTCAGCCCCTCTTGCGCCACCGAGGCCACCAACTGGCCGGCGCGGTTGAAGATGCTGCCGCGCGAGAAACCACGGGCATTGCCCGACCAGGGGCTATCCATGGCGTACAGCAGCCAGTCGTCGATGCGCAGGTCGTGATGGAACCAGATCGAGTGATCGAGGCTGGCGACCTGCATGAACTTCTGGAACACCGAGACGCCGTGCGGCTGCATCGAGGTGGTCAGCAGGTTGAAGTCCGAGGCGTAGCCCAACAGGTATTTATGCAGCTGGCGCTCATCCGGCAGGTTGCCGTCGGCGCGGAACCAGACATATTTCACCGGTTCACAAACCTCGGGATCGAAGGGGTTGACCTGGGTCACCGGGCGAATTTCGATCGGCTTGGCGCTGATCGCCCGCTCACGCATGGGCTCCGGGATAGTCGCCGCAGACAAGCGTGCCAGCTCGGTTTCCGTCTTGAAGTTTTCCGGCCCTGGCACATCGGGCATCTGCAGCTGATGGTGCAAGCCTTCTTCGTCGTACTGAAAGGAGGCGCTGCAGGTGAAAATCGGCTTGCCCTTCTGGATCGCCGTCACCCGGCGGGTGCTGAAGCTGCCGCCATCGCGCACCCGATCGACTTGATAGACCACCGGCAGGCTGGCATCGCCCGGACGTAAAAAATAACCGTGCAGTGAGTGCACATGGCGCGCCTCTTCTACCGTCTGGCTCGCGGCGGAGACGCACTGGCCAAGCACCTGGCCACCATAAAGTTGACGGAAACCGAGATCCTGGCTGATGCCGCGAAACAGGTTTTCCTCGATCTGCTCCAGGCTCAGCAAGGCCACTAGATCATCGAGTAGTTGGCTCATCGGATTTTCCTCATCAGGCACTCATTCATTCGGGTACGGCTTCATTCAGGCACTGGGCGGCGCAAAGTCGGGTAAGCCGGCAGCGAACTCAACCGCTCGTCCCACACCGCGCGCCCCAGGGTGAAATGGTAAAGGCTTTGCCAGCGGCTGTCGGCAAGCCCGAGCAATTCATGCACCGCCGGATCGAAATAACAGCCAATGCCGGTACCGGACAAGCCCGCGGCCTCGGCTTCGAGGTAGAGCAACTGACCGATCTGGCCACACTCCCAGTACAGCCGTGGATAGTGCCAGGCGCCGCTGGCCAGGGCCTGGTCGAAACGCGCCAGCATCGCCAGGGCGACACAACCCTCGCCGGCGATCGCCTGGCCGCAGGAGAGAAATTCGGCCAAGCCACGGGCATCGCCGGCGAGCAAACGATACAGCGGCAGCTCGACGTCCACCCGCTGCCAGAGGAAGTCCTCGCGCAGCGTTTGCGCCTGCCCGTCACACCGCGCCAACCAGTACAGGCCCGGCGTCAGCCCCTGTACGCGATGGACAAACAGCAGCAGATCGACCTGGGTTGGCTCGCCCGTCACGGCAAAAGGCACCGGTGAATGGCTCGGCATCAGCCGCCGCAACCAGGCCAACAACAGCTCGGCATGAATGCCACTCTTGCCGTCCATGGCCTGCGCACTGCGGCGCCGATGCAGCAACGGGCGCAGCGCCAGGCCGGGATTATCCGCCAGCGCCCGCCCGGTTTCCGCCAGCCAAGGTTGGGTCGGCAAGGCCGGCGCCCGGCAGAGCTGTTGCACCCGCGCCAACTCCGGCCAGTCGAGGGAGTGGCGAGACAGGCGATTGGGCGTGCCCGCCAGCGGCAAGGCGGCGAGGTGGTCTAGTAGCGCGTCGGGCAAGCGCGGCTCAACCGTCTGCGCGGGGCCGATCCACAGCAGCGCATCCACCGCTTCCGGCTCGCAGAAGCCCTCACGATCCAGCCCAAACAGCGCATCCAACTGCGCCTCGGCGGTGCCGCGCAGCACCTTCACCTGCCAGCCCAAGGGGCTGGCGGCGATGGCCAGGCACGCCAGGGCATGGCCAAGGTCATGCTGGCAATAGCGATAGGCGCGCTCGCCGTATTTCCAGGCCTCGCGCCAGGGGATGCTGGCCAGCGCCAGGAGGAAACCACCGGCGGGCAATGCCTGCGCCAGTTGCGCCGCCAAAGGCGCCGGAAGCTGCGCGCGCACTTCCAGGGCATGGGCATCGGCACTGTAATGGGCGAGCACGCCGTCTTGCTCCAGCGCCCCTGGCGGCAGCAATAGATAGGCCTCGGTCGGATGCAGGTTGCCGCTCGAGGGATTGACCCGCAGCGCCCAGCGGCTGCCGCCGGCCTCCTTCCAGGCCGACAGCCCGAGGCTGTCATACAGCAGCTGCGACAGGCTGGCCCGATTGAGCGGCGCCACGTCCCTCAGCGGCCCGGCGAACACCGCGTCATAGGCCGGCGACTCTTGCAGTGGGCGATGCAGCAGCTCGATCAGCCGCGCCCCGGCATAGCGTCGAAACGCCGCCGGCTGGGTGGCCCAGTCCAGTTGCCCCGGCCCCGGCGCGTAGCGGTCGGGCCTGTGCATGCTGAGTTGGTGATAGGCGCGCACGCCATCCTGCGGGGTCATGAGCGCGGCTCCAGCCATCGCGTACGGCTCAGGCCTGTGGGGAAAGACTCCATCACCAGGGGATCGGCGCTCAGCGTGGCAAGGGGTTGCAGATCCGCGTCGCGCCGGACCCGCAACAACAGGCGGGGACTTTCCAGTTCGATCGATTCGGCCATGAGGCACCGCTTGAGAGGTTGGAATAGGCGCCGCCATACTGTCGGCACTCTTTCGTCGAGCCCTATTGTATGCGTCTGCCCCTCGTCTACCACGACGACTACAGCCCGCCCTTTCCGGCCAACCATCGTTTCCCGATGGAGAAGTTCCGCCTGCTGCGCGATCACCTGGTGGACAGCGGCTTGACCTGCGACGTCAACCTGCTGCGCCCCGAACTCTGCCCTCCCGAGGTGCTCGCCCTGGCCCATGACCCGGCCTATATCGAGCGTTTCCTAAGCGGTTCACTCAGCCGCGAGGAACAACGCCGCCTCGGCCTGCCCTGGAGTCCAGCCCTGGCGCGGCGCACCGTGCGCGCCGTGGGTGGCTCGCTGTTGGCCGCAGAACTGGCGCTCAAGCATGGCCTGGCCTGCCACCTGGCCGGCGGCACTCACCATGCCCATTACGATCACCCGGCCGGCTTCTGCATCTTCAACGACCTGGCGGTGATCAGCCGTTACCTGCTGGCCGCAGGCCGGGTCAGCCGCGTATTGATCTTCGATTGCGACGTGCATCAGGGCGACGGCACCGCGCGCATCCTCGCCGATACGCCGGAGGCGATCACCGTCTCCCTGCACTGCGAAAAGAACTTCCCCGCACGCAAAGCCGACAGCGACTGGGATATCCCGCTGCCGATGGGGATGGGCGACGCCGATTACCTGCGGGTGGTCGAGGATGCGCTGAACTACCTGCTACCGCTCTACCAGCCGGACCTCGTGCTCTATGACGCCGGGGTGGACGTGCACCAGGACGACGCCCTGGGCTACCTCAAACTGACCGACCAAGGCCTGGCCGCACGGGATGAACTGGTGATACGTCAGTGTCTGGGCCGGGATATTCCGCTGGTAGGCTTGATCGGTGGCGGCTATGACCCAGACCGCGCAGCACTGGCCAGGCGCCACGGAATCTTGCATCACAGCGCGCAAAGGGTTTGGCAAAGCCTGATGTAGGGTTACAGGGCTGAGTCCGACAATACCAGCAGCGCCTGCATTCAACGCATAAGTTCCGCGTTCATCGATGGTTTGCGCCGCCCATGAATGACGGCTAGCTGTCGGTTCCAGACGGCCATGGGGCGTTCTAACTTGCTGAGCGCTAGACAGCTACTAACCTGTTTACTGACATTCAGCCACTCCTTGATTCTGCCGGAGGCTCCCAAGCCAATTACTTAACGCAGCCCGCCAGGCATGAGCGACGGATACTCATGCTGCGCCCTGCAATTGAATCGGCGCCATACTCCCCGCGCGCCGGTTGACTCTTTATCTCGATGTGCATAGCGCTCAGAAGGAATGGACGCAATGGCAACTTCTAAGAGCAACCTATCCCGGTTCTCGCGCTACCTCTGGCTGACGCTGGGCATGTTCGTCGTCTTCGCCGCAGCCTTTGTCGTTTATGTCCGCTCAGAAAAGCAGATTGATCGCGCCAATGAGTCGCGGCAACAGTCGTTCCTGCTGGCGGACGAATTGCGCCAGTCGTCTGATGACCTGACCCGTATGGTTCGCACCTATGTGGTGACCGGCGACCCCATCTACAAGCAGCACTATCAGGAAATCCTCGACATCCGCGATGGCAAGAAGCTCCGTCCGCTCGACTACCACAACCTCTACTGGGATCTCGTGCTGGCCGACGACCCGCGGCCGCGCCCGCAGGGACCGGCGATCCCCTTGCTGGAGTTGATGCAGCGGGCCGGCTTCAGCGAAGCAGAATTCGCCAAGCTAGCGCAGGCCAAGGCCAATGCGGATGCGCTCACGCGCACCGAATTGGCCGCGATGGAACTGTTCGAATCGACAAACCCGCCGACCGAGGCCAACCGCGCGGCGGCGATCCGGATGTTGCATGACGCGACCTACCAGCAAGCCAAGGCCGCCCTCATGCGGCCGATCAGCCAGTTTCACCGTATGGCGGCCCCGCGAACGCTGGCGGCCGCGCATACCAGCGAAGCCGATGCCACACCAATGCGTCTGGCGTTCGTGCTGTTTGGCTTGCTGCTGCCCCCCCTGCTCTGGAGCGCGCGGCGGAACTTGAATGCAGTTTTGGGCGGCACGCTAAATGAACTGCATACGCATATTGCCCGGTTTGGCAGCGGAAACTTCTCATCCGCCATCCAGGTCGCCGAAGGCAGGGAAAACAGCGTGCTGGGCTGGTTGTCGGAAATGCAGATCAAGCTGACCCGGATCGACGCGCAGCGCAAAGACGCCGAAGCGAGAAATCAACGCTTGAGCGCGCTTTACGCCGCTTTGAGCCAGTGCCACCAGGCCATCGCCTGCTGCACCAGCGAGGCGGAACTGTTGGCGCACGTCTGCCGCGTTATCGTCGACTTCGGCGAGATGAAGATGGCGTGGATAGGTGTGCTGGACGGCAATAGCCAACAGATCAAGCCGATTGCCGCCTTTGGCAGTGGCACGGAATATCTGCAAGGACTGCAGATCTCAGTGGCTGCCGATGGCCCTTACGGGCGCGACCCGGCGGGCACGGCGTTCCGCGAGCAGCAGCCGTTCTGGTGTCAGGATTTCCGGCATGACCCTGCCACCGCCGCGGGGCATGAGCGCAGTGCGCAGTTCGGTTGGGGGGCTTGCGCTGCGCTGCCGCTGCAGCGTAATGGCGTGGTCATCGGGGTCTTCACCCTGTATTCCTCCGCGGTCAACGCCTTCGACGAAGCCGTGCGCAACCTGCTGGTGGAAATAGCGCTGAACCTCGACTACGCGCTGAACAGCTTCGCGCGTGAGGCGCAGCGTGAGCAGCGTGAGGAGGCGCTACGGGAAAGCGAACAGCGCTTGCGCACCGTGATCGAGACCGATCCGGAATGCATCAAGATCATTAACAACAAAGGTGAATTGCTGGAGATGAACGCTGCGGGCCTGGGCATGCTAGAAGTCGATTCTCTGGAGCAGTTGCAACAGCTCGATCTGCTGGAGTTTATTGTTGCCGAATACCGCGATGCCTTTAACGCCCTGCACCAGCGTGTATTCACTGGCGAAAGTGGCACTCTGGAGTTCGAAGTCAAAGGCCTTAGGGGCACCCAGCGCTGGCTCGAAACCCATGCCGCACCACTGCGTGATGTGAACGGCAAGATCTCGACGCTGCTGGCCGTCACCCGCGACATCACGGTGCGCAAGCAGGCCGAGTTACGGATTCAGCACCTGGCGCATTTCGACGCGCTCACCGGACTACCTAACCGCGCCCACCTGGACGACCGAGCCAAATCTGCCATCGGTTTGGCGCAGCGCAGCCAAGGGCCGGTGGCCCTGATGTTCCTCGACGTCGACCACTTCAAGGACATTAACGACACGCTCGGCCACAGTATTGGCGATGCTTTGTTGGTCGAACTGGCGCAACGGCTGCGCTCGACGTTACGCAAGGAAGACACAGTGTCGCGCTTGGGCGGCGATGAATTCATCTTATTGTTGAACGGCATCGATGCCAGTGGCGCCGCCCATGTAGCGCAGAAGCTGCTGAATGTCATCGCAGCCCCCTGCCGGATAGAGCAGCATGATCTGAATGTCACCGGCTCGATCGGCATCGCCCTTTATCCGAGTGACGGCACCGATCTGGAAACCCTGTCGAAAAATGCCGATGCCGCCATGTATCGCGTCAAGCAGGAAGGCCGTCACGGCTACCGTTTCTTTACGGCGGAAATGCAGGTTCATTCGGCGCGCCATTTGCAACTGGCCAATGCGCTGCACCAGGCGCTGGAACACGACCAACTACAGGTGCACTATCAGCCACAGGTCTCCATGCGGGACGGGCGCATCGTTGGGGCGGAAGCCCTGCTGCGCTGGACGCATCCAGAACTGGGCTCGGTCTCGCCGGCGGAATTCATTCCCGCCGCGGAAGACAGCGGGCTGATCCTGCCGATCGGGGAATGGGTGCTGAGGCACGCGGCGCGGCAGGCAAAACTCTGGATGCAGGAGGGTCTTGCCCCGCTGGTCATGGCGGTAAATCTCTCCGCGGTGCAGTTCCGCCATCCCGACCTGCCCAATCTGGTCACGCGCATCCTCGACGAAGAGGGCTTAGCGCCGGAGTATCTGGAGCTGGAGCTGACCGAGGGCGTAGCGATGCACGACCCGCAAGGCGCCATCGCCATGATGAACAAGCTGCACGAGCGCGGCGTGCGCATGTCGATCGACGATTTCGGCACCGGCTATTCCTCGCTGAGCCACCTGAAGAAATTCAAGGTGTACAAACTCAAGATCGACCAGTCCTTCGTGCGCGACATCAGCACCGATCCGGAAGACAAGGCCATAGTCGCTGCCATCATCAACATGGCGAAGAGCCTTGGACTGCAAACCATCGCCGAGGGCGTGGAAACGGCGGGACAACTGGCGTTCCTGCGCGAACAGGGTTGCGATGAGATGCAGGGCTATTACTTTAGCAAACCACTGTCGGCCGCCCAGTTCGCGGTGTTTGCTCGATCAAAGGTCTAATAGACCAGCCTATTTTCATTGGCTGTTTCGTGCTCCTGGGCAGCGCGGCAGCCTGGATTTCCGCCGGCTGTTGCATCAATGAGGCAGGACAGGTGCGGCCTCTGCGAATGACCGGGGCGAATGCGGGCATAAGCGCAGGCCCGGTTGCTGCACTCGAGCCACAGGCGGCAGTGAAGCCTACAGACGCCGGCCCTCGGGTAGAATGCACCCTCCCCCGCAACGATTGCCGCCCCGCCCATGACCGACTCAGCCAGCACCGCTCCCCACCAGGTCGCCATCATCGGCGGCGGCCCCGCCGGGTTGATGGCGGCGGAAGTCTTGAGCCAAGCCGGCATTCGAGTCGATCTCTACGACGCCATGCCCTCGGTGGGACGCAAGTTTCTGCTGGCTGGGGTCGGCGGGATGAATATCACCCATTCGGAGCCGAAGCCGGCGTTCCTCTCCCGCTACGGCACGCGCCGCACACAGCTCGAGCCGCTGCTGGACAAGTTCGGCGCCGATAGGTTGTGCGCCTGGATTCATGGCCTGGGGATCGAGACCTTCGTCGGCTCGTCCGGCCGGGTATTTCCCACCGATATGAAGGCCGCGCCCTTGCTGCGGGCCTGGCTCAAGCGCCTGCGCGAGCACGGCGTGAACCTTCATACCCGCCGGCGCTGGCTGGGCTGGAACGAGCAAGGTGAGCTGCGCATCGCCGGCCCCGAAGGCGAACAAGCCATCCAGGCCGACGCCGTGCTCCTGGCCCTGGGCGGCGGCAGCTGGGCGCGGCTGGGTTCCGATGGCGCCTGGGTGCCCTTGCTGGCGCAGCGCGGCGTGCAGTTGGCGCCCTTGCAGCCGAGCAATTGCGGCTTCGAAGTCGCGGGTTGGAGCCCGTTGTTTCTGGAAAAATTCGCCGGCGCACCGGTCAAATCTACGGCCATTCGCCTGGACCAGGAAGCAGCGCGCCTCGGTGAGTTCGTGGTCACCGCCCAGGGCGTCGAGGGCAGCCTGATCTATGCGCTGTCCGCGCGGATTCGCGAGCGGATAGCTGCCGAGGGCAGCGCGACGATTTATCTCGACCTGCTGCCGCAGAAAACCCAGCCGCAGGTCGAGGCGCTGTTGCGCAAGCCGCGCGGCAGCAAATCGCTGAGCAACCACCTGCGCGGCCAGCTCGGCCTCGACGGCGTGCGGGCCGGGCTGTTGCGCGAACTCACCAATGCCGCGACCTTCGCCGACCCCGCCCTGCTCGCAGCAAAGATCAAGGCGCTACCGCTGACCCTGGTGCAAACCCGCCCGCTGGACGAGGCGATCAGCAGCGCCGGCGGCGTGCCCTTCGAAGAACTGGACGAGCGCCTGATGCTGCGGCGACTGCCCGGGGTGTTCTGCGCCGGCGAAATGCTCGACTGGGAGGCGCCCACCGGCGGCTATTTGCTCACCGCCTGCTTCGCCAGCGGACGGGTCGCCGGGCACGGCATGCTGGAGTGGCTGCGGCAGCACGGCTGAGCAGCGCGCCGAACAGCTGAGCGCCAGCCCCCGCCGGCAGGTCGCTCTTGTCGGCTGCCGCGGCCAGCAGTTCCGGCGCCGTCAGCTCCGAGGGTTTCAACGCCACAGTGGACCCGCAGCCGGCACCGCTGCGACTTTCCACGAGGCCATCAACAATGGCTGGTTCCACGGGATGATTGCCCCGCTACCCCAACCGACTCACGGCGGATCCGGCAGCGGGTAACCTTAGCCAGCCGACTCAGGGCTTCTTCTTTCTCGGCCCGGTATTGAAGCTCGGCACCTTGCGCACGGCTTTCACCGGGGGCTCGGCCGGCTCGTCGCTTTCCAGCCATTTGCCCAAGGTTTTCTTGCCGCCACCACCGACCACTTTCGGCTTTTTCGGCTTCTTCGGTTTTTTCAGCACTTGGCCGCTCGGGTCGGTCATCGGTACCCGATGCTCGGGCTCGAAGTCCTGTTCCTCGATGCGTTGCAGGGTCTGCCGGGTCAGGGTCTCGATGGCCGAGAGCAGTTGCACCTCATCGGCGCAGACCAGCGAGATCGCCTGGCCGCTGGCGCCGGCGCGGCCGGTGCGGCCGATGCGGTGGATGTAGTCCTCGGCGACGATCGGCAGGTCGAAGTTGACCACCAGCGGCAGGTCGTCGATATCCAGCCCGCGCGCGGCGACGTCGGTGGCCACCAGGATCTGGACTTCGCGGTTCTTGAAGCGATCCAGCGCGCGCTGGCGGGTCGCCTGGGGCTTGTCGCCGTGGATGCCGTCGGCGCTGACGCCTTGCTGTTGCAGCAGCTCGCTGAGCTGGTCGACACCGTTACGGGTCTTGGCGAACACCAACACCTGACTCCAGCGCTGCTTCTTCAACAGGTGGCTGAACAGCTCGGGCTTGCGCTTCTTGTCCACCGGAATCACCCACTGCTTGACGCTGTTGGCGGCGACGTTGCGCGGGCTGACTTCGAGGCTCAGCGGGTTATCCAGGGTCTGCCCGGCGAGGCTGCGGATCGCGTCGGAGAAGGTCGCGGAAAACAGCAGGGTCTGGCGCTTCTTCGGCAGCGCGGCGTAGATGTCGCGCAGCTCCTCGGAGAAACCGAGGTCGAGCATGCGGTCGGCCTCGTCCAGCACCAGGGTTTGCAGTTGGGAGAATTTCACCGCGTTCTGCCGATAGAGGTCGAGCAACCGGCCGGGTGTGGCCACCAGCACGTCGATGCCCCTGCGCAGTTTCATCATCTGCGGGTTGATGCTGACGCCGCCGTACACCGCATAGGTGCTGAGCGGCAGGTGTTGGCCGTAGACCCGGAAGCTCTCGTGCACCTGCTCGGCCAGCTCGCGGGTCGGCACCAGCACCAGCGCGCGCACCGAGTTGCTGGCGACTTGCGGGCCTTCCAGGGTCAGGCGTTGCAGCAGCGGCAGGGCGAAGCCGGCGGTCTTGCCGGTGCCGGTCTGCGCCGCCGCCATCAGGTCGCGCCCGGCCAGCACCGCCGGAATCGCCTGGGTTTGTACCGGCGTGGGGGTTTGGTAGTCGAGGGCTTCGAGAGCGCGCAACAGGGGTTCGATCAGGCCAAGGGAGGCGAAAGTCATGACGGTAACCAGGGCGTTTCAGGGAAGGCCGCAGTTTACCCTGTCCGCCGTGCCGAGAAGCGATTGTCTGCGGCTGGGCGCGCATCGGCAAAACGCAAAACCCTACGAAGAACTGCAAACTCGTCATTAAAGGCCTGCGCGGGCGTTTCTGAGGGCTTCGCCGATCTTCGCCGCGGGTACTTTCTGCAGTTTGCACAGCAGGCCGTGGGAGACCCGGCTGATGCCATGGCTATGGCGTAACTGGTCGGCCAGGTAGAGGGTCAGGTTGGCCGCCATTTCCGCATCGGCCAACGCCCGGTGGGCCTTGCCGGTGACCGGCAGTTTGGCCCAACTGTTCAGCGTGCCGAGTTTGTGATTCGGCGCCTGCGGCAATAGCCGCCGTGCCAGCAGCATGGAACAGGCGAAGGTCTGCGGCCGGCTGCGCTGGATCAGCGCCAGCTCGGCATCCCAGAACTTCTGGTCGAACGAGGCGTTGTGCGCCAGCAGCGGCGTGCTGCCGACAAAGTCCGCCACCTCACGCATCACCTGCGCGGCCGGTGGCGCGTCCCGCAGCATGCTGTTGCTGATGCCGGTAAGGTTCTCGATAAAGGCCGGCACCCAGACCCCCGCGTTCATCAGGCTCTGATAGCGCTCGACTATCCGTCCGTCCTCCAGGATCACCGCGGCGATCTCGGTGGCGCGGCAGTTCTGCCCGGGGGAAATACCGGTGGTTTCAAAGTCGATTACGGCAATGCGTTCCAACGTCGGTTCGTCTCGTTTGGGTGAAGAATAAGTACGGCGTTCGGCTTAGCTTTTCAGCAGCAGCGCACCTTCGATCGGCACATAACGGCTGGCGGCGCGGATCAGCGATTGCGCGGTCAGCCCCGGTACGCCGTAGGCCGTGGCCTCGACGCCATAGCTGCGCCTGATCTTGTCCAGCAGCAGGTCGAAATCACCGTCGCCGGAGGCCAGCACCACCTCATCGACGCGCGGCGCGGCATCCAGAATATCGATGCAGATGCCGACATCCCAATCGCCCTTGGCCGAGCCGTCGCTGCGCTGGATGAAGGGTTTCAGCTTCACGGTAAAACCGAGGTTGCGCAGGATCCGCTGGAACTGCTGCTGCTTGGCGTCGCCGCGGTCGATGGCGTAGGCGTAGGCCTCGACTATCTGCCCGCGCTGGCTGATGTCCGCCCATAACGCGGCATAGTTGAAGTGGCATCCATGGGCCTGGCGCACGGTGTAATAGAGGTTCTGTACATCGGCGAATACGGCGATTCTCTTCACCGGTAATCCTCTTGGCGCGGGTCGCGCTGTGGCTGACAACTGCGACTTAAAGCTACAGTCAACGCCCAGTATGCCAGCCCCAGCGCAAGGGCTGCGAATATGCCGCGAGTTACAGCTCGACATAAGCCAGAGTTTGGAGCCTTGGCAGCCATCGGCTAGAGTGGAGCCCTGTTTTTTGCAGCGATAACTCGATGAACCCGCTCCCGATTCTGCGCGACTCCTGGTACTTCTTCAGCCGCAACTTGGCGGCCATCGCCCTGCTCTGCCTGCCGCTGATCGTGCTCGAAGGCTTGACCCAGCTGGCCGTCACCGCCTGGAGCGGGAGCGCGGCGTCGCCCGCCTATGGCCTGTTGGTCGGCCTGCTGTTCTACCCGCTCTACACGGCGGCGCTGATCCTCTTTCTCGATGCCCGTAGCCGCGGCCTGCAACCACGCACGGCAGATCTGCTGGCCATGGCGCTGCGCCTGTGGCCGAGCTTCGCCGTGCTGGCGGCCCTGAGCACCTTGCTGGTCATGCTCGGCGTTTCACTCTTCGTGCTGCCGGGGCTGTGGGTGATGATCAAGCTGGCCTTCGCCGAGTACCTGCTGGTGCTGCGCGGGCTGACCCCGCTGGCGGCCCTGCGCGAGAGTTTTCAACTGACCACTGGGCATTTCTGGCGGATTCTGTTGTGCCTCCTCAGCGTGATGCTGCCGCTCTGGCTGCTCGACTGGCTGAGCTTCCCGACGGCGGACCAGCAGCCGGATGCGCTGCTGTCATTCGTACTGGATTGCACCAATGGCTTCCTCCAGCTATTCGCCAGCGTGGTGCTGTTTCGCCTGTTTATGCTGGTCAGCCAGAAGCCGGCAGACGCTTGAATTCGGGCTAGGCTGGTAGGGGCGGATTTTCCACGGAGGATCCCCCCATGGCAGACGCCAACCTCAGCAGCCTGAGTAGCAGTAAGCCGCGGCGCATCAGCCGCGCCGAGCGGACTTGGGTTTAAGCCCGGACAGGCGCGGCAGCAGGACCCGCTCGAATAGCCGCGGGAAGAAACGCGCCAGCAGCCGCGCGCGCCAGTCGACATTCGACAACACCAACAAACGCCGGCGCTTCAGCGCGCCCTGGTAGATCGCCTCGGCGACCTCCTGGGTCGAAGCCACCTTGCCCATCGCCAGCGGCGGCTGGTGGGCGCTCGAGTCGTCGCCGACCAAGGCGTTCTTGCGCAGGTCGGTGGCGGTAAAGCCGGGGCAGACCAGCATCACATTCACCCCCGAGCCTTTGAGCTCATAGCGCAAGGTCTCGAACAGCCCATGCAGCGCCTGTTTGCTGGCGTTGTAGGCGCTGCGATAGAGCAAGGGGGCGAAGCCGGACAGTGAGCTGAGGACGATGATCTGCCCACGCCGGTCGATCAGGCTGGCCAGGGCCGCCTTGGTGCAATGCAGCGCGCCGAAGTAGTTGACCGCCATCACCCGCTGGAACACCGCCAGCTCGGTCTCGGCAAAGGTGCTGCGGTGGGTGATGCCGGCGTTGTTGACCAGCACGTCGATGCCGCCGAAGTGCTCGAGCGCCTGGGCTACGGCGTGCTGCACGGCGGTGGCATCCGCCACGTCGCAGCGCAGGCCGAGGGCCTCGGCGTTATGCTGCTCGGCCAGGTGCCGCACCAGGCTCTCCAGCTCGGTTTTGTCCAGGTCGAGAATCGCCAAACGCGCGCCCGCCTGCGCCAGCCGCTCGGCCAGCGCTCGGCCAATCCCCGCGCAGCCGCCGCTGATCAGCACCACCTTGCGGTCGAACACCTGGCTAGCGAATACCTTGCGATACATGGGCATCTCCCTGGAACTACGGTGGCGGCGCCGAATGCCGCGCGACAGGCGGCTAGGTCAAGGTTCGATGGGTGCCGTCGCAACAGGGCGGCGACTGGCTGTGCTTGCAGCCGCAGAAGTACAGGGTCTCGCTCTGCTCGGCATGGTATTTCAGCGGGTGGATGCCGCTGCCCTTGTGCGTACCGTCGCAGAACGGTTGCTTGGCACTGCGCCCGCAACGACACCAGAAATAATCCAGCCCAGCCACCACCTCGACCTCATAAGGGCCGCGCTGGGCAATCACCACATCAGTCATGAGCCGCTCCTCATCAGGGGCGCCCGGCATTCAGATCTGCGCCCTAGGCGAGCGCTCGGGTATGCTCGCGTCTGTTCAGCATAGTCCACGCCCATTTGGCTCAGCCCATGACCCTGCCCCCGTTCCTGCGCCTCACCCTGCTTAGTTTGCTGGCCCTCGGCGGCGCCCTGTTTGCCTTGGTCTACGCCCTGACCTGGCACCCGGCCGCCCGCGAGCCGGCGCCGCTGGCCTGCTCCGCCCAGGCACGGACGTTGCAGCCCGGCCAGGCGCTGAAGGTGATGACCTGGAACCTGCAATACCTGGCCGGCAAGCGCTATGTGTTCTGGTACGACCTGGCCGACGGCAGCGGCCCGGATACCCGGCCGACCGCGGCGGACCTGGCCTATAGCCTCGATGAAGTAGTGCGCGTGCTGCGCGACGAACAACCGGACATAGTGCTGCTGCAAGAACTGCACGAAAACACCAAGACCACGGATTACCAAGATCAGCTTGGGCTGCTGCGGGAGCGTCTGGCCGACCTCTATCCGTGCAGCACCCAGGCCTTCTACTGGAAGGCCGCCTTCGTGCCCCATCCGCAGATTCGCGGCAGCGTCGGCATGAAGCTCGCCACCTTGAGCCGTTACCAGATCGCCCGGGCCGAGCGCCTGCAGCTGCCGCTGATTCCAGCCGACCCGCTGACTCGTCAATTCAACCTGAAACGCGCCCTGCTGGTGAGCTACCTGCCGATCCGCGAGGGGGGTCGACTGGCGGTGATCAACACGCACCTGGATGCCTTCGCCCAAGGCGACGACACCCTGCAGCGGCAAATCGCCATGAGCGCCGGCCTGCTCGAGCAGTTAAGCGCCGCCGGCACGCCCTGGGTCATCGGCGGCGACTTCAACCTGCTGCCGCCCGGGCAATATCAACACCTGGCCGAACGGCAACGCCATTGGTACGCCGCCGATAGCGAACTCAAGGTGTTATGGGACAAGTACCAAATGATCCCCAGCATCGCCGAGGCCAGCGGCGCCGGGCAGGCGGCCTGGTACACCCACTTCCCCAACGACCCGAGTGTCAACGGCCCGGACCGGACCCTCGATTACCTGTTCCACAGCCCGCAACTGGTGCGTCTCAGCGCCAGGGTGCGCCAGTCCGATACCCAGCGGATCTCCGATCACTTGCCGCTGATCGCGCGCTTTTTGTTGCCGGATAAACAACCGTAAACATCGGTGCGCACAGCGGTTGGCGGTTAACGCCGCGGCTTGACCCGTGCGGTGGGCTCGGCGATCAATGGGTCATCCGGCCAGTAGTGCTTGGGATAGCGGCCTTTGAGATCCTTTTTCACCTCGGCATAGGTGCTGCGCCAGAAGTTCGCCAGGTCCTGGGTCACCTGCACCGGCCTGCGGGCGGGCGAGAGCAGGTGCAGTTTGACCAGTTGCCGGCCGCCGGCGATCCGCGGGGTTTCGGCCAGGCCGAATAGCTCCTGCAAACGCACCGCCAACACCGGCGGCTCCTCGCTGTAATCCAGGCCGATACGCGAGCCGGACGGTACCTGCAGCGTGCGTGGCGCCCACTCATCGAGGCGCTGCGGCAACGGCCAGGGCAGCAGGCTCTGGAGAATCGCCGGCAGCTCCAGAGTGCCGAAATGGCTGAGCCGGCTGACCTTACCGAGGTACGGCTGCAGCCACTGCTCCAGACTCGCCAGCAGCGCCGCATCGGACACCTCGGGCCAGTCGCTGCTGTCCTGCTGCGCCAGGTCGAGCCGCCGCAGCAGCGCGACGCGGGCCTGCCACTGCCGCAGCTCCGGCGTCCATGGCAACAACTCCAGGCCTTTGCGCCGCACCAGGCCGAGCAAGGCGCGGCTGCGGGTGGCTTCGTCGAGCTTGCTCAACGGCTCACGGGCCAGCACCAACTCGCCGATCCGGCGCTGGCGTTCGGCCCGCAGCACGCCTTCGCGCTCGTCCCACTCCAGCTCTTCGCGGCTGCTCACCTGCTCACTCAAGACCGAGTCGAACAGCGCCGGATCGAGGTCGGCCGCCAGGTAGATCCGCTCTTCGCGCTGGCCCTGGCGGCTGCCGAGGTCGGCCACCACCAGCCAGGGCTGCTTCATCAACGCATCGGGCTCGGCGAACTGCGCGGCGCGACCATTGGCCAGCCGGTACTCGCCGCCACCGGCGCGGCGTTGCTGGGCCACCCGATCCGGATAGGCGAAGGCCAGCAAGGCCCCGAGCCAGCGCGGGTGCTCGGGATCGGCCAGCGGTTCAGTGGCTGCGCCGCGCAGATAGCCGCGAAACTGCCGCGCCAGCTGCCGCGCTCGCTGCACGCCGCCCTGGGCGCCCCGCGCCACCCGCTCGGCGCCGCTCAGCAAGGCCAGCCGGCTGTGCAGGTCGGCACCGCCGCCGCGCTGGATATCCCGCTCGCCGAGCAACGCGGCCAAATCGCACGCCAGACTGCCGAGCCCCAGCGTCTGCCCACGCAAGAGCAAATGGGCGATCCGTGGATGCGCCGGCAGTTCGGCCATGGCCTGGCCGTGGGCGGTCAGCACCCAACTACCGTCATCTTTCAGGCGCAAGGCACCGAGCCGGCCCAGTAACTCCTGGGCCTGGGCATAAGCCGCAGCCGGCGGCATATCCAGCCAGGCCAGCTCTCCGGGCTGCACGCCCCAGCGCGCCAGTTGCAGGGCCAGCCCGGCCAGGTCGGCCTGGAGAATTTCCGCGCTGCCGTGCGCCGCCAATTGCTCGTGCTGCGCCTGCGACCACAGCCGGTAACACACGCCCGGTTGCAGGCGACCGGCACGGCCGGCCCGTTGCGTGGCACTGGCGCGGGAGATGCGCTGGGTATCCAGGCGGGTCATGCCGCTGCCCGGATCGAAACGCGGCACCCGCGCCAAACCGGCATCCACCACCACCCGCACGCCGTCGATGGTCAGGCTGGTCTCGGCGATATTGGTCGCTAGCACCACCTTGCGGATACCCGTAGGCGCCGGCTCGATGGCGGCGCGTTGGGCGCTCAAATCCAACTCGCCGTGCAGCGGGCAGAGCCGAATCTCGCTACGCCCCCGCAAGGCGTCTGCAAGCTGCTCGTTGACCCGGCGGATTTCGGCCTGCCCGGGGAGGAACACCAGCACGCTGCCCGGCTCATCGGCCAGCGCCTGCAACACAGTCGCCACCACCCGCGGCTCAAGCCCGTCTTTTTCATAGGAGCCGCCCGGCTGAAACGGCCGCCCCCAGTGCGTCGCGACCGGGTACAGGCGCCCTTCGCTGCGCACCACCGGGGCGTTATCCAGTAACGCCGAGAGCCGCTCACTCTCCAGGGTGGCAGACATCAGCAGGACTTTCAGCGGCGGCTGGTCGCGCCCCGCTCCGTCACGAAAGATCGCGCGCCCATTCAGGCACAGCGCCAGGGCCAAGTCGGCGTCCAGGCTGCGCTCGTGGAATTCGTCGAAGATCACCAGCCCCACCCCGTCCAGCGCCGGGTCGTCCTGCAAGCGCCGGGCGAGTATGCCTTCGGTGACCACCTCGATACGGGTCCTGGGGCCGACTCTGCTCTCCAGGCGGATGCGGTAGCCGACCGTGGCACCGACCGCCTCCCCCAGCTCACTGGCCAGCCGCTCCGCCGCCGCCCGCGCCGCCAGCCGCCGCGGCTCAAGCATCAGGATCGACTGCCCGGCCAGCCACGGCTCGTCGAGCAACGCCAGCGGCACGCGGGTGGTCTTGCCGGCGCCGGGTGGCGCTTCCAGGACCGCCTCATGGCGCTCGGCCAGGGCCGCGCGCAAGGCCGGCAGTACCGCGTCTATGGGTAACGGGGTCATGGGCATGCCATCGGAGGTGTCCAGAGTAAAAAGTGGCGATTATAGCGGCGAACGGCCGGCCACTTGCCGTGGTCTTAGCGACGGCCGGCTTGATAGCGCGGCTCTCGCAACGGAGCGGCATTGCCACGGTCGGCTTGATATAGTTGTGCCATTACTTTCTGGAGGTGCTTATGCACATGCGGTTTCGTCTTATCGGCGGTGTTCTGGCCGTCACCCTGCTCACTCAACTGAGCGCTTGCGGCACGCTGTTTTTCCCTGATCGCCGCGGGCAGATCGAAGGCAAGATCGACCCGGTGGTCGCCGGCCTGAACGCCATCGGCATTCTCTTCTATGTGATTCCCGGCCTGATCGCCTTCGGCATCGACTTCGCCACCGGCGCCATCTACCTGCCGGAAGGCCAGAACGCACAGGTCGATCCACAACAGTTGCAAGAGACCATAGGCGCCGACGGCAAGATCGACAACGCCCAACTCAAGGCGCTGATCGAGCGCGAAACCGGCCACAGCCTGCCGCTCGACGACCCGCGCTTGATCCAGCATAAAGGCAGTATCGAGCAACTGGCCGCCTACGGCCTGCACCCGGCAGCCTGAGGTCACCGGTAGCAGCATCAACCGCGCTGGCCGGGTGTGCTGCACCGCAGCATAGAAACCGCCAGCCAGCGGTGGCTATACAAGGATTCCGCCCCGCAGGAGCAGCCCATGCCAAACGCAGTCACTTCCCCGCGCGCGCGCTTGCTCGCCAGCCAGCTGGAGCGTTTACTGGCGTACCACGGCTGGGCGTACAACCGCTTATTGGCCAGCCTGGAAGCCCTCGACGAGGACGGCTATCGGGCACCGTGCGGGCTGTTCTTCGGCAGTGTGCACGGCACCCTCAACCATCTGGCGGTGGCCGATCGCATCTGGCTGGCGCGCGTGCGCCGCGAACCGCCGCCCTTCACCCGTCTGGATGCCGAAGCCGTCAGCGAACGCAGTGCCTTGGCCGGCTTTCTCGCCGACGGCGTGCATGCCTGGCGAGCACTGCTCAGCGAACAGGATGACCAAAGCCTCGGCGTGCCGCTGGCCTATCAGAATATGCGCGGCGAGCCGCAACTGAAGCCGCTGGCGGATATCGTGTTGCACCTGGTCAACCATGGCACCCATCATCGCGGCCAGATCAGCGCGGCGCTGACGGCGTTCGGCCAACCGGCACCGGTACTGGATTACCTCTATTTCCTGCCGGAGACGCTATGAGCCGCAGCGCCGGACACGCCCGCCTGCTGCGCCAGGCAACCCTGGCCTCCTTGGCGGTGGCGAGCATTCTGATCCTGGCCAAGGGCGTGGCCTGGTGGTTGAGCGGTTCAGTCAGCCTGCTGGCCGGCCTGACCGACTCCTTGCTGGATGGTGCCGCCTCCCTGCTCAACCTGCTGGCCGTGCATTACGCGCTGCGCCCGGCGGACGACGATCACCGCTATGGTCACGGCAAGGCCGAGGCCCTGTCGGGCATGGCGCAGGCGTTGTTTATCGCGGTCAGCGCCGTGCTCGTCGCGATTCAGGCGGTCGAGCGCCTGCAACACCCGCAGCCCCTCGGCGCGCCCAGCCTGGGCATCGCCGTGATGCTGCTCGCGCTGGGGCTGACGGTTGCCCTGCTGCTGTTCCAACAGCGGGTGATCCGCCTCACCGGTTCCACCGCGATTCGCGCCGACTCCCTGCATTACCGTTCGGACTTGCTGCTCAACGGCAGCATTCTGCTGGCGCTGGCTCTCGCCTACTTCGGCTGGCAACAGCTGGATGCGCTGTTCGGCCTGGGCATCGCCGCCTACATCTTATGGAGCGCGGTGCGGATCGCCCGCGAGGCGATCGCGGTGCTGATGGATGAAGAACTGCCGGTGGATGTCAGCTCGCACATGCTCGAACTCGCCTGCAGCGTGCCCGGCGTGCTCGGTGCCCATGACCTGCGCACGCGGATCTCCGGTGCCCACTGGTTTGTGCAACTGCATCTGGAACTGCCGGGCACGCTGACCTTGACGGTCGCCCACGGCCTTTGCGAACAGGTCGAGCAGGCCATCCGCGCCGAATACCCGCGCGCCGAGGTGCTGGTCCACGCCGACCCGCAGAACGTACCAGCACAGCGAGCCGAGGCGGCCTCAGACTGACTCGCATCTTTAGTTGACGCTATCGCCTCGCCCTTCCCGTCAGACTTCCAGCACCTAGCGGTAACACTGCACAACCCGCAGCAACCCGCGCATTACCCGCAGACCACAAAAAGGGAGGTCAAATGACCTCCCTTGGGGAATTCGTCCGCTGCTGGCGATTGTGTCGCCGCTTTTCTCGCCCGCCTGGTTGGGCAGTGCGGACCCGGTGGCCGTTACGACCCGGTGGGATCGGCGGCTTCGACGCGCCTGATTGGGCGGGCCGGCTGGACTCTAGTGTCCGGGTCATTTAACTGAGGTAAAGCTTAGGCCTATTGGCACAGCAGCGGATTGCTAAGATTGCTCAATACCAGCTTGATTACGCAATTTTTCACTATTGAATAACTGTATATAGCAATTTACGCTACAAGAGTGGCCACCATAAACAAACTTGATCGTTACGACCTGAATATCCTGGCTGAACTGCAGCGCGACGCGCGCATCTCCAACCAGGAGCTGGCCGAACGCATCGGCCTCTCGCCCTCACCCTGTTCGCGGCGGGTCAAGCAACTGGAAGACGACGGCTACATCCTCCGCCAGGTGGCACTGCTGGATCGCAAGAAGCTCGGGCTGACGCTCACTGCCTATGTGCAGATCGGCATGGATAGGCACACGCCGGAGCGTTTCGAGCATTTCGAGTCGGTGATCAACCAATGCCCGGAAGTGCTCGAATGCAGCCTGGTGACCGGGCAGGCGCCGGCTACCGACCCGCTTGCCCCCTTCCTGCCCAGTACGCGGATTTTTCAATCCACTATGCATATGCTCAGCACTGCGCCGCTGTTCGTCTGACTGCGCTTCTCCGGCTTCTTCCTGCAGTTGGGGATTCTCGGCTGGAGGTTACTGAATTGGAGGGTGGACTACTCTAGTCCGCGCGCTTGGCGTTATGCCAAAAACTCGCACTGTGCAAAAAGTAAACACTTGTTGAGGGCGTGGTAAAGGTATGAGCTCAGGACCACTAGCCTAGTCGCCACGCATTGCCCCGTATCGCCACCATCCAATGAGTCTATTAGATCCTGCTTAGCAATGAAGCTCAGACTCCGCCAGCCTGAATAACTCTGCACATATGTAGTTATTTGAGCCGGTCTTATGGCGGATTGCAGCGATGGCAATGAACAAGATCCAGTTCCAGTGCAGCTTGTCGCTGACAGAACTTATGGGCTCTTATGGTACTGAGCCCCGGTGCGAAGCCGCGTTGATCGCAACACGCCGGCCTCAGGGCGATGATTATTTATTGTACAAACAGCGCCCTTCTTATCGAACATTTTTCAATAAAATCAAGTATTAGCATCGCCTCTTATCTCATCTAGAAAAAACGACAAAAAACCACCTAAACATGCCGTACTTCGTCTAGGTATTCATCTGAATGCACTAAACGTGAACCGAACCAGGAACGGCCGTACATCGGCATCTTGCCGAAACAGCCCGAACATTCTACTGTTGCCACCACCATTAGCAGCACCCTTCAGAAGCTCACTACTTGCGGCCGGACGGCCAAGGATTAATTAGATGCCTAACGCAGCCCCTACATCCGACAACGTCACCCTTACCGGGGTAACCGAAGACACCGCAAGAGTCATTGCGAGCGCTGACTTTCCCTTCACCGACGCCGATTTAGAAACTCTGCAAGAGATCCAAATCACCACCCTGCCAACGGCAGGAACCCTGAAGCTAAACGGCGTTGACGTCACGCTCAACCAGGTCATTAGCCTGGCTGACTTAGACGCTGGTCTGCTCGTCTACCTCCCGGCCAGCAATACCTATGGCAACGGCCTGACCGGCTTTGGCTTCAAGGTATCCGATGGCACTGAGTTTTCAGCGGCGGCGTACAGCCTGACGCTCGATGTCACAGGGGTCCCCGATGACGAGACTATCACCGGCACCTCAGGCAACGACACACTCAATGGCGACCTAATCGATGCGGAAGGCACCGACACCATCTATGGCGGCGCTGGCGATGACAGCCTGAATGGCCTGCTCGGCAACGATGTACTGTTTGGCGAGGCCGGCAACGACGCGCTGGACGGTGGCGCGGGCGACGACAGCCTGAGCGGCGGTCTTGGCGACGACAGCTATGTGGTCGACAGCCTCGACGACCAAATCATCGAGTCCTTCGACGAAGGCACCGATAGCGTCCAGTCGTCGGTGAACTGGATCCTCGGCGACCACCAGGAAAACCTCACGCTGACCGGCACGGCCATCAACGGCTTCGGCAACGAACTTAACAACCTGATCACCGGCAACGCGTCTAACAACCTGCTCAACGGTGGCCTCGGCGACGACACCCTGATCGGTGGCCTGGGCAATGACACCTACGTGGTCGACAACGTCCTCGACGTGGTCACTGAACTCAGTGATCAGGGCACCGACACCGTGCAAACCTCGATAACCTGGACCCTGGGTGACAATCTCGAGAACCTGACCCTAACGGGCAGCGGTGCTGCCAATGGCACCGGTAACACACTGAATAACGTGTTGACCGGCAATACCAACGCCAACATCTTGGACGGCGGCGCTGGCGATGACACCCTGATCGGCGGCGCAAGCAACGACACCTACTTGGTCGACAGCATTGGCGACGTGGTCACCGAGCTTAGCTCCCAAGGTACCGATACCGTCAGCGCATCGCTGGACTGGACCCTCGGTAGCAACCTCGAAAACCTCACGCTGACCGGCACCGCCATCAGCGGCACCGGCAACACGCTGAACAACGTTCTGACCGGCAATGCCAGCGCCAACAGCCTGAGCGGCGGCGCCGGCAACGACACCCTGAACGGCGGCGCCGGTAATGACACCCTCACCGGCGGCACGGGTGACGACACCTACGTGGTCGACAGCGCTAGCGATGTGATCACCGAACTCAGTGGTGAGGGCACGGACACTGTGCAGTCCTCGCTGACCTATACCTTGGACAGCAGCAACCTGGAGAATCTGACCCTGACCGGCGCCACCGTTATCAACGGCACCGGCAACACGGCGGACAACGTTCTGACCGGCAACAGCGCGGCCAACGTGTTGGATGGCGGCGCCGGTAACGACTCCATGATTGGCGGCACCGGCAACGATACTTATATCGTCGACAGCACCAGTGACGTAGTCACCGAGACAAGCAGCCTCAGCACCGAACTCGACAGCGTAACCGCCTCGGTAAACTGGACCCTCGGCAACAACGTTGAGAATCTCACCCTGACAGGTGCGGCCATCAGCGGCACCGGCAACACCCTGGCCAACGTCCTGACCGGCAACGCCAACGCCAACGCCTTGATTGGCAACGCCGGCAATGACACCCTGGATGGCGCAGCCGGTGCCGACACCCTCACCGGCGGCCTTGGTGACGATACCTACGTGGTCGACGACCTGGGCGATGTGATCACCGAGGCTAGCGCCGAGGGTACCGACACCGTTCGATCCTCGCTCACTTACACCCTCGGCGCCAACGTCGAGAAGCTAACGCTGACCGGCAGCAATGCCATCAACGGCACCGGCAACACCCTGGCCAATACCTTGACCGGTAACGGCGCGGCCAACCTGCTGGATGGTGGCAGCGGCGCCGATAGCCTAATCGGCGGCGCCGGCAACGACACCTATGTAGTCGATAACGTCAGCGACCTAGCCACCGAAGCCCTCAACGAGGGTACCGACACTGTTCAATCCTCGGTGACCTTGGCCCTGGGCAGCAATCTGGAAAATCTGACCCTGACCGGCGTCGCTGCTATCAACGGCTCCGGCAACACGCTGGACAACACCCTGACCGGCAACAGCGCGGCCAACACGCTGAACGGTGGCATAGGCAACGACACCCTGATCGGCGGCCTGGGCAATGACACCTATGTCGTCGACAGCACCCTCGACGTCGTCACCGAGGCCCTCAATGAGGGGACCGACACGGTGCAATCGGCACTGACCTGGACCCTGGGCAGCAACCTGGAAAATCTGACCCTGACCGGCGCCAGTGCGATCAACGGCACCGGCAACGCGCTGGCCAATACCCTGACCGGCAATACTGCCGCCAACACCCTGGACGGCGGCACCGGTGACGACACCCTGATCGGCGGCGCCGGCAACGATATCTACATTGTCGACAGCACACTCGACGTCGTCACCGAGGCCGCGTCCGCAGGCACCGACTCGGTTCAATCCTCGGCGACCTTTACCCTTAGCGCCAACGTGGAGAGCCTGACGCTGACCGGCGCCAGTGCGATCAACGGCACCGGCAACACGCTGGACAACACCCTGACCGGCAATACTGCCGCCAACACTCTGGACGGCGGCACCGGTAACGACACCCTGATCGGCGGCCTGGGCAATGACACCTATGTCGTCGACAGCACCCTCGACGTCGTCACCGAGGCCCTCAATGAGGGTACCGACACGGTGCAATCGGCACGGGCCTGGACCCTGGGCAGCAACCTGGAAAATCTGACGCTGACCGGTGCCGCCGTTATCAACGGCACCGGTAACACGCTGGCCAATACCCTGACCGGCAACAGCGCAGCCAACGTCCTGGATGGGGGCACCGGCAACGACTCCCTGATCGGCGGCCTGGGCAACGATACCTACGTGGTCGACAGCATCAGCGACCTGATCAGCGAAACCAGCAGCCTGAGCACCGAGATTGATAGCGTATCGTCCTCGGTGAACTGGACCCTCGGCGCCAACCTGGAGAAGCTGACGCTGACCGGTGCCGCCGTTATCAACGGCACCGGCAACACGCTGGCCAATACCCTGACCGGCAACAGCGCGGCCAACGTCCTGGATGGTGGCGCCGGCATCGACACCCTGATCGGCGGTCTGGGCAATGACACCTATGTCGTCGACAACACCGCCGACGTGATCAGCGAAACCAGCGCCCTGACTACCGAGATTGACAGCGTGCAATCGTCGGCGACCTTTACCCTTGGCGCCTATGTGGAGAATCTGACGCTAACCGGCGCCGCCGCTATCAACGGCACCGGCAACACGCTGGCCAATACCCTGACCGGCAACAGCGCGGCCAACGTCCTGAACGGCGGCACCGGCATCGACACCCTGATCGGCGGCCTGGGCAATGACACCTATGTCGTCGACAACGCCGCCGACGTGATCAGCGAAACCAGCACCCTGACCACCGAGATTGACAGCGTGCAATCGTCGCTCAGCTGGTCTCTCGGCGCCAACCTGGAGAAGCTGACCCTGACCGGCGCCAGTGCCATCAACGGCACCGGCAACACGCTGGCCAATACCCTGACCGGCAACAGCGCAGCCAACGTCCTGAATGGGGGCACCGGCAACGACACCCTGATCGGCGGCCTGGGCAACGACACCTATATTGTCGACAGCATCAGCGACCTGATCAGCGAAACCAGCACCCTGACCACCGAGATCGATAGCGTATCGTCCTCGGTGAACTGGACCCTCGGCGCCAACCTGGAGAAGCTGACGCTGACCGGTGCCGCCGTTATCAACGGCACCGGCAACACGCTGGCCAATACCCTGACCGGCAACAGCGCGGCCAACGTCTTGAATGGTGGCGCCGGCATCGACACCCTGATCGGCGGTCTGGGCAATGACACCTATGTCGTCGACAACACCGCCGACGTGATCAGCGAAACCAGCGCCCTGACCACCGAGATTGACAGCGTGCAATCGTCGGCGACCTTTACCCTTGGCGCCAACCTGGAAAATCTGATGCTGACCGGTGCCGCCGTTATCAACGGCACTGGCAACACGCTGGCCAATACCCTGACCGGCAACAGCGCGGCCAACGTCCTGAGTGGTGGCACCGGCATCGACACCCTGATCGGCGGCCTGGGCAACGACACCTATGTCGTCGACAACGCCGCCGACGTGATCAGCGAAACCAGCACCCTGACCACCGAGATCGATAGCGTATCGTCCTCGGTGAACTGGACCCTCGGCGCCAACCTGGAGAAGCTGACACTCACCGGTGCCGCCGTTATCAATGGCACCGGCAACACGCTGGCCAACACCCTGACCGGCAACAGTGCGGCCAACGTCCTGAATGGTGGCACCGGCATCGACACCCTGATCGGCGGCCTGGGCAATGACACCTACGTGGTCGACAACGCCGCCGACGTGATCAGCGAAACCAGCGCCGTGACCACTGAAATCGACACGGTTCAGTCCTCGGTCAGCTGGACCCTCGGCGGCAACCTGGAGAACCTGACGCTAACTGGCGCTGCAGCCAGCAATGGCACCGGTAACGGCCTTAACAACACGATCATCGGCAACTCGGCCGCTAACGTGCTGACGGGCGGCATCGGCCTCGACAAGCTCACCGGCGGCAGCGGCGCCGACCGTTTCGACTTCAACGCATTCAGCGAGATGGGCGTGAGCACCCTGCGCGATGTCATCAACGACTTCAAAACAGCAGAGGCGGACAAGATCGACCTGTCGACACTGGATGCCAACCTGGTAACCACCGGGGACCAGGCCTTCACCTTCATTGGCACGACAGCGTTCAGCGCAACCGACGCCACCGGCCAGGTGCGCTTTGCCAATGGCATCTTGTACGGCAGCAATGATGCTGACGCGACGGCCGAGTTTGAAATCCAGCTGATAGGGGTGACGACACTAGGCGCGACCGATCTGATTGCTTAACTAAGGCCTTCTAAAGCGCCCTTATCCCGCCCCATGCAGGATAAGGGCAATCTTAGGCCGTTAAGGCAAATCAGGACTTGTAGTAGAAAAAAGAAAAAGGGAGGTCAGCTGACCTCCCTTTTTCTTTTTCTACGTTCCCGGCAAAGCTCTTGCCGCTTTTCTCGCCCGCCTGGTTGGGCAGTGCGGACCCGGTGGCCGTGGCGACCCGGTGGGATCGGCGGCGTCGACGCGCCTGATTGGGCGAGCCGGGTGGACTCTTATGTCCGGGTCATTTAACTGAGGTAAAGCTTAGGCCTATTGGTGCAGCAGCGGATTGCTAAGATTGCTCAATACATGCATGCTCGCGCAATCTTTCACCAGCAAAGCACTATATGTCGCAATCAATGACAGGAGAGTGGCCGCCATGAACAAACTTGATCGTTATGACCTCAATATCTTGGCTGAATTGCAACGCGACGCACGCATCTCCAACCAGGAGCTGGCCGAACGCATCGGCCTCTCGCCCTCACCCTGTTCGCGACGGGTCAAGCAACTGGAGGACGACGGCTATATCCTCCGCCAGGTGGCGCTGCTGGATCGCAAGAAGCTCGGCCTGACGCTCACCGCCTACGTGCATATCGGCATGGATAGGCACACGCCGGAGCGTTTCGAGCATTTCGAGTCGGTGATCAACCAGTGCCCGGAAGTGCTCGAATGCAGCCTGGTGACCGGGATGGATGCGGATTACCAACTCAAGGTGGTGGTGCCGGATATGGATCACTATCAGAAATTCCTGCTCGGCCAACTGACCCGCATCGAGGGGGTCTCCAGCGTGCGCTCGAGCTTTGTCCTCAACCAGGTGATTTCCAGCACCCAGTTGCCGCTGCAGCACTTGCGCAACTAACCAAGCCGAGGCCCTGTGACGTAAGCGCGCAGGCCGACGAAGCCCCGGCGACGGCGGGGCAGCATCGCGTATAATTGCCGCCGTTTTGCTCTACCCCCGCGTGGCTCCGCCATAAGAGCCGAGGCTCATACAACAACAGCCAGCCATCACCCAGATGCCTGAGCGCCCGCCCCGCCGTTGCCAGCCCCAGAGGCTGGCGTTGTCTATCCATTTTGCTGGAGGTCGCGATGGAACCGGAAATGTTTGAAGAGTGGATGATGATCATCCTGGTCGGCGGCCTGGTGGCCTTTATGGCGTTTATCGTCTGGGATCTGGCGAAGAAGTCCAAAGCCGGCCGCTACGGCAGCATGATTTTGTTTCTCGCCCTGGGCCTCGGGGTGCTCGGCTTTGTGATCAAGACCGTGGTGATCGGTGGCCTCGAGGGCTTCTGACTTTCTGAGAGCCTGGCTGGGTAGAGTCCACAGGACAAAACCCAGCCCCCGATTAGCTGGGTTTCATGAGGTGCATCCATGCACCTCGCCCTACGGGCAGCTAAAGCTGTGCAAAACGGCTTTCCTGCCGTTTTGTCGCTACGCGCTACCCAGCCTACCTCGGCCGCCTCAATCGAGCTTCGCCGGTACCGCCTTCCACTCACCCAAGCCCAGGCCATCCAGGCTCCAGGGGCCGATACGCACCCGCACCAGGCGCAAAGTTGGCAGGCCGACTGCCGCCGTCATACGCCGCACCTGGCGGTTGCGCCCCTCACGGATCACCAGTTCCAGCCAGGCGGTCGGCACGCTTTTGCGAAAGCGCACCGGCGGGTTACGCGCCCACAGTTGCGGCTCAGCCAACTGCCGGGCTTCGGCCGGCAGGGTCGGGCCATCGTTCAGTTCGACTCCGTCACGCAGGCGTTGTAGCTGCTCCGCCGTCGGCTCGCCCTCGACCTGCACCCAGTAAGTCTTGGCCAGCTTGTGCTTGGGGTCGGCGATGCGCGCCTGCAATTGGCCGTCATTGGTCAGCAGCAACAGACCCTCGCTGTCGCGATCCAGGCGCCCGGCCGGGTAGATGCCGGGCAGCGGGATGAAATCCTTCAGCGTCGCGCGGCCTTCGCCGTCACTGAACTGGGTCAGCACATCGAAGGGCTTGTTGAACAGGATCAGCTGCGGCTCGGCCGGCGGCGCCTTGGCCACTCGGCGTGGGGCGGCGGGCTTGCCCTGGGGTTTCGCGGCAGGATGACGAGGGGCGGAACGCGGTGGACGGGGCATGATTACAAAAGGTGTCGGGGCACAGGCAAAAGTGAGCGGCCATGCTAGGTTGAGCAGCATCCTCACGGCAAGAGTAAAGCCGCCATGCCCCGTCCCTTGCGCCCGACTTGGTTGCTCAACCTGCTGACGCTGCTCGGCCGCGACGGCAGTCCCTATCGAGGCCCGGCGTCCGAGCACTTCGACGGCGCACGCTTTCACAACCTCGAACCCACGCCGCATAAAAGCTTTGCCAGCTTTATGAAGTGGCAACTCAACAGCCCGCGGACCAAGTGGATCGAGCAACCCGGACCCGCCGTGCCGCCCGCGGTGCAGGAACGGGTAACCGGCGCGGAGTTGCACGTCACCTATATCAACCACGCCACCTTGCTGATCCAGCAGCACGGGCTGAACATCCTCACCGACCCGGTCTGGTCCAAGCGGGTCAGCCCGTTCAGCTTTATCGGGCCCAAGCGCCACCACCCGCCGGGGCTGAGCCTGGATCAGTTGCCGCCGATCGATCTGATTCTGGTCAGCCACAACCATTACGACCACCTGGATCTGCAGAGCCTGCGCCAGTTGGCCAAACGCTTCCCCGGCGCCAAGGTGGTGAGCGGCCTGGGCAATGGCGGGCTGATCCGCCAAACCGGTTTCACCGAGGTGGTCGAAGTGGATTGGTGGCAGTCGCTACCCCTGAACCCCGAGCTGACGCTGCATGCAGTGCCGGTGCAGCACTGGTCGGCGCGCACGCGCGCCGATACCAACCGGACGCTGTGGCTGGGCTTCGTCCTGCAATCGGCGCACGGGCCGCTGTTATTCCCCGGTGACAGTGGCCTCGGCCCGGAATTTCAGCTGATTCATGAGCGCTTCGGCCCCTTGCGTTTCGCCGCGCTGCCGATTGGTGCCTACGCCCCGCGCTGGTTTATGCGCGACCATCACATGAACCCAGATGACGCGGTGCAGGCTCACCGGCAGTTGGCCGCGCAGAACAGCATGGCCATCCACTTCGGCACCTTCAACTTGACCGACGAAGGCCAGTTCGCCCCGCCGGCCGACTTGGCCAAGGCGCTGGCCGAACGACAAGTAGACCCCAGCAGCTTCCGGGTGCCGACGCCCGGCGAGCAGTGGCGGGTGCCGCCGCTACACCTCGATTAGCGAAACGGCGGCTCGTCGAAGCTGCGCAGCTTGCGCGAGTGCAGCGAGTTGAGCTGGTTACGCAGCAGCTCCAGGGCGGCGATGCCGATATGCAAATGTTGGGTCACCGCACGTTCATAGAAGGCCCCGGCCGCGCCGGGCAGTTTGATCTCGCTGTGCAGCGGCTTGTCCGACACGCACAACAGGGTCCCGTAGGGCACCCGCAGGCGATAACCCTGGGCGGCGATGGTGCCGCTCTCCATGTCCACCGCCACCGCCCGCGCCAGGTTGATCAACGGCCGCTCCTGGGCCCAGCGCAGCTCCCAGTTGCGGTCGTCGTAGGTCAGCACGGTGCCGGTGCGCAGGCGCCGTTTCAGCGCCTCGCCACGCTCGCCGGTGATGGTCGCCGCGGCTTCCTGCAAGGCCATCTGCACCTCGGCCAGGGCCGGAATCGGGATGTTCGGCGGCACCACCCGATCGAGGATGCCGTCGCGGCGCATATAGGCGTGGGCCAACACGTAGTCACCGATGGTCTGCGATTGGCGCAGGCCGCCGCAGTGGCCGATCATCAGCCAGCAGTGCGGGCGCAGCACGGCCAAATGGTCGGTGATGTTCTTCGCGTTGGACGGGCCGACGCCGATATTGACCAGGGTCACGCCATGCCCGTCGGTGGCGATCAGGTGGTAGGCCGGCATCTGGTAGCGGTGCCAGACCACCGCGTCGGCCACCGCCTGAGCATCCTCGTCGGAGGTGCCGCGCTCGATAATGACGTTGCCCGGCAGCACCATGCGCACATAACGCGGATTGTCGCGCAGCTGCGCCAGGCCGTGGCGAATGAACTGATCGACGTAGCGGTGGTAGTTGGTCAGCAAAATCCACGGCTGCACATGCCGCCAGTCGCTACCGGTGTAATGCACCAGCCGGCGCAGGGAGAAGTCCACCCGCGCCGCATCGAACAGCGCCAGCGGCAGGGGGTCGATGTTTTCCCAGTCGTACAGGCCGTCGGCGATGCCATCCGAGGCCGCCGACAGGTCGGTGCTGGGGAACACCCGCGCCAACTCCGCCGCCGTCACCCCGGAGCCGGCCAGCTCATCGCCTTGCTCCACCACGTAGGGATAGGGAATGTTCTGCTGGCTGACGCCGACTTCGACCTGCACGGTGAAATCGCTCATCAGCGGGCGCAATTGCTCCAGCAGATAGTTACGAAACGCCGCCGGATGAGTGACTGTGACGCTGTAGGTGCCCGGCACCTGCACCTTGGCGTAGGCGCGCACGGTGGTCGGCACCTCACCCTGGCACAGGTAGGTCAGGCGCAGTTCCGGATAACGGAACCGGCTGTGCTGGCTGGCGTCGGGTTTGATGCGATCTTTCAGGTAGTTTTTGAGGGCCAGGCTTAGCCCGTTGGTGGCCCGCTCATGCAGGGCGGCGAGCCGGTCTACCGCCTCTTCAGCGGTGTGGGCGACAACAAAGGCTTCGGTGGTGCTGGTCACGGTGGGCATTCCTGTCTGATCACGCAGATTTCTATCTTGCCTGCATCGTCGAGAAAAGACATGACCGCAAGCCTGCTTATCGAGCGGGGCGGATAACTCACCGCGTTATCCGCCCCGCTCGCGGTCACCAAGTGACTTACAGCAGGTGCGGAGTCGCCCGCGCCACCAGCGCCTCGACATCCACGCCGCGCGGCAGGGTGCCGTAC